>CAWADQ010000069.1:0-45110 GCA_963780835.1 uncultured Actinomycetota bacterium | reverse complement strand
GCTCCCGCGGAGCCGGGTCGGAGGGATGCGTCGGACCGGCCGTAGCGACATACAACACGGATGCCATGGTCACCAGGATCGAAACGGTGGTCACGGCAACACAGCCGACCAACAGGCGGCGGAACCAGCCGCCGGTGGGAGGCTGCCGGCCCTGATCTTGTGCCGAGGGTTCGGTTGCGTCGGTCGACTCGGGGTCGGGCCGCGGTCCTCGCCGGTCCCGCCACACCGCAGGTGCCGCCATCACGACGGGGACAGCGCACAGGCAGGCAACTGAGGTCAGCAACACCGATATCTCGCCGTCCGCCACCGCCTGGAAAAGCTGCAGGAACCCGGACAGAACGCCAACGACGGTGAACGCGGGGACGGCCTTCTCCCACGCACGGCCGATGGTCGGCCACATCCGGTTCACAGCGGATCCCTTCTCCTCGTGCCCGTTCCGCGCGACAACGCGGTTACCATTCGTAATGGCGTACCTCGCTCCGGCAGTCGGATCCTGTCGACACCTCGTTACGTTCACGTGGGTCGGCAGTGGTACTCCTTCGCCGCCTCGTCGGCTCCGCCAAGTGCCTCCGAGCGCGGCTGAGCTTCGCGCGAACACCCAACGCGGAGTGAATGGTCACGTAATCATAGTGCGTTGTAGGGGCTGGACACTCGCGACGGGCAGCGCGAAGCGACGCGGTGCGGATCGAGCACCGCTGGGATGCGCGCGGCCTGGCAACGGCAACCTGAGGGCGTAGGTTGACAGCAACACACCCAGCACCCAAGAACCAGTGGCAGACCAACGTACCGACGAGTGCGCAGCTCACAGACGGTGCTGTACGGGCATCTACTGTCCAGATGCGCTTTTGGTTCCGACGGTCCGGATCGCACCTCCGTTTCAAGATCAGGTCGTCGCTAGGCCGTGAGACGCCGATCAGGGTCACACGACGTCAACAACTGCCGCCAACGATCGAGCAGGTCAACGCACCTTCGCCGGGTGGATGTCCTGGTCAGGACGAACCCGCGACGAACCTGCGACGTCTGATCGATCAGCCTGCATGACCTATTGACACGGGTTCTGGCGGCGTGATCACGCCAGCCCGGTCCCTCCACCCTCGTGTGGGGAGACCGGGCCGGCGACGTTCAGCCGGACCAGCGTCAGCCGTAGGGACCGCCGAGCCAGTACGCGCTGCGGATGCGCGTTTTCAACAGGTGGGCGGGATCGGGGTTCCGGGTGGACGCTGCCCGGTCTCGTCAAGTGCGGGCCAGGATCGCGGGATGGGCCCGCCTGGATGGACTGACGTGAGTGTGCCGGTATCAGGGCCGGTAGTCTGCTGCTCTTGTACGTGATGCGGCAACCGTCCTCACGGGAGTGAAGAGATCATTGTGGCCCGGATTCTCGGTCCGTTACTTCGCATGTATTTGGAAGTCGCGTTCTGGCGTGCCGGGTGCGGCGTGACCGTTCCTGAGCTGAGCGGCGACGTCGTGACGGGTTGGCGGGAGTGTCAACCGGGGCGGAGTGGCTGTGCCCAGGCGTGCAGGTCGCGGTCCAGGGCAGGAGCCGTTTCAGGTCCACGCGCTGGGCGCCGCACCCGCCTAACCACCACTCCACACGTGCCGGTCCCCGACCCGAGGAACCTTGGCCGGCCCGTGGAACCGGTGCCACCGATGGCAGCATCGGCCACCCGAGCACGACCACAGACCGACACGGAGATCAGAAAGCGGAGGTGAAGATCACAACGACGGACGCAGAGGCTGACCCACTCACCCCGTGGCTGATCAAGGCGGATGAGCGGAAGCGGCGCGGCAGCACTTCTTGTGGTGGTCGGCGCAGAGGTGGTACTTATACGTGCTGTTTGGGTTGCGCGCGCGCTTGCAGCCGGGAGCTGCAGATGGGAAAAGCAGGTGCGAGGGGAGAGTTTATTCGAAGAGGCATCCTCCTTCTTCATTTCGTATGCACGCGACGACGCGGCCTATGTGGCCCGACTTGTCGACCATTTGCGCCGGTTCGATCTTCCTGTATGGTTCGATGTTGATTTGGCGTGGGGCGGGCAGTTTCCGCAGGAGATCCAGTGGCGACTCAGGTATGCGCTTGCCATCATCGTGGTCATGTCGCCCGCCGCCGGGGCCTCGGACTGGGTAGGGCGAGAGATCCTTGAGGGCCAACGACATGATCGCCAGTTCTTGCCGATTCTCTTGGGCGGGGAACGCCTCTTTCTGCTGGCCAGTAGCCAGTACTTCGATGCTCGTGGAGGTGCCCTGCCGGGCAGCGGCGAGATAGGCCAACTTAAGGCAATGTGTCACAAGGATTCGGCGGGCTCCGGCGAGTGCCCACCGATCGTGCTGCATCGACCAGCACACCGGCCTGCGTCGACGGTGCTCGCTCCTGTCGAGGCCTCATCGTGGAAGGTTCGGTCCTTTCTGGCCGAAGGCCAGATCGAGTACGCAGACATTTTGACGACCACGTTGTTACTCGAAACGGTGGGGCGCCTGGACGATGGATGGATGCGCCAGAAGGACGGCGCATATGTGCCCTTCAGCTTGCTGGATCGGATCGATGCTGCGTGGTCGGAGTACTCCGGGGGACGCAGGGCTTTCGAGCGCAGTTGTCCCGTCGGCTAGCCGCGCGCCGGCGAGGTTCGTCCGACCCATTCTCCGTTTTGGCATTGTCTCTGGGCTGGAGGAGTGTCGGCGACAAAGTGACACCACGGTACGGGAAATTCATCAATCGCGCGGACAGTCCTGCGGACTATCCCGTTGGGTTCTTTCCGACACTCCGCAATCCGCAGGTCGAGCGCTTTAGCACCTGGCATGATCGGTGGCGGCTGACGGTGATGGCAGTTCACCTCCGGCTCGCGGAATGGAGCGAGGGTGAGTGAAGGATGGGAAGTCCTGAGCTGGTTGGCTCTTGCCGCCTTGCTGTTCGGCGGTGTCTATCTGCTGGCGACATCCGTGCGGAGGATTCCGACGGGACATGTAGGGCTCGTCTACCGCAAGTTCGGGCGGACTGACTCAAATGACTTCAAGGTGCGGGTCGGCCCACGGGCTCAGGGTTTCCACGCGGTGACCCTTTCAGCCGATAGCATTCACCTGCGATCGCCATTCATCTATAACGTTACATACGTGACGCAGGTTTATGTACCTCCGAACACAATCGGGGTTGTTGTGGCGCTGGTCGGCGCCCATCCATTGCCCGACCATACACTGTGCCGGCACGTCGAATGCGATCTTTTTCAGGACGGCCGTGGTTTTCTGCTGAACGGCGGACAGATGGGAAGACAGGCGGCCATCCTGCCCGGGGGTGCCTACTACGACATCAATCCGCGAATATTCGAGGTAATTACGGTAGATACGATTGGCTCGGGACGCTACGGACTAACTGAGGCAAGCCTTCAGGAGATCGCAGTCCCGGTGGGCGCCACCGGTGTGGTAATCGTACTCGAAGGCGAATCTGCCGAGGAAGATTACAATGTCGTTGCTCCCGTCATTCTCGGCCACTCGTGTTTCCAGCTCCCATGGGTGTTCCTGCAGAATGGGGGACGGCGGGGTGCGCAGGCCGAGACGCTCGGTGAGGGCATCTATCGAATCAATCCGTGGTTCGCGCGGGTCGTACTGATTCCAACCCGCGATCTTATCCTCGAATGGACGAAGCGGTCTGACAAGTCCGAGAATAGTTTGGATGTCGCGCTCGACCAAATACGGATCAATGTTGAGGGTCATTGGCTACGGTTCGACATGACACAGACCATCCGGATTCCCACCAGAGCCGCGCCTCGTCTCGTTCGCCGTTTCGGTGAGCAGGAGATCGGTGCATCGCACCCGAGCTTAGCCCCCATTTCGAACCGGGCGCCGGTTCAGCGGTTTGTTGAGCGGGTTCTGGGTAGGACTGTGGAGGGATACTTCCACGAGGCAGCCGCCGAGCACAACGTCCTCGATTTTATGCGCAAGCACGATGAGGTGCGTCTACAGCTTGAGGGCCGTATAAGCGAGGCGCTCGCCGAGTCGGATATCGAGGCTGTCCGCACGACGTTGAACGAGTTCGAGTCGGAGACGTTGGATCTAGACCAGCTCCGGAAAGATATTGCCACAGAGCGCGAGAAGATACAGATACTCGAATACGCACATGAACAGGCAAAGGTGGAAAGGAAGACGGAGCAGATTCGAAATGAGGCAGAGCGGGAACGACGAAAACTGGAGGTTGCCGCTCTTGAGGAGAAGTTGAGAATCCTGGGCCCGAACGTCGTCGCCACGCAGATCTTCCTCAGGGAGCTGGCGAAGATTAAGGTACCGAACGTCGTCGCTGGTAACGCCAGCGCTCTGTTGGATCAGCTGCCGTTGCACGCCGCCTTAGATATGATCGACAAGGCTCTCCTGAGCGAGGCCGGAAGCGGTCAGGGGGCACTTGTGCAACGACGTCCGACCGTCCTGCCAACCCCCGTGGAGCAACATTGCCTTACACCTGTATATATCCTGCTCGACGAGTCGTCTACTGTATGGATGGACGACCTGAATGCTGGAATGACTTCTCTTTGCACCGCTCTCATCGGCGCTCCACCGATAGCCCGCGCCGTCCGAATTTCGGTGCTTGGCTACGCCGACGACGTGGCGGAGCGACTCGCTCTGCAGGAGGTGCGAGCGGGTGTAGCGCCGCCCCACTTGACGGCCCGGGGAACGGCCCGGTTAGGCATGGCGTTCACATGGTTGCTCGATCATCTCCCCGGCGACGTGCAGCAGCTTAAAGACCAGGGTTTCAGGGTGCGTCGACCGCAGGTGCTCATCCTGACCGGCAGCGAGCCGGCCGACGGGACGAACTGGCGCCGATCGCACCGGCAGCTGCTGGACCGGGAACAGACCCGCTTCGCACCAGACATCGTGGCCTGCGGCATCGGCCAGGCGACCGCATGTACAATTCTCGAAATCGCCACCCGGCCAGAGCTGGCGTTCATCGCGACGAGCCACCAGCGCGACGTAGCCGTCCTACGGTTCTGCGAGTTCGTCCGCGCTTGCGTCTTCGCTTTCGGACAAGCGGTGCTCGACGAAAACCGCGACATACATATTCGCTGCCCTGCCGGCTTCCAGCTGGCCCGCGAGCACGATGACCGGAAAGGCTGAGACGTGAGCGGTGATGTTCGGGGCCAGCTCTGGCCCGTCTATGTCGTAGCCGACGTGTCCGGCTCGATGTCCCCTCATATCGATGATTTGAACGCAGGCCTCGGCTCCATTCACCGGGCGCTGTTAGCACAGCCGATGACCGCAGCCAAGATCCGATTCACGGTCATCGGCTTCAACAACGACGCGGTCGTACATACACACCTGGTTGACCTCCGCAACGAGGGTGGACTCACCTCGCTGGCCAGCGACGGTGGCACCAACTACGGCGTGGTCTTCGACAAACTGCAGCAGTTAATCCCGGAGGACGTAGCAATGCTGAAGTCACAGCGCTACGCTGTCTTTCGCCCGGTGGTATTTTTCCTCAGCGACGGCGAGTCCTTCGACGAGTGGCAGGCAGCACACCAGCGCCTCACCGATAGAGCCACCACCCGCGCTGCGCCCAACATCATCGCGTGCGGGATCGGTGAGGCACGGGCGGCGGTCATTCGCCAGGTTGCTACGCGGCCGCAGTTCGCCTTTGTCGCCATCCCCGGTGCCAATATCGGAAAGGCAATCGCGGAGTTCTGCACCGCCCTGACAAAGAGCATTGTCGCCTCCACTCGAACCCTCGGCGAGGGAGTAGACAACTTGATCATCGAACCGCCAGCTGGGTTCACCGTCGCGCTCGACGAGGTGTAACATGGGTTCCCGTCAAGTCTCATCGGACTCCGCCGATGGCACCAACCAATGGTCGCCGATCGTCATCGACCGCCCGGTGGCAACATTCGCGCCACGTCCACCCGAACCTGGACCGTATCGGCCAGATACCGTCTGCGACGCGTGGTCCACCGGGTACTTCACTGTCCGGATGGCCTCGGTCCGCGGGTATGAACATCGTTTTGACCGCACGCCGCGCCAAGACCACGCGGCGGTGTCCGAGCATCCGGCGACAGGCACCGTGATCTTTGCAGTTGCTGACGGTGTCTCCTCCGCTAAGCAGTCCCACATAGGTTCGGCACTGGCCTGTGAGAAATCCATCGAGGCAGTGCTCTACGCGCTCGATGTCGATCCGGGGCGCATCGATTGGGACCGGGTCGTCCGTACCGTCGCCGGGCAGCTGGCAGAGCGCGCCCAGGACTTCCGCGGACGGCACCGCGAACGTGCCTGGGCGGAGGAACTGCTCGCGACTACGCTTCTGGTCGGTGTGGTTCAGCCAACGAGGACCGGGCGGGACGAGCTGGCCGCGACAATGGTGCGAGTTGGCGATACCAGCGCCTGGTTGTTGCGGGACGGGTTGTTCCAGAATGTATTTGATTCGGCGGACAACAACGGCTCCTATCTGCTGGACAGTGCGGTTGTCGCCCTGCCGCAAGTCCTTGACCCGATACGGCCGTGGCACGTCAGGCTACCGCTGGACGGTGTACTACTCATTGGTACCGATGGATTTGGCGGTCCGTTGGGTGACGGCTCAGGACCTGTTGGCGATCTATTTGCCAGGACGCTTGCTAACCCGCCGCCCGCGCTTAAACTGGCATACATATTGGACTTCTCACGTGAGACCTTCGACGACGACCGGACCCTCGTCGCGATCTGGCCGATTCCGGAACCAGGCAACGCCCGTGAGAAGCAGTGACCGGCCAGTTCCTTGAACGGATCCCGGTCGCCGCACTCAGCCTCGATCAGCAGCTCTTGGGCGATGGCGGCCAGGGGCGCGTCTACCGCGTGACTGCGATCCAGGATAGGTCGCCGACGCTGAAGCTTGTTTGCAAGAAATACAAACCCCAGTGGCTGGAGGTCATAGATGCCGAAGGGTTAAGAGATCTGGTGAGATTCCAGGGAAAGTTGTACGGTGCCCCGCGTGAGCTGCTCAGCGAGCGGACCGCCTGGCCACAGGCTGTTGTGGAAGACGCATCGGGGCGCCCGATCGGATTTCTCATGCCCGCGATCCCAAAAGACTTCCTCCGACCGCTCCATCTTCCCGGTGGCGGTAACGACGAGTACTGCCAGCTACAGCACTTGTTGAATGACGAAGCATACCTGAGCCTCGTGCGGATTCCGCTGAAAAACAGTTGGCGGATGGAGTTTCTCCGCGACGTGGCGGAGACGATCGACATGCTCCACCGGCACGGCGTCACCGTCGGTGACTTATCGCCGCTTAACATCTTCCCAAGCTTCACCTCCATCCCACGCTGCTTCTTCGTTGACTGCGACGCCATGCAGCTCAACGGCCGCTCTGTGCTACCCCAGGCGGAGACCCGCGGGTGGCAGGCCCCCGCCGGGCAACAAACGGGTACCATTCACAGCGATGCGTACAAGTTCGCGCTACTTGCCATCCGATTGTTCGCCGGAGACCAGGATACCCACGATCCCGCGGCATTATCGAATTTCTCCAGGCAGCTCGGTGAACTGGCGCGACAAGGGATCGGAACCAACCCTTGGTCGCGCCCGTCTCCCCAACAGTGGGCACATGCCCTTCGACTACCGTCAGGCAACCACCCCATCCCGATCAGGCCAGCTCCAAACCGCCCACCCTCGCAGACACCTACACTCGCGCAAGTCCCGTCGCTCCCACAGCGGTTCAGCTCGCCACCCACCAGGTTCCCCGACCGACGGCGCGGCTGGCGACGGCCCCACCCCGCGCTCAGCGGGCTGCCTACCGTACTGGCAGCAGCGCTACTGCTCGTTATCGCTACCTTTCAGAGCGCCCAGCCCAAGCCCGTCCCGGCCGGGCCGTGGGATTGCCCAGTCGGGAGCTTCTGCGTATGGTCGAAGCCTGACGGAAAGGGTAAGCACTGCGAATGGCAGGGTAGCGCGGACTGGCAAACCAAATGCCCCTGGGCCTTGACAACTGAAGTCAAATCGTATCAGAATAACGGCACAGACGTGAGTTCCAAATTCTCCAACGTCAATGTATTCGTTGATCGGAACCGCAAGAGCAGGTTCGCTTGCGTCCCCCGGAGCACCGCTTGGAACGTGACCGCCAAGGGCGTCCTCCTCCGATCTCACGAATGGACCAAGGAGAAATGTCCGTGATCGTCCGCGGTTGGAAGGGCTGGTGCGGTCGAGCTCGGTCCGGGCCGGGTTGGCGCAGCGGGCGCGGATCGTGTTGCTCGGCAACAACTGCCGCAAGCGTTCGAGCAGGTCAACGCACCTTCGCCGGGTGGATGTCCTGGTCAGGACGAACCCGTGACGAACCTGCGACGTCTGATCGATCAGCCTGCGTGACCTGCTGACACGGGTTCTCGCGGCGTGATCACACCGGCCCGGTCCCTCCACCCTCGTGTGGAGAGGCCGGGCCGGCGGCGTTCTGCCGCCGGATCGGATCGACGAGCGCGCCGCGCGCCGACGAGCGGTAAGCTGGTCGTCGCGCTCCGGTCACCACGGCCGACGGGCGTACGGAGCCCGACTCCGCCCCTGCCGCTCCGCCGGAGCGAGGCCGAGCGTCCGCGGCCCGGCGTGCCGCCCCTGAGGTGCACGCCCATCAACCGTGGACAGCAGGTGCGGCCGCCACCGTGCGGGAGCACCGTGAAGTGGGTGAGTCGCCATGCGCACATCCTCGCGGGGCACCGTGACCCCGCTCGATCATCTGCACCGCGTCGGTGCCGTCGTGTTCGGCGTCGGCCTGGCCGGGTTCGGCATCCTCGGGTTGTGGGCCGGGCCCGAGATGTTCTCCACCACCGGGCGGACCGTGCTCGGGCTCTCGTCGAACGGCCTCCTCGCGGTGATCTCCATCGCCGTCGGGGCCGTGCTGGTCGCGGCCGGGCTCCGCGGCGGGCGAACGGCCTCGACCATTCTCGTGATCGCCGGATCGGCGTTCGTCCTCTCCGGGCTCGTGAACGCGATCGTGCTGGGCACGCGGCTGAACCTGCTGGCGTTCCAGATCTCCAACGTGGTGTTCAGCTTCGTCGCCGGGGCACTGCTCCTGTTCCTCGGCGCGTGGGGCCGCTTCGCCGGGCACCTGCCCGACGACAACCCGTACCGTCGCGAACGTCACATCGCGGACGTGCCCGCCGCGCTCCCGGCGACGTTCCCCGATCCCGCCGACGCCGCAGCGGCGCGTGAGCTGGCCGAGGCCGAGCGTGCGGTCGCCCAGCACACCGCATCACCCGAGGTCACGGCACGTGTCGCCGAGGTCGACCACCTCCGGCGTGAGGAGGACCGTGTGCGGCGGTGGCGCGAGCCGGCGGGGTGACCCGGTAGGCCGTGGCGCGCCCGGCGCCCGCGTAGCCTTCGTTCGTCCGGGGTTCAGCCGCCGTTCGCCTCCGCTGCGTAGCGTCGCGCCCTCGAAGCCGGAGGGGGCGCAGGTGATCGGTTCGAAGCGGCTCGGGGTGCTGGACGTCGGCTCCAACACCGTCCACCTGCTCGTCGTCGACGCCCACCGGGGCGCCCGGCCCACGCCGATGACGTCGGAGAAGACCGAGCTGCGGCTCGCCGAGCGGATCGACGCCGCCGGGCGGCTCACCGGCGAGGGTGCGGCTGCGCTGGTCGACGCCGTCGCCCGGGCCGCGGCCCAGGCGGCCGACGCGGGCTGCATCGAGGTGCTCGCGTTCGCGACCTCGGCCCTGCGCGACGCGACGAACTCCGCGGCGGTGACGGCCCGCGTCCGGAGCGAGACGGGTGTGGCGCTGCGGCTGCTGCCGGGCGAGGACGAGGCCCGCTACACGTTCCTCGCCGCGCGACGCTGGTGCGGCTGGTCCGCGGGCCGGCTCCTGGTGCTCGACATCGGCGGCGGGTCGCTCGAGCTGGCCGCCGGTGACGACGAGCACCCGGACGTCGCGGTGTCGGTTCCGCTGGGGGCCGGGCGGACGACCCGCGACTGGTTCCGCGCCGACCCACCGGAGCGCTCCGAGGTCGCGGCGCTGGAGGCGCACGCCGACGCGGTGCTCGCCCCGGTCGCCCGGAAACTGCGCGGCGGAGGAGCCCCGGACCTGTCCGTCGGCACGTCGAAGACCTTCCGCTCGCTGGCCCGGCTGACCGGGGGTCGGCCCGTCCTGACCGCGGCCGAGCTGGGTCAGCTGCTCGCCTTCGTCACCCGCATGTCGTCCCGCGACCTCGCCGAGCTCAAGGGGGTGAGCCCGGGCCGCGCGCACCAGCTCGTCGCCGGGGCGATCGTCGCGCGGGCCGCGATGCGCGCGCTGCGCGTCCCTGAGCTCGAGCTCTGCCCGTGGGCGCTGCGGGAGGGCATCATCTTCCGCCGGCTCGACGTGCTCGACGGCCACGCGTTCGAACCCGACGACTCCGACGAGCCGCACGCCCGCCGGACGGGTTCCGAGGGGTGCACCGCCGGTCGGGGTGCGGCGCAGCGCAGCGCCTGACCGCGGATTGATCCGGCGCGGGGCGGCCGCCTCGTGCTTGATCCGGTGCGGGGCGGCCGTCCCGGACGGAGTCCGGGGCGGACGCGTCAGGGCCGGATCGGTCACTGCGCGGGGTGGACGCGTCGTGGCCGGATCGGTCACAGCATCGCTGCTCGGAGCACGCCCGGACACGGGTGAAGGCCGACACGTTCGGGTATCACCCTGCTGTGATTCCCGACGACGCCGCGGGCCGCCCCCTCAGCCCGTCCGAGCTGGCCATGATCGCCGATCTCGAACAGCGGCTGCTGCTCGAGACCCCCGAACCGGTCCGGGCCCGCGCGCGGCGTTCCCCACGACGCCGGTGGTACCGGTCGGCGAACGCGGCACCGCTGAGCGCGCTCGTCGTCGTGGGCATCCCGCTCGTGATCGTCGCGGCACTCACCGGCGGGCTGCTCGGCGCCGGGGCGGTGCTGCTGAGCGTCGTCGTCACCGCCTTCGCCTGGCCACTGCTCCCACGCGGCGTCGGCGGCCCGCTGTACCCGCGCCGGTTCACCCGGTTCCCCCGGCTCATCCACCGGAGCTGACGCCGCCACCCACCGCTGGCACGGCGTCGATCCACATGGCACGGTAGCCCGGTGGCGTGGACGATCGTCGAGATCGAGACGGCGGCTCCCGGCTGGCGGACCAGCGGTGGTGCCGGCGAGGACGGCGCCCCGGTGGCGCTCTGGGCACTGGTCGAGAACGAGGTGGGTGATCGGTTCGTCCTCGGGCTCGACCCCACGGCCGAGGGCATGGTGGGGCCCGGCGGGCGGCTGATCGACGTGAACCGGCTGATCGCCGAGATCGACACCGACGCGGGCGGCTACCTCTATCGGGCGCCGCTGTCATGAACGCGATCGACCTGCTGCGCGATCTCTTCGACCGGGTCAAGACCGATGTGCACGGGGCCGTCGAGGGCCTCGACGAGGCGGCGGTGACCCACCGCGTGGACGGCGGCGCGAACTCGATCGCCTGGCTGGTCTGGCACCTCACGCGGGTGCAGGACGACCACGTCGCCGACGTCGCGGGCGTCGAGCAGGTCTGGACGGCGCAGGGCTGGGTCACCCGCTTCGGGCTCCCCTTCGCCGCGGACGCCACCGGATACGGGCAGAGCAGCGACGACGTCGCCGGGGTGCGCGCGGACGCCGCCCTGCTGCTGGGGTACTACGACGCCGTGCACGAGCAGACCCTGCGGTACCTGGACGGGATCGGCGAGGCCGACCTGGACCGGATCGTCGACCGCCGGTGGGATCCCCCGGTCACGCTCGGCGTCCGCCTGGTCAGCGTCGCGGACGACGACATCCAGCATGCGGGGCAGGCGGCGTTCGTCCGGGGGGTCGTCGAGAACCACGGGTGACTCCCCCGCAGGCGCCGGTACTTACGCCGTATGGCCCGCGCGATCGCCTGTCAGGTTTACCTACGATTTGCGCGTGGGCGACTCCGGCGCGAGCCAGAGCGTGGGCCGGTCGCACAGTCACCTGTGTTGGGTGTTCGACGACCACGCCGATTTCCGCGCCGCCGCGGTGGAGTACCTGGCCGACGGCCTCGCGCGTGGCCTCCGCGTGCGCTACATCGCCGCGGGCGACGAGGAGAGCCTGCGCGCCGAGCTGGCGCCGCTGGAGCGGCTCGAGGAGGCGCGCCGGCCCGGTGCCGTCGAGGTCCTGCCGGTCTCGGGCAGCTACGCAGGCAGCGAGAGATGCGTAGACGCCCGGACACAGGTCGAGCTGTACGCCGCCGACACCCGGACGGCGGTGGCCGACGGTTTCACGGGCCTGCGGGTCGCGGCGGACGTGACGATGCTCGTCCGCACGCCCGCGCAGCTCGACGCGTTCGCCCGCTACGAGCACCAGGTCGACCGGTACATCACGCTCGCCCCGTACTCCGCCCTCTGCGGCTACCGGCGGTCCGAGCTGGGTGACGACACCGTCGCGCAGCTCGCCTGCCTGCATCCGGGCGGGAGCGCGGAGCAGGCGCCGTTCCGGATGCACGCCACACCGGACGCGGACCTCGCGCTGTCCGGCGAGCTCGACCTGACGACCGTCGACCTCTTCGCCGCCGCGGTGGACCGCGCGGGTCTGGACGACCGAGGGTCGGAGGTCGTGGTGGACGCGACGGGCCTGGATTTCGCAGACCACCGGAACCTGCTCGTGCTGGAGCGGATGGCCGACCGGCACGGGCGCTCCGTCGTCCTGCGCACCGCGCGCCACTGGCCCGAGCGGCTCGTCGCGGCCCTGGGGCTGACGCGGGTGCGCGTCGAGCATCAGGTCCTCTGAGGCCCCGGAGTCGGTCGAAGGGCGCATTGACAACGGCGTCCCCGAGTTGCTTAGCTCTCCTCAGGTGTTCCGCATCACACTCCGGCCCGTCCTGGTCGGACGTGTTCGCGTGCTCGGCCGTTCGGGGAGTGGACGGGGCCGAGATCGATGGGTCCGGTCGGGTGGACACGCGCCCCCGACCGGACCCGCACACCTCACCCGATTCCTCTCACCAGCACCCAGGCGCCCGTGATCACGGCCGCCACCGCCGCCAGCCAGAACACCGCCGCCCACATTCCGCCCGGAATCCCGGTGAGCCGGGCGAGCGCGTCCGCGTCCGACTCGTCACCGAGCCGCGGCACCGCGCGGCGGCGGCCGCGCTGCAGCTCGCGCACCGACCGCAGCGCGCCGAACAGCAGGAACCACGACAGAGCGGCCGCGAACGCGCCCCGCAGCGCCGCGTCGCCCCACCAGGCCACGGCCCCGACGGCTCCGCCGGTCGCCAGGACCAGCACCACCCCGTAGGCGTTGCGGACCTGCACGAGCGTCGCGACGAGCAGCACGACGACCAGCCACAGCGCGGCCGCCGCCCGGTCGGTGGCGACGAACAGGGCGCCCACCAGCCCCAGGACGGCCGGCGCCGGGTAGCCGGCGAGGAAGGTCAGCACCAGGCCGACGCCACCGGCCCGGCCGGTCGAGGTCGTGACCCCGGACGTGTCGGAGTGCAGCCGGATCCCGCTCAGGCCTCGCCCGGCGAGCACCGCGACCAGCGCGTGCCCGCCCTCGTGAGCGATCGTCACCACGCCGCGCGCGACGCGCCACGACGCCGTCCACACGACGACGACCAGTGCGAGCACCGCGGCGGCGAGCACCTCGGGGCGGTCATGGGCGGTGGCGAGCACGCCGTCGAGCGCGGTGCCCAACGCGCTGTGGAGGTCGGTGGTCACCCGGCCAGTCTGCCCATCGCCGTCCGGGAGAATCCCCGCCGTGGCCTAGCCTCCAGCCGTGACCCACGGCCTCGACGACGACACCGACGCGCTCCTCGTCCGCCTGCTGGCCGCGGACGGTCGGGCGACGCTCGCGACGCTCGCCGCGGAGGCGGGCCTTTCGGTGTCGGCGGTCCAGGCACGGGTGCGGCGGCTGGAGTCCCGCGGCGTGATCACGGGGTACGCCGCCGCCGTCGACCTCGAGGCGCTGGGGCTGCCGCTGGCGGCGTTCGTCGCCATCACCCCGCTCGACCCGGCCCAGCCCGACGACGCCCCGCAGCGCCTGGTCGAGGTCGGGGCCATCGAGGCCTGCTACTCGGTCGCCGGGAAGGAGCACTACCTGCTGCTCGTGCGCGCCGCCTCGCCGCGGGCCCTGGAGGGCGTGCTGCAGGAGATCCGGGCGCGCGCGAACGTCGCCACGCGCACGACGGTCGTGCTGCAGACGTTCTTCGAACGTCGCCCGCCGACCGCCGGAGACGCGTAATCAGTTCGACGTCTGCCGGAAACTTTCCGGTGAGACTCACGTTTGACAGGAAGTTTGTCGTATCATGTCGGCATGACTCTCGCCGTCGAGCGCGTCTCCGCCGCGGCGGACGTGCACACCCGCTTGGCCCGGCACCTGCTCGTCGACGGGTTCGATCTCGTCCTCGATCTGGAGCGGTCGCACGGCTCGTGGCTGGTCGATGCCCGCAACGGCACCGAGTACCTCGACCTGTTCACGTTCTTCGCCTCGTCCGCGCTCGGCATGAACCACCCCGCGCTCGCCCACGACCCCGCCTTCCGTGCCGAGCTGTTGACGGCCGCGCTCACCAAGCCCAGCAACTCCGACGTCTACACGGTCGAGATGGCGCGGTTCGTCGACACGTTCGACCGCGTGCTCGGCGACGCAGGCCTGCCGCACCTGTTCTTCGTCGAGGGCGGCGCGCTCGCCGTCGAGAACGCGCTCAAGGTCGCGTTCGACTGGAAGTCGCGGTGGAACGAGGCGCACGGCCTCGACCCCGCCCGCGGCACCCGCGTGCTGCACCTGCGCGAGGCGTTCCACGGCCGGAGCGGGTACACGATGTCGCTGACGAACACCGATCCCGTCAAGACCGCCCGCTACCCGATGTTCGCCTGGCCGCGGATCGACAACCCCTACGTCCGCGCCGCGATCCCGGTCGCGGAGCAGCGGGAACGGGAGCTGGCCGCGCTCGCGCAGGCGAAGGAGGCCTTCGCCGCGCACCCGCACGACATCGCCTGCGCGATCGTCGAGCCCATCCAGGGCGAGGGCGGCGACCACCACTTCCGCCCCGAGTTCCTGCAGGAGCTGCAGCAGCTCTGCCATGCCCACGACGCGCTGTTCGTCGTCGACGAGGTGCAGACGGGCTGCGGGCTGACCGGCACCGCGTGGGCCTACCAGCAGCTCGGGCTGACTCCGGACGTCGTCGCGTTCGGCAAGAAGACGCAGGTCTGCGGCGTGATGGCAGGCGGGCGGGTGGACGAGGTGCCCGACAACGTCTTCGCCGTCAGCTCGCGGATCAACTCCACGTGGGGCGGTGGGCTCACCGACATGGTGCGGGCCCGGCGCATCCTGGAGGTCGTGGAGGCCGACGGGCTGATCCCGCGGGCCGCCGCGCTGGGGCGGCGGCTGCTGACGATGCTGCGCAACCTGGCCGAGCACCACCCCGCGGTGACGGACCCGCGGGGACGGGGGCTGATGTGCGCGGTGACGCTGGAGTCGCGAGAACTGCGTGATGACGTCGTCGAGCGGCTGCGCACGGACGAGTGCGTGCTCGTCCTCGGCTGCGGCACGCGCAGCCTGCGGTTCCGCCCGGCGCTGACGGTCACCGAGCAGGAGCTGGCGGCGGGCGTGGCGGCCCTGGACCGGGTGCTGGCCGGCCTGGGACGGTGACCACGTGGTCGTGACCTGGGAGCTGCGGGCCGCCTTCGCGCGGGGCCTGGCCGCCATGTACGGGCGGGAGGTGCCCGCGTACGAGACGCTGGTCGAGGTCACACGCGAGATCAACGCCGAGGTGGTGGGCCGGGACGGCGGTGACGCCGAGCGGCTGGGCAGCGTCGGGCGGGTGAGCGCGGAGCGGCACGGGGCGATCCGCGTCGGCACGCCGCGCGAGCTGGCGCAGGCCGCACGGGTGTTCGCCGCGTTCGGCATGTACCCCGTCGGCTTCTACGACCTGCGCGACGCCGAGCCCTCACCCGCAGCCGCCGGCTTGCGAGCAGCGCCACGGCCCGTCGAGGGGCTTCGCCTGACGGCTACGTCGGTCCCGGTGGTGTCGACGGCGTTCCGGCCCCTCGACGCGGACGAGCTGGCCCGCAACCCGTTCCGGGTCTTCACCTCGATGCTGGTCGTCGACGACCCGCGCTACTTCGACGCCGACACCCGGGCCCGCCTGCAGGCGTTCCTGGCCGACCGGGTGCTGTTCCCACCCGAGCTGCTCACGCTCGCCGACCGGGCCGCCGCCGAGGGCGGCCTGCCCGAGCGCGACGCGGAGGCGCTGCTCTGCCGGGCGACGGCCGCGTTCGCGCTGTCGTCGATCCCGGTCGACCGGGCCTGGTACGACCATCTGGAAGCACATCTCGTCGGTCGCCGCGGACATCGGCGGGGTGCCGACGACGCACCTCAACCACCTCACGCCGCGCGTGCTCGACATCGACGAGCTGCAGGCGCGGATGCGGTCGCGCGGCATCGAGATGATCGACGAGATCCAGGGTCCGCCCGCGTGGGAGGGCCCGGACGTGTTGCTGCGGCAGACATCGTTCCGCGCGCTCGCCGAGGACCGGGTGTTCCGGTACCCCGACGGGTCGGTGCGCACCGGCGCGTTGCGGGTGCGGTTCGGGGAGGTCGAGCAGCGCGGGATCGCGCTGACGCCGCGGGGGCGCGCGCTCTACGACCGGATGGTGGCCGAGGCCGACGCGCGCGGCGGTGGACCCGACGGCGCCCGGGAGGTGTGGCGGCGGCACCTGCCGGCGACCGAACGCGGGTTGGCGGAGCAGGGGTTGGCGTTCTTCACGTACCGGGTCGCGGAACCGGCCGGACGACCGTCGCCGCGGTCTGCGAGTGGTGGCGGGACGTCGAGCTGCGCGAGCTGGTCGACGCCGGGGTCCTCGTGCCCGAGCCGATCGTCTACGAAGACTTCCTGCCGCGGTCCGCCGCCGGCATCTTCCGGTCCAACCTCGCCGGCGAGGGCACCCGCGACGAGGGCCACGAGGAGGGCCACGCAGCCCCGGAGTACGACCTCGCACGGCTGGCCGGGGTGCTCGGCGCGACCGTGCACGACCCCATGGATCTCTACGCCGCGCAGCAGGACGCCTCGCTGCGCGCCGCCGCACGGACTCTCTGCGTGCGGATCATTCCGACGAACATCCTTCCGACGACCACCGAGGAGACCCGATGACCGGGACGCTCGCCCCGACCCGGACCGCCGAGCTGCGGGAGCGCGCCGCCACCGCCCTGCGCCGCTGCGGTGCGGACCCCGACACGCTGCCGGGCACCGGCCGGGTCGAGGTCGTCAGCCCCGTGACCGGCGAGGCCGTCGCGACGGTGCCCTTCGCCGGCACCGCGGACGTCGAGCGGGCGATCGACCGCGCGCACGCCGCGTTCCTGCAGTGGCGCACCGTCC
This sequence comes from uncultured Actinomycetota bacterium, assembly GCA_963780835.1. Taxonomy (GTDB): domain Bacteria; phylum Actinomycetota; class Actinomycetes; order Mycobacteriales; family Pseudonocardiaceae; genus Pseudonocardia. The sequence continues at coordinate 27,852 of CAWADQ010000069.1, read as the reverse complement.
CGGCGCCGGTGCGCGGCCGGCTGGTCAAGCGCTTCGGCGAGCTGTTGACCGCGCATCAGGACGCGCTCGCGGACCTGGTCGGCATCGAGGTCGGCAAGATCGTCTCGGAGGCCCGGGGCGAGGTCCAGGAGATGATCGACATCTGTGACCTCGCCGTGGGTCTCTCCCGCCAGCTCGAGGGTCGCACGATGCCCTCGGAGCGGCCCGGGCACCGGCTGATGGAGACCTGGCACCCGCTCGGGGTCGTCGGGGTGATCTCGGCGTTCAACTTCCCCTGCGCGGTGTGGGCGTGGAACGCGGCGATCGCGCTGGTGTGCGGCAACGCCCTGGTGTGGAAGCCGTCGGAGCGCACGCCGCTGGTCGCCGTCGCCGCGGCGGCGCTGCTGGACCGCGCCGCCCGTGAGGTCGGCGCGCCGGACGGGCTCAACACCGTGGTCGTCACGGACGCCGCCGGCGCCGCGCCGCTGCTCGACAGCCCGCGCGTCCCGCTGGTCAGCGCGACCGGATCGGAGCGGATGGGCGCCGCGATCGCGCCGCGGGTGGCCGCGCGCTTCGGCCGGACGATCCTCGAGCTGGGCGGCAACAACGCCGCCGTCGTGGCGCCGTCGGCCGACCTCGACCTCGCCGTGCGCGGCATCGTCTTCTCCGCCGCCGGCACCGCGGGCCAGCGGTGCACGACGCTGCGGCGGATCATCGTGCACGAGTCGGTCGCGGACGCCGTCGTCGAGCGGGTGGCCGCGGCCTACCGGTCGCTGACGGTGGGCGACCCGTTCGAGCCCGGCACGCTCGTCGGCCCCCTGCACTCCCCCGCCGCCTACGACCGGATGCGGGAGGCGCTCGCCGAGGCCGTCGCCGACGGCGGGACCGTCGTCGCCGGCGGGGAGCGGGTCGGCGCGGGACCCGGGGTGTACGTGCGTCCGGCGCTCGTGCGGATGCCGGGCCAGACCGCGGTGGTCCGGCGCGAGACGTTCGCGCCGATCCTCTACGTGCTCACCTACCGCGACCTGGCCGAGGCGATCGCGCTGCACAACGACGTGCCGCAGGGGCTGTCGTCGTCGATCTTCACCGGCGAGCAGCGCGAGGCCGAGCTGTTCCTCGCGTCGGACGGCTCGGACTGCGGGATCGTCAACGTCAACATCGGGACGTCGGGCGCGGAGATCGGCGGTGCGTTCGGCGGGGAGAAGACGACGGGCGGCGGCCGCGAGTCGGGGTCGGACGCCTGGCGCGCGTACATGCGGCGGGCGACGAACACCGTCAACTACTCGCGGGACCTGCCGCTGGCGCAGGGGGTCAGCTTCGGCTGAGCGCCGGAGCTCACTCCCGCGTTCCCCGCATCCGCCTTCTGCCGGTCGCCCGCTTCTTGTCGTCGTCGACGTGCATCAGGGCCGGGCAGCGGCGTGGCCGGCCGGCCCTGCGGCGGAGGTGTGTACGCGCCGTCCGAGCAGTGCACGACGACCTTGCTCGCGCCGGTGCCGTCGAGGTAGACACCGTTGGCCTTGGGGTCGGTGAACGCGGCCGCGACCTGCTGGCGCGTCATGCCCTGCGCCTCGATGTGCACCTCGACGTTGCCGAAGCCGTCGCGGATCGCCTTCGCTCGGGCGATCTCGGCGCTCCGGCGCACCCCCGCGGGGCCCTGCATCGGCGGGGGCCCGTCCGGGACGCCCTTGATCTGCAGCGGGCGCTCACCGATCTTGCCGTCGATGCCACGGTAGCCGTCGCCGTACAGCTCCACCGCGCTCTCCGGTCTGCGCGGCCAGCCGCTTGGCCTGGCCGATCTCGCTGTCCGTCGGCCTCATCTCGTTGTACCGGATCGGCACTCCCGTCCTTGACCTCGTTGTTCGCCATCACCGGGTCGTACGGGTCGGAGGCGTTGGTGGCCTTGGCCCGCTCCGCCTGCGCCTGCTCCTCCTCGACCTCGACCTGCGCCTTCATCTCCTTGGCGGCGATCTTGCGGAGCTGGTCGGGCGTCGAGGACTTCAGCTTCGCCTCGAACTCCGGGGTCAGCTTGTTGTTGGCCCGCTGGGAAGCGATGAACCGGTCGAACGCGGCCTGCTCCCCCGGCGTCAGTCCGGCCCGGCCCGGGAACTCGGTCGCCGGCGGGGCCACGGGCTTGGCGGTGGGGACATCCACCACCGGCTGGTTGCCTCTGGCGGCCCGCCGCAGCCGCGACATGATCCCCTCGAGCGCGCCCGCGACCCGCGGGAACCGGGCCAGGAGCACCTTGCCGATCTTCTGCCCGACCACCGCGATGATGATCAGCGCGACGGTGATCGCGAGCGAGAAGATCGAGTCGGCCATCACGTTGAAGTCGTCGTCCATCTGGGCCACCGTCCGGCCCGGCTTGTCGAGGTTGGCCCCGGCCGCCTGGATGCTGGCCAGCTGCAGCACCAGGTCGGCGGCCAGCACGGACATGCCGATCGCGAACATCGCGGCCTCGCCGATGATCGGTGTGCCGAAGATCGACCCGGCGATCCAGGCGACGATCGAGAACAGGGCGAACAACGAGCCGAGGATCGCCATCATCTCGCGCGCGGCCTTCAGCCCGTTGTCGATCGCGTCGCTGACGTTGCCCGCCCACAGGTCCTTGAGGGCCTGCCACGCCGCCTTCATCGCCGCGGGCAGATGCCGGTAGACCGACACGAACGGGACGAAGATCTCCAGCAGTGCGTTGAGGATGACGCTGCCCCAGTTGCCCGCCAGGTAGGTCAGGCGCTGCCCGAGGTAGCTCTTGACGATCGCGCCGCGGGTCGGCCCGGCCGGGATGGGCGACCCCGGGGAGAGAGTCGTCGTCGCGTCGCCGTCGGGCTGTCGCTGCACGGCCGACGTCGCCGCCGGCGCGCCGCCGCCGCCGAACAGCGGGGCGATGTGCTGGTCGTAGAGGCCCGCGGCCTTGCCCGGTACCGCGGCGATCATCTTCCCGACCTCGGCGATGTAGGGCCGGACGAACGCCGAGGGGTCCTCGATGATCCGCACGACCCCGGTCAGCACCTTGTTCCCGGTCACGGCGAGGAGTTGGCGCACCTTGCCGGCCAGGTCGAGCACCGCCTTCCCGGCGGCCACCAGGCCCCCGATGATCGCCTTGCCCTTCTCCGCCAGCCACGCACCCGCACGGCGGACACCGTCGATGAGGCCGGCCACCAGCCGGGCTCCGACCGCACGCACCCGCGCGACCACCCCGTCGAGCGCGGAGCGGGCGGCAGCGACCGCGGAGCGGATGGCACCCACAGCGGTGCCGGCCGCCTGTGCCAGCCGGGTGCGCACCCGCTCGGCGACGGCGCGTGCGACCTCGGTGAACCGCGCGACGCGGTCACCGATCGCTGTGCGGGCGGCATCCAGCACTGACTTCGCCCGGGTGAGTGCCGCGTCCAACAGGCCGCGGGCCGCCCCGGCCAGCGAGGAGAGCCCGTCCTTCGCCGCCGAGACGAGGCCGCCCGCCGCCTTCTTGGCGCTGTCCCACAAGGAGCGCTGCACCCCCGCCTCGGGCTGTGCGCCGGCTTGGGCTTGGGCACTTCGGGCCTGGGTCTGACCGTCCTGCACGATCCGCGCTGCCTCGGCGTTGCTCCGCCCCGCGTGGCCGGCAACGTCGGCGGCCGTCGCCGCGCGGGCGGCCCCGAGCTGCGACCGTGCCTCCGCGCCCGCTGACCCGGACTCAGCCGACCAGGCCGACTTCGCGGCGGTGACCTGCCGATCCGCAGCGGTCCGCACCGCGGCGGTATCGCGGTCGGCCGCAGCCTGGTGCTGCGTCACGGCCGACTCGTGGGCGCCTCGGGCGGCTTCGACCTGCGCACCGTGGCGGCCCACCGCCTCGGCGTGCTCCGCGCGAGCCGCCTCGGCGCGGGCAGCGAGCCGGGAGCCGAACCCGCCGTCGAGAACGCGAGCCACCTCCGGCTCCAGCGTGGGCAGACCGGCCGTGACCGGCGCCGGTACCTCGGGGGTGGCCGGGGCCGCCGGTAGCGCGACCGGCGACGGGGCACGCGAGGCGCCGACGACAGGGGAGGCGATCGCGGTGGCCGCAGCGGTGGCGCCGGCTGCTGCGGCGTCGACACCCGTCGCGACCACCGTCGTGTGCCCGGCGATGCCGTCGGTCGTCGCGGCGACGTCGAGGCCACCGTCGCCGCCGGTCGGCGGTGCGGGCGTCGGCGCAGCGGGCACCGCGGCGGGAGGCGACGGCTCGGGCAGCACCGGCGGCTCGGCCGGGTCCGGACCGCGGATCGCTGCCGGAGCGGCGAGCACAGCGGCTCCCGACGCGGCGGCCTGCGCGGTCGAGGACCCTACGAGGGCGGCGAAGCCGGACACGCCGGCGGCGAATGTGCTCGGTGCGACCGGTCCGCCCCCGCTGCCGTTGCCGCCGCCTGCCGGGCCTCCCGTGGCCGCCCCACCCCCGGTTGCTGCGTGCAGCGCCAGGTCGGGGCTCGTGGCGGGCACCGGGGCCGCGGGGGCCGGCTCGGGCGCGCTTCCGGCTCGCCCGAGGACTCCCGCCACGGCCGCGTTCCCGGCGAGGCGCTGGAGCGCCATGACACCGGCCGGGCCGCCCGACCGCGGACCACCCCGAGCAGCCGCACCCGGCCCGCGGCGCGTCGCGGACTGCGGCGACGCACCGGCTCCGTCGTCGGGGCTCGGCGCCACCCGCCTGCTCACCCGCTGCCGCCCATATAGGCAGACTAGGCAATCTCCCGCCCGCGCTGATCGACTCTGCCCGAGCGGGCACGATCGCTGCCCTTTCGGTCAGGCGGGCGGCCACTCCCGCGTACGCGGGAACTGACGGAGGAAGGCGAGCGCAGCGGCGGGGACAGGACGGTCGCCGTGCGGCAACCGGGTCGCAGCGACGAACCCGGCCACGTCGGTCTCGTATCCGTCGACGAGCCGGAGGTCGTTGTCGTCCACCCGACCCTCGCCCAGGAGGGCCGCCGCGAGCGCAACCGACAGCCCGGTGACGATGGCGCGCGCCGTCGGGCGCGGGCTCACCACCAGCAGACAGTCCGCGGAGGTCTCGGAGACCAGCATCGCGGCCAGCTCCTCGCCGGCTGCGTCGACGACGTCCAGCGACCGGTTCGGCGCGCCGGGTCCGATCCGCTCCGCGGCGAGCCGTCGGTCGGTGAGGACCTCGCCCCCGCCCACCAACCGGCCCGCCAGGCGCACCCGGCCGACGACGACGGCGAGCGCGTCCGGGTCGTCGAGGCCGATCAGCTCGGCCATCACCGACCCCGCGGTGGTGAGCAGGTCCGCGACGCCGACCGGCGTCGTCACCTGTGCGTAGAAGTCGACCGACACGGACCCTCCCGAACGTTCCGGGGGCAGGTTAGGCCACGGCCGAGATCTGATGGCGTGCCGTCAGTCGCGGCGGCCGGTCAGCGCGAGCGTGGCGCCCAGCCCGATCATCATCAGCCCACCCGCACCGCCGACCCGGCGCAGGCGGGCGGGCGAGGTCGCGAACCAGTCGCGCGCGGCGCCCGCCGCCAGCCCCCACACGCTGTCCAGCGTCGCGGCGAGCACGGCGAACAGCAGCCCGAGCACGAGCATCTGCGTGGCCGGGCTCCCGCCTGCGGGGTCGGTGAACTGCGGCAGCAGGGCCACGAACAGCACGAGCACCTTCGGGTTGGTCGCGCCGACGACGACGCCCTGCCAGAAGACCCGACGGCCGGGTGGGGCACCCGCAGCGCCGAGCGCGACGGCGAGGTCGCCGCGGTGCCGCCAGGTCTGCACACCGAGGTAGGCGAGGTAGACCGCACCGGCGAGCTTGAGCACCGAGAAGACCGCGGCCGAGGCCGCGGCGAGGGCCCCGATCCCGAGCGCGACGGCGAGGACGATCAGCACGACGCCGGTCGTGTTGCCCGCGACGCTGGTGAGCGCCGCGCGGCGGCCGTGCGCGAGGGCGCGACCGACGATGAACAGCACGCTCGGGCCGGGAATCGCGACGAGCACGACGCCGGCGAGCAGGAAGGCGAGGAGGTGCTCGGTGGAGGGCACGCCGGCACGCTAGCCCGTCGCGCCGGCCGGCTCACGTGGATTCCAGCCGGCTGATCGTCCGGGCGGTATCGCGTGCCCACCGGCACCGATTGCGCCCGGACGATCAGCTCGACGCGGTGTGCGCTGATCGTGCGGGCACAATTCGGGCCGGCCACGACGGGATTCGTCCCGCACGATCAGCTGGGTTGATCGTGCGCGCACAACCGCGCCGGCCGCCGCGCCCGGAGACTCACCAGCCGTAGAACACCCGCTCCACCACCGCGCGGGCGCGGCGGGTGGCGCGGCGGTAGTCGTCGAGGAACACGCCCGGGTCGCCGTCCGGCGGGTAGCCCAGCGCCGTCGCGACCGCGGCCAGCTCGCGGCCCGAGCGCGGCAGCTGGTCGCCCGGCTTGCCGCGCACCAGCATGATCGCGTTGCGGGCGCGGGTGGCCATCATCCAGCCCGCGGCCAGCTCCTCGGCGTCGTCGTGGGTGATCAGGTCCGCCTCGGCCGCCTCGCGCAGGCCGTCGAGGGTACCGGTGGTGCGCAGCTCCGGGATGTCGCCCGCGTGCTGCAGCTGCAGTAGCTGCATCGTCCACTCGACGTCCGCGAGCCCGCCGAGGCCGAGCTTGGTGTGCGTGGTCCGGTCCGCACCGCGGGGCAGCCGCTCCGCGTCCACCCGTGCCTTGATCCGCCGGATCTCGGTGATCTGCGCGGGTGTCAGGCCGTCGTCCGGATAGCGGATCGGGTCGATGAGCTCGATGAAGCGGCGGCCGAGGTCGGCGTCGCCCGCGACGGGGCGGGCCCGGACCAGCGCTTGGGCCTCCCAGACCTCCGACCAGCGCGCGTAGTACTCCCGGTAGGAGGTGAGCGTGCGGACGAGGGGGCCGGACCGGCCCTCCGGGCGCAGGTCGGCGTCGATCACCAGGGCCGGGTCCGGGCTCGCGCTGCCGAGCTCGCGGCGGACGGTCTCGACCACGGTCGTGGCGAACTTGGCGGCCTCGTGATCCGTGGCGCCGCCGAGCGGCTCGCAGACGAACAGGACGTCCGCGTCGCTGGCGTAGCCCAGCTCAGCGCCGCCCAGCCGGCCCATGGCGATCACGGCGAGCCGGGCCCGTGGCGTCGACCCACCGAGCGCGCGCAGCCCGGACGCGAGCACGCCCTGCAGCACCGCGGCCCAGACCGCCGAGAGCCCGCTGCAGACCTGTTCGACGTCCATCTTGCCGAGCAGGTCCGCGCACGCGATCCGCAGCATCTCGTGGCGGCGGGCCGAGCGGGCCGTGGTCGCGGCGGCGTGCGGATCGTGCTGGCGGCCGACGGCGGTGCGCAGGGTCGCAGCGGCGTTCGCCGGGTCCCGGATCAGCTCGTCGGGCTGGCCTGCGACCGGCGCGGCGAGCAGCCGCAGCACCTCGGGGGCGCGCACGAGCAGGTCCGGAACCAGCGCGGACGTGCCCAGGAGCCGCATCAGCCGCTCGGCGACCAGACCCTCGTCCCGCAGCAGGCGCAGGTACCAGGGAGTTCGGGCGAGCGCCTCGGACACGCGTCGGTAGGCCAGCAGCCCGCGGTCCGGGTCCGGGGTGCGGGCGAGCTCGTCGAGAAGCACCGGCAGCAGCGTCTTCTGGATCGCGGCCGCCCGCGACACCCCGCCGGTCAGCGCCCGGATGTGGTGCAACGCGCCCTCGGGCGACGCCCAGCCCAGCGCGCCGAGCCGGATGGTCGCGGCCTCCGCGGAGAGGCCCGCGTCCGACACCCGCGACACCGCGTCGAGCAGCGGCCGGTAGAACAGCTTCTCGTGCAGGCGCCGGACGCGCCGGGCGTTGCGCCGCCACTCCTCGATCAGGACCCCGACGGCGTCGTGCCGCCCGTCGGGCCGCAGCTTGGCGGCCCGTGCGAGCCAGCGCAGCGCGTCCGTGTCGTCCTCGGCGGGCAGCAGATGCGTGCGGCGCATGCGCTGCAGCTGCAGCCGGTGCTCCAGCAGCCGCAGGAAGCGGTACGAGGCGGCGAGGTTCGCCCCGTCGTCGCGCCCGACGTACCCGCGGCTCGCGAGGGTGGCGAGCGCGTCGAGCGTCGTCGGGGAGCGGAGCGCGGGGTCGGCGCGGCCGTGCACGAGCTGGAGCAGCTGGACGGCGAACTCGACGTCGCGCAGCCCGCCGCGACCGAGCTTGAGCTCGCGGTCGGCGTGGTCCGGGCGCACGTGCTCCTCGACGCGGCGGCGCATGGCCTGCACGTCCGCGACGAAGTCGGGCCGGCCCGCGGCCGTCCACACCATCGGCGCGACGGCCTCGGCGTAGGCCTTGCCCAGGTCGGGGTCGCCCGCGACCGGGCGCGCCTTGAGCAGCGCCTGGAACTCCCAGGTCTTGGCCCACCGCTTGTAGTAGGCCACGTGTCCGTCGAGCGTGCGGACCAGCGCGCCCTGCCGGCCCTCGGGACGCAGGTTCGCATCGACCGGGAAGCACGCCTCCCCCGCGATGCGCATCATCCGGGCGGCCAGCCTGGTGGTCCCCTGGTCCGCGGGTTCGGCGACGAACACGACGTCCACGTCGCTGACGTAGTTCAGCTCCGCGCCACCCGTCTTGCCCATGGCGATGACAGCGAGCCGGCCCGGCTCGCCGTCGGTCTCCGCGAGCGCGACGGCGAGCGCCGCCCGCAGGGCCGCGGTGGCCAGGTCGGCGAGCTGCGCGGCGACGTCCTCGAGCGGCAGGATCGGCAGCGACGGCTCGCTGACGGCGGCGAGGTCGGCGGCGGCGAGGGCGAGCATCTCGTCGCGGTAGGCGGTGCGCAAGGCGTTCACGGCCTCGCCGTCGCGCAACGACGCGGCGGCGGCGCCCTGTGCTCCCGCCGGCGGGCCGTCGGGGTCCGCGCCGACGGCCGTCAGCAACGACGCCGTGCGGGTGGCGACGTCGGTGCACGCGTCGGGGGCTGCCGCGGTCAGCCTGCGCCAGCGGTCGGGATGGGAGACGAGGTGGTCACCGAGCGCGGTCGAGCCGCCGAGCAGGGCGAACAGCCGCCCGCGGAGCACGGCGTCACCGCGCAGCGCGGCGTCGCAGGCGGTCCACTCGCGCGCGTTCGCGCCCGCGAGCCGGTCCAGCGCCCGCAGCGCGAGGTCGGGGTCGGGGCTGCGGGCCAGGGCCCACATGACGTCCTCGACGCCCCTCGCGGGCTGGTCGTCCGCCCACCACCCCAGTGTCCGCAGCGTCTCCTCGGCTCGCGGGCCGGTCAGCCCGAGCCGGGCGAGCGCATTGGGGCGCCGGCCCGTCGACAGCCGTCCGGGCGGCGCCCCTCGTCCGGGCACCCCGGACACCGACGCCACGTTGCGCTCGCCCGACACCACACGACGATCCTGCCAAACCCGCGGCGTCCACCGCGATGCCTCGGCCCTCGGCCGACCGGTGCCGCGCCGAGCGCGCGCAGCCCGTCGCCGGTGAGCTGACGGGCAGCATCGACCGCCACAGCGGACGCCGATGATCAGCTCGCCCGCCGGTGAGCATCACGGCAGCAACTGCAACGCGACGGCCGTGATCAGCCGTCACGGGAGCTGATCAGGCAAGCGACCCGCCGCATGGACCGCCGATGCCGACGTCGATCAGGCGGCCACGGCGCGCGAAGCGCAGCTCGAGCGCGTCGTAGCGCGGGCGGAAGCCCAGGCGGGGGTAGAGCCGGTTCGTCGTCGGGTTCGCCAGGTCGGTGTAGAGCAGCACGTACCGGGCACCGCTGCCGAGCGCCCATCGGGCCGCCGCGGCTGTGACCGCGGCGGCGTAGCCCCGGCCGCGGTGCTCGGGCGGGGTGTAGACGGGCCCGATCCGCGACATGCCCGCGACGACGGCGCGCGCGGCCGCCTGCGCGACGGGCTCGCCGTCGACCTCCCAGACCAGTTCGCCCGCGCCCGTCCCGACGGCGCGCACCACGTCGTCGCGGGCGGTGTGCGCGTGCCGCCAGGTGCGGCCGATCTCCCGGTCGAACTCCGCCCGCCACTGCGCGAGCAGGTCCAGTCCGGCGGCGTCGTCCGGGCCGACGGCACGGGCCGTTCCGGCGACTCCGGCGGGCGCGCCGAGTTCGTCGAGCGCGAAGAGCCGCATGCGCAGCCCCACGGTGACGCCGGCCCCGGTCCGGTCCGACCACGCGGCGCCGACGACCTCGGCCTCCTCGGCAGGCCCCTGGATCCCCTCGACGTCCGGGTCCCACGCGACCAGGGCCTCGACGACCGCGCCGGCACACCGCGGCGGGACCGCCGACACCAGCGCCGGGTGTCCCGCGGTGCGCAGCAGCGCACCCACGACGCCACCGTTCTCGTGCACGGTCAGCATCGCCGTCGGGTCGAACGCCCCCGTCCGCACCCCGTCGAGCACCGTCAGGATGCTGGTGTGACGCACCGGATCGGGCTCGAGCAGCGGGTGGGCGAGCCGGGCGAAGGCACCGGCGTCGGTGTGCGGGACGACCTCCATGCCGTCCAGCGTGACGGTTGGCGGCAACCCGATTACGCCGGCCTACCGGCGCGCCGCCAGGCCGCGGGCGGCACGCCGTGCTCGGCGCGGAACCGGCGGACGAAGTAGCCCGCCTCGCGGTACCCGACGCGATGTGCGATCTCGCCGACGGCGAGGTCGGTGTCGGCGAGCAGGCGCCGGGCCTCCCGCATCCGCCGCTCGGTGATCCACTGTTGCACGGTGCGCCCGGTACGTCGCCCGACGACGGTCGTGAGGTGACCGGTCGTGAGCCCGACCGCGGCGGCGACGTCGCGCAGCGAGATCGGCTCGTGGGAGCGGGCCTCGATGACGTCGAAGACGGCCGCGAGCAGCGGCTCGATCCCCCGCTCGGCGGGGGCGTCCCAGTGGAGGCGGCCGAGGTGGACGAGCAGCAGGGTGAGGTGGGCGCGCGCGGCGTCGGCGTACCCGTCGCGCCGGCTCCGCAGCTCGGCGTCGAGGCCGGCCAGGTGCCCGAGCCAGGACGCACGCTCGTCCGGCGGGATGCGCAGGCACTGCGCGCCGCCTCGGTGGTTCCCGACGAAGGGGGACAGCAGGGGGTGGGTGCGCCACGAGACGAGGGGCGCGGCGGCACTCGGGTCGATCGCGTCGGCCGGGAAGAAGACCATCCAGCCCGTCGTCTCGGCGGTGTCGACGTCGGGCTCGGCGCGTGGGGTGACGACCGCGCCCGGAGCGACGACGAAGGCGTCCCCGGTAGCGAGCGCGACGTCACGGCCGTCGACGCGCAGGACCTGGTCGCCCTGCTCGAGGTAGAAGAGCGCGAGGAAGTCGTGCGCGTGGGTGCCCCGCTGGGACGGGTGCGGTCGCGCACGCACCCAGTGCTCGACCCGGATGGCGGGCAGTCCGGCTGTCCGGGGGAAGTCGACGAGCGGGACGGCCGGACGCGTCGCCGGTCCTTCCCGCAGATCGGAAGATGATGCCATCGTAGCCACAGTTCGTCTCTTGATGCCGGTCAGAGGCGTGGGCAGTCTAGCGACTGGCACCGAGAATCGTGCCAGAACGGAGTGGACACCGTGACGACCGCCGAAGACCGCGACTACCTGCCGGCCATGTCGCGGCACATGCCGCTGGCGTTCTACGACGCGTTCACCCGCCTGCTCGGCGCGCGGGACGCACACTGGCGGCTGATCGCGCAGGCCGGGATCGAGCCGGGCGCGACCGTCCTCGAGATCGGGACCGGCACGGGAGCCCTGCTCCTGCTCGCCAAGCGCGCCGTCCCGGATGCCACGGTGATCGGGCTCGACCCGGACCCGCGCGTCCTCGCCATCGCCGCCCGGAAGGCCCGGCGAGCGGGCGTGACGCTCCGACTCGACCGCGGCTACGCCGACCGGCTCCCCTACCCCGACGGGAGCGTGGACCGCGTGCTCTCGGCGTTCATGCTCCACCACCTGCCCGCGGACCAGCAGCACGACGCGCTGCGCGAGGTGCGCCGCGTGCTGGCCCCGGGCGGCCGCCTGCACCTGCTCGACATCGACGGGAGCGCCCCGTCGGCGGCCGGCCGGCTCCTGCGGCTCGGCCACCTGCACACCGCCGAGGATCACAGCGCCGAGCACCACGGGGATCGGCCCGGGCCGCATGCGCACGCCGACCCCGACGCCGCGCTCGCCGCCTTCGAGAAGGCCGGCCTGGTGGACGCCGCCGTGGTCGCCCACGGCGCGATGCCGTTGGGCGGGTTCAGCTTCTACCGCGCGGCCCGCTGAAGCCCTACCGGAGGTGCCACCCACCGGGGCCGGCCAGCGCCGTCGCCGCGGCGGGGCCCCACGACCCCGGGGCGTAGCCCTGCACGTCCGGCCGGTGCTCCAGCAGCGGGGAGATCACGCGCCAGGCCGCCGCGAGCCCGTCGCTGGAGGTGAACAGGGACCGGTCGCCGACGAGGACGTCGCGGATCAGGGTGGAGTACGCCGGGAGGTCCGGGGCGTCGCTCTCCATCAGGGGCAGCGGCGCGGCGCGGCTGCTGAACGCGATGTCCGGGCCCGGCTTCTTGATGACCACCGTGATGTCGAGCTCGCCGGACCCCTTCAGGGAGAGGCTGATCGCCGTGGGCGGCGGGTCTTCGACCAGGTCGTCCGGCGGCCGAGTCAGCGTGAGCGTGACCCGCTGCTCGGAGACGGCGAGGCGCTTGCCGGTGCGCAGCAGGAACGGCACGCCGCGCCAGCGGTCGGTGTCGACCCAGAGCCGCGCCGCGATGAACGTGTCGGTGTCGGAGTCGTCGGCGATGCCCTCGACGTCGCGGTAGCCGTCGTACTGGCCGAGCACGACGTCGTCCGGATCGAGCGGGCGGAAGCAGGCGATCACCGACTCGCGGGCCTCGAGCAGGTCAGCGGCCCCCAGCGACGCAGGTGGCTCCATCGCGATCTCCGCGGCGACCTGGAACAGGTGGGTGACGACCATGTCCAGAGTGGCGCCGGTCGCGTCGTAGAACGCGGCTCGGTCGTCGATGTCGAGCGTCTCGGGCACGTCGATCTGCACCTGCGCGACACCGCGGTTGCACCAGACGTCACCGATGATCGCGTTCGTGAAGCGCAGGACGTGCAGGTTCTGCGTCGCCTCCTTCCCGAGGAAGTGGTCGAGCCGGTACACCTGGTCCTCGTCGAGGACGCCGTGGACCACCTGCTCGAGGTGCGCGAACGACTCCGGGCCGGTGCCGTACGGCTTCTCGAAGACCACCCGCGCCCCGGCTGCGAGCCCATGCGCGTCGAGGGCCTGCACGTACGGCTGGAACGTGGACGGCGGCAGCGCGATGTAGTGCACGAGCAGGGCGTCCCCGCCGACCTGCTCACGGGCCCGCGCGATGGTGTCCGGCAGGTCGCCGGGGTCGTCGGCGGAGAAGCCGTTGCCCGCGAACATCAGGTGCTCGTGCACGGCGTCGAACAGCGTGTCGTCGTCCAGCACGTCGCGCACGTGATCGGCGAACCAGGCGTCGTCCTCGGCCTTGCGGCCGTTGCCGATCAGCACCCACTTCTCGGGCAGCAGGTCTGCCGCGGCCAGCGCGGCGAAGGCCGGTAGCACCAGCCGCCGGGCGAGGTCACCGGTCGCGCCGAACAGCACGAAGATCGTCGGCTGCATGCCTCGACCTTACGCGCCGACGTCGGCCCGTACCGGGGCGACTTCGCCCTCATAGGTTGGTCAGAGCACCGGCAGGTACGTCGCCAGCTCGTACGGGGTGACGTGGCGGCGGTAGGCGTCCCACTCCGCGCGCTTGTTGCGCAGGAAGAAGTCGAACACGTGCTCGCCGAGGATCTCCGCCACCAGCTCCGAGTGCTCCATCGCCACCAGCGACTCGTGCAGGTTCTGCGGGAGCGACTCGTAGCCCATCGCGCGGCGCTCGGTCTCCGTCAGCGACCAGACGTCGTCCTCGGTGGGCGGGGCCAGCTCGTAGCCCTTCTGGATGCCCTGCAGGCCGGCCCCGAGGATCACCGCGTAGGCCAGGTACGGGTTGCACGCGCTGTCCAGCGTGCGGATCTCCACCCGGCGTGTCGACGACTTGCCCGGCGAGTACATCGGCACCCGGACCAGCGCGGAGCGGTTCGCGTGCCCCCAGCAGATGTTCGTGGGCGCCTCGCCGCCGACGATCAGCCGCTTGTAGGAGTTCGCCCACTGGTTGGTGACCGCGGTGATCTCCTTCGCGTGCCGCAGCACCCCGGCGACGAACGCCTTGCCGGTGTCGGAGAGCTCGTACGGGTCGTCGGGGTCGTGGAAGGCGTTGCGGTCGCCCTCGAACAGCGAGAAGTGGGTGTGCATGGCCGACCCGGGATGGTCGGTGAACGGCTTGGGCATGAACGACGCGCTCACCCCCTGCGTGATCGCGACCTCCTTGACCACGTACCGGAACGTCATGATGTTGTCGGCCATGGTCAGGGCGTCGGCGTAGCGCAGGTCGATCTCCTGCTGCCCGGGGCCGCCCTCGTGGTGGCTGAACTCCACCGAGATGCCCATCGACTCCAGCGTCTCGATCGCGTTGCGCCGGAAGTGCGGGGCGACGTCGTGGCTGGACTGGTCGAAGTACCCGCCGGAGTCCGCCGGGACCGGCGGGGTGCCGTCGGACTTGATCTCGCGCAGCAGGTAGAACTCGATCTCGGGGTGGACGTAGCAGGTGAAGCCGGCCTCACCGGCCTTGGACAGCGCGCGGCGCAGGACGTGCCGGGGGTCGGCCCACGACGGCGAGCCGTCGGGCATCGCGATGTCGCAGAACATCCGCGCCGAGTAGTGGTCGCCGGTCGGGGTGGCCCAGGGCAGCACCTGGAAGGTCGACGGGTCGGGGCGCGCGACCATGTCCGACTCGTAGACGCGGGCGAAGCCCTCGATGGCCGACCCGTCGAACCCGATGCCCTCGGCGAAGGCCCCTTCGAGCTCCGCGGGCGCCACCGCCACGGACTTGAGGTAGCCGAGCACGTCGGTGAACCACAGCCGCACGAAGCGGATGTCGCGTTCCTCGAGCGTGCGCAGCACGAACTCCTGCTGGCGGTCCATGGTCGCCGAGCCTAGGAAGGTCGTGTTACGAACTTGTTTCGTCAGGAATCAGAGCAGGTCAGGGTGCGAGTCGGCAGGCGGTCCCGCTCGCCGGGACCGTGAGGTCGACCAGGTAGGCCGACACGGCGTCGTCGACGCACGAACTGCCGGCGAGCACCGCCCCGTGCTGCTCGCCCTCGACGCGCAACAACGTGCCGCCCAGCGCCTTCGCCAGGTCGACGCCCGCCTCGTAGGGCGTCGCCGGGTCACCCGTCGTCGAGACCACCACCGTCGGTGGCAGGCCCGCGACGTGCGGCGTGTGCGGGGTGCTCGTCGGCGGGACGGGCCAGAACGCGCACTTGTCGCGGGCGACGACCACCCCGCGCCCGCTGTCGCGGTAGGGGGCGGCGGCCAGCTCGCGGGCCGCGCCGTCGGCGATGGCGGCGGGGTCGGTGGTGCGCTCCTCGTCGACACAGCTGATCACGTCGAACGCCTCGATCGCGTTGCCGTAGCTGCCGTCGGCGTGCCGGTCGAGGTAGAGGTCCGCGAGCAGCAGCAGGATCGTGCCGTCGCCCTTGGCGAGCGCGGAGATGCCCTGGGCCAGCGCGGGCCACGCCGACGACACGTAGAGCGCCTGCGTGACCCCGGTGATCGCATCGGGGTAGGTGAGCTTGCGCGCACCGACGGCGAGCGGGCGGTCGACGAGGGGGCGGGTGAGCGCCTGGAAGGCGGCGGTCGCCTTGCTCGGGTCCCTGCCGAGGGGGCAGTTCCCCTGCTTGGCGCACTCGGCGGCGAACGCGTCGAAGGCCTGCTGGAAGCCCGCAGCCTGGGCGACGGAGCGGTCGACGGTCGACTGGCTCGGGTCGAGTGCGCCGTCGAGGACCAGCGCGCGGACGTTCTGCGGGAAGTCCTCGGCGTAGGTCGACCCGAGCCGGGTGCCGTAGGAGAAGCCGAGGTAGGTCAGCTTCGCGTCGCCGAGCGCCGCCCGCAGGACGTCGAGGTCACGGGCGGCGTCGCGGGTGCCGACGTTGGCGAGGACGTCCGCGCCGACGCGGTCGGTGCAGCGCTGCGCGTACTGCCGGTTCTCCTCCTCGGTCTGGGCGACCCCGGCCGGGGAGGGGTCGACGTCGAGGTCGCCGCGCTCGACCTCCCACTCGCCGTCGGTGAGGCAGTCGATCGTGGGCGTGCTGGCGCCCACACCGCGCGGGTCGAGGCCGATGACGTCGAACCGCTTCGGCAGCGGGCCGTCGGCTCCTTCGCCGGTGCCGAACAGGGACGGCACGGCGCTCGTGCCCGACGCACCCGGGCCACCCGGGTTGATCACGAGCGACCCGATCTTGTCGCCGGTCGCCTTGAGGCGCAGCACGCCGAGCTGGGCGGTGCGACCCTCGGGGTTCGCATAGTCGAGCGGGACCTCCAGCCGCGCGCAGTCGTAGCGCTTCTCGGCGAAGGAGGTCCGGTCGTCCGGGCCGGCGAACGAGGCGCACGGCCCCCAGGAGAGCCTCTGCGCGTAGAACCGCCCGAGCCCCGGCGGCACGGCGTCGACGCTCGCCGGCGCGGCGTCGGCCGGCCGACGACGGCGCGGCGAGTCTCCGCGGGGGCGGGCGCGTTGCAGGCCGCCAGGGCCGTCAGCGCCGCGGCGAGGAGCAGGACACGAGCGGTCCGACGACTGCGACGCACGGCGCCAGCATGCCAGCGCGCCGGCCCCCGCCGTCGGCCGCCGCTCCGCGACGCCCCCGCGAGTCGCCACCTTTGCCGGCGCGAGTCGGCACCTTTGCCAGCGCGGGTCGGCACCTCTGCCGACGGGGGACGAGGCAAGTAGTCAGCACTCGCCGTTTCCGCAGGACCGCAGGGCCGCGCTCCGGCAGACTCCGGTCCACGCTGCACGCCGACCAGAAGGGACCGCGGTCTCGGCCATGCCCGACAGCTCGGACTTCCGCTCGCCGTATCGGCACGGCTTCCTCCGCGTCGCCGCCGCCACGCTGCGCACCGTCATCGCCGACCCCGCGGCCAACGCCGCCGCCGTCCTGGCGACGGCCCGCGAGTGTGCCGACGAGGGCGTCGGGCTCGTCATCTACCCGGAACTGACGCTCACCGGCTACTCGATCGAGGACATCCTTCTGCAGGACACCCTGCTCGACGCGGCCGAGGCCGCGCTGGCCGAGGTCGTCGCGGCGTCGGCGGACCTGCTGCCGGTGCTCGTCGTCGGCCTGCCCGTCCGCGGCCGCAACCGGATCCACAACGTCGCCGCGGTCGTGCACCGCGGGCGGCTGCTCGGCGTCGCACCCAAGTCGTACCTGCCGACCTACCGGGAGTTCTACGAGCGCCGCCAGGTCGGGCCGGGCGACGACCTGCACGGCACGATCCACCTGGCGGGCGCCGAGGTGCCGTTCGGGCCGGACCTGCTGTTCACCGCCGAGGACGTGCCCGGGTTCGTCCTGCACGTCGAGATCTGCGAGGACATGTGGGTGCCGGTGCCGCCCAGCGCGACGGCGGCGCTGGCCGGGGCGACCGTGCTGGCGAACCTGTCCGGCAGCCCGATCACCATCGGGCGCGCGGAGTCGCGCGGCCTGCTGGCGCGGTCGGCGTCGGCACGGTGCCTGGCGGCGTACGTCTACGCGGCGGCCGGCGAGGGCGAGTCGTCCACGGACCTCGCCTGGGACGGCCAGACGATGATCTGGGAGAACGGCACCCTGCTCGCCGACACCGAGCGGTTCCCGAGGGGCCCGCGACACTCGGTCGCCGACGTCGACCTCGACCTGCTGCGTGCCGAGCGGCTGCGGATGGGGACCTTCGACGACAACCGCCGCGCCTTCGCCGAGCGCACCGACGGCTTCCGGACCGTCCCGTTCCGGCTCGACCCGCCCGGCGGTGATCTGGGGCTCCGGCGCGAGCTGGAGCGGTTCCCCTTCGTGCCGGCCGACCCGTCGCGGCTGGAGCAGGACTGCTACGAGGGCTACAGCATCCAGGTCGCGGGCCTGGAGCAGCGGATGCGGGCGATCGGGCAACCCAAGCTCGTCATCGGGGTCTCCGGCGGGCTCGACTCGACCCACGCGCTGATCGTCGCCGCGAAGGCGATGGACCGCGAGAACCGCCCGCGCAGCGACATCATCGGGCTCACCCTTCCCGGGTTCGCCACCGGCACCCGGACCAAGGGCAACGCCCTGCGGCTGATGGAGTCCCTCGGGATCACCTACGAGGAGCTCGACATCACCGAGACCGCGCGGCTGATGCTGCGCAACCTCGGCCACCCGTTCTCCGCGGGCGAGCCGCTGTACGACGTCACGTTCGAGAACGTGCAGGCCGGGCTGCGCACCGACTACCTGTTCCGCGCCGCCAACCAGCGCGGCGGGATCGTGCTGGGCACCGGCGACCTGTCGGAGCTGGCGCTCGGCTGGTGCACCTACGGCGTGGGCGACCAGATGTCGCACTACAACGTCAACGGCGGTGTGCCGAAGACGCTGATCCAGCACCTGATCCGCTGGGTGACGAACACCAAGCAGTTCGACGCCGAGGTCAACGAGGTGCTGCTCGACGTCCTCGACACGGAGATCACCCCCGAGCTCGTTCCCACCGGCGAGGACGAGGAGGTGCAGAGCAGCGAGGCGAAGGTCGGCCCCTACTCGCTGCAGGACTTCACCCTGTTCCACGTGCTGCGCTACGGCTTCCGCCCGAGCAAGATCGCGTTCCTGGCGTGGCACGCCTGGCACGACGCCGAGGCCGGCGCCTGGCCGCCCGGGTTCCCCGCCGACAAGCGCCCGTCGTACACGCTCGCGGAGATCAAGCACTGGCTCGGGGTCTTCGCGCAGCGGTTCTACGAGTTCAGCCAGTTCAAGCGCTCCGCGCTGCCCAACGGGCCGAAGGTCAGCCACGGCGGGTCCCTCTCGCCGCGCGGTGACTGGCGGGCCCCGTCGGACCTGCCGGCACGCATCTGGCTGGAGGAGATCCGCACCCAGGTACCCGACGCCTGACAGCCCGCGTGATCTCCGTCCCAGCAACCCCCGTTCACGGCACGGCAGGTGTCACGCTTTGCCGCGTCATCACCTGACGACCCGGGGACCCGAGGAGGGCCTCGAGGGAGGTAGGACAACGATGTCTGACGGCAGCTTCCGCGCGCCCACGACCCCTGACCGATCTCATGCGGACGAGGTCACGCCGCCGTACCGTTCCGGGCCCCCGGCCCCGGCGACCGGCAGGCCCAAGCGGACGCGGATCCACCACCTGCGCGAACTCAAGGAGCGCGGCGAGCGCTGGCCGATGCTCACCGCCTACGACGTCTACACCGCCGAGATCTTCGACGAGGCCGGGATCCCCGTGCTGCTCGTCGGCGACTCGGCCGCCAACAACGTCTACGGGTACGCCAACACCCTGCCCGTGACGGTCGACGAGATGGTACCGCTGGTCAAGGCCGTGGTACGCGGGACGAAGAACGCGCTCGTCGTCGCGGACCTGCCCTTCGGCAGCTACCAGATCGGCCCCGAGCAGGCCCTGACCACGGCCTTCCGGTTCATGAAGGAAGGCGGGGCGCACGCCGTCAAGCTCGAGGGCGGGGCGCGGTTCGTGCCGCAGGTCGAGGCCCTCGCGGGGTCCGGCATCCCGGTGATGGCCCACCTCGGGTTCACCCCCCAGAGCGAGCACGCGCTCGGCGGGTTCCGGATCCAGGGCCGCGGCGACGCGGGTGAGCACCTGATCGAGGACGCGCTGGCGCTGCAGTCGGCGGGGGCGTTCGCGGTGGTGCTGGAGATGGTGCCCGCGGACGTCGCCAAGCGCGTGACGGGCGAGCTGGTGATCCCGACGATCGGCATCGGCGCCGGCCCGGACTGCGACGCGCAGGTGCTGGTCTGGTCCGACATGGCAGGGATGAACCGCGGCCGCAAGCCGAAGTTCGTCAAGCCGTACGCCGACATGGGCTCGATCCTGCTGGACGCTGCCCAGCGGTATGCCGCGGAGGTCCGCGGCGGGGAGTACCCGGACGCGGATCACTCCTACAGCTGACGCCCGGTCCCGGGCGCGGCGCTGCGCCGCGCCCGGGTTCCGCGGACGAACGTGCCGACTCGCGGCGGCAAACGTGCCGACTCGCGACGGCGAACGTGCCGACTCGCGGCGGTGAACCTGCCGCGGTCACGGGCGCGACGGGGAACAGCGGGCACGGTGGAGGCCCGCGACGGACTCGCCGGCCTCGTAGCGGGCGAGCATCGCGCGGGCCGGGGAGTCGTCGCGGTCGAAGCGGTCGCGCAGGGACCGCAGCCGGGCGATGTCGGCCGGGCGGTCGGCGACGGCCGCGGCGGCGGCGTCGAGTGCCTGCTCCGCGCCGGCCCGCAGCGCCGCGTCGGCGTAGCCCACCCGGGCCGCGTGCCGGTGCAGGGTCGCGTCCGGGGTGGTCCGGCGCTGCGCCAGGGTGGTGTCCAGGACGAGCCCGGTCAGCAGGCTCAGCAGCTCGCCGTAGAGCGCGGGCTCCGGGCAGGAGTCGAACGCCTTGAACTCGAGGCGCCCCACCTCGGCCGGCAGCCGGGCGGGCTGGGTGAGCGACGGGTCGGACGGCACCTGCGGCACCCCCTCGGCGAGGAACACGAGCACCGCGGGCCGGGCCCCGGTGCGCACAGCCGTGCGGGCCGACAGGCCGCCCCACGGCCCCCCGTCGCGGAACGGCGACGAGAACGACAGCGGCACCAGGTACGGGCTCAGCGCGGTCAGCTTGCGGGCCGCGTCGATCAGCTCGTCCGGGGTCGACCCCGCCCACGAGAGGTTCAGGTCGGGCCCGTAGGTGACCATGTGCAGGTGCGCCGTCCGCTCCTCCGGCGAGCCCAGCCGGTGCACCCGCTCCCACGCGTTGAACGCCGGCTCCACCACGTACTCCGAGCGCACCGGGTTGAACCCGATCGCGGTGACGCCCAGCCCGCGCGCGGCCGCGGCGTCGTCGAGCCGCCGCTGGTCGGCGCAGAGCGCGGCGGTGGCCGCCTCGATCGACGGATGGATCCGCGTGCGGATCTCCAGGCCCTTCGGGTCGCAGCGCAGCAGCGTGCCGTGCTCGTCGAAGCGCTCGTAGCCCTCGACGTACCAGCGCTTGCGCTTGATCCCGACGTCGCCGACGCGCAGGTCGGCCAGGTCGGCCGGGTCCTCGGGCAGCACGTCGACGATGTCCTGCAGCTCGTCGAAGGTCGTGTTCGTGAAGTCGGCGAACGTCCCGTCAGGGCGCAGCAGCGCGGACTCGTGCTCGATCCCGTACCGGAACAAGGCCGTGCGCTCCGGCACCGCTGCACCCCCGACCGCTCGACGAACGCGAAGTGAGGCTTACCTTGCCAAACAGCGCGGTCACCCGACAGTGGTGAAGGCGATGCGACCCGTGACGGGGTCGGCCTCCACCAGCCGGACCCGTGCCGTCTCCCCCAGCCGCAGCGCTCCGGTGCACCGCGCCAGCACGGGCGGCGTCGTGCAGGTACACCTCGCCGGGCGCCGAGTCGGTCGACGCCCGCAGGACGACCACATCGAACTCCGCCCCGACCCGGTCCGCGAGCAGCGCGGCCTCCGTCCGGTCCACGCACGCCCGGCCCACCGCACCGGCGACGGCGTCGGACGCCGCCATCGTCCCGGGCAGGGCGGGCAGGGCCGCGCGCAGCCAGTCGGGCACGGCCGCACCGGCCGTCACGGCGAGGCACACCTCCGTGCCGAACCGGTCGACGAGCCGCCGCAGCGGCGCCGTGACGTGCGCGTACGTCGCGCCGATCCCGGCGTGGCCGGGGTCGGCGGGCGGCGGCGCACCGGCGGCGGTGTCGAACGCGGTGTAGCCGGCGCCGCGCAGCAGCGACGTCGCGGCCCGGCGCAGAGCCAGCGCGGCGGGGGTGTCGCGCGGCAGCGCCGACAGCAGCTCGGCCGGGGTCTGCGCCGCGGGCCACTCGATCCCGAGCCCCCGGGCCACCGCCCGCAGTGCCGTGACGGCCTCGGGCCCCGCTGCGGGCAGGGTGCGCAGGACGCCGATCCCGGCGTCGAGCATGAGCCGCGCGGCCGTGGTGCCGGTGAGCAGCGAGATCTCCGCGTTCCAGTCCTCGACGGGGGGGCGCTGCCGGACCCGGACGGTCCATCCGCCGTCCGTCATGCCCCCTGTGCTGGGCGCGCGCACGACCTCCTGCTCGGGCAGCTCCAGCTCGATCGCCCCGCGGCGGACGGCCAGGGCGCGGCGCAGCGGCCCGACCTCCGGGAGCGCCGCGATCGCCGGATGGATCCGTCCCGGCGTCGACGGAGGCCTGCACGCCGGCGTAGTCGAGGCGGGCCCGCGACCGGACCACCGCCCGCCGTACCTCGACCGACACCGGCTCGCCGGCGCCGTCGAGGTCGAGCCGCCACAGCACGGCCGCACGCGGGCCGTCGGGCAGCAGGCTTGCGGCGTCCTCGGAGAGCACGGGCGGGTGCAGCGGCACCGAGCCGTCGGGCAGGTACACCGTCTGCCCGCGCCGGCGCACCTCGGTGTCCAGCGCCGCGCCCGGCACCACGACGGCACCGAGATCGGCGATGGCGTAGTGCACGCGGAAGCCTGCGCCGTCCCCGGAGCCGCGCCGGACGACGCCGACGGCCTGGTCGAGGTCCTTGGACCCCGGCGGGTCGATCGTCACCAGCTCGACGTCCGTGGCGTCGAGCCGGTCCGGCTCCGCAGCGGGGCGCGCGACCGGCCGCCGCGGCGGCCTCGGCGAGCACCGCGGGCGGGAAGCCGTCGGGGAGGCCGAACTCGGCGCGCACCGCGCCGAAGTCGGGCCTCACAGCCACGACGGCAGTGCCGGGGGCCGCTTCCCCTCGGCGGTACGCAGGTCACGCCCCTTCGACCGGCCGAGCAGCCACGCCACGAGCTCCGCGGCGGGCCCCCGTACCTCGAGCGGCCCCCCGTCCGATCCCGCGGGCATCTCCCCCACCGTCCACGTCCGCGGCTCGTCGGTGGGTGCGAGCAGCAGCCGCGGGAACTCCGGGCGGGCGCCCATCGTCACGGCGGCATCGGTGAGGAGCTCGCGCAGCATCGGCCGGGGCAGGTCGCTGAACGAGGCGCCGGCGTCGAGGTCGATGGTGTGGATCCACACCTCGCGGGCCCGCAGCCACAGCACGTCCGAGGCCAGGATCCGGCGACCCCGGAAGTCCACGCGCGCCGACCAGGCCTCCTCGGGCATCCCCCGGACGGCCGCGGCGAGCCGGTCCGACGACGCGACGAGGTCGGCGCGGATCTCCGCGGGCGAGCGCTTGGCGCCGGCCTCGATGTCCGCGTTGCGCTGCTCGGTGACTGGTGTAGGGCGGGGTCGGGACACCGGTGCGGGCCCAGGTCAGCAGGTTGATCAGCGCGTCGGCGTTGCGGGCGACGTGGGTCAGCACGTGCGCCCGGGTCCAGTTCGGCAGCGACGACGGCTTGGCGAACGCCTCGTCACCCATCCGGGTCAGCATCCCCCGCAGGTACGCGGCGCCGTCGGCGGCCCAGGGCAGCGCCTGCTCTTCCGTGGGGGTCACGGTCGGTCTCCCCGGGACGGCGGTTTCGGCCCGGCACACGTTGCGGCAGCTGCCGATCCCGGCGATCGCGGTCACCATCGTCGCGCCGTCGGTGAGGTAGCGCGGGGGCTTGCGGGCGTGGCCCACTCCCCCGGGCGTCCCGGTGGCGATGACGTCGCCCGGGTTGAGCGTGAGGATCGTCGAGAGGTAGGCGACGAGATCGGCGACGCCGAACACGAGCTGGCCCGTGTCCGAACGCTGCCTGGTCTCCCCGTCGATCTCGGTGCTGATCTCCCAGCTGCCCGCGGGCAGCTCGTCCGGCGTGACCAGGCATGGCCCGAGCGGGGTGGTGTGCTCGAACGTCTTGCCCTGCAGGAACTCGGAGGTGCGGAACTGCCAGTCGCGCACGCTCACGTCGTTGAGCACGGTGTAGCCGGCGACCGCGGCCAGTGCCTGCTCCGGGGAGGCGTGCCGGACCGGCCTGCCGATCACGACGGCGAGCTCGGCCTCGTAGTCGACGGCGTCCGACACCGACGGCAGCACGATGTCGTCATAGGCACCCACGAGCGCCGGGGCGAACTTGGCGAAGATCGTCGGGTAGGCGGGCGGCTCGTTGCCCATCTCGGCGATGTGGTCGCGATAGTTCTGCCCGACGCAGAGGATCTTCTCCGGTGCGGGCACGAGCGGCGCGTAGTCCAGCCCGTCGACCGGGTGCGCGGGACCGGCGGCGGCCTCGGCGTGCGCTGCCCAGTCGGTGCGCTCCAGGAGCGCGCGGACGTCCGCGTCGCCGGTCTCGACGGCCTGCGTCCCGTCGACGCGGACGGCGCGGGTGCCGGTCGCGGTGCGGATCGTCGCGAGCCTCACCGGTCACCACCGGGGCGGGTGGGGGTGGAGACGGTCGGCAGCGGTGGCACGGTCACGTCCCGCAGTCTGCCTCCGCCGCACAGCACGACGTCCACCGGGCACCGCTGGCCGGAAGGTTCAGATCGTCCCCTCGTCCGCCGGCGCGCCGGCGCCGCGCACGGGCAGCCCGGCGAACACCGCGGGCGGCTCGCGCCACGGGTCGGCCGCGCGACCGGCCCGCGCGTCACGGATCGCCCGCCACACCCGCTCGGGCGTGCACGGCAGGTCGATGTGGCGCACCCCGAGCGGGGCCAGCGCGTCGACCACCGCGTTCTGCACGGCCGGGGTCGACCCGATCGTCGCCGACTCGCCGATGCCCTTGGCGCCGAGCGCGTTGAGCGGCGTCGGCGTCTCGGTGTTGGCGGTCTCGAACGTGATCAGGTCCGCGGCGCTGGGGAGGTGGTAGTCGACCAGCGTGCCGGTGAGCGGCTGCCCGTCGGCGTCGAACCGGACCTCCTCGTACAGCGCCTGCGCGATGCCCTGCGCCAGGCCGCCGTGCTGCTGGCCGGTGACCAGGAGCGGGTTGAGGATGCGGCCGCAGTCGTCGACGGCGACGTGGCGCACCGGGGTGACCCGGCCGGTCTCGGTGTCGACCTCGACGACGGCGACGTGCGCGCCGAACGGGAACGTCGGGCCGTCCTGCAGCCGAGTCGAGCGCCGCGGTGATGTCCGCACCGGCCGCCACCTGCACCCAGGTGACGGTCGCGGCCGGCACGCCGCGCACCCCGAACTCGCCGGCGTCGGTGAGCTCGATGTCGTCGACGGCCGCCTCCAGCAGCTCCGCCGCCCGCTCGCGGGCCTGCTCGAGCACCTTCCCGGCCGCCGCGTGCACGGCACTGCCGCCGAGCTGCAGCGAGCGCGATCCGCCGGTGCCCCCGCCGCGCGGCACGAGCGCGGTGTCGGACTGGACGAACGTGATCTTCTCGAGCGGGATCCCGAGCCGGTCGGCGACGATCATCGAGAACGCCGTCGGGTGGCCCTGGCCGTGCCCGGACGTCCCGGCGGCGATGGTGGCGGTGCCGTCGGCGTGCACGGTGACCGAACCGAACTCCCCGCCGCCGCCCGCCGTGATCTCGACGTACACGCTGACCCCGATGCCGAGCTGCACCCGGTCGCCCCCCGCCCGCCGGGCGGCCTGCTCCGCGCGCAGCCGGTCGTAGCCGGCGATCTCCAGCGCCTCCCGCAGCGGACGGTCGTAGTCGCCGATGTCGTAGGTGACCCCGGACAGCGTGCTGTACGGGAAGCGCTCCGGTGCGAGCAGGTTGCGGCGGCGGATCTCGACGGGGTCCAGGCCCAGCTCCGCCGCGGCCAGGTCCATGATCCGCTCGAGGTGCGCCGCGGCCTCGGGCCGCCCGGCGCCGCGGAACGCGCCCATCGGCGTGGTGTTGGTCAGCACCGCCGCCGCGTCGTAGGCGATCTCCGGGATGTCGTAGGCGCCCTGCGCCATCATGAAGGTGGGGCCCAGGGCCAGGGCGCCGCCGAAGCCGGCGTAGGCGCCGGCGTCGCCCAGCACGCGGACCCGCAGGCCGGTGATGCGGCCGTCGCGCTGCAGGCCCAGCTCGTACCGGCCACCTGGCCGCGGCCGTGCGGCATCGACACGAGGTTCTCCGAGCGGGTCTCGACCCACCGCGTCGGACGGCCCAGGGCGCGGGCGACCCCGATCGCGACGGTGTGCTCGGCGAGCACACCGGCCTTGCCGCCGAACGCGCCGCCGACGTGCGGGGCGACGACCCGCACCTGCTCCTCGGGCAGGTCGAACAGCCCGGCGGCCTGGCTGCGGAAGCCGTGCGGCATCTGGGTGGAGACCCAGATGGTGAGGCGTGCCGGATCGCCGTCGACTGCCGGGGGCCACCGCGATGGCGTTGCCCTCCATCGGCACCACCGCGATCCGCTGGTTGACCATGCGCGCCCGGACGACGACGTCCGCGCCGTCCAGCGGGTCGGGCCCGTCGGGGGCGCGCAGGCCGGCGGCCACGTTCGAGCCGAGGTCGGGGAACTGCAGCGGCGCGCCGGGTGCCACGGCCTCCTCGACGTCGACGGCGGCGGGCAGCGGCGTGTAGTCGACCTCCACGAGGTCCGCGGCGTCGGCGGCGGCCGCCGCGCTCTCGGCGACGACCACCGCAACGGCCTCGCCGACGAACCGCACCCGGTCGGTCGCCAGCGGTGGCCGCGGCAGCTGGGGGTTCACGGTGAACAAGCCGTGGTGGGCGGGAAGGTGCAGGTCCGCGGCGGTGAACACGGCGACGACGCCCGGAGCCGCCGCTGCCGCGGCCGTGTCGATCCCGGCAAGCTCGGCGTGCGCCATCGGCGACCGCACGAAGTGCAGGTGCAGGGCGCCGGGCAGCGCGAGGTTGCCGACGTAGGTCGCCCGCCCCGTGATCAGTTCCGGGTCCTCGACCCGCCGGACCGCCGTTCCGAGAATGGATCCCGCCACGTCGGCGAGCCTACGCATGTCCTGTAGATGACCGCCGCCGCGAAGCAAGGCGGAGATCCACAGGTGGGATGACAGCCCGTCCTGCAGGTGACACAGCCGCGGTGGCCCGGGTCACCACGCCCGACGGGGATCGCCCCGTATCGTCACGGAGTGCCCGAGTTCCATCACACCGACGTGCTGCCCCTGGGCCCCGACGCCACCGAGTACCGCCGTCTCGACCTCCCGGCAGGCGACCTGGTCGACGTCCCCGCACTCGGCCGTCAGTTCCTCCAGGTCCCGCCCGCGACGCTGACCGCGCTGGTGCGCACCGCCGTCCGCGACATCTCCCACCTGCTGCGCCCGGCGCACCTCGCCCAGCTGCGCGCGATCGTCGACGACCCCGAGGCGTCGGCGAACGACCGCTTCGTCGCGACGGACCTGCTGCGCAACGCCTGCGTCTCCGCGGGCGGGGTGCTGCCGATGTGTCAGGACACCGGCACGGCGATCGTCGTCGGCAAGCGCACCGAGACCGTGCTGACCGGCGGGAACGACGAGGAGGCGATCTCCCGCGGGGTCTTCGAGGCCTTCGAATCCCTCAACCTGCGCTACTCGCAGATGGCGCCCACGTCGTTCTGGGACGAGCGCAACACGGCACGAACCTGCCCGCGCAGGTCGAGCTGTACAGCGTGCCGGGCGCCACCCCGCGGTACGAGCTGCTGGTGATGGCCAAGGGCGGCGGGTCGGCCAACAAGACCTTTCTGTACCAGGAGACCAAGGCGCTGCTGAACCCGAAGCGGCTGGCGACCTTCCTCGACGAGAAGCTGCGCTCGCTGGGTACGGCGGCGTGCCCCCTTACCACCTGGCGATCGTCGTCGGCGGGATGTCGGCGGAGTTCACCCTCAAGGTCGCGAAGCTGGCGTCGGCGCGCTACCTGGACACGCTGCCGGAGTCCGGTTCCGAGGTGGGGCATGCCTTCCGCGACCGGGACCTGGAGCAGCAGGTGCTGGAGCTGACCCGCGGGTTCGGCATCGGTGCGCAGTTCGGCGGCAAGTACTTCTGCCACGACGTCCGGGTGATCCGCCTGCCCCGGCACGGCGCGTCACTGCCGGTCGGCATCGCGGTGTCGTGCTCGGCGGACCGGCAGGCCAAGGCAAAGATCACGGCGGACGGCGTGTTCCTGGAGCAGCTGGAGCGCGACCCGGC
>CAWADQ010000068.1:0-80119 GCA_963780835.1 uncultured Actinomycetota bacterium | reverse complement strand
TGCGAAGCAGCTCGTCGATCAGCGCGGCGGCCTCGGTCCCGGTGGCGGCGTCGCGGCGCGCGGTCAGGTCGGCCACGATCGCCGAGGTGCGGACGCCCTTGTTCGCGACCCACGTGCGTCGCGAGTCGGGCGTGTCGTCGGTGGTCACCTGGCCGTCGACGTCGACGGGCCGACCCTGCGCGTCGCGCCCCGGCTCGGCGCGGCTGTGCAGCGCGACGAGCTCCCACGCGTCGTTGAGCACCGGCGATCCGGAGGAGCCGGGCTCGGTGTCGGTCAGGTAGGTGAGATAGCGGGCGTCGTCCACCCCGACGAGGAGGTTGTTGCGCACGGCGATCTCCCGCGAGCGGCCGCCGGGGTGCTGGACGATGTTCACCGGGTGCCCGCTGAGGATCTTGCCGGTGGCGCCGACCATCGGGATGGAGCCGAACACCTTGCCCGGCGGCTTGCCGCCGACTGCTTCCACCGCGACGGCCGTGTAGTCCAGCTCGTCGACGGGGCTGGTGAGGAAGCAGCGGCCCGGGTCGAGGCGGACCTTGACGGCGCGGGTGGTGCGGCCGCGGGCGTCCTCCTCGAAGCGGAAGGTGACCTCCGTGTCGGCGGCCGTGGCGGCGTCGGGCAGGACGTGGTTGTTCGTCACGAGCAGCCACGGCGAGGCCAGGAACCCGGTACCCATCTCGACGGGCGTGACGATCCGGGCGACCGCGTCGCACCGCTTGGCGCCGTCGGTCAGCCAGCGGCTGTGCAGGAAGTCCGGCTCCTTGAAGATGCGCTCGAGGGCGCGGTCGACCTGCCTCTCGCTCGCCGCCGACGGAAGCGCGGCGCCGTGCCGTCGGGCGTACTGGATCTTCCGATCGAGGGGTTCGGCCCGCCAGGCGTTCGCGGGGTTGCTGCGGACCGCGATCAGCCGGTCCCGGTCGGGACGCTGACCGCCCGTGTCGACGATCGTCATCGGCGTCCGTTCGGTCGGGGTGACCGATCGTAATCAGTGCAGCTCAGCGCCGATGTACGTAGTTCTGCGTAGGACAGTCAGCCGGCCGGTCGGCACAGGACCTCGCCGTGCGGGACGAGGAACCAGCCGTCGTCGTCGGCCGCCCACTCACGCCAGGCTCGGGAGATGTCCTCCAGCTCGGTCTGAGTCGGCGTGGCCGCCGTCCACGGCCTGCCGGGTGATCGCCGACTGCAGGATGCGGTCGGCCCACATGCCGCCCCACCACTGCCGGTCGGCCGGGGTCGCGTAGCACCACACCGACGCCGTCGCGACGACGTCGGTGGCGCCGGCGGCCCGGGCCCACGACAGCAGGCGACGGCCGGCGTCGGGCTCGGCGCCGTTGCTGTGCGCGACCGCGCGGTAGACCTCCAGCCAGCGGTCCAGCCGGGGGTCGGCCGGGTACCAGGCCATGGCGGCGTAGTCGGCGTCGCGGACGGCGACGACGCCGTCGGGCCGGCAGACGCGCAGCATCTCGCGCAGCGCGGCGACCGGGTCCGTGAGGTGCTGCAGCACCTGGTGGGCGTGCACGACGTCGTAGGTGCCGTCGGGGTCGTCGAGGGCGTAGACGTCGCCGAGCGCGAACTCCACGTCGGCGCGGCCCGCGGCGTGGGCCCGGGCGTGCTCCAGCGGCTCGGGCACCGGCTCGATCCCCTTCACCCGGCCGGGAGCGACCCGTTCGGCGATGTCGACGGTGATCGTTCCGGGCCCGCAGCCGACGTCGAGGACGTCCGTCCCGGGTCGCAGGAAGGGCGCGACGTGGGCGGCCGAGTTGGCGACCGTCCGGACGGTGTGGGAGCGCAGGACGCTGGCGGCGTGCCCGTGGGTGTAGGTCTCGCGGTCGGCGCGCATCGTCCGATGCTCGACCGTCGTCCCACCTGGTGCAACGCCTTTCCCACAATGTGGTCATGGCACGGGGCAGTGGCGAGTGTCCGGATCTTGCGTTATGTGACACTCGAGGGCATGGCCACCGACGCCGCGCCCACCGAGGTCGCCGCACCGCGGGTCGTCGACCGGGACGTCCCGCGTCCCGCTGCGCCCACCCGACCGCCCGCCGCGCCACCGCGGCCGGGACCGCGCCGTGCCGCGGCGGACCGGGGCTGGGGTGTCCCGCTCGCCGTGCTGATCGTCGGCATGTTCATGTCGGTGCTCGACATCAGCATCATCAACGTCGCGATCCCCACCATGCAGCGCGACTTCGCGGCGACCACGGACCAGATCCAGTGGGTCGAGAACGCCTACTCGCTGGCACTGGGCGTGGTCGTGCCCGTCAGCGCCTGGTTGGCGGCGCGGTTCGGGCCCGGGCGGGTCTACATCCTGTCGCTGCTCGGCTTCGCCGCCGGCTCCGCGCTGTGCGGGCTGGCCTGGGACCTCAACAGCATCGTCGCCTTCCGGGTGCTGCAGGCCCTGCCGGGCGGTGTGCTGCCGGTGGTGTCGCTGACGATCCTCTACCGGATCGTCCCCCCGGCACCGCATCGGCGCGGCGATGGGCATGTACGGGCTGGGCATCATCGTGGCCCCGGCGGTCGGCCCGACGCTGGGCGGGTACCTGGTGGAGTACGTCGACTGGCGGTTGATCTTCTTCATCAACGTGCCGGTCGGCATCCTCGGCACGGTCGCGGCGGTCCTGCTCCTGCCGAGGTTCGGGCCGACGCCGGTGGGCCGCTTCGACCTGCTCGGCTTCCTGTGCGTGGCCACCGGGCTGGTCTGCCTGCTGCTCGCGCTGACCGAGGGCCAGCAGTGGGGCTGGACCTCGTACACGATCATGATCCTGCTGACGGTCGGTGTGCTCGGCCTCGCGCTGTTCGTCGTGATCGAGCTGGAGGTCGACGCACCGCTGCTGAACGTCCGCGTCTTCACGCACTGGCCGTTCACCAACTCGCTGCTGCTGGTGTCCGTGCTGTCCATCGGCCTGTTCGCCGTGCTGTTCTACATCCCGCTGCTGCTGCAGCAGGCGCGCGGTCTCGGCGCGTTCGACACCGGCCTGCTCCTGCTGCCGCAGGCCCTGGTGATGGCCGTGATCATGCCGGCGGCCGGGCTGCTCTACGACCGGATCGGCCCGCGGTGGCCCGCGGTCATCGGGCTGGCGCTGGTCGCGCTGGGCACCTACCTGCTCACCGACGTGAACCTCGAGAGCAGCACCTCGCACGTCGTCTGGGTGTTGGTGCTGCGGGCCGTCGGGATGGGCCTGGCGATGATGCCGATCATGACGGGCGGGCTGTCCGCGGTGCCGCCGAACCAGGTCGACGGCGCGAGCGCGTTCAACAACGTCGTGCAGCGGACCTCCGCTGCACTGGGCCTGGCCGGGCTGACCTCACTCGTGACCTACTCCCGCGAGCAGTTCGCCCTGGACCGCGGGCTGATGGTCGCGCCGGACACGCCGATGCCCGTGCTCGCGCCCGGGCCGACCGGTGAGATGGCCGGCATGTACGCGATCTACCAGCAGACCCAGACGCTGGCGTTCGTCGAGGCGATGCACTCGCTCTTCATCGTCACCGCGATCATCACCGCCGCGGGGATCCCGCTGGCGCTGATGCTCCGGTCCGGCCCGAGCACCCCGGCGGGCGGTGGTGCGGTGGTCGCCGCGCACTGATCCCTGCGGTAGGAACGGGGGATGACCCCGGGCATCCAGGAGCTGATGCGGGAGGTCGAGCGCGTCCGCGACGGGTTCCGGCGGGCGGTGCTGGCCGGCGACGCGGACGCGGCGGTGGCACTCTGCGCCGACGGGGTGACGCTGGTCGACCTGCCGGTGGGCACCGGAGCCGCGGGCCGCGAGGCGGTGCGCGGCCACGTCGGGCGGATCGCCGCGCACCTGCCTGCCGACCTGGCGTTCGCCCGGCTCTCCCGCACCGTCGACCGGTTCCGGGTGGTCGACGAGGAGCGGGTGTCCTTCCTCCACGACCGGGAGCTGCCGTGGTTGCTGCCCGGCGTCGCCGCGACCCGGCAGCGGGCGGAGGTGCTGGCGATCTCGGTGGCGACGGTCCGGCAGGGGAGGCTGCTGGCGGTGCGGACGCTGTGGGACCACACGACGCTGCTCGCCGGGCTCGGCCTACCCGCGGACGCGGTGCACCCGGCGGCGGTGTCGCTGTCCGGGGGCGAGGGACCACGCGGCTGGTGGTGAGCGGACGTGGTCGGAATCGTCGGTGACGCGTGCGACGATGCCTGGCGTGAGGGGTCCGCGGGCGTGGCTTCTGCAGCGGGACCCGGGGCTGGTCGTCGTTCGGCGGGCCGCCCGGGTCACGCTGGTGGCCTGTGGCGGCTTCCTCGTGTCGCGCTACGCGCTGGACAACGCGGTCATGGCGCCGTATGCACTGTTCGGCGCCGTGGCGCTCGGGATGCTCTCGCAGATCCCCGGCAGCCCGGCGGAGCGCGCGCGCACCCTGCTCGCGGTGCTGCCGGTCGGCTGGCTGCTGGTCACCCTCGGCACGCTGCTGTCGGTGAGCACCGCGGCCGCGACGGCCGGGATGTTCGTGCTCGGCTTCGTCGTCAGCTTCGTCGGGGTGGGCGGTCCGCGGCTCGTCGGGCTGGCCGCCGGGGCGCAGCTGCTCTACATCCTGCCGTGCTTCCCGCCGTACGACCCGGGGTCGCTGGGCTGGCGGCTGGCCGGGGTGACGCTGGCCGTGCTGCTGCTCGCGGGGGCCGAGCTGGTGCTGTGGCCGGATCCGACGCCGGAGCCCTACACCGCGAAGCTGGGCAGGGCCGTCGACGCGCTCGCCGGCTGCCTGACGGCGCTCGCGGACGGCTGGACGGGCCGGGCGGGGGAGGGGGACCGGCTCACCGCCCTGCTGCCGGACGCGGGCGAGGCCGCCGACGCACTGCGGCCGTCGCGGTCGCCGCCGATGGAGCGGCCCGCTTCGGCGGGGCGTCGCGACCGGGCGCTGATGATCGCGGCGGGGACGGCCCGGCTCCTGCTGGGCCGCACCGTCGACCTGCACGACGCCGACGCCCACCGCGCGACCGGCCTGCCCGCTGCGGCCGCCCTCCTGCGCCAGGCGGCGTCGTGCGCGGACGCGGCAGCGGCGTGGCTGCGGGCCGAGGGCCGCGACGGCGCCGCGGTGCCCGACACGGACCGCGTCGCCGCCGCGCTCGCCGCGTTCCGCGCCGACCGGGCCGCCACGCCGCCGGACGGCGTTCCGCCGGAGCGGCTGCGGCTGAACTCGCTCGCGCTGAGCCTCGGGGAGTGGACCAAGTCCCTCGTTGCGGCGGTGCGGGTGGTCGCGGGCGCGCCGGTGGCGTCGCCCGAGCCCGCCCGGGGCGCTGTGGTTCGCCCAACTGTCCACCCCGCGGCTGTGGTGGCAGCGCCTGCGCGAGCACCTGACGCCGCGGTCGGTGTACTTCCAGGGCGCGTTGCGGCTGGCTGCGGCGCTCGCGGTGGCTCGGCTGCTCGCGGGCGTGCTCGACCTGTCGCACGGGTTCTGGGTGCTGCTGACGGTCCTCACGCTGCTGCGCGCCTCGGCGGCCGAGACCCGGGCACTGCTGTGGCCCGCGCTGATCGGCACGGTGATCGGCTCGGTCGCCGCCGCCGCGCTCCTGGTCGTCGGCATCCCGCCCACCGCGTTCGCGCTGGTCCTCCCGCTGGTCATGCTGGTCGGGTTCGCCGCAGGCCCGCTGCTGGGCCTCGGGTGGGCGCAGGCGCTGTTCACCCTCGTCATCGCGCTCGTCTTCGCCCAGGTGTCGCCGGTCGACTGGCATCTGGCCGAGGCGCGCGTAGTGGATGTCGCCGTCGGGGCGGCGATCGGCCTGGCCACCGGGCTGCTCGCGTGGCCGCGTGGCGGCTCCGGTGAGCTGCACCGCGCGGCCGGGAGGTTCCTCGCGGCCGCCGGCCGGGTCGTGCGGGAGACCGTCGACGTCCTCACCCGTGGCGGCCGTCCCGGCGAGGCGCTGACGCAGGCACGGGACGCCGGCGAGCTCACGCAGGCGTCGTGGGCGCTCTACCAGACCGAGCGGCACCCGCCGGCCTCCGTGGACTGGCAGGCCACCCTGCTCGCCGGGCACCACGCCGTCCGCGGCGCGGAGTGGTTGCTGAGGCAGGGCAGCTCGGCGCCGACCTGCGGCCCGACGTGCCCTGCGCGCGATGTGACGGCGCCGAACTGCTCGGGTAGGTGCCTCACCGGGCGCCTCCTGCCATGCGTCCAGCCGCTGTCCGCCGAAGCGGACGACGTCGCCGCCCGCTACGAGCGGGTCGCGGACGCGCTGCTGCGCCGGGACCACGCCGTGCTGGGCGCCGCCCCGCCCGAGCCGCCGCGCGGCGACTGGCCCACGAACCTCGGCACGGATCTCTACCACCTCGCCGACCTGCACGTCTGGCTCGACGGCCTCCGCGACGACCTCGGCCGCATCCGCGCCGACGCGCCGGCCCTGCCGAGCGAACCGGCCCGGCGCCGGCGGGCGGCGCCCGCGTGACCGGCTGCGTGTGGGGCGCGCTGGACCTTCTGTACGTCGAGGTACACTGTTGTACATGGAGTCGCTGACGGTGAGCGAGGCACGCGCCCGCCTCCCCGAGATCCTCGACCGGGTCGAGGCAGGGGAGGAGATCACGATCACCCGACACGGCCGCCCGGCCGCCGTACTGCTCCGGCCGGACACCGTGCGTGTCCGGCGGGGTGAGAGCACCCTTGACCGGGCGCGGGAGATCGGCCGGATGCTGGAGGAGGCCCGGCACCTGCCGCTGCTTCCCCCCACAATGTCTGTCGAGCGGGCGGAGGAGCTGATCGCCGAGATCCGCGCGGACCGCGACGGCCGCTGATGGACGCCTTCGACGCGGACGTCCTGATCTACGCCGTGACGCCGGACCACATGCTCGGCCGGCGCGTGCGGCGGCTGTTCGCCGAGGCACCGGGCCGGCACGTCGGCATCGGTTCCGTGGTGCTGCTGCCCGAGGTGCTGGCGAAACCCCTGAGGAACGGATCGACCCGCGAGATCGCCGAGCTCACGAGACTGCTGAGCCGGCTCGACCTGCGATCGGCCGACCCGGTCATCGCGGAGGCCGCGACCTCCCTGGCAGCGGCGCATCGCCTTCGCGCGGCCGACGCATTCCACCTCGCGACCGCCGTCGTGGCCGGGGCCGACCGCTTCATCACGAACAACCGCCGCGACTTCGGGCCGTCCATCACCGAGATCGAGGTGGTGTACCCGGACGCGCTGGACGAGCCGTGACGCCGAACCGTCGATCGACGTAACGTCGGGCCCGGCGGACGGAGGCACCGATGGGCGCCGAGCGGGATCGGGTGGCCGCTCACAGCCCGAGCTGCGTCCGCAACGCGGCGACGAGCGCGGCGCGGTTGGAGGCCGAGAGCTTCTGGCGCATGCGCGCGACGTGCTGCTCCACGGTCTTCGGCGAGATGTAGAGCCGGGCACCGATCTCCTTCTGGGTCAGCCCGTCGACCACGAGCGCGCCCACCTCCCGCTCGCGCTCCGAGAGCAGACCCGACGCCCGGCCGGAACCGCCGGTCCCCGGGAGCAGGCCGCGGCCCGCACCGAGCAGCCGCCTCGTGGCGGCGGGGTCGGTGGCGCGCTGCGCGGCTGCCCGGCACAGGTCCGCGGCCTCGCCGCGCAGGCCGGCCTCGGCCAGCTGGGCGGCCGCGGCGTCCACCGTCGCCGGGCACACACGACCCGCGAGCACAGCGGCCCAGGCCGCGGCCGCATCGGCGCGCCCGCGCAGCCGCGGGTGTTCGGCCGCCAGCGTGTCGAGCTCGGCCGCGGCTGCGGCGGCGGCCGCCTGGTCCTCGGCGACGACGGCCCGCTCGAGCTGCCACCACCGGTCCGCGGCCACCGCCCACCAGGGCGAGCCCGCGCGGTCCAGCGCCGTGCGCATGGCGTCGACGACCAGGTCCCGGTCCGTCGGCGACACCTGCTCGGCGACGACCGACAGCTCACCCCACACGTCGAGCAGCAGCAGCTCGACATCGGCACCGGCGACGACCGGCGCGACCCGCGCCCACGTGGCCGCGATGGCGGCGGCGTCGCCGGAGCGGCGGGCCAGCCCGACGGTCACGGCCGCCGCGAGCAGGGCGTCCCGGCGCAGCACCGGAGTGCCTGACCATGCCGGTGAGCGCCTCCCGGGCCGCGCCGAGGTGACCCGTGCGCAGGTCGAGCCAGGCACCGAGCAGCCGCCCGCGCCGGGTCGGCGCACCGGGCAGCGCGTTCATCAGCGCCCGCGCCGCCTCGATGTCGCCGCCCGCGGCCGTCACGGTGACGGCCAGCTCGTCCAGCCGCTCCGCGGCCATCGGGTCCGGCGCGACGCTGGCGGCGGCGAGTCCGGTGAGGTGCCGCGCGGCGCGCTCGAGGGCGCCCTCCATGGCCTCGATCACCACACCCGCGCCGCCGAGCAGCACGGTGAGCCCGCGGGGTGCCGGGTTCGGCAGCTGTTCCTTGGCGGTCGCCAGGTCGTCCACGGCGGCGGCGACGTCGCCGGCCAGGGCCGCGGCCAGAGCCGCACGACCGGCCGCACGGGCGGCGGCCGCGCCGTCCAGCGCGCTGCCGACTCCGCGCCAGCGGGCGGCGGCGTCGAGCAGCGCCCCGTCGGCGGCGGCTCCGGCCGCGGCGACCCCCGCCGCCCGGCCGTCCGTGTCGGTGTCCGCGGCGAGAGCCCGGTCGGCCGCCTCGATGGCGCCGATCACGTCGCCGTCGCGCCACGCCTGCTCAGCCACGAACGGGTCCGACACAGCGTGCGTGTCCCGCTCGATCCGCACCACCTGCGCGATCATGATCGGGCCGCCTGCTGTGCCGTCATCGAGGTCCCCCTGTGTCGCATGCCGACAATGCTGGTGGACCTGAGTGCGGGCGAGTATGTCTACGTACATGCTCGGACCGGTTTTCTGACCGAACATTCCGGAGCCCGGTGCCCGGGCGGCGAGTGGCGGCCCGGCAACGACCGGGCGGCGACTAGTCACTCCACCTGCGAGTCGACGCCTTGCTCCGCGGCGGCGCCGACTTGCAGGACACGATCTAGGCGAGCGTTCCGAGGCCGGCCAGGATCCCCTCGCAGCTGCGCACGACCGCGCGGCAGGCGTCCGTGGTCGCGCGGCCCAGCATCGGGTTGACGGTGTGGCGTCGCCAGCGTTCGAGCGCTGCGTAGGCGGCGTCCGCCACCTCGGTCGACGGCGTGTCGGGCGCGAGGCCCAGGCGGGCGGCCGGTGAGGCGCCGGCGTCGCCGAGCAGCCGCTCACCGTCGTCGGCGTCGCGGTTGGGCAAGGTGACCGAGCCGCTGCGCAGCGCGCTGAGCAGCCGCAGCTCGGTGAACTCGTGCGCCCCGGAGAGGACCCGGTCGATCTCGCGGGCCAGCGGGCCCTGGTGGTGGCCGGTGCCATCGCCGGTGCGCAGCACGGAGTCCACCGCCAGCAGCGCCGACCGGGCCTTGAGCACGTCGCGGCGCTCGGCGAACTGCGTGTGCAGCACCTGCTCGAGCTCGCGCAGCCCGCTGCGGTCGACCAGTTCCGTCGCGAGCGCGGCGGGACCGTCGGCACCTTGGCGGATCAGCGAGCTCGACAGGCGGATGCCGAACAGCCCGAAGCGCGCCAGCAGCCGATCGCGCACCTCGGTCGTGACCTCGGCATCACGCCCCGCCCGCAGGAAGCGGTCGACCGACAGCAGCTCGGTCTCCAGGTCGTCGCGTGCCGTGCGGGCCAGCGCGGCGAGCGCGGTGTGCTCGGCCTGCCGCAGCGTCCGAGCGGTCTGCGCCAGCAAGCCGGCGACGGCGACGACGTTCTGGCAGAGCCCGCGTACGGTCGGGTCGGCGCGGTAGCGGGCGGCGATGCCACGCGCGGAGAACATCGCGTCGACGCGCCCGGCGCCGATCTCGTCCGCGCGCGACAGAACGGCCACGGTGTTGACCGCCGTCGCCCGCGCGACGCCTTGGTCGCGGAACGCCTCGAGGAACGCCGCGTCCTGGGCGTGGACGTGGCGCATGAGGTACACGACCGCGTCGGCCTCGGTCGGCGTGTCGTCGTCCGGGTCGAGGAACGCGACCGTCCGCCGCGAGACGTCCTTCGACGTCGAGGCGATACCGGGCGTGTCGATCAAGGTCGTGGTCCGCAGGCTCTGCGCCGGCCAGTCGACCACGAGCCGCTCGCACTCCTCGGCGGACGTCGCACCGAGGTTGATCTCCAGCGCGCCGTCGTGCCGGCGCACGGGCAGCGGCCGGGGCGTGCCGATGTGCGGGTGCAGCACGATCCGCGGCGTCGTGCCGTCGCGGTACCAGGTGACCACGCGTGTGCACTCGCCGGCGTCGGTCGGTGCCACCTGTTCTCCGACGAGCGCGTTGAGCAGTGTCGACTTGCCCGCCTTCACCTTGCCCGCGATCGCGACCCGCAGCGGCTCGTCGAGCCTGCGCAGCTGGTCGTGCAGCCACCGGGCCGTCTCCGGCTGGTGGCGGTACGCATCGATCGCGAGCAGCAGCACCCGGCGGGCGGAGTCGGCGAGCGCGGTCATCCGGCCCGCCCCGCGGCCGCCGCCGGCGCCTTCGCCGCCGTGGCGGGCTGGGAAAGCAGCGCCCGTGCCTGCTTGCGGACCAGGTCCAGCTGCTCCAGCTGCTTCGTGATCTCGGTCAGCCGGGCCTCCCGCTCGGCCCGCGACGCCTTCACCGCGCGTTCGGTGGCCTGCTGCGACTCCAGCAGCGAGCGCTTGAGCTGGTCGGCCTGCGCGGTGAAGTGGTCGCGCAGGTCGCGCTGCACGGCACGCAGCCGGTCGCGGGAGTCCTTCGCGACCTGGAAGGTGACGTCGTCGACGTAGCGGCGCATCGCGGCCTTCGCCTCGTTCTTCCGGCGTGTGACCTGCTTCTTGCGCTCGTCGCCGATCGCCTTGCCGCTCATGAAGATCGCAGCACCGATGCCGAGCGGGTTGATCGCCGAGGCGAAGCCGACGAACGTCCCGAGCATGCCGAACATCAGCATGCTCGAGTAGCCGCCGCGCAGCCCGATCAGCGCCTTGGCGCCCACCCCTTTGTCCTCGGTCTTGGGTGCGACCATCGCGCGCACCGACCGGATCGCATCCGACGGGTGGCTGCGCAGCGCCGGGAGGAGCTGCTCGCGGTCGTCGGAGAAGTGGTCGGCGACGTGGCGGGCCAGCGCGCGCACCCGCCGGGTCGCCCAGATGAAGTTGGCCGACGCCGCCGCGGCGACCTCCTGCTGCACCCAGCCGGCGAACTGGTCCCACACCTTCGCCGGGTCGCCGCCGTTCTCCAGCTCGTCCTCCGCGAGCCGGCTGATCTCCTTCATCCGGTCACGCAGGTCGTAGTCGATGTCGGCGTTGAGGTCGGCGACGCCGTCGTTGAGGGTCTGCTGCCAGCGCGCCGACCGCTCCTTGAGCGCGGTCGCCCGCTGCTGCGCCTCGGTCAGCTCCCGCACCAGCGCGGCGGCGGCGGCCGGGTCCTGCTGGGCCGTCCGCTCGGCCAGCAGGTTGCCCGCGATCTGCTCGGTGACGGCCATGACGTCGTGCACCACGCCGCGCCGGGCCAGCCGGTCGGCCTGCCCGAGCACCCGCTTGCGCAGGTAGCCGATCAGCTCGGGGAATCCGGACTCGGCGTTGACGTCGGCGTCCCCGTGCAGGACGGCGTGCCAGCGCAGCGCCGACGACACGCCGAAGACCTCCGTCGAGATCCCCGCCGTGGCCAGGTGACCCCGGTTCAGCTCGACGATGCGCCGCCACTCCGGGTACAGGTCGGTCTTCGTGACGACGCAGGCCACGTTCGGGCAGACCGCTGTGGCCTGGGCGAGGAAGTCCAGCTCCGGCGCGGTGTACTCCTGGGCGGCATCGGAGACGAGCAGCACCGCGTCCGCGGACGGCAGCATGGCCGTCGTCGCGGCGCCGTGCACCGACGCCAGCCCGCCGACGCCGGGGGTGTCGACGATCTCCAGCCCACCGCTCAGGACGGGGCGGGGCAGCCCGACCTCGGCGTGGCTCCACCCCTCGCGGTTGCCCGGGTTGCCCTGCTCGCAGATGTGGTCGGCGAGCTCGTCGCCCGTGATCGTCGTCCGCTCACCGTCGGGCCGGACGAGCGCGATGTCGAGCGCCTCGGCGTGCCGCACGACGGTCGGCACCGCCGTGGCGACGTCGTCGAAGGTCGGGCAGACGGGCGCGCCCACCAGGCCGTTGACGAGCATGCTCTTGCCCTGCTTGAACTCGCCGACGACCAGCACGCGCGTGCGGTCGTCGAGCAGGCGGGCGTGCGCCGCGGCCAGGCGTTCATCGAGGTCGGGGCGGTCGTAGCGGGCAATCGCGGCGCGGGCCCGCTCGACCACCGCCACCGGGTCGCTGGTCATCGCGGCCTCACACCGGCAGGGCGTCGTCGGCCGGGTCGTCGGCGAGGTCGTCGACCGGGTCGTCGACCGGGTCGTCCGCCGGCTCGTCGGCGGGGGTCTCGGCGACCGGCTCCTCGTCGACCTCGGCGGGCCCGGAGACGGCGGCCAGGTCGTCGGCCGGGTCGGTGGCCGGGTCGTCGGCCGGGGCCGCGGCGGCGTCGGCGGCCGGACCGGCGCCGGGCGTCACGCCGCCGGTCACGTCGACGTCGATCGGCGAGTCGCCCCCGTTGACGTCGTTGTCCTGGATCGCGACCACGTCGTTGTCGGAGTTGAACGACCCGTCGGCGTTGATCGTGGTGTCGTCGTCGGAGACGTTGACGTCGTTGTCCTGGATCGCGATCACGGTGTTGACGCTGTGGTCGTCGGTCACCGTGATGTCGTCGTCGGAGATCGACTGGAAGAACAGGTTGTCGCGGTCGTCGATCGTGAAGAACGTGTCGCCGTGCGACACCGGCTGGTGCGTCTCCGTCGCGGCGTAGTGCGCGGTGGTGTGGCCGATCTCGCGGACCGGGTCGTGGTGGTGCGAGGCGGAGCGGCCGCCGTCGTCGGTGGCGTGCACGGCGCCGGAGTCGGCCAGATGCAGGCGCGCGTCGCGGACGTCCTGGGCACTGACGCCCTCGAGGCCGGCCTTGCCGAGCGACGCCTGCGGGTCCTTCTCGAACTCCGCACGGGCCGTCTCGTCGCTGAGCAGGCGGAG
This sequence comes from uncultured Actinomycetota bacterium, assembly GCA_963780835.1. Taxonomy (GTDB): domain Bacteria; phylum Actinomycetota; class Actinomycetes; order Mycobacteriales; family Pseudonocardiaceae; genus Pseudonocardia. Next base: position 67,140 of record CAWADQ010000068.1, on the reverse strand, counting down.
CAGGAAGTCGATGATGTCGGAGAAGGCCACCATGGCTTCTCCCTCCTTTCGGTCAGGGACGGAGTTCCAGTCAGAGACGGACGGAAGCCCCGCCCCGGCACGGTGCCGGGGCGGGGCAGGTCGGGTCAGATCGAGCGCGAAGACGTCGTCGTCGCTCTCGTCCTCGACGTCGCGTCGTCGCTGTCGATGTCGTTGTCGTTGTCGGCGTCGGCGTCGAGGTCGTTCTCGGCGTCCTGGTCCGCGTTCTGGTCGACGTCCTGGTCCGAGTCGAAGTCCTGGTCGGCGTCGGCGTCGACGTCCACGTCGGACACCGTCGGAGCCGCCGTCACCGCCGGAGGCGCTCCGCGTCGCCACCGTCGCCGGTGGTACCGCCGATGCCGACGCCGGCACCACCCGAGGAGTCACCGAAGTTGACGTTCTGGTTGCCGTCGAGCGTGATGTTGCCGGCGTCGCCACCGACGCCCGTGCCGTCCGCGCTGCCGCTGCTGCCACCGACGGCGACGCCGCCGGCGCCACCGGCGCCGCCCACGGTGGTGGTCGTCGGTGTCGAGGATCTGGTCCAGGGCACCCAGCTGGGTGTTGGCCACGTCGGCGAGCTCGGCGTTGTTGTTCGCGTTGGCCGCGGCCTGGTTCTGGTCCTGGACCTGGTCGTTGTCCAGGTCGAAGCGCTCGTCGATGTCGGCCATGAAGCTGTCGAGGTTGAACGGGCTGCCCATGATGTGACTCCTTCGGGAAGTTCTCGGGGTACGGCGCGGGGTGTGTCCCTCGTCGCGCCGTCCGGCTCGTCGTCCGGCTGCCATCAATGTTGCGGCGCGCGGCGGCCGCGCAAATCGGGGCGCACCCCGGTTCGTCGCGCAGGGCGATACCGGGTTCGCGGCCCGCCCACCTGGGGCCGTAGGGGATTTGCCCGGTACCGCGCCACGGATGTGAACCGCACGGTATTTCGAGTCCGTGCCCACCCATCGGTCCATGCGCGTAGCTACCCGTAGGAGGCAACCCGATGTCGTACGTCGTGGGTATCGACCTGGGCACCACGTCCACCGTCGCGGCCGTGTGCCGCCCCGGCGGCACCGCTCAGGTCGTGCCGCTGGAGGGAGCCGCAGGCGCGGTGCCCTCCGCGGTCTACCTGGGTGCGGACGGCACCTTCCTCGTGGGGGAGGCGGCTCAGCGGCGGGAACTGTCCGACCCCGGTCACGTCGTGCGCGACCTCACCCGGCGCGTCGGCGACCCGACCCCGCTGCTGGTCGGCCGGCAGCCGGTGTCGCCCGACGAGCTCGCCGCCCGGTTCCTCGTGCGGGTCGTCGACGACGTGGCCAAGCGCGAGAGCGGCGTGGCCGCGCGCGTGGCCGTGACGCACCCGGCAGGGTGGGGCCCGCACCGCTTGGGCGCGCTGCACGCCGCGCTGGCCGAGCAGGGGCTCGGGTCTGCGACGCTGATTCCGGAGCCGGTCGCCGCGGCGACCGGGTACGCCGCCTCCGCGCGGGTCGAGCCGGGTGCGACGGTGGGGGTCTACGACCTGGGCGGCGGACGGTGCGACGCCACGGTGCTGCGCCGCGGCCCCGACGGGTTCACGGTCGTCGGTTCCCCCGACGGTGTGGAGCGGTTCGGCGGCACCGACCTCGACGAGGTGGTGCTCGCGCACGTCCGCGAGGCGCTCGGCCCGGCGTGGGAGGAGCTCGACCCGACCGATCCCGAGGTGTTGGCCGCTGTCGCGGACCTGCGCCGGGCGGCCACCGCTGCGAAGGAGGCGCTCTCGCACGACACCGAGGTGCTCATCCCGGTGGTGCTGCCGGGAGTGCGGACACAGGTGCGGCTCGGGCGCGCGGAGTTCGAGGAGATGATCCGCCCGGCGCTGGTCGAGACCGCCGAGTCCGTGCGCCGGGCACTCGACGGCGCCGGGATGAGCGCCGCCGACCTCGCGGCGCTGGTGCTGGTGGGCGGCTCGTCGCGGATCCCGCTCGTGCCGCAGCTGCTGTCGGAGGAGTTCGGGCGGGACGTGACGGTCGCGCCCGACCCCGTCGGCGTGGTGGCGATGGGCGCGGCGCTGCTCGCAGGCGGTACAGGCGGTGCCCGGAAGCGGGCACCGGAGCCTGCGGCCTCGGGGCCCCGCACGGATCCCGCCCGCGAAGGTGGCCCTGGCCGGTGCCGCGCTCGTGCGCCGGCGCCGGGTCCCCGGCCGGCACGACGGTCGGTGCCGGGACCGGCTCGGCACCCGAGCGCGCCCCGGCGCGAGGCGGCGTGGGAGCGGCGGGTGGCCTCGGGGCGTCCCGGCCGGCGGCGCAGCCGGATCCCTCGGCCGCGCGTTCCGGGCCGGGGACCCTGCGTTCCGGGCCGGGAACCATGCCGCTCGCGGTCGGCGGGGCGGCCGGCCCGCCCGACGGCACCGACGTGCTCGCCGTGGCCCGGCCCCCGAAGCAGGCGCGCCCGTTCCAGGTGGCGGACCCCGCGACGTCGCGTCCGCGGCGGGTCGTGCTCGTCGCCTCCGCCGGTGCGCTCGCCCTGGCGGTCCTCGGTGGGGTGGCGGCGTTCGGTATCGGGCGGATCGGCGCGGGGACGGAGGCGGGCGCGGTGACGCCGGCCGCGGTCGACACGTCGGCGCCCGCGCCGTCGCTCGTGATCCCGGTGGCAGACGCCGGCAAAGAAGGCGCCTCCACCGCCTCCGCCGACGCGTCGGGCCGCCACCCGGGCCGCGGCGCCGCCGACGAGCGCGGCGCCGCCGACCAGCACGGCGCCCCCGGCGACGACGCAGGTGACCGAGGAGCCGCCCACGACCGCTCCGCCGGAGACCACGGCCCCGGGCGACGATGGTGTCGCAGGCGGCGGGGACAACTCCGGGAACGGCGCGAGCGGGGACACGGCCGGGACGGGCGGTGCGGGCACCGGGACCGGCGGTGCGGACAACAACGCGGCAGGTGGTGACACCGGAGCCGGGGACGGCACGACGACGGCGAACGTCGCGGCCGGTGTCGAGCCCGATGCGCCGGCCGAGGACGGCTCGCAGAACGGCTGATCGTCGCCCCGGCGCGTCCACCGTCGATCGAACGACGGTGGACGCGCCGGTTCGGTGATCGACCGCCGTGGACGCGCGCGACCGGCGATCACGGTCGTCGTCCGGACATGGAACCGGCCCCCCTCCGTCCGGGATCGTCACGGACGGAGGAGGGCCGGTGGTCGAGGGGGACGACGGCCGGTCTGGTCAGCCGGCGAGCAGCTCCAGGTGGCCTGCCGCGGTCAGCCGGGCCGGCACGCGCTGGCCGATCGTGCCCGGGCGGGCGCCGGCGATGAGCCCGGCGTGCGCGAGGCGGCGGGCCGCGAGCTGGTCGCAGCAGAAGCGGCCGTCGACGAACAGGTCGGGTTCCGAGCTGACCAGCATCTCGGCGGTGCCGCCCGCCACCGCGCGCAGGATCGCGCGGTCGCGGTTGGTGAGGTTCTGCGACTCATCGGACCGGCCCCGTCCCGGCCTCGGCGGTCACGGTGCGCACCGGCGGCAGCGCCGCCGCGGGCAGCACGAACCAGTGGCGGCCCAGGCACTGCACCTTGACGTGCTCCACCGGCCCGTCCGTGCTCGGCAGGACGTAGCGGTCCACGACCTCGGCGGGCGCGGCACACTCGGGGCACACCACCAGGTCCAGCTCGTCCCAGGGATTCAGCACTGCGGTCATCAGTCATGTCGTCCACCTCCTGCGAGGAATCGTGGGCCGCCCGGGCGGGCCGGTCGCGGTCGTCGTAGCGGCTCGGATGTGTAAAAAGGAGGGCCGCACCGGCTCCCTGATGCAGGGGAATGGGTGAAGATGGCGCCGTCCCGTGTCTTCAGCCGGAAGGTCACCATGACGGACCCCGAGCCCGACGAGTTCATGGCCCGGCTCGGCCAGGCCGACCGCGCCGACCTGACCGCGCGGGGTCGGCGGCGGCAGTGGCCGGCGGGCGCGTCGCTCTACCTCGAGGGCGAGTCGTGCACGACCGTCCTCATCGTCGCGTCGGGCCGGGTCAAGGTCTTCTCGTTGACCGCGGAGGGTGAGGAGATCCTGCTCGCCGTGCGCGGGCCGGGGGCGCTGCTCGGCGAGCTCTCGGCCGTCGACGGGGCGCCGCGCAGCGCGTCGGTCGCCGCGCTGGAGCCGGTGGTCGCGCTGGTCGTGCCCATCGCGGCGTTCGTCGACTACCTGCGCTCCCACGGTGACGCGGCGATCGCGCTGCTGCAGCTGGTGACGGCGCGGCTCCGGGACGCCGACCGCAAACGGGTCGAGTCCGCCGCCTACGACATCCCGGGCCGCGTGGCCCGCCGGCTGCTGGAGCTGGCCGAGCGGTTCGGCGAGCCCGACGGTCAGGGGGTGCGGATCGGCGTGGCGCTGTCGCAGGACGAGCTGGCCGGATGGGTCGGGGCGTCGCGCGAGGCCGTCGCGAAGGCGCTGCGGGTGCTGCGGGACCGCGGCTTCGTCACCACCGGGCGGCGCACGATGACGGTGCTGGACCTCGAGGGGCTGCGTAAGCGCGCGGGCGCCTGAGCGTCTCCGAGTCCAGGTGGAGGTACCGACGCTTGCGCGACGCCCTGAAGCATGTCCTGTAGATCAACGCCGCAGCGAAGCAAGGCGGTGATTCACAGGTGGAGTCGCTAGTGTTCTGCGCACGAGGGGGTGGCATGGCGACGAGAGGCGTCCCGGTCCGGTTGGTGGTGTGGCTGTTCCACCTGGCGCTGCCGCTGCTCGGGCTGTGGTTGCTGCTCGCGGTGCCCTCCACCGACCTGCTCGTCGAGCACCACCCGACGCACTTCTGGCTCGTGGCCCTCGTCGCGGGGGTGAACGTGGGCCTCGCGCTCGTCGTCGACCGGGCCGCGCAGCGCCACGACGACCCGCGGCTGCTGCTCGTCGGGCTCGGGTTCCTCGTCGCAGCCCTGTTCTTCGTGCTGCACGCGCTGGCCACGCCGGGGGTGCTGCTCGACACCCGCAACGGCGGGTTCGCCCTGGCCACCCCGGTCGGCCTCGCGCTGGGGGCGCTGTTCACGGCGGCGTCGGCGCTGGAGTTCCCGCCCGGGCGGGCGGAGCAGGTGCTTCGCGCGGGTCCGTGGCTCCGCTCGGGGATCTACACGCTCGCCGCGGTGTGGGGCATCTTCTCCCTCGCCGGGCTGCCGCCCCTGCGGGACCCGGCGATCGCGGCGCAGCTCAGCGGCCCGCTGATCGCGGTGACGGCCGTGTCCGTGGTGCTCTACCTGTTCGTCGCCGTCCGCTTCTACCTGATCTACCGCAGGCGCCGCTCGGTGATGCTGCTGTCGATCATCACGGCGAACGTCCTGCTCGCCGAGGCGATGGTCGCCGTGGCGCTCGCCGCGAACTGGCACCTGACCTGGTGGCTGTGGCACGTGCTGATGGTGCTGGCGTTCGGCTACGTCGCCTACAGCGCCTACGTCGGGTACCGCCGCGAAGGCACCACCACCGGGCTCTTCGACGGGGTCCGCACGGACGAGACGATCCGGGCGGTCCGCGCCGAGTACGAGGCCGCGCTGGAGACCCTGGTCGGCGCGCTGCGCCGGCAGGAGGCGGGGGAGATCTCGGCGGACGAGATGAGCCTGATCACCGCCGGGATGGAGACCCGGTTCGGGCTGACCGAGGGGCAGACGGCGGTGCTCGGCCGGGCGGCGGACGCGCTGCGCGCCGAGCGGGAGCAGATCGGGCGGCTGGCCACGCTCGTCGCGATCGGGCACGAGTCCCGGGTGCGCCTCGAGGAACACGACCTGCTGCAGCGCGCCGTGCAGCGGGTGGCAGCCGGGTTCGGCGGTGACGGCGTGCGCGTCGGCCTGCTCGGCGGCGGGCACCTGCGGTTCCCCGACGAGCTCGCGACGGACCCGACCTGGCGGGTCGCCGACGACGTGACGCGCCGGGCGGAGGAATCCGTCGACGACCGGGGCGGCATGGAGCCGGTCACGCTGGACCAGGCGGTCCTCGCCTGCCCGCTGACCGTCAAGGACAAGCCGGCCGGGGTGCTGCTGAGCCGGCGGCAGAGCGGGTTCTCCGAGCGCGACCGCTCGCTGTTCGCGTCGCTGGCCAGCCAGCTGTCGATGGGCATGGAGAACGCGCGCCTCTACCACCAGCTCGACGGGCTGTTCCACGCCTACATGTCGCCGGACGTCGCGACCGCCCTGCTCGCCGACCCGGAGCAGGCGGCGCTCGGCGGTGCGGTCGTCGAGGTGACGGCGCTGTTCGCGGACCTGCGTGGCTTCACCGGCTTCTCCGAGCGCTCGACCCCGGAGGAGATCGTCGTGATGCTCAACCGGTACTTCGAGCACGCCACCGCCGCGATCCTGAACGAGGGAGGCACCGTGGTGCAGTTCGTCGGGGACGCCCTGATGGCCCTGTTCAACGCCCCGGCCCGGCAGGACGACCACCCGGTGCGGGCGGCCCGCGCGGCGCTGGCCATGCAGGCCGCCGTCGAGACCACGGCGGCGTCCTCGCCCGGCTGGCCGCGCTTCCGGGTCGGCATCAACACGGGCCCCGCGCTGGTCGGCAACATCGGCAGCACGGCACTGCGGAGCTTCAACGCGATGGGCGACGCGGTGAACGTCGCGGCCCGCCTGGAGTCGGTGGCCCAGCCCGGCCAGGTCGTGATCGGCGAGTCCACGCGCGCGAAGCTGCCCGCGGACGCCGCCGTGGAGCCGCTCGGCGAGCTGGCGGTCAAGGGGCGACGCAGCGCGGTCGTCGCGTACCGGCTGTTCGGGTTGCAGCGGTCGGTGATGTAGAGCGATCGGCTACGTAGAGCCTGTGTGCAGAAGTACCGGTTCGCACCGGTAACCGGGCCTGCCCGCGGCGGCCGCACGCGAGCACGCTCTCCCCATGAGCCAGACCATCTGCGACCGTCCGTCTGCGATCGTCCCTGCGCCGGGCTGTGCCGCTCCGACGGGTTCGCCGCGGCCCACCGCGCGAACCGGCCGTGGCTGCTCGCCCGCGCCCGCGCCCTCCTCGGCGACCCCGGGGCGGCCGAGGACGCGGTGCAGGAGACGTTCCTGCGGGCCTGGGCGGCCTGCCGGAGCTTCGACCCGTCGGCGGGCCCCTCGCTCGCGACCTGGCTCGGCACGATCGGGCGCAACGTCGCGGTCGACATGCTGCGCGCCCGGTCCGTCCGGCCCCGGCTCGCCGCCGAGGCGGACGACCGGGACGAGCGGACGGGCACCACCGAGGACGTCGACGCCGCCCTCCAGCGGATGGTGCTGATCGACGCGCTGTCGCAGGTCAGCCCCGAGCACCGGGGTGTTGTGCTGCTCGCCGTGGTGCGGGACCGTCCGTACGCCGACGTCGCCGCCGCACTCGACATCCCGGTGGGCACGGTGAAGAGCCGCGTGCACCACGCCCTGCGCGGCATGCGCCGCAGCCTGGGCCACCCCAGTCTCGTTCACCCGCATCCCGATCACCCGACGCGCGATCAGCACTGCCACGATCGAACCGTGCTGGCGGCCTGACCGTGTATTCCTGCGACGGTCTGCACACGCCCGTGCACCAGGAGGAGAAATGAAGAAGTACGCGCCACTCGCCACGCTCGTGGCCGTCGTCCTTCTGGGCGCCGGGCTCCTGGTGGTGAACATGATCAGCAACCCGGCCAACCAGACCGCCGCCGACCACCGCGGCCCCGTCCGCCGTCGCGGCCGCGCCGAGCGAGCCGGCTGCCGCGGCGCCCGAGTCCGCCCCGGCGGCGGCGCCCGCCGTGGCGGAGAAGGCCTACACCGGCCGCTCGTCGGGCAACGAGGTGACCGTCGCGATCGCGGTCAAGAACGGCAAGGCCGTGGCCTACGCCTGCGACGGCAAGAAGATCGAGGCGTGGCTGGAGGGCACGCTGACCGGCGACACGCTGTCGCTGTCGGGCAAGACGAGCAGCCTCACGGGCACCCTCGACGACAAGGCCACGTTCGGCACGATCACGGTCGACGGCAAGGAGTGGCCGTTCTCGGCCAAGGGCGTCAGCTCACCCGCCGGGCTGTACGAGGGTCGGGGGACTCTGGCCGGCGTCGCCACGCGCGTCGGCTGGATCGTCGAGGACAACGGCAACGTCACCGGTGTGCAGGTCGGCGAACGGCACGCAGGAGCCCGCGCCCCCGCTCAACCCGGCTGACCCTGGCGCGACCACGATCGACGGCACGCCCGTCACCGTGACCGCGCTCGCCGGCGACGCGACGGTGGTGTCGCGATGAGTGCCCATCTCCCCACGCCCAACCGGCACGCCCGCAACCGGCAGATCCGCGCACTCGTCATCGCCTTCGGTGTCGGCTCGCTCATCTCCGTCGGGCTCGGTGTCTACGGCAGCCTGCACGAGCCGACGTTCTTCGCCCTCAACCTCGCGGGGTTCTCCAGCGGCATCGCCGCCAAGGCGTGGCTCGCGACCGGCGCGTTCGTGCTGGCCGTCGTGCAGCTCGTCTCCGCACTGATCATGTACGGCCGGATCCCGGTCGCGGCGCCCTCGTGGATCGGCGGGCTGCACCGCTGGTCCGGGCGCGCCGCGGTGCTGCTCACCGTGCCCGTCGCGGTGCACTGCCTCTACGCCCTCGGTTTCCAGGCAGGCGAGCCGCGGGTGCTGGTGCACTCGCTGTTCGGCTGCTTCTTCTACGGCGCCTTCGCCGCGAAGATGCTCGTCCTGCGGGCCGACACCCCGAAGTGGACGCTGCCGGTGCTCGGCGGCGCGGTGTTCTCCGCGCTGACCGCCCTGTGGCTGACCGCGTCCGTGTGGTTCTTCGCCACCTCCGGCCTGACGTTCTGACCTCCCCACCACCCCTGGAGTCGACCATGGACCAGACCCCGCTCACCCGCCGTGCCGTCGTGGCCGGCGGGTGCGGCCTCGCCGCCGCGGCCGCGCTGACCGCCTGCTCCGGCTACGGGGCCGGCGGCCCGGTCGACCGCCTCGGCGCCCTCGGCGGCGCCCAACGAGGCCGCCGGGTACCGCAGGCGGCAACGCGGCGAGCCCCGGCTGCGGTGGCGGCGGTCGCCGACGTCCCCGTCGGCGGCGGGATCGTCCTCGCCGACCAGGACCTGGTCGTGACCCAGCCGGTCGCCGGCACGTTCAAGGGGTTCAGCGCGACCTGCACCCACCAGGGATGCAAGGTCAAGGAGGTGGTGGGCGGCACGATCAACTGCCCGTGCCACGGCAGCAAGTTCGCAGTGGCCGACGGCACGCCGACGGCGGGGCCTGCGAAGAAGCCGCTGCCGGAGAAGGGCGTGGCGGTGGACGGCAGCTCGGTGGTCCTGGCCTGACGGGCGGGCCACCTCGTCGACTGTAGACAATTTACGTCGCTGTAACCGTCGGCGCGGTGCGGTGACACGCCTGCCGCCTAGCCTGCCCGAGACGTGGGGGAGGGCGGATGACGGCGACCGGTACCGGGCGTGAGCTGACGACGCTGCTGGTCGTCGCCGGTGCGCACCTGCGTGGCGAGCCCCTGCACCCGTCGCTGCTGGCGCTCGGCGCGCGCTTCGTCCGCGCCACCTGCACCGCACCGGAGTACCGGATGGTCGCGCTGCCCGCGCTCGACGGCGTCGGCGGCGGCCCGGCCGTCCCGCCGCGGCCCGGCCTGGTCCGGGATCCGGGCGCGGGCGAGGCGCTGGAGGTGGAGATCTACGAGCTTCCGGTCGCCGCCCTCGGCCGGCTGATGCTGACGGTGGCGCCGCCGCTCGCGATCGGCACCGTGGCGCTCGCCGACGGCTCCGCAGCCCCCGGGTTCGTCTGCGAGGGCTATGCGACCGGGCCCGACATCTCCGCCTACGGCGGGTGGCGCCGGTATCTGGCGGCCGAGCGCAGGCTCGGCGTCGCGCCGTGATCGTGGGCCGATGGGCTCTTGGGCAGTTGCCCTGACCGGGCTAGAGGCAAGCCTCTCTTGCCTGGACGATCTTGGTCCGCTTGGGGCAGGCTTCGTCGGGTAATACCGACGAATCGGAGGAATCATGACCGCGATGCAGAGCATGCCCCAGGTCCAGGAGTGCTCGGTCTCGAGCTGCTCCTACAACGCCGGCTCCAACTGCCACGCAGGGGCCATCACGATCGCCGGTGACCACGCCCACTGCGGCACCTTCGTCGAGATCTCGTTCCGCGGCGGCCTGGACCGGGCCGGCCTCGTGGGCGCCTGTCACCGCTCGGAGTGCACGTACAACGAGAAGCTCGAGTGTACGGCGGCGTCCGTGCGCGTGGGCGCCGGTGCCGACGTGGCGGACTGCCTGACCTACTCGGCCCGCTAGAGACTCAAGCGACGCGGCGGATCACCGAGGCGAGTGGCGCTGCGCTCAGCGCTTCCGGCTGCAGCGAGCCGTCGGCCCCTGCGCGCAGCGCGCCGTCGGCCACCGCGAGCGCGGCCACCGGGTCGGTGTCGTCCACGAGCACGGCCGGCCCGGTGGCGGCGAGCCGACGCAGCTGCGCGAGCACCGTCTGCCGGTCCGCGGCGGCCAGCCCGTCCGTCAGCCGGGCCACGAGCACGATCGCCGGACGGTGCTCGGCTGCCTGGCGCAGCGCAGCCAGACGTTCGTCCACGCTGCACGCCGGGCCCGAGCTGACGGTGATCACGCCGCAGGCGGGGCCACCAGGGCGGCGGGCGGTGGCCGGGTCGAGGGCGTCCAGGACGGCGTGCCGTACCGGGGCCGGGCCGAGGAGCACGGTGACCTGACCGGCGGGAAGCCGCAGACCCTGCGACGGCTCGGACATCGGCACTCCTCACGTGCGGTCAGGTTAGGCTAACAACCGTTCCCGTAAGGGTCCACAACTCTCGATGTTCTCCGCCTCACCGTGCGGCCCCTCCTGAGGGCCGCACTCAGGTGATCAGGTGGAAGCTGGGGACGTGGACCGCCATATCGCGTTCGTCAGCCTGCCCGCGCACGGGCACGTGAACCCGACCCTGCCGGTCGTCACCGAGCTCGTCCGCCGTGGTTGGCGCATCAGCTATGTCACCGCGGAACGGTTCGGCCCCGAGGTCGAGAAGACCGGAGCCACGCTGGTCCCGACCGCGGGGCGACCGCCCGGCGGACCCGGGCCCGGCCGCCTCAGCCCGGCAGCGTTCGCCGGATTCCTCGAACGGATCACGGCCGATGCCCGCGACAGCCTGCCTGGTGTCCGGGAACACTTCCGCGTCGATCCGCCGCAGGCGGTCTGCTACGACGCGATGAGCATCACCGGGCGCGTGCTGGCCGCCACGACGGGGGCCGTCGACGTCGCGCTGGTCCCGTCGTTCGCGAGCAACGAGCGCTCCTCGGCGTTCGCCCGCGTCGGGACACCGCCACCCGAGATCCTCGCCGCCGTCCGGGACATGAAAGAGCTGCTCACCTCGTACGGGCTCGACGGCCAGATGCGTCCGGGCATGCTCCCCCCGGCCTCCTTGAACGTCGTCTTCGTGCCGGCGGAGTTCCAGCCCGGCGCCGACACGTTCGACGACCGGTACCGGTTCGTCGGCCCGTCACCCTCGGCGCGTGAGGACGACGGGGGATGGACCCCGCCGGACGAGCCGGTGCTGTTCGTCTCCCTCGGCACGGCCTTCAACGACCGTCCGGAGTTCTTCCGCGCCTGCTTCGCGGCGTTCGGCGGCGGCGGCCCGGTCGCCATGGCGGTGGGGGAACGGGTGCGGCCAGAGCATGTCCGACGAGCCGACGCCGTCAGGCGGGGGCTCTTCGGTTGGAACATCGACGACCTGGGCGCGGTCCCGGCCAACGTCGACGTCCGACCGTGGTTCCCGCAGCCCGCGGTGCTGCGTCACGCCGCGGCGTTCGTGTCGCACGCCGGGATGGGCTCGACGATGGAGGCGCTGTACTACGGCGTCCCGCTGGTGTGCGTGCCGCAGATGGTGGAACAGGAGGTCAACGCCGCCCGCGTCGCCGAGCTGGGGCTGGGTGTCCGGCTCGACCCGGAGGGCCTGACGGCCGACGACCTGCGGGCCGCCGTCGACGCCGTCACCGGCGACGGCGCCGTGCGGGCCGCGCTCGACCGGATGCGCACCGCGACGCGGAGCGCGGGGGGAGCCGTCGCGGCAGCCGACGCGATCGAGGCGCACCTGGCCGCGTGACGGGCTCGCGTCGGCCTGCAGGCAGTGCGAGAGCGCGGCCGAGGTGCGGAACTAGGGTTGCCGCCCGTGGAGGACGGTGCGGTGCTCGGGACGCGGGCGCTCAACCGGGCCCTGCTGGCCCGCCAGCATCTGCTCGCCCGCGCTGACGGCCCGGCGCTCGACCTGATCGAGCACCTCGTCGGGCTGCAGGCGCAGGAACCGCAGGAGCCGTACGTCGGCGTCTGGTCCCGGCTCCGCGACTTCGTGCCGGCCGACCTGTCCGAGCTGCTCGCGCAGCGTGAGGCCGTGCGGGTGCTGCTGATGCGCCGCACGTTGCATCTCGTCTCGGCCCGCGACTGCCTCGGCCTGCGCCGACTGCACGATCCGATGTTGGTCGCCCGCATGCGCGGCACGCTGGGCCGCCGGCTGCCCGGCGTCGACGAGGAGGCGCTCGCCGCCGCCGGTCGCCGCACCGTCGAGGGGCAGCGCCTGACGGCCCCGGCCCGCAACACCACGATCGACGTGTGGCTCGGCGCGGAGCCGGCGGAGTCCACGCCCGAGACCGGTGAGGCCCTCGTGCTCCGTTACCTCGCCGCCTACGGCCCGGCGGCGACCGCCGACATCCGCGCCTGGTCGGGGTTGACCGGGCTGCCCGCCGTGGTGGCCCGGCTGCGTCCGCGGCTTCGCACGTTCCGCGACGAGCGCGGCCGCACCCTGCTCGACGTGCCCGGCGCCCCGCTGCCAGACCCCGACACGCCCGCGCCGGTCCGGTTCCTGCCCGCGTTCGACAACGCCGTACTCGGGTTCGACGATCGGTCTCGGATCGTCGACGACGCCGACCGCGGTCTGTCGGTCCGTGGTGCCCGGTTCCTGTTGGTTGACGGGCGGGTGGCCGGTACCTGGACGACAGGCCCGGGGGAGGGCGGGGCGCTGCACGTCGACATCGCTCTCCACCGCCCGCTGGCCGCTCCGGAGCGCGAGGACGTCCTGCAGGAGGGCGAGCGGCTCGCGGCGTTCCTCGCCGACAGCGAGCCGACGGGTGGTGTGCGGTCCACCGCCCGTTGAGCGCGGCCTCGACGGAGGAGTGCGAGGGCGGGACGCGAACGGGAGACCCCGCCGCCGCGGTCGGCGGATCCGGGGTGCGACTCGCCGATCACTCCCGTTCCCCCCGTCGCACCGTTTCCGTGGCGCCGCACAACCACCTCGACCGCCGCACCCCGCCCAGCAGGTGCGGCGGCACCGCCCGGGTGCGACAGCACCGCCTGCACGCTCTCGGTTCCGGACGGACTCTGCGGCAGTGCCTACCTCGCCCCGCACGAGCGACTGGATGTTCTCGGTCAGCGCGTGGCCGAGCACAGTCGTGGAGGGGCGCTGTGGTCAGGTATCGGATCGGCCGATGGCGCCAGTGGTCGTCGGCCTCGTTCGGTCGGATGCGGCCTCGCTCATGGCCGCAGGCGCCAAGGTGTAGCGCGGTGCCGGGCTTCGCGCCGGGGCGCGGCGACGGGGCAGGACGCCCCGATCCGGGCGCGCCGATACCTGGTGTCCCCGAGCCGAGGCGATGGCGTTCACCGCGCGGTGTCCGCGTCTTCGGTGGTGCGGCTCCCGCCGTGTGTGTACGGCGAGGGTGACCACTAGGTCCCGCCGTTGATCGGGACCGCCCGGTTCATGGGCGTCTCGGAGTACCTGGCCGACGGTCCCAGTGCTGGGCGGCTGCGTACCGGCTCGATCTCGACGAGAGCCATTGCTCCGGTTGATCATGTGAGGTGGCAGTGGAGCTCGGCGGCGACGCGTCAGTGAGGTGAGTGCGGGGCGATTGCAGGCCCGTCAGCTCGAAGTGTGATCTTCTGGTATTATCGAACGTATGTTCGAAGACGTGGTAGGTGAGTCCCGCGAGGGTCATGGCTGCCACGTGCCCGACGACGAGTTCGACGGGGCGCTGGAGCGGTTGCTCGCCGACGCCGACGCCGACCTTGACGTGGTCCGTGATTGGCTGCCCGCGGAGTGGGACGATGCCGTGCCGGACGAGCCGGTGCTCGGCTACGGCAGGTGCGCGCCGTCGGGGTGGCTGGCGCTGGACCTGGACTCGGCCACCACCGACCCGGCCCGGCTGTCCGACGGCACGCTGATCGAGGCGATGGTCGGGTTCGACCGGCTCGCCTCGTGGGCGGCGGCGCGGCAGGCGCGGCTGCTGGCCGAACTGGCCCGCCGCCGTCCGTCGGACCGGGCGCCGTATTCGGCGCGGTGGGCGGGGGTGGGCAGCGAGTACGCCCCGGACGAGGTCGGGGTCGCCTTGCACCTGGCCCGGGGTACCGCGTGCGCGCGGGTCGGGCTGGCGTGTCGGCTGCTCGCGACGCTGCCCGACACGCACGCGTTGTGGGAGGCCGGGCGGATCGACACCGCGAAGGCGCGGGCAGTCGACGACGCCACCTGGATGCTGTCGCCGGAGCTGGCCCGCGCCGTGCAGGACCGGGTGCTGCCCCGGGCGCCGGAGCAGACCCTGGCCCAACTCAAGGCGGCGCTGGCCCGGGCGGTGATCGCCGTGGATCCCGACGGGGCCGAGCAGCGCCACCGGCAGGCCCGCCGGGACCGTCGCGTGGTCATTTCTCCCGAGGCCGACGGGATGGCGTCGCTGTGGGCGCTGCTCACCGCCACCCAGGCCGCCGGGGCGTTCACCTGGTTGACCCGGCTGGCCCGCGGCCTGGGCCCGGACGATCCCCGCAGCATGGACACCCGCCGCGCCGACATCCTCGCCGCACTCCTGAGCGGACAACCCGTCACCAACCCCGACACCGGCACCACCCCGGACGCCACTACCCCGGACGCCACCACCCCGGACGCCACCACCCCGGACGCCACCACCCCGGCCGACCCGACTGACGACGACTCGACCGGCGACACCCCCACCGGCGAGGCCGACACCGCTCCCGGCGACGGCGACGGCGACGGGCGACGGTGACGGTGACGGTGACGGCGAGAGCGAGGGCGGGGCCGGCGACGGTCGAGCCACCGGCGGATCACCCGACCGCCCCGACGACGTCAGCGACAGCAATGGCAGCCCTGGCGGCGCTGTCGTCACGGCCGGTCCGGGCCGCCCGATCCAGCCGGTGAACCCGGGCAAGCCGCTGATCCAGGTCGTCATCCCGTACTCCACCCTGATCGGCGCCGACGACCAGCCCGCCGAACTCGTCGGTGTCGGCCCCATCCCCGCCTCCCTCGCCCGCGAGACCGCCGCCGACGGCATCTGGCGCCGCCTGATCACCGACCCCCTCTCGGGCACCCTGCTCGACCACGGCCGCACCACCTACCACCCACCCGCCGCACTCGCCGACCACATCAGAGCCCGGGACGTCCATTGCAGGTTCGTCGGCTGCCGCAGACGGGCAGCCGACGCCGAACTCGACCACGTCACCGCCTGGTCCGACGGCGGCACCACCAGCGAACCCAACCTCGCCGCGTACTGCACCCACCACCACCGGCTCAAACACCACGCCGGCTGGCGCGTCGACGCCCACCCCGACGGCCGGTTGACCTGGACCACCCCCACAGGGCACCAGCACACCACCGCGCCGCACGACTACCGAGCCGACCCGGTCCCGGCGCCGACACCCGAGTACGCGCCTCCGGTGGCCGATGATGTCGACCTGGATCTGCCACCGTTCTGAAGCGGCGGGCTGCCGGGACCCTGCTCGATGTCCCCGACGTTCTGGAGGACGGCGCGCTCGCCGTCCGCTGATCCCGGCCTCCTCGCCGACGAGACGCTGTGGCAGGCCCGGCTCGATCTGCGGCGGCGGGTCGACACTCTCGGCCGTGACGAGCTCACGGCCCTGCACAGGGCCCTGCGGACGGCGATCCGGGCGGCCGTCCGGCACGGCGGCGTGCACACCGGCGTCGTCGTGCCGCACCGGCATCCGGACGGGCACTGCCCGCGCTGCGGCGCGGTGATGGCGCGGACCACCGTCGGTGGCCGCACCACGTGGTTCTGCCCGCGCGAGCAGACCTGACGACCGTCGATCGTCCCTACCCCGCGCCGGCGATCACCGACGGTGTTCGTCGACGACGCGCCGGTACAGATCGGCCGTCTGCTGGGCGATGCGTCCCCAGTCGAACATCGTCGCGGCCCGCTCGCGGCCCGCGGTGCCCATCGCCGACGCCCGCTCCGGGTCGCGGGTCAGGCTGTTGATCGAGTCGGCCAGCGCCTGAGGGTCGTCCGGGGGCACGAGCAGGCCCGTGTCGCCGTCCGCGACCA
The DNA here is from genome assembly GCA_963780835.1 of uncultured Actinomycetota bacterium. Taxonomy (GTDB): domain Bacteria; phylum Actinomycetota; class Actinomycetes; order Mycobacteriales; family Pseudonocardiaceae; genus Pseudonocardia. The sequence continues at coordinate 50,908 of CAWADQ010000068.1, read as the reverse complement.
CCTCGGGGATGCCGCCGGTCTTCGACGCGACCACCGCCGTCCCGCAGGCCATTGCCTCCAGGTTCACGATGCCCAGTGGCTCGTACACCGATGGGCAGGCGAACAGCGTCGAGTGCGAGAGCAGCTGGATGACCTCCCGCTTGCTCAGCATCCCGGACAGCCAGATGACCCCCGAGCGGGTCTTGCGCAGCTCGTCGACCAGCCCGGCGACCTCCGCCCCCAGCTCCGGGGTGTCCGGCGCGCCCGCGCAGAGCACGAGCTGGACGTCCGGGTCGAGGTGGGCGGCGGCGCGCAGCAGCACCGGGACGCCCTTCTGCCGCGTGATCCGCCCGACGAACACCACCGACGGCCGGCTCGTGTCGACGCCGTAGCGCTCGATGACGTCGGTGTTCGGGTCGGGGGCGTACTGCTCGGCGTCGATCCCGTTGTAGATCACGTGGACCTTGCCCCGGTCGACGTCCGGGTAGGCCGAGAGCAGGTCCGCGCGCATGCCCTCGGACACGGCGACGATCGCGGACGCGCCCTCGACCGACACCTTCTCCGCAAAGGACGACAGCGCGTAGCCGCCGCCGAGCTGCTCGGCCTTCCACGGCCGCAGCGGCTCCAACGAGTGCACGGTGACGACGTGCGGGATGTCGTGGAGCAGCCCGCCCAGGTGGCCGGCCAGGTTGGCGTACCAGGTGTGCGAGTGCGCCACCTGGGCGCCGTCGAGCGCGGCGACCATCGACAGGTCCGTCGAGATCGTCTGCAGGGCCGGGTTCGCCTCGGACAGCAGGCTCCACGGGCTGTGCGCGACGGCCGTCGAGCGCGGCTTGCCCTGGCAGTGCACGGTGACGTCGACGAGCGGCGCGAGCTCGCGGGCCAGGTACTCCACGTGTACCCCGGCGCCGCCGTAGACCTCCGGCGGGTACTCCCGGGTCAGCAGTGCGACCTTGAGCCGGTTCCCCGAAAGATCGTTCGCGGCGGTCACTTCAGCACCTCCACGCCCTTGCCCACGATCGTGACGCCCTCCTCGGAGACCGCGAACCCGCGGGCGCGGTCGTCCTCCTTGTCCACGCCGATCTCCACGCCGGGCCCGACCCGGACGTTCTTGTCGAGGATCGCGTTGCGCACGACTGCCCGGCGGCCGACGTCCACGCCGTCCATCAGCACCGACCGCTCGACCGACGCCCAGCTGTGCAGGTGCACGCCCGGCGAGAGCACCGACTCGCGCACCGCGGCACCCGAGACGATCACGCCGTTCGAGACGATGCTGTCGATCGCCCGGCCCACCCGGTCGCCGTCGTCGTGCACGAACTTCGCGGGCGGGTGCGAGGGGATGTGGGTGAGGATCGGCCAGCGGTCGTTGTAGAGGTTGAACGCCGGGATCACCTCGCAGAGGTCCATGTGGGCGTCGAAGTACGAGTCGATCGTCCCGACGTCGCGCCAGTAGCGCTCGCCACCCGTGGTCTCGCCGGGAACCTCGTTGGACTGGAAGTCGTAGACCTGCGCGGCGCTCTGTGCGGTCAGCAGCGGGACGATGTTGCCGCCCATGTCGTGCTTGCTGTTCTCGTCCGCCGCGTCGGTGTGCAGCGCGTCGAGCAGCGCCTCGGTGCTGAACACGTAGTTGCCCATCGAGGCGAACGTCTCGTCCGGACGGCCGGGCAGCCCGGGAGGGTCGGCGGGCTTCTCGAGGAAAGCCTCGATCTTGCGGCCGTCGTCGGCGGTCTGGATCACGCCGAACGCGCTGGCCTCGCGGCGCGGCACGGGGATGCCGGCGACGGTCACCCCGGCGCCGCCGTCGAGGTGCTGCTCCCACATCTGCCGCGGGTCCATCCGGTAGACGTGGTCCGCACCGAAGACGATCACCAGGTCCGGGCGCTCGTCGTTGATCAGGTTCAGCGACTGGAAGATCGCGTCCGCCGACCCCGTGTACCAGCGCGGGCCGAGCCGCTGCTGCGCGGGCACGGGCGTGACGTAGTTGCCCAGCAGGTTCGACAGGCGCCAGGTCATGGTGATGTGCCGGTCGAGGCTGTGGCTCTTGTACTGGGTGAGTACCGCGATCCTCAGGACGTTCGCGTTCACCAGGTTGGACAGCGCGAAGTCGATCAGCCGGTAGAGACCGGCGAAGGGCACGGCGGGCTTGGCCCGGTCGTTGGTCAGCGGGGCGAGCCGTTTGCCCTCGCCGCCGGCCAGGACGATGCCCAGGATCCTCGGTTCGGCCATCTGCACTCCTTTGCGCGGCATCGCCCCGGGGCCCCGGGGGCCCGGGTGGTTCTCGGCCCATCCTTGCGGAGGATCGCAGTGCTCCGCAGCGTCGGGGAGCGGCGCTCCCGCTGGCTGGTGGTACGAGTTGTCCTCGCACCCGATCGCGTGCCCGTTCACCGGGAGTCGATCTTCTCCGGCTCCGGCGGGTCTGCTGGACTGTGCCTGCGGCGACCGGTCTGCGGCAACCGGCCGTCCGCGCCCTATGAATCGAAGCAGTAGTCCTGAGGAGCGAGGGAACATGACGGTCCGAGTAGGCGTGAACGGGTTCGGGCGGATCGGCCGCAACTTCTGGCGGGCGGTGGACGCGCAGAATGTGGCGGGGACGGCGGACATCGAGATCGTCGCGGTGAACGACATCACCGACAACACGTCGTTGGCGCACCTGCTGAAGTACGACTCGATCCTGGGTCGGCTGCCCTATGAGGTGTCGTCGACCGATGAGGACATCGTGGTCGACGGCAAGGGGTTCAAGGGTCTGGCGGTGCGGGATCCGGCGGCGTTGCCGTGGAAGGACCTGGGCGTCGACGTGGTGCTGGAGTCGACGGGGATCTTCACCAAGCGGGAGGGTGCGGCCAAGCACCTGGAGGCCGGGGCGAAGAAGGTGATCATCTCGGCGCCGGCGACGGGTCCTGACCTGACGCTGGTGATGGGGGTCAACGACGGGGACTACGACGGTACTCAGGACGTCATCTCGAACGCGTCGTGCACGACGAACTGCCTGGCGCCGTTGGCGAAGGTGCTCGATGATCTGGCGGGGATCGAGCGGGGTCTGATGACCACGATCCACGCCTACACGGCGGATCAGAACCTGCAGGACGGGCCGCACAAGGATCTGCGGCGGGCGCGGGCGGCGGCGATAAACATGGTGCCGACGAGCACGGGTGCGGCGAAGGCGATCGGGCTGGTCATGCCGCAGCTGAAGGGCAAGCTGGACGGGTACGCGATCCGGGTCCCCACGCCGACGGGTTCGGCGACGGATCTGACGGTGCAGGTGGGTCGTGAGGTGTCGATCGAGGAGATCCAGGCGGCGTACCGGGCGGCGGCGGATGGTCCGTTGAAGGGGTATCTGGAGTATGCCGATGCGCCGATCGTGTCCGTCGGACATCGTGACCGACCCGGCGTCGTGCATCTACGACTCGGGGTTGACGAAGGTGATCGGCAATCTGGTGAAGGTCGTGGGGTGGTACGACAACGAGTGGGGTTACAGCAACCGGCTCGTCGACCTCACCGCACTGGTGGCGTCCAAGCTGTGAAGACCCTCGACGATCTGATCGCCGAGCTCGACGGGGATCCGGCGAAGGGTCGGTGCGTGTTCGTGCGCACCGACCTCAACGTCCCGCTCGACGGGACGACCATCACCGACGACGGGCGGATCCGCGCGTCGCTGCCCACGTTGCAGAAGCTGCGCGAGGCCGGTGCCCGGGTCGTGGTCGCCGCCCACCTCGGCCGCCCCAAGCCGGGTGCGGACAACGCGAAGTTCTCGCTCGCCCCGGTCGCGGCCCGGCTGGGGTCGCTGCTGGGCACCGAGGTGACCCTCGTGCAGCACGGCGACGAGGCGAAGGCCGCCGTGGAACGCCTCCCCTCGGGCGGGGTGGTGCTGCTGGAGAACATCCGCTTCGACCCGCGCGAGACCAGCAAGAACGACAGCGAGCGGGCCGCGCTGGCCCGCGAGCTCGCCATGCTGACCGGTACGCAGGGCATCTTCGTCTCCGACGGGTTCGGGGTCGTGCACCGCAAGCAGGCCTCGGTCTACGACCTGGCCCGTGAGCTGCCGGCGTACGCGGGCGGGCTGGTGCTCACCGAGATCGAGGTGCTGCGCAAGCTGTCCCACGACCCGGAGCGGCCGTACGCGGTGGTGCTGGGCGGGTCGAAGGTGTCGGACAAGCTGCTGGTCATCGAGTCGCTGCTGCCTCAGGTCGACTCGCTGCTGGTGGGTGGCGGGATGTGTTTCACCTTCCTGGCGGCGCAGGGGCTCGGTGTGGGTGACTCGCTGCTGGAGGCCGACCAGATCGTCAACTGTCGCCGTCTGCTGGAGTCGGGCAAGATCGTGTTGCCGGTCGACGTGGTGGTCGCCGACGAGTTCTCGGCCGAGGCGAACGTGCGCACGGTGCCGGTCGAGAAGATCCCGGACGGGTGGAAGGGTCTGGACATCGGGCCGGAGTCGGTCGAGGTGTTCGCGCAGGTGCTGGCGAGCGCGAAGACCGTGTTCTGGAACGGTCCGATGGGTGTGTTCGAGCTGGCGCCGTTCGCCGAGGGCACCCGCGGTGTCGCGCAGACGATCGTCGACGCCACCGCGAAGGGGGCGTTCAGCGTGGTCGGCGGCGGGGACTCGGCCGCGGCCGTGCGCGCGCTCGGCCTGCCCGAGGACGGGTTCTCCCACATCTCCACCGGCGGTGGCGCGTCGCTGGAGTACCTGGAGGGCAAGGTCCTGCCCGGTATCGCCGTCCTCGAGGGAGCGTGAGCGAGCTTGCGAGCGAACAATAGACACAGCATGGCGCCATTGCCGAGCGAGCGAAGCGAGGGAGCGCAATGGCACGGCGACCGCTGATCGCAGGCAACTGGAAGATGAACCTCACGGTTCCCGAGGCGGACGACCTCGTCCGCAAGCTCGCCGGCGCGCTGCCCGCGGACCTGCACCAGCGGGTGGACGTCGCGGTGCTGCCGCCGTTCCCGCTGCTCGCGGCGGTGCGAGCGGTGCTCAGCACCGAAGACCCGTTCATCATGTGCGGCGGGCAGGACCTGTCGCCGCACGACAAGGGCGCCCACACCGGTGACGTGTCGGGGCCGATGCTGTGCTCGGTCGGCTGCCGCTACGTCACGGTCGGCCACTCCGAGCGCCGCACGGACCACCACGAGGACGACACCCTCGTCCACGACAAGGTCGCGGCGGCCTTGCGGCACGGGCTCACTCCGATCCTGTGCGTGGGGGAGGGGCTCGACGTCCGCGAGGCCGGCAACCAGGTCGCGCACACCCTCGCCCAGGTCGACGCCGCGCTGGACGGGGTGTCGACCGGCGACGCGGCCGGGGTGGTGATCGCCTACGAGCCGGTGTGGGCGATCGGCACGGGCAAGGTCGCGACGCCGGCGGACGCCCAGGAGGTGTGCGGGGCGATCCGGGAGCGGCTGCGGTCGTTGTACGACTCCGCGGTCGCCGACCGGGTCCGCATCCTCTACGGCGGATCGGTGAACGCGAAGAACGTGGCGGAGCTGATGTCGCAGCCCGACGTCGACGGCGCCCTCGTGGGCGGCGCGAGCCTGGACTCCGACGGCTTCGCGGCGCTCTGCAAGAACGCCGGCTGACTGCGGGACGAGCAAGAGCGCGGCGCCGGGCCGGGCCGCTGACGGAGCGAACGCGGCGTTGGGTACGTCTGACTTACCCAACGCCGCGTTCGGTCACTTCCGGGCGCCCACCACGGCCGCGCCGACCCGGGGGTCAGCCGGCAGGGGTGTAACGCGGGAACGCCAGATCACCCGCATAACGAGCCGCATCCCCCAACGACTCCTCGATCCGCAACAACTGGTTGTACTTCGCCACCCGCTCCGACCGCGCCGGCGCACCAGTCTTGATCTGCCCACACCCCGTCGCCACCGCCAGATCCGCGATCGTGGTGTCCTCGGTCTCCCCCGACCGATGCGACATCATGCACCGATACCCCGAATTATGCGCCAACGTCACCGCATCCAACGTCTCCGACAACGTCCCGATCTGATTCACCTTCACCAACAACGCGTTCGCCGCACCCCGAGTGATCCCATCCTCGATCCGCTCCGGATTCGTCACGAACAAATCATCCCCCACGACCTGCACCTTGCTCCCCAACTGCCCGGTCAGCGCGATCCAGCCCTCCCAGTCGTCCTCGTAGAGCGGATCCTCCAGCGACACCAGCGGGTAGGCGTCGACGAGCTCGCCGTAGACCGAGGTCAGCTCCTCCGACGACAACTTGCGCCCCTCATAGGAGTACACCCCGTCGCTGTAGAGCTCGTTGGCCGCGACGTCCAAGGCCAGCGCGATGTCGCGGCCCAGGGTGAACCCCGCCTTGTCCACCGCGCGGGCGATCACATCCAGGGCGGCGGTGGTGCCCGGCAGGTCCGGGGCGAACCCACCCTCATCCCCCAACCCGGTCGCCAACCCGTCACCCTTGAGCACGCTCTTGAGCGCCTGATACACCTCCGCGCCCCACCGCAACGCCTCCTTGAAGCTCTCGGCGCCGATCGGGGCGATCATGAACTCCTGCACATCCACCGACGAGTCGGCGTGCGCGCCACCGTTGATGATGTTCATCATCGGCACCGGCAACACATGCGCGTTCGGCCCGCCCACATAGCGGAACAACTCCAACCCGCACGACTCCGCCGCCGCCTTCGCCACCGCCAGACTCACCCCGAGCAGGGCGTTCGCCCCCAGGCGGCCCTTGTCCGGAGTGCCATCCAGATCCACCAGCCGCTGATCGATCACCCGCTGATCGGTGGCCTCCATCCCCGACAACTCCGGACCGATCTCGTCCAACACCGCGGCAACGGCCTTCTCCACACCCTTGCCACCGAACCGGGCCTTGTCCCCGTCCCGCAGCTCGACCGCCTCATGCTCACCCGTCGACGCCCCCGACGGCACCGCCGCCCGCGCCAACGTCCCATCGTCGAGCGCGACCTCGACCTCCACCGTCGGATTCCCCCGCGAGTCGAGGATCTCCCGCGCCCCGACCTGCTCGATGAATGCCACGTGTACCCCCAGGGGCCGGGGCGGTCGGCCGGCGTGCGCCGGGACCGCACTTGATCGCCGTCGACCCGGCGCGGGCGATCCCGGCCGGGAGTCCCCCGTCCCGGGGACCCGCGAGCGGCGAGCCTACTCGCGGCCGGCGAGGCCGGGCAGCGCGTCGACCGGTGAGCGGAAGTCGATCATTTGGAGTCGATCAGCGGCCAGGGAATCCGTGCCGGTCGTCGCCCTGCGCGACCTCGCTGGGCGGCGCCGTCACCCGTCGGCGAGGAGGCGTTCCCGTTCACCAGAAGTGGGCGCGACACCGTGTGCAACCGCTGGCACGCTCTTGCCATGGCGACCCTCGTGCTCCTGCGCCACGGACAGAGCGACTGGAATGAGAAGAACCTCTTCACCGGCTGGGTGGATGTGCCCCTGTCGGCGACGGGGGAGGCCGAGGCACGCCGCGGCGGGGAGTTGATCGCCGAGGCGGGCCTGCTGCCCGACGTGGTGCACACCTCGCTGCTGCGCCGGGCGATCTCGACGGCGAACATCGCGCTCGACGTCTGCGACCGCCACTGGATCCCGGTGACCCGCAACTGGCGGCTCAACGAGCGGCACTACGGGGCTCTGCAGGGCAAGGACAAGAAGCAGACCCTCGCCGAGTTCGGTGAGGAGCAGTTCATGCTGTGGCGGCGGTCCTACGACGTGCCGCCGCCGCCGATCGAGCCGGGCAGCGAGTTCTCCCAGGACGGCGACCCGCGGTACGCGGACCTCGGTGCGGACATGCCGGCCACGGAGTGCCTCGCAGACGTCGTCAAGCGCTTCCTGCCCTACTACGAGGGCTCGGTGATCCCGGACCTGCAGGCGGGCAAGGTCGTGCTGCTGGCCGCGCACGGCAACTCGCTCCGGGCGCTGGTGAAGCACCTCGACGGCATCTCGGACGAGGCGATCGCGGGGTTGAACATCCCGACGGGTATCCCGCTGCTCTACGAGCTGGACGACGACTTCATGCCCATCACCCCGGGTGGGGAGTACCTGGACCCGGAGGCGGCGAAGGAAGCCGCCGCCGCGGTCGCGAACCAGGGCCGTTGACTGTGACCGACCCGGGCACGACGCACCCACCCCGCGCTGCGCGCGGGGCGGTCGCCCCGCGCCGGTTCAGGATCGCGCTGGCCAGTGACCACGCGGGCTATCCGTTGAAAGAGGAGATCAAGACCGTTCTCAAGGGCCACGATCTCACCGACTTCGGCACGCACGGCACCGAGGCCGCCGACCTGCCCGACTACGTCCACCCCGCCGCCCGCGCGGTGTCGGACGGCGACGTCGACCGGGCCATCCTCGTCGACGGCGTGGGCTACGGCAGCGCGATGATCGCCAACAAGCTGCCCGGGGTGTTCGCGGCGGTGTGCCAGGACCCGTTCTGCGCGGGGCTCGCCCGGTCGCATTCCGACACGAACGTGCTCTGCCTCGGCGGCAAGATCATCGGGTCGGGGATCGCGCTGGAGATCGTGCGCGTCTGGATGACGACGGACTTTCTCGCGGACGAGCCGAAGTACCAGGCGCGCGTCGACAAGGTCGTGCAGATCGACGAGGCCTACGTCCACCGCCCGCGCCAGTAGGGCGTGTCGAGCGCCCGATTCGGGAAAGACATCCAGATACGTCGAGGAGGACGGGCACGGACCCGTCGGGGAGGCCGAGGTCGTCGTGACGCTGCTGAACGGAATCGGAGTGTGCCCGGGCATCGCGGTCGGACCGCTCGTGCGGATGCCCGACCCGGTGCCGGAGCCGTCCGCCGGCCCGTCACAGGTGGCGGACGCGAATGCGGAACGCTCCCGGATCTCGCCCGCCATGGAGGCGGTGGCCGCCGAGCTGCGCGCGCGTGCGGAGAAGGCGAAGGCCGAGACCCGGGCCGTCCTGGAAGCGACGTCGTACATGGCCGTCGACCCGGGAATGATGGATCTCGCGATCAGCGGCGTGGTCGAGCGGCACCTGTCGGCGGCCCGCGCCGTGTACGAGGCCGCCAACACCTTCCGCGACATGCTCGCCGCGGCCGGCGGCTACATCGGCGCGCGGGTGGCCGACATCGAGGACGTCCGCGACCGGATCGTCGCCGCCGTGCTCGGCGTGCCGATGCCCGGCATCCCGGACCCGGGCCACCCGTTCATCCTCGTGGCCCGCGACCTCGCGCCTGCCGACACCGCGACCGTCGACCCGGAGAAGGTGCTCGGTTTCGTCACCACCGAGGGCGGCCCGACCAGCCACACCGCGATCCTCGCCCGGACGCTGGGGGTACCGGCCGTCGTCGCCGCCGCCGGCGCGCTCAGCGTCGCCGAGGGCACCACGGTCGTGCTCGACGGCGGTGCCGGGACCGTGGACACCGCGCCCAACGACGCCGCGGTGCAGGACGCCGAGAAGCGCATGGCCGCCCGGCGCGGCGCCAAGCGCGTGTGGAGCGGCGAGGGCGCCACGTCCGACGGCCGCCGGATCCTGCTGCTGGCCAACGTCGGCGACCCGAAGAGCGCGCAGGCCGGGGCGGCTGCGGGTGCGGAGGGCGTGGGCCTGTTCCGCACCGAGTTCCTGTTCCTCGACTCCGCGAAGGAGCCGACGGTCGCCGAGCAGGAGGAGGCCTACGCGGGCGTCTTCGCGGCCTTCCCCGACGGCAAGAAGGTCGTGGTGCGCACGCTCGACGCGGGCGCGGACAAGCCGCTGGCCTTCCTGGACCAGGGGGAGGAGCCCAACCCCGCGCTCGGTGTGCGGGGCGTCCGGGTGGCGTTCGAGGAGTCGGGGATCCTGGACCGCCAGCTGCAGGCCATCTCCCGTGCCGCGGAGCGCAGCTCGTCCGACGTGTGGGTGATGGCCCCGATGATCGCGCTGGCCAGCGAGGCCGAGTGGTTCTCCGCCAAGGTCCGGGAGCACGGCCTCAAGACGCCCGGGGTCATGGTCGAGGTACCGGCGGCCGCGCTGAACGCCGAGCAGATCCTCGGCGTGACGGAGTTCGCCAGCATCGGCACCAACGACCTCGCCCAGTACACCCTGGCGGCGGACCGGATGGCCGGCCCGCTCGCCGCGCTGAACGACCCCTGGCAGCCGGCGCTGCTCAAGCTCGTCGGGTTCACCGGCGCGGCGGGGGAGAAGCGCGGCAAGACGGTGGGCGTGTGCGGCGAGGCCGCGTCGGACCCGGTGCTCGCGATGGTGCTGGTCGGGCTCGGTGTCACCAGCCTGTCGATGTCGTCGCGGGCCCTCGCCGACGTCGGCGAGCTGCTGCGCACCGTGTCGTACGACGACTGCAAGCGGCTCGCTCAGGTCGCCCTGGACGCCGGGGAGGCGCAAGCTGCCAAGGCGGCCGTGCGCGCCGAGCTGCCCCAGCTCGCCGAGCTCGGCGGCCGAGCACCGCCCGCGCTCCGCGCGGGACGGTCGCCCGTCGCTCAGAGAGGGCCGCCATGATCGTCACGCTCACGCCGAACCCCAGCCTCGACCGGACCGTCGAGATCGACGAGCTGCGCCGCGGCGAGGTGCACCGCGCCACCGGCGGCCGGGTCGACCCGGGGGGCAAGGGCGTCAACGTCTCCCGGGCGCTGGCGGCCTGCGACACCGCCACCATCGCCGTGCTGCCCTCCGGCGGCCCCGAGGGCGCCCAGCTCGCGGCGCTGCTCGTGCCGTTCGGGGTGCAGACCGTCCAGGTCCCCATCGGCGGCACGGTGCGCAGCAACATCACCGTCGCCGAGCCGGACGGGACCACCACCAAGCTCAACGAGGCCGGCCCGGAGCTGACCGCGGACGAGGCCGCGGCCGTCGCGCGTACGGTCGTCGACCTGGCACCGCGCGCGAGCTGGGTGGTGGGGGCCGGAAGCCTGCCGCGCGGGCTCGGCGTCGACTTCTACGCCCGGCTCGTCACGGCCCTGCGGGACTCCAACACCCAGGTGTGCATCGACGCGAGCGGGCCTCCGCTGGCCGCGGCGGTGGACGCGGGCCCGGACCTGATCAAGCCGAACGCCGAGGAGCTCGCCGAGCTCGTCGGCCGTCCGCTGGCGCGGCTCGCCGACGTCGTGGACGCCGCCGCCGAGATCCGCAAGCGCGGCGTGGGGACGGTGCTCGTCAGCCTCGGGGGTGACGGCGCCCTGCTGGTGAGCGCGGACGAGGTACTCCACGGTTGGGCACCCCCGGTGCGGGTACGGAGCACCGTGGGAGCGGGCGATTCGACACTGGCGGGGTTCCTGGCCGGTGGCGGCCGTGGCCGGTCGGCGCTCGTGACCGCGATCGCGTACGGGACCGCTGCCGTGCAGCTGCCCGGCAGCGTGATGCCCCGCCCGAGCGACCTGAACCCGGACGCGGTGGTCGTCACCGACACCCCCGATCTGGACCGCGCGCTGACCTGAGCGCGCGCCCGGGATTTTCACAGAGCCAAGACGACATCGAGTACGGGAGGAACCGAAGGATGAGTGAGGTCATCACCGCTGATCTGGTCGATCTGGACCTGAAGGCCGCCGACCGGCAGTCCGCGTCCCGGCAGCTGGCCGAGCGACTGGTCGCGGCGGGCCGGGTGACCGACATCGAGGGGTTCCTGGCCGACATCGCGAAGCGCGAGTCGCAGATGCCGACGGGTCTCGAGGGCGGCATCGGGATCCCGCACTGCCGGTCGGCGCACGTGTCCGAGCCGAGCCTCGCGTTCGGCCGCGCCAGTGACGGTGTCGACTTCGGGGCGCCCGACGGCCCGGCCGACATCATCTTCCTGATCGCGGCGCCGGAGGGCGGCGACGCGTCGCACATGAAGATCCTCGCGTCACTGGCCCGGAGGCTCATCCGGGCCCAGTTCAAGGAGAGGCTGCGTTCCGTGCAGGACCCGGCGGAGGCTGCTGAGTTCATCCGTTCGGAGGTGAGCTAGGCATGAAGTTCGTTGCGGTGACGTCGTGCCCCACGGGCATCGCGCACACCTACATGGCGGCCGAGGCGCTGGAGCAGGCTGCGGCCGACTCCGGCGACGAGATGCACGTCGAGACCCAGGGGTCCGCCGGTTCGGACCCGCTCGACCCCCAGATCATCGCCGACGCGGATGCGGTGATCTTCGCGGCGGACGTCGAGGTCCGCGATCGCGAGCGCTTCGCGGGCAAGCCGCTCGTGCAGTCGGGCGTCAAGCGGGCCATCGGCGGGGCGGCCCAGATGCTGGACGAGGCGCGTGCGGCCGTGGCCGCCGGTCCGCCCGCAGGGGGCGCTGCTCCGGCGGGGGCCGCCGCGGGCGGCGGGCTGGCCACCAAGGTCGACCATGGCGCCGGGTTCGGCACGCGGCTGCGCGGGTGGCTGATGACGGGCGTGTCGTACGTGATCCCGTTCGTCGCCGCGGGCGGCCTGCTGATCGCGCTGAGCTTCGCGCTCGGCGGCTACGAGATCACCGAGGCGCCGAAGGTCACCGAGCAGTTCGACTGGGGCAGCCTGCAGTCGTGGGCCGCGCTGATGTTCCAGATCGGTGGGATCGCCTTCGGTTTCCTGGTGCCGATCCTGGCCGGCTTCATCGCGTTCGCGATGGGGGACCGGCCCGCGCTGGTGCCCGGCATCGTCGGCGGCTTCATCGCCGTGCAGGTCAAGGCCGGGTTCATCGGCGGCCTGATCGCCGGCCTGCTGGCCGGTGCCGTCGTGCTGGGCATTCGCAAGATCAAGGTGCCCCGCTCGGTCGCCGGCATCATGCCGGTGGTGGTGATCCCGCTGGTCTCCACGCTGATCGTCGGAATTCTGATGTTCGTGGTGCTCGGGCCGCCGCTGGCCGCCCTGGCCGAGGGGCTGACCAACTGGCTGAACGGGCTGTCGGGTGCCAACAAGGTCATCTTGGGCGTCATCCTCGGCCTGATGATGGGGTTCGACATGGGCGGCCCGGTCAACAAGACCGCCTACTCGTTCGCAGCTCTGGGGCTCGCGGCCGCGACACCGGCGAGCTTCGAGATCATGGCTGCCGTCATGGCGGCAGGCATGACCCCGCCGCTGGGCCTGGCGCTGGCCTCGGTGCTGCGCAAGAACCTGTTCACGCACGTCGAGCGGGAGAACGGCAAGGCCGCCTGGGTGTTGGGGGCGTCGTTCATCACCGAGGGGGCGATCCCGTTCGCCGCGGGTGACCCCCTACGGGTGATCCCGTCGCTGATGGTGGGGTCCGCGGTGACCGGTGGGCTGAGCATGGCGTTCGGGTGCACGTCGCGTGCGCCGCACGGTGGCATCTTCGTGGTGCCGCTGATCGGGAATCCGTTCCTCTACCTGCTGGCGATCCTCATCGGTACTGTCGTGACGGCCTTCCTGGTGATCACGCTCAAGAGCTTCCACCGCACCCCGGAGGAGGCGGCGGACGAGATCCCGGCCACCCAGGCCGCGGCGGCCGCCTGACTCGTCCCTGATCCGCACCAGGGTGGGCCGCCGGAGCGGTGGCCCACCCGCACCTCGTCGAAAGGAGTTCCCGTGCCGGAACGCAAGGTCAAGGTCGGCTCGTCGGTCGGCCTGCACGCCCGCCCCGCGACGATCTTCACCCAGGCGGCCGCGAAGCAGCCGGTGAAGGTCACCATCGCCAAGGCAGGCGGCAACGCGGTCGACGCCCGCAGCGTGCTGTTCGTCCTCGGCCTCGACGTCCGGGGCGGTGACGAGGTCGTGCTCGCCGCGGAGGGCGAGGGGGCCGAGGCCGCTCTCGACGAGCTGGAGGCTCTACTGCAGCGCGACCTCGACAAGGAGTAGCTCGCGGGCCCAGGCGGCGCCTCGCTGCTCACCGCAGCCGTGAGGCGCGACAAGTCTCGGAGCAGGCGGCGGTTGTGTGTACGGCTCGCGCCTCACGGCCGCGTTCCTCGCCGCCGATACAACCCCGGTATCGGCGGCTCCTCCGCCTTGCGATGCATCCACCTGGATCCCGCGATCCACGCAGAGGGGCGGTCCGCGCCAGCGGACCGCCCCTTCTGTTCGGGCTCTACCGGGACGAGGTTCGAGGTGCTGATCCGGTGCCGGGTCTCGATCAGGCGCACCGCGCCCGACAGCGAGCGCATCGACAGCGAGTGCGTCGTCGCCTGGTCCGGCGAGAATCGCACCCCGCGCAGCAGCTCGCCGTCCGTGACGCCCGTGGCGGCGACGAAGACGTTGTTGCTGCGGACCATGTCGTCCAGCGTCAGGACCTTGTCGAGGTCGTAGCCCGCGTCCAGGGCCTGCCTGCGCTCGTCGTCGTTGCGGGGGTAGAGCTTGCCGTAGAAGGTGCCGCCCAGGCACTTGAGCGCGCAGGCGGCGAGCACGCCCTCGGGGGTGCCACCGATGCCGATCATGAGATCGACGTTGGTGTCCGGCGTCGCGGCCATGATCGCGCCGGCGACGTCGCCGTCCAGCAGGAACTTGATGCGCGAGCCCGCCTCGCGGACCCGCCGGACGAGGTCCGCCTCGTGCCGCGGCCGGTCGAGGATGCACACCGTCAGCTCGGGCACCGGGACGCCGCGGGCCTTCGCGATGTGCGCCAGCGTGGTCTCGACGGGGTCGGTCAGGTCGACGACGTCCCCGAGGTCGCCGGCACAGGCGATCTTCTCCATGTAGACGCAGGGGCCCGGGTCGAACATCGTGTGCCGCTCGGAGACCGCCACGATGGCCAGGGCGTTGGGCAGGCTCTTGGCGGTCAGCGTGGTGCCGTCCACCGGGTCGACGGCGAAGTCGACCTCCGGGCCGGTGCCGTCGCCGACGTCCTCGCCGTTGTAGAGCATCGGCGCTTCGTCCTTCTCGCCTTCGCCGATGACGACGGTGCCGCGCATGGAGATCGTGTTGAGCACCGGCCGCATGGCGTCGACGGCGGCCTGGTCCACGATCTCCTTGTCGCCGCGTCCGAGATGGCGGGAGGCGGCGAGCGCCGCCGCTTCGGTGGCGCGGACGAGCTCGAGCGCAAGGTTGCGGTCGATCCCGGCCCGGGTGGGTGCGCCGGGCTTGAGGCTGTCGGTCATTGGCCGTGTACCTTCCGTGCGGTCGCCGCGGGGCGCAGCTTCTGGACCGTGCCGGCGCGCACGGCAGGCCGGGCACCCGGGTGGATACCTCCGGGCTGGAGTGTCCCGCCGGGAATCGTCCCGTGCGGGATTCCTCCGTTCGGGTGTGGCCGCAAACCCGGGCCGCGACCGGTCATCTCGTGCGTGGCCGCGAGCTCGCGCGAGAGGCTGCGTCCGGCGATGACCAGTGCGGGCCGGACGACGGGCAGCTCGGCGGCCGGGTCGTCGACCCGGACCTCGATCGCCGCGGCGACCCGGCCGCCCGGGCCGAACACCGGCACCGCCAGGGCGCTGCGGTCGGGTTCCAGCTCCCAGCGGGCCACCGCGAGGCGGCTGAGTCGGGCCATCGCGAGTGCCCGCCGGAACCGGTCCGGTGCCGTCACCGTGAACGGGGTGAACGCCGTGAGGCCGCGGCTCAGGTAGGAGTCGACGAGCGCGGGCGCCGAGAACGCCAGCAGCGCCTTGCCCATCGCGGTCGCGTGGGCCGGGGCGGTCGCGCCCTGGCTGAACGTGGTGACCGGGCGGCGGCCCCGGGGCTTCTCGATGAAGTTGATGTCACGTTCGCCCAGCACCCCGAGCCGCACGTCGGCGTCGAGGGCCTGGGAGAGGTCCTGCAGCACCAGGCAGGCGCGTTCCTCGAGGCTGGTGGCCGTACCGCCGGCGCCGCCGATCAGCCGCAGGGGCAACCCGACGCAGTAGTCGCCGTCGTCGGTCCGCTCGAGGATCTTCCACGCGGCCAGCTCGCGGACGAGACGGTGTGCGGTGGACAGGGGCAGGCCCGTCGCCGTGGCGATCTCGGTCAACGTGTGCACGTCGCCGTTGAGGTAGGTCATCAGGATCACTGCGGCCTTGCTGATGACCGTTCGGCCCGCGGCCGAGACGTCGTCCGTCATGTCGTCCTCTCCATAACCCACCCCACCACCCCCGCGCTGGAGCGAGTCGCCCCGGCAGAAGGCGGGCGGGGAGCCGTCGTCTCCCCGCCCGCCTCGGCACTACATGTACTGGCCGCCGTTGACGGAATAGACCTGGCCGGTGATGAACCCGGAGTCGGGATCGGCGAGGAACTCCACGACGCGGGCGACCTCGTCGGGCTCGCCGAGGCGGCCGACCGGGATCTTGGCGATGACCTTGTCCAGGGCCGCCTGCGGGACGGCCTGGACCATCTCGGTGGAGATGTAGCCGGGCGCCACGGAGTTGACCGTGATGCCCTTGCGGGCGGTCTCCTGCGCGAGGCTCATCGTCAGGCCGAACAGGCCGGCCTTGGACGAGGCGTAGTTGGCCTGGCCGATGTTGCCGGCCTCGCCGATGATCGAGCTGATGTTGATGATGCGGCCGGAGCCGCGGTCCAGCATGTGCTGGAGGACCGCCCGGGACAGGTAGAAGGCGCCGGACAGGTTGACCTGGATGACGTGGTCCCAGTCCTGGGGGGTCATCTTCCGGACGGTCTTGTCCAGGGTGATGCCAGCGTTGTTGACCAGGATGTCGAGGCGGCCGTGCCGGTCGAGGACCTCCCCGATCACCCGCTCGCAGTCTTCGGCGACGCCGATGTTGCCCTGGTGCAGGCTGGCGCGCGGGTGGTCGGAGACGAACTTCTCAGCGGCCTCCTTTCCGTGCGAGTAGCCCGCGGCGACCTCGACACCGCGGGCGGCGAGCCGCTCGCTGATCGCCCGCCCGATCCCCCGGATACCGCCGGTGACCAGTGCGACCTGGCCGGTCATGTCTCCCATGCTGCGCAGTCCTCTCTTCAAGCCTTCGTGTGGCGGGTCAGGGGTCGACGTGCAGGAGAAGGGCCTCGCCCTGGCCGCCGCCCCCGCAGAGCGCGGCGGCGCCGAGACCACCGCCGCGGCGGCGGAGCTCGAGGGCCAGGTGCAGCGCGATCCGGGCGCCGGAGGCGCCGACCGGGTGGCCCATGGCGATCGCGCCGCCGTTGACGTTGACGTTGTTCGCGTCGATCCCCAGGTCCTGCATCGACTGCAGCGCCACCGAGGCGAACGCCTCGTTGATCTCGTAGAGAGCGACGTCGCGGGCCGTCTTGCCGGCCCGCCCGAGCGCCTTGAGGATCGCGTTGGACGGCTGCGACAGCAGCGACGGGTCCGGCCCGGCGACGGAGCCGTGCGCCCCGATCTCCGCGAGGATCGGCGCGCCCAGCTCCTCGGCCTTCGCCCGGGACATCACCACCACCGCCGCGGCGCCGTCGGAGATCTGCGAGGCCGACCCGGCCGTGACCGTGCCGTCCGCGGAGAACGCCGGGCGAAGCCTCCCCAGCGACGCCGCGGTGGTCCCCGGCCGCACACCCTCGTCCTCGGAGATCGTGATCGGGTCGCCCCTGCGCTGCGGCACCATCACGTCGACGATCTCGTCGTCGAACAGGCCCTTCTTGCGCGCCTCGGCGGCCCGCTCGTGGCTCATCGCCGAGTACTCGTCCTGGGCCGCGCGGGTGATCTTCTGCTGCTTGCCGTAGTAGTCGGTGGAGTCGCCCATGCCGCGCAGGTCGAACGCGCAGTACAGGGCGTCGTGCGAGGTAGCGTCGATGATCTTGTTGTCGCCGTAGCGGTAGCCGGAGCGGGCGCCGGGCAGCAGGTACGGGCCGTTGGTCATCGACTCCATGCCGCCCGCGACGACGACGTCGAACTCGCCGACGGTGATCAGCTGGTCCGCCATCGCGATCGCGTTCAGCCCGGACAGACACACCTTGTTCACGGTCAGGGCGGGGACGTCCATGGGGATGCCGCCCTTGACCGCCGCCTGCCGGGCGGTGATCTGGCCGGCGCCGGCCTGGATGACGTGGCCCATGATGACGTAGTCGACCTGGCTGCCGCTGATGCCGCTCTTCTCGAGGGCCGCGGAGATCGCGAACCCGCCGAGCTCCATCGCGGTGAACCCCTTGAGCGCACCGGACAGCTTGCCGATGGGTGTGCGCGCACCCGCGACGATCACCGAACCCGGCATGGACAGCCTCCCTGTTCTCCTGCGGCGGCGCGCGCCCTGCTCATTTCTTCCTGCTCACTTCTTCTTCTTGGGCATGTAGAGGTCGGTGATGGTGCCTTCGAAGGCTTCGGCGGCCATGGCGACGGTTTCGGAGAGGGTGGGGTGGGGGTGGATGGTGAGGCCGATGTCGGCGGCGTCGGCCCCGATCTCGATGGCGAGGGCGGCTTCGGCGATGAGGTCGCCGGCGTTGGGTCCGACGATGCCGGCGCCGATGACGCGGTCGGTGGTCTGGTCGAACAGGACTTTGGTGAGGCCCTCGTCGCGGCCCAGTGACAGGGAGCGGCCGGAGGCGGCCCAGGGGAACACGCCTTTGCCGTACTTGACGCCGGCGGCTTTGGCTTCGTTCTCGGTGACTCCGACCCAGGCGACTTCGGGGTCGGTGTAGGCGACCGAGGGGATGACGGTGGCGTCGAAGTAGCTGGTGTGGCCGGCGGCGTTCTCGGCGGCGACCTTGCCTTCGTGGGTGGCTTTGTGGGCGAGCATGGGTTGGCCGACGACGTCGCCGATGGCGAAGATGTGGGCGACGTTGGTGCGTTGTTGCTTGTCGACAGGGATGAATCCGCGCTCGTCGACGAACACCCCGGCGCGCGTCGGCGCCGATCGACCCGCCCGTTGGGGCGGCGACCGACGGCGACCAGCACCTTGTCGAACACCGCGGTCTCGGGGGCCTTGGCCTTGTCCTTGGAGGCGCTGGAGTCGAAGGTGACGGTCAGCCCGTCGGGGCCGGCGGTCATGGCGGTGACCTTGGTGCCCAGCCAGATCGCCTCGTAGTCCTTGGCTGATCGTCTTGGTCAGCGGGGTGACGAGGTCCTTGTCCGCGCCGGGGATGAGCTGGTCCATCAGCTCGACGACGCTGATCTTGGTGCCGAGTTCGGAGTAGACGCAGGCCATCTCCAGGCCGATGATGCCGCCGCCGAGCACCAGCAGCCGCTCGGGGATGTTGTCCAGGTCCAGGGCGCCGGTGGAGTCGATGACCCGGGGGTCGTCGTGGGGGATGAACGGGAGTGTCGACGGGTTCGGAGCCGGCGGCGATGATCGCGGAGTCGAACGACACGGTGGAGGTGACCCGTCGGGGCCGGTGACCGAGAGCATGTTCGGGGAGGTGAAGGTGCCGGTGCCGACCAGGGTGGTGACTTTGCGTTGTTTGGCCAGGCCGGCCAGGCCGCCGGTCAGCCGGGTGACGACGCCGTCTTTCCAGCCGCGCAGGGCGTCGAGGTCGATGGTGGGGGCGGTGAAGGTGAGCCCGGCGTGGCTCATCTCCTTGGTTTCGGCGATGACTTTGGCGGCGTGCAGCAGGGCTTTGGAGGGGATGCAGCCGACGTTGAGGCAGACCCCGCCGAGGGGGCCGCGGGAGTCGACCATCACGACCTTGCTTGCCGAGGTCGGCGGCGCGGAACGCGGCGGTGTAGCCGCCGGGCCCGGCGCCCAGGACCAGGACCTCGGCGTGCAGGTCGCCTTTCTGCCCGGTGTAGGGGGCGGGTGCGCCCACCGCCGTCGGCTCCCGCTCCGGGGTGGGCGGCGCCGCCGACGACCCGTACCCCGCAGGCGCCGTCAGCTCCTCGCGCCGGCCCGTGCCGTTGGACGGTGACCCCGCGGCCGCCGCGGGCTGGCTGGTGACCGACTCCTTCGGCGCCCCCCCGGTGGCCCCGCCGGCGACCTCGGCGGTCGCGATGACCGTGCCCTGCGACACCGTGTCGCCGACGGCGACCGCCAGCGAGGTGATCGTCCCCGCCACCGGCGACGGCACGTCCAGGGTGGCCTTGTCGCTCTCCAGGGTCAGCAGCGGATCTTCGGCCGACACGGTGTCGCCCACGGCGACGTGGATCTCGATGATCGGGACATCGGAGAAGTCGCCGATGTCCGGGACGCTGATCTCCTGGGCGGCCATGCCGCACTCCTTACGTGAAGGGGGCAGGGGTGGCGGGTGGGGAGTAGGGCGGTGGATCAGAGCAGCAGGCGCCGGTCGTCCTCGAGCAGGTAGCACAGGTGCCGGGTGAAGCGGGCGGCCAGCGCGCCGTCGATGACGCGGTGGTCGTAGGACACCGACAGCGGAAGGATCAGTCGCGGGACGAACTCGCTGCCGTTCCACACCGGCTTCATCGCCGAGCGCACCACACCGAGGATCGCGACCTCGGGGGCGTTGACGATCGGGGTGAAGCTGGTGCCGCCGATCCCGCCGAGGCTGGAGATCGTGAACGTGCCGCCCTGCATGTCGTCCGGCTTCGAGCTTGCCGTCGCGGGCCTTCGCGGAGATCTCCATGAACTCCCGGGACAGGTCGACGATCCCCTTGCGGTCGGCGTCCTTGACCACGGGGACCACGAGCCCGCCGGGCGTGTCCACCGCGATGCCGATGTTGTAGTACTCCTTGAGGATGATCGCGTCCTTCTCGGGGCTCAGGCTCGAGTTGAACTCCGGGTGCTTCTTCAGCGCGCCGACCACGGCCTTGACCAGGAACGCCAGCAACGTGACCCGGTAGGGGTTCTTGTCGCCCTTGCCCGCGGTGTCGAGCTGCTTGCGGTAGGCGTCCAGCTCGGTGATGTCGGCGTCGTCGTTGTGCGTGACGTGCGGGACGTTCAGCCACGAGCGGTGCAGGAACGGGCCCGACATCTTCTTGATCCGCGGCAGGTCCTGGCGCTGCACGGGGCCGAACTTCGAGAAGTCCTGCGCAGGGATCTCCGGGATCCCCGACCCCTGCGGGGCCGCGGCCGCAGCGGGTGCGGCGGTCGCGGGCCCTTGAGGAAGCTCAGCAGGTCGTCCTTGGTGATCCGCCCCTTCGCACCGCTGGCGCTGATCTGGGACAGGTCGATCCCGAGCTCGCGGGCCATCCGCCGGACGCTCGGGCCGGCGTGCGCCCCCGCCGGCGCCGCTGTTCGTCGTCCGGCGCCGCCACCGCGGGCGGCGCGGCCAGCGGCGCCCCGACCGCCTCGGACACCGCCTTCGCCGGGGCCGGTCCGGGCGCCGGCTCCTGCTGCTCCACCAGCGACGGGGGAGTGGTGCTCGCCCCGTCGCCCGAGCTCAGCATGAGGATCGGCGTGCCCTCGCTGACCTGGTCGCCGACCTTGACCAGCACCTCGCCCACGGTGCCCGCCGACGGCGCGGGCACGTCCAGCGTCGCCTTGTCCGACTCCAGCGTCAGCAGCGGGTCCTCGGCATTGACCTTGTCCCCGGGCGCCACGTGCACCTCGATGATCGGGACGTCGCTGAAGTCGCCGATGTCGGGGACCCGCACCTCGGTTGCCGTGGACATGGGGCTTCCTCTCCGACCTGTGTGATGTGGCTCGGACGACGGGGTGGGCGCGCGAGGGGAGATCCCTCAGGCGTGGGCGGGGTCGAGCTTGTCCGGATCGATGTCGTAGCGGGCGAGCGCGTCGGTCACCGCGCTCGCCGGGACCGCGCCGTCCTCGGCGAGCGCCGCCAGCGCGGCGACGGCGACGTGCTGGCGGTCGACCTCGAAGTGCCGGCGCAGGGCCTTGCGGTAGTCCGAGCGGCCGAAGCCGTCCGTGCCGAGGACGACGTAGCGCCGGTCGGCGGACACCGACGGGCGGATCTGCTCGGCGAACGCCCGCATGTAGTCCGTGGCGGCGACGACCGGTCCGGCGGGGCGGCCGGAGAGCTGCCGGGTGACCCAGCTGGCGCGGCGTCGCTCGCCGGGGTGCAGCAGGTTCCACCGGTCCGTGGCAAGGGTGTCGCGGCCCAGCTCGGTGAAGCTGGGGCAGCTCCAGATGTCCGCGGCGACGCCGTGCTCGGTGGCGAGCAGCTCCGCGGCCGCCTCCACCTCGCGCAGGATGGTGCCGCTGCCGAGCAGTTGGACGCGCGGGGCCCCGGCCCTGCCCTCGGTGCTGCGCAGCAGGTACATGCCCCGCTTGATGCCCTCGATGACCTCGTCGCGCCGATCTTCTGGCATGCCGGGGTGCTCGTAGTTCTCGTTCATCACGGTGAGGTAGTAGAAGACGTCCTCCTGGTCGGTGAACATCCGCCGCAGCCCGTCCTGGATGATCACCGCGACCTCGTGACCGTAGGTCGGGTCGTAGGAGACGCAGTTCGGGATCGTCGCCGAGATCAGGTGGCTGTGGCCGTCTTCGTGCTGCAGGCCCTCGCCGTTGAGCGTGGTACGTCCCGCAGTACCGCCGATCAGGAACCCGCGTGCCCGGCTGTCGCCTGCGGCCCACGCGAGGTCGCCGATGCGCTGGAAGCCGAACATCGAGTAGTAGACGTAGAACGGGATCATCGGTGTGTCGGACACCGAGTAGCTGGTGGCGGCCGCGATCCAGGAGGCCATCGCGCCCGGCTCGTTGATGCCCTCCTGGAGCATCTGGCCGGACTTGTCCTCCTTGTAGTACATGAGCTGGTTCGCGTCTTCGGGCCGGTAGAGCTGCCCGACCTGCGACCAGATCCCGAACTGGCGGAACAGGCCCTCCATGCCGAAGGTCCGCGACTCGTCCGGCACGATCGGGACCACGCGCTTGCCGATCTGCTTGTCGCGCAGCAGTGTGGTCAGGATCCGGACGAACGCCATCGTCGTGGAGATCGTGCGGCCGCCGGTGGGCTTGAGCTGGGCGTCGAACGCCGACAGCTCGGGGATCGGCAGGGTCTCGGTCGACCGCGTCCGCCGTACCTGCAGTGCGCCGCCGAGGGCGGCCCGGCGCTCCCGCATGTAGGCCTGCTCGGGGCTGCCCTCCTTGAGCTGCAGGAACGGCACCTCCGGGATCTTCTCGTCCGGCAGGTCCACGATCTTGAAACGGTCGCGGAACGCGCGCAGCACGTTCTCGCCCATCTTCTTCTGCTGGTGGGTGATGTTCTGGCCCTCGCCGGCCTCGCCCATCCCGTAGCCCTTGACGGTCTTGGCCAGGATCACCGTGGGCGTGCCCTCGTTGTCCCGTGCCGCCTTGTAGGCCGCGTAGACCTTCGACGGGTCGTGCCCGCCGCGGCTCAGCGCCCAGATCTGGTCGTCCGTCATGTCCTTGACCAGGTCCAGCAGCTCCGGGTACTTGCCGAAGAAGTGTTCGCGGACGTACGCGCCGTTCTTGGACTTGAAGTCCTGGTACTCGCCGTCGACGCACTCCTCCATGCGCTGGAGCAGCAGCCCGGACTTGTCGGCGGCCAGCAGCGGGTCCCAGCCGGACCCCCAGACGACCTTGAGGACGTTCCAGCCGGCGCCCCGGAAGATGCCCTCGAGCTCCTGGATGATCTTGCCGTTGCCGCGCACCGGGCCGTCGAGGCGTTGCAGGTTGCAGTTGATGACCCAGATGAGGTTGTCCAGCTTCTCGCGGCCGGCCAGCGAGATCGCGCCGAGCGACTCCGGCTCGTCCATCTCGCCGTCGCCGAGGAAGGCCCACACGTGCCGGTTCGCGGTGTCGGCCAGGCCGCGTGCGTTCAGGTACTTGAGGAACCGCGCCTGGTAGATCGACATGATCGGGCCCAGGCCCATCGACACCGTGGGGAACTGCCAGAAGTCCGGCATCAGCCACGGGTGCGGGTACGACGAGAGCCCGCCGCCCGCGACCTCCTGGCGGAACCTGAGGAGCTGCTCCTCGGTGATCCGGCCCTCGAGGAACGCGCGCGCGTAGATGCCGGGGGCGACGTGGCCCTGCACGAACAGCAGGTCGCCGCCGTTCTCGGCGCTGGGGGCGTGCCAGAAGTGGTTGAAGCCGGTGTCGTAGAGCGTCGCCGACGACTGGAACGACGCGATGTGGCCACCCAGCTCCGAGCTCTCCTTGTTCGCCCGCAGCACGGTCGCCACCGCGTTCCACCGGTTCAGTGACCGGATGGTGTGCTCCACCTCGAGGTCACCCGGATGCGGAGGCTGCTTGTCGACCGGGATGGTGTTGATGTACGCGGTGTTGGCCGAGTACGGCACCACCACGGCGTGCCGGCGGGCCTCCTCGTAGAGCTCCTTCAGGAGGAAGGCCGCCCGGTCCGGCCCGTCGAAGTCCACAACGGAGTCGAGCGCGTCCCGCCACTCCTGGGTCTCCTGGGGGTCCTGGTCCTCGGGCATCTGCGCTCCTTGCATTGCACGTCTTTGCAGGCGGATGTCGAGCTGGGTCTTCTCTAGCACCTCGACGGGCGTCTTGCAGGCACGACGGCCGACGCCCTGTCCGCTCCCTGCGTGCTCTTCCCAGCGGGTGCCGAGGGGGACCGGTGGGCACGATCCGATGTGCCGCTCCGCAGGCTGCCAGACCGATCGCTTGTGGGCAACGTCTCGCGATGACGGGTGCGGCACACGTGCTCCACCTCGTCGTCGGCCGATCACGGCGATATCCGGAGATCGGCGTGCAAGCGGTTGCGTATTTACGCCCCTCCGGCCGTTGTCCCGGCCCTCGCGGACATGATCTGATGGCCGGGTGCAGGACCGGTCGGAGCAGCCCGCGGACGCGCCGTGGTGGCGCTCCGCCGTGATCTACCAGATCTATCCGCGCAGCTTCGCGGACTCCGACGGCGACGGCATCGGCGACCTGCCCGGCATCCGCGCGCGCCTGCCGTATCTACGCCGGCTGGGTGTCGACGCCGTGTGGATCAGCCCCTTCTACCCGTCGCCGATGGCGGACGCGGGGTACGACGTCAGCGACTACCGCGACGTCGAGCCGATCTTCGGCGGGCTCGCGGACGCCGACGCGCTGATCGCCGAGGCGCACGAGCTGGGCATCCGCGTGATCATCGACCTCGTCCCGAACCACACCTCGGACGAGCACGAGTGGTTCCGGGCGGCGCTGGCCGCCGCGCCGGGCAGCCGCGAGCGCGCCCGCTACCTGTTCCGGGAGGGCCGCGGGACACACGGGGAGATCCCGCCGAACGACTGGATCAGCAACTTCGGCGGCGCGGCGTGGACGCGGGTGACCGAGGCCGACGGCTCCCGGGCAGTGGTACCTGCACCTGTTCGACTCGAAGCAGCCCGACCTCGACTGGACCAATCCCGAGGTCGTCGAGGAGTTCGAGTCGATCCTGCGGTTCTGGCTGGACCGGGGCGTCGACGGGTTCCGCATCGACGTCGCCCACGGCCTGGCCAAGGACCCGGAGATGCCGGACCTGCAGGGCGAGTGGGCCACCGGCGGCCCGGCCGTCGAGGGCCACCCGCACTGGGACCGCGACGAGGTGCACGAGGTCTACCGCGGCTGGCGACGGGTCACCGACGCCTATGCGGGCGACCGCGTGTTCGTCGGTGAGGTCTGGGTCCAGACGCCCGAGCGGCTGGCCCGCTACCTGCGCAGCGACGAGCTGCACACCGCGTTCAACTTCACCTACCTGCTCGCCTCGTGGGACGCCAAGTCGCTGCGCACGGCGATCGACGACAGCATCGACGCCCTGAGCGCCGTCGGCGCGCCGGCGACGTGGGTGCTCAGCAACCACGACGTCGTCCGGCACGTCACCCGCTACAGTGACCGATCCGGCCACGACGCGTCCGCCCCGCACAGTGACCGATCCGGCCACGACGCGCCGGATCCAGGGCGGGACGGCCGCCCCGCGCCGGATCAGGGCACCCGGCGCGCGCGGGCCGCGACGCTGCTGACGCTCGCCCTGCCCGGTGGGGCCTACGTCTACCAGGGCGAGGAGCTGGGGTTGCCCGAGGTGTCGACCTGCCCGCCGAGGTGCGGCAGGACCCGGCCTTCGCGCGCACGACCAGCCTCGGGCGCAGACGGAGGTGCGGCCTGCGCGACGGCTGCCGCGTGCCGATCCCGTGGTCGGGCGACGCGCCCCCGTTCGGCTTCGGGCCCGGGTTCGGGCCAGCCGTGGTTGCCGCAGCCCGCCGGCTGGGCGGCGCTGACGGTCGAGAAGCAGCTGGCCGATCCCTCCTCGATGCTGGCGCTCTACCGCTCCGCGCTGGAGCTGCGCCACGACCGCCCGGAGCTGGGCGACGGCACGATGGCCTGGATCGACACCGGCCGGCGAGGTGCTCGCGTTCCGCCGCGACCCGGGCTTCGTGTGCGTGGTGAACGTGGGGGGCGACCCGGCGCCGCCGCCGGACGCGGTGCGCGACGGGGCGCTGTTGCTCTCGAGCGACCCGCTGGAGCCCGACGGCTCGCTGCCGGGCGCGACGGCGGCCTGGTACGCGGTGTGACTGCGGCCCGGGGGGCCTGATCCCCGGCCGGTGGGGTACCTCGTCGCCGTGACCGCACCCACCGTCGACCAAGCCGCCCGGGCCGGCCGCACTCTCGTGGCCGGAGTCCTGCTCGGCCTTGGCACCGTCGCTTTCATCGACGAGACCGTGTTCCACCAGCTCCTGCACTGGCACCACTTCTACGACCGCTCGACCACGGACGTCGGGCTCGTCTCCGACGGGCTGTTCCACGCGTTCAGCTGGTTCGCGACGGTCGCGGCCCTGTTCCTGGTCGCCGACCTGCGGCGGGAACGGGCGTTC
The DNA here is from genome assembly GCA_963780835.1 of uncultured Actinomycetota bacterium. GTDB lineage: Bacteria > Actinomycetota > Actinomycetes > Mycobacteriales > Pseudonocardiaceae > Pseudonocardia. The sequence goes on along the minus strand of CAWADQ010000068.1, from coordinate 24,647 downwards.
TGGGGGCGCCGGTTCCTGGCGGGATGGCTGGCCGGTGCCGGGTTCTTCCAGCTCTACGACGGGCTCGTGCAGCACAAGCTGTTCGGACTGCACCAGATCCGCTATGGCGTCGACCTCGTGCCGTACGACACCACCTGGAACGTGACCGCCGCTCTCCTGCTGGCCGCGGGGGTGGCGCTGACTGCTGTCACGAGCCGGGCCGCCCGGCAGCCGGCGTGACCCACCACGACCCGGCCGCGCTGGTCGAGGCGGAGTTGCAGGCGACCGTGCTGGCCGCGGTCGCCGTCGTGTACCTGGCGGCTACGCGCCGGCTGTGCCGTCGGTCGACGACGTGGCCGAGGTGGCGCACGGCGCGGTGGCTCGTCGGGTCGCGACGGCGATCGCCGGGGCCGTCGTGCTCTCGCTCGGCGGCCACGACCTGCGGCTGCACGTGGCCGGCCACCTGCTCCTCGGGATGCTCGCCCCCGTGCTGCTCGTGACGGCGGCACCGGTGACGTTGGCGCTTCGTGCCCTGTCGCGGGAACGTGCCCGCGTCCTGGGCCGGCTGCTCCGCTCCCGACCACTGGCGGTACTCACTCATCCCGCCGCCGCCGCGCTGCTCGACGTGGGCGGGCTGTGGTTGCTGTACCGGACGGACGTGCCGGCGACGGTGCCCCCGCTGGTCGTGCACGTCCACATGCTGCTGGCCGTACCTGTTCGCCTTCGCGCTGATCAGCCCGGACCCCGCTCCGCACCGGCCCGGATTCGCGGTGCGGACCGGTGTGCTCGTGTGGCCGTCGCCGCGCACGACGTGCTCGCGAAGCTGCTGTACGCCACGCCGCCGCCGGGTGGCAGTGCGCAGGCCGAGGTCGCGGGCCTGCTCATGTACTACGGCGCGCACCGGTGCACGTCGCCCTGTTCGCCCTGCTGCCGCGAGTGCTCGCCGTACAGCGGCGGGCGCGCGAACGAGCGTGCGGCGGCCGTCTCAGCCGGTGGGCGGGGCCGCCGCGGCAGCGCGGCTACGGCCTGCTCCGCCGCGTCGCTGGTGGAGAACGCCTCCCAGAGCCCGGGGGCGGCGGCGAGGATCAGCGCGGGGGAGGGGCGGCCGTCGATCCCGCCGAGCACGACCCCCGCCTCGCGGGCCAGCAGCATGCCCGCAGCGACGTCCCACAGCTTGGTGCCGGCCAGCACGGCGCAGTCGAGCCGGCCGCACGCGAGGTAGGCCAGGTCCAGCGCGGCGGGGAGGCGGCGGATGTCGCCGACCTCGGGCAGCAGCAGCCCCACGACCTCGGCCATCAGGTGCTTCGTCGTGGACGACGGGTCGAAGCTCAGCCCGGCCAGGGCCTTGTCCAGGTCGGCGCGGTCCGACGCGGTGACGGGCGCACCGTCGAGGAACGCGCCTTCGCCGGAGATCGCGCTGAACGTCTCACCGACCACCGGGTCGTGCACCACCGCCAGCGCGAGGTCGTCGTCGCCCGGCCCGTCCTGCAGCGCGATGCACACCGACCACGGGCCGGCGCCGGAGAGGTAGTTCCGGGTTCCGTCCAGGGGATCCACGATCCACCGCCGCCCGCTGGTGCCGGGCACGCCGCCGCCCTCCTCGCCGAGGACGCCGTCGCCGGGAAGGCGGCATGCAGACCGTCGACGATCAGGGCCTCGCTGGCGAGGTCGACGTGCGACACGAGATCGTTGGCGTGCGCCTTGACCGCATGCGCGGTGATGCCCGCTCGCTCGCGCAGCTGAAGTGCGCCCGCCTCGCGGGCGAGGCGGACGGCCAGGTCGTGCGCCGCACGGATGTCCTGCGCGCCGGGAGCAGCCACGGGCCCACCCTGGCACAGATGCTCACCTGTGGCGCCCAGCCGGTCCAGGATGCGCGGCCAGAGATCCCGGTGGGCCGAGCGCCCGACCAGCACGCCCACATGCTGCAGCGCCACCCCCACGTGCCGCCTAGAGAAGTTGCGGGGGGCCTCGTACACCGGCGCGACCGAGGCGGGCGGGATCACCCCGCTGCGCGGATCGACGACGACGGTCAGCGGCGCGGTGAGCCGGGCCGGGCCGATCCGCTCGCCGGTGATCTCGAGCGTGCCCCGGGCGAATGCGTCGTCGCGGTAGAGCTGGTCGACGACGTCGCGGAACAAGGCGCCGGGCATCCGGAACTCGTCGGCCGCCCATCGGAGCACGCGCAGGTGCGTGCCCAGCGTGGTGGGATCGGCGAGGCTGCGCAGCAGATCGATCCGGGGCTCGGCGGTGAACTCCCGGGCGACCACCGATGGGGTCGTGCGCGGGCCCAGCCCGGCCGCCGCCAGCGCTCGACCGGTCCGCCGGCACGCGGCGTCGAGCGCCGGCCAGCCGGCCTTCACCGGATCGATCATCGGATCGGTAGTGGTCACCCCTCGAGTCTGCGCGAGTGGGGCAGGGATAGTCGCCCGATCCGAGGGGTACGTCGCCTGCATGACCGACAGCAGGCCACTCGCGCTCGTCACCGGTGCCTCGAGCGGCATCGGTTTCGAGCTGGCGCGCCAGTTCGCCGACCACGGCTTCGACCTGATCGTGAATGCCGAGGACGCCGGCCTCGCCCCAGCCGCGCAACAGCTCCGCAACAGCGGCGCGACCGTGCAGGAGGTGCAGGCCGACCTGCGCACCGCCGCCGGGTCAACGCCGTCTGGGCGGCGGTCGGGGCCACCGGCAGGGCACTCGACGCCGCCGCACTCAACGCGGTCGTGGGGAAGGGCGAGGCGTTCGTCGACACCGACCTCGACGACGAGCAGGAGATCATCGACACCAACATCAGCTCCACCGTGCGCCTGGCGAAGCTCGTGCTGCGTGACATGAACAGCCGCGGCGAGGGGCGGGTGCTGTTCACCTCGTCGATCGCCTCCACGATGCCCGGCAGCTTCCAGGCCGTCTACAACGCGTCGAAGTCGTTCGTGCAGTCGTTCGCCGAGGCGCTGCAGGAGGAGCTCAAGGACAGCGGGGTCACGATCACCTCACTGATGCCCGGCCCGACCGAGACCAATTTCTTCCACCGCGCCGACATGACGACACAAAGGTCGGCGCGTCGAGCAAGGACAGCGCCGAGCAGGTGGCGAAGCATGGCTTCGAGGCCCTGATGAAGGGCGACAAGAAGCTCGTCGCCGGCGGGGTCGGCACCAAGGCCCAGGGGCTGGCGGCCAAGGTGCTGCCGGACTCGGTCAAGGGCGCCATGCACCGCGAGGATGGCCGAGCCTGGCTCGGGCGAGTAAGGGGAATACGACATGAGAGCGCTCACCTGGCACGGCAAGCGCGACGTCCGCGTCGACACCGTTCCCGACCCGACGATCCAGGACCCGACCGACGCCATCGTCCGCGATCACCTCCACCGGGATCTGCGGCTCCGACCTGCATCTCTACGAGGTGCTCGGGCCGTTCATCGAGCGCGGGCGACATCCTCGGCCACGAGCCGATGGGCATCGTCGAGGAGGTCGGGCCGGGCGTCACCGAGCTGAAGGCCGGCGACCGCGTCGTGATGCCGTTCAACATCTCCTGCGGCACCTGCTTCATGTGCGGCCAGGGGCTGCACAGCCAGTGCGAGACCACCCAGGTGCACGAGCACGGCACGGGCGCGTCGCTCTTCGGCTACACCAAGCTCTACGGCCAGGTCCCGGGCGGGCAGGCCGAGTACCTGCGGGTGCCGCAGGCGCAGTTCGCCGATCAAGGTGCCCGACGGGCCGCCGGACGACCGCTTCGTCTACCTGTCCGACGTGCTGCCCACCGCCTGGCAGGCGGTCGCAGTACGCGGACGTCCCGGCCGGCGGCACCGTGGTCGTCCTCGGCCTCGGGCCGATCGGCGACATGGCCGCGCGGATCGCGCCGCACCTCGGCGTCGAGACCGGTGATCGGCGTCGACCTGGTGCCGGAGCGGCTGGAGCGGGCGCGCGAGCACGGCGTCGAGACGATCGACCTGCGCCAGCACGGCGACGACCTCGGCGACGTCGTCCGCGAGCTGACCGGCGGCCGCGGCCCCGACGCGGTCATCGACGCCGTCGGCATGGAGGCGCACGGCTCGCCGGTCGGCGAGCGGCCGCGCACAAGTTCGCCGGGCTGCTGCCCGACGCGCTGGCCAAGACGCTGATGCAGACGGCCGGGCGTCGACCGGCTCGACGCGCTCTACACGGCGATCGACATCGTCCGCCGCGGCGGCACGATCTCGCTCAGCGGCGTCTACGGCGGGATGGCCGACCCGATGCCGATGCTGCAGCTGTTCGACAAGCAGGTGCAGCTGCGGATGGGCCAGGCGAACGTGCACGCGCTGGGTCGCACGACATCCTGCCGCTGCTCACGGACGACGGACCCGCTGGGCGTCGACGACTTCGCCACGCACCGGCTGCCGCTGTCCGCGGCGCCGGAGGCCTACGAGATGTTCCAGAAGAAGCAGGACGGGATGGTCAAGACCCTGCTCCAGCCCAAGCTGGGTTGAGACGCGGTCCGAGCGGATCACGGATGGGCGCAACCCCACCCGTGATCCGCTCGCTCGTTGCGTGGGCCCCCAGCGTGTCCTGTAGATCAGCGCCGCAGACGGAGTACGACGGTGGAGTGCCGGACGCGATGGAGGTCCCGGGTTGCGCGAGATCACCCGATCGGATGGGTGGCGGAGCGGATCATCGTCGGCGTAGCGGGTATCTCAGGCTCGTGACCAGCGCCGACGTTCCGCGTGGCCGCCACCGTCTCGCCGAGCCGGTGCGGCGGCCCTCGCTCCTGCCGCGGTCGGCCGGTGTCGTCGCGGCGACCGTCGGGGCGGTCCTGGCGCTCGGCGTCCAGCCGGATCCCGCGGTGCCCGCGCCGCGTCCGCACCCCGACGCGCCCGGCCGTGCGGTGTCGGCGCTGCAGCCGGTCATCCCGTCCCCGCGGGAGGAGGCGGCGGCCCGGTTCCGGCCCCACGCCGTGCCGGTGACCGGTGCGTCCGTCGCCGGGGCGCACCTGCAGGCGACCGTTCACCTCGGACCGGCCGGCTGACCCTTCGCTCCCCTGCAGACACGCTTGGCCGTTCGTCGCGTGTGGTCGTCCCTCTGTCGGGTGAGGGTGGGATTTTCGCAACGCCGTGTCGAGGTGATCGTTACCCCGCGTGAGAGTCGGACGACGCAGGATCGCCGACGGTCGACGCGCGGAGAGGTGAGATGTCGACGCATCGTCGCGGAGTGCGGCCGTCCCAGTGGCCGGTCCGGGACCTGCTCGGTCCGGAGACCGTTCGGGCACGGTTCTGGGACGCGCGGGTCGGCGCCGCCGCGGCAGGGCTGCTCGCGTGCGGTGCGGCCGTGACCGTCGTCCTCAGCTCGGGTAGCCGGGCGATGTCGGACCAGACGCTCGAGGCTCCCGGTTCGCCGCTGGCGATCCCGGCCCCGGCGCCCGTTCCGGCCGTTCCGCCGCCGGTCGTTCCGCCGCCGGCCGCGCGCACCGCAGGTTGCCGAACCGCGCCTCCCTGCACGAGCGTGGTTGCACCACACCCCCGCAGCGCGCGGCCACAGCACCGCCGCGCTGCACCGCGTCACCGCACAGCGGTACCCGCACCCGTCGGCGCGCGACGCTCCCGTGAGAGGGAGGTGCCGCGCCGCAGGACCGGGCCCTCGCCGAGCAGGTCGCGACGGCCATCGACGGGTGGGAGGGCCGGACGGGGCCGGACGGGACGGTCGTCGGTTGGCTCCTGGTACCGGTCCAGCGGCCGGCGGATGCGGCCGCGCTGCTGGACGTCGCGTGTGTCGACGAGCCCTGCCACGAGCGGGGCTCCGGCGGTCGGCACCGGGCCCGGGATCGCGACGCCGAGCAGCGTGTCGACCGGCACGCACGAGGCCCGTGGCGGCCGGCACCGCGCGCCGGACCGGCACCGCGAGGATCGTGGCGGCCGGCATCGCGCGCCGGAGCAGGACGATCAGCGGTCGACGCCGTACCGGTTCGTGATGGACGACGGGACCGGGCAGGACGAGGCAGGCCGGGGCGAGCGGGGACGGGCAGAGGTCCGGGCCGGGCATGCCGATCGCCACGAGTGGGATCGGCCCGGGCACGACGCCGCTCGGGATCGTGAGGAGCGTCGTGCGGCGGACCGGTCGTCCGACGACGATCCGCCGAGCCGGGATTCCGGTGCGCATTCCGGCGCGACCCTCCGTGACGAGCGGGTCTCGGTGACGACGACGCCTCTGGTGACGACTGGGACTGGTTCTCGGCCGCGTGACGTGCTGCCGGATCCGTGCGTTCGGCGCGCCGGGGCATCCGACCTCTGGGACTCTGGACGGGAACGCCGCCCGCACCGCTCCCCGCGGGCCGCCGACCTCCCCGTGACGTTCGCCGAAAGGACCGCCGTGACCACGAGCCCCCTGCGCGAGGGACCCGTCCGCGAGGAGGTGGTGCTCCTCGACGACGCGGGCCGGCCCACCGGTGTCGCGGACAAGGCGACCGTGCACGGCGCCACCACGCCCCGCCACCTCGCGTTCTCCTGCTACGGCTTCGACGCCGCAGGTCGGCTGCTGGTCACGCGCCGGGCGGCGGGCAAGCGGGCGTTCCCGCTGGTGTGGACGGGCACCTGCTGCGGTCATCCGGCGCCGGGCGAGGACATGGCGGACGCCGTGCACCGTCGGCTGCGCGACGAACTGGGCGTGGGAGCCCGCGAGCTGACGCTGCTGCTGCCCGAGTTCTCCTACCGCGCCTCCGACGGCGTCGTGGAGGAGAACGAGCTGTGCCCCGTCTACGTCTGCCGCCTCGAGGGCGACCCGGCGCCTGCGCCCGACGAGGTGGCCGAGTGGGTGTGGTGGGACTGGGACGCGTTCCTCGCCGCCGCGCAGGCCCCGGACAGCGTGCTGTCGCCCTGGTCCCGCCTCCAGGCCCCGCTGCTCGACCCCCTGCTCGACACCGCCCTCCCGGGCCTGCCCCGCCGCCGCACCGCCTAACGCGTACGGCGAGTCTTGCGCTTGTGCACGCGAGTCTTGCGCTTGTGCACGCGATTGCTGCGTTCGAGTACGTCGTCACCCCCGGACGGTGCGGTTGCGCCCGGCGAGCGCCCCGCACACCACTTGCGGCCCGAGCAACGCCAGCAGCAGCACCAGCGGGGCCGTCCAGGAACCGGTCGCGTCGTGCAGGAGCCCGACGAGCAGCGGACCGAACGCGCACAGCGTGTAGCCGATGCTCTGCGCCATGGCGGACACCCGCGCGGTGTCGACGACCCGTTCGGTGCGCAGCACGAAGAGGTTGAGACCGAGTGCGAAGCAGCCGCCCTGCCCCGCGCCGATCAGCGCGACCCACAGGTACGGCGCCGCCATCGGGGCGAGCAGCACCCCGGCCACCCCGGCGCCGATCAGCGCGGTGCCGCCCACGGCGTACCCGACCTGGTGGGTGGTCCGGTTGGCCAGGGACGGCACGACGAGCGACACCGGGATCTGCACGAGCCCGGAGAACGACAGCAGGAACCCGGCGACGGCGGGTGTGGCGCCGAAGTCGCGGTACATCGACGGCAGCCAGCCCAGCACCGCGTAGAACGACAGCGACTGCAGGCCGAAGAAGATCGTCAGCTGCCAGGCCAGCGGGTCGCGCAGCAGCGACCGGCCGGGCGCGGGCGAGGCGGGCGGGCGGGTGTGGCCCCGCGTCCGCGGCAACCACGCCAGGGCCGCGACCGCCGCCGGCACCGCCCAGACGCCGAGCGAGCCCCGCCAGCCCAGGTCCGACGCGTCGGCCAGCGGCACCGCGACCCCGGCCGCCACTGCGGCGGCCCCGCTCACGGCCATCGTGTAGACGCCCATCATCAGGCCGCTGCGGTCGGGGAAGTCACGCTTGATCAGCGGGGGAAGCAGGACGTTGCCGATCGCGATCGCCCCGCCCGCGACGACCGTGCCGGCGAACAGCACCGGCGGCCCGTCGAGGACCCGCACGAGCGCACCGGCCGCGAGCGCCGCCATCACCCCGGCCAGCACCGGTTCGATGCCGAACCGGCGGGCCAGCCGCGGCGCGACGGTCGCGAGCAGGCCGAAACACAGCACCGGAACGGTGGTCAGCGCCGCAGCGCCGATGCCCGACAGCGGAAGACCCGCCCGCAGCTCGGGCAGTACCGGCCCGACCCCGGCGACCGCGGGCCGCAGGTTGATCGCGACGAGCACCACGGACAGCGCCAGCAGCACCGGGTGTCGCCTCGCCGTCGCCGTGCCCCGCCCGTCGGCGCCGAGATCCCGTCGTGTCACCGCTCAGTCATACCCACCCGCCTGCCGTCGGGCCGTGCCGGAACGCCCAACTCGCGTGCAGGAGCGCAAGACTCGCGTGCAGGAGCGCAAGACTCGCGGCAGGTGGGCGCGAGTCTTGCGTCTGTGCACGCGAGTTCTCACCTGCGTACGCGAGTTGGGCGTTCGTCACCCATGCGTCAGTCGGGCTGGGCGACCGGGGGCGGGGGACCAGGCCGGCGGTGCGGTAGACCTCGTCGACCAGCTCCATGTTGGCCACCGCGTCGTTCGCCTCGGTGAGCAGTGGCGTGCCGTCGCGCAGGTGCGCCGCCAGGGCCTCGAGCTGGTAGGTGTACGAGGAGCGGCGGCCCAGCTCCTCGACCCGCGTCCCGTCCGGGCCGGTCACCTCGATCGTGTCGCCCAGGTGCGGGCGGGCGAACTCCGGCGCGTACGCCGTGCCGCGCGAGCCCACCAGCCGGTAGCTGAAGTCGAACTCCGGCGCGGTCATCCCGCTGCGCATCGTCGCCTGCACACCGCCGGGCAGTTCGAGGTCGGCGTCGAGCCACGCGTCGACGCCCGGGTCGCGCTCCCCGGCCCGGGCGCCGACCACCCGGGGCGCCCCGCCGAGCGCCGAGGCCAGCATCCGCAGCGCGTGCACCGCGTAGCAGCCGACGTCCATCAGCCCGCCGCCGGCGAGGTCGAGCCGCCAGCGGGGGTCGCCGTCGTCCGGCGCCGGCATCACCATGTGGATCTCCACCTCGCGCACCTCGCCCAGCTCCCCGACGTCCCCAGCTCGAGCAGCCGCGCGTGCAGGGTGGTACGGGTAGTGGAAGCCCTCCATCACCGTCACGCCGGCCTTGTCCGCGACGTCGCGACCTCGCGGCCTCGTCGGCGTTGCTCGCGGACGGCTTCTCGGTCAGCACGTGCTCGCCCGCCCCGCGGCCGCGAGGTTCCACGGCCGTGCAGGCGTTCGCCAGCGGTTGTAGACGACCTCCACCTCCTCGTCCAGCAGCGCGCGTAGGAGTCGACCACCCGTTCACACCGTGCGCCGCAACGCCTCGCGCGCACCGTCACGCTCACCGCGACGAGCCGGTCCCCGGTCGTCTTGGCGGGACCGATCAGCGAGAGCTCGGTGATCCGCGCGGCGCCGAGCACGCCGATGCGCAGTGGTTCCATCGGCGTAGATCTCCGCTCAACTCCCGGCCTTCGCGAACAGCCCCCGCAGGTACTCGACGCTGGTCCGCACATCCGTGACCGGGCCCTCGCCCGAGGGGTCGCCGGGCAGGATCGTGTCCTGCTCCAGGACGTACCACCCGTCGTAGCCGTGGCCCTCCAGGTAGCCCACGATCGCCGCCACGTCGACGTCGCCCGACCCGAGCGGCCGGTACATCCCCTCGCGGACGGCCTCGGTGTAGGTCAGCTCCCCACCCTGCACGCGCCGGGCGAAGCGGTTGTCGACGTCCTTCATGTGCGTGTGGGCGATCCGCTCGGGTACCTGGCGGGTCAGCTCCGCCGGGTCCGTGCCGCCGATCAGCAGGTGCCCGGTGTCCAGGCACAGCAAGATCGCGGAGCCGTCGAGCACCTTCTGCACGTCGTCGGGCCCCTCGACCATGGTCCCGACGTGCGGATGCAGCACGGCCGCGATCCCGCGGTCCGCGGCGAGCGCGGCGAGCCGGTCCAGGTTGCCCAGCAGCGTCGCCCAGCCCTCGTCGTCCAGTTCCGGGCGCGAGTCGTAGCCGGTCAGGCCGCTGTCGGCGGACAGGACGAGCGTCGTCGCGCCGGCCGCGACGAACCCGTCGAGCACCCGGTCGACGGCGGGTGCCGGGTCGTGCCCGGGGACGTGCAGCACCACCGGCACGAACCCGCCGACGGCGTGCAGTTCGTGCTCGGCGAGGGTTGGGCGAGCTTCGCCGGGTCCGCGGGGAGGAAGCCGTCGGGGCCGACCTCGGTGGCCGCGAGACCGACCTCGCGCATCTCGGTGAGCACTCGCTGGGGCGAGAGCTGGTGCCCCCAGCCGGGGACCTCGCAGACACCCCAGGAAATGGGCGCTCCGGCGATCCGCTGTTCCGGATGACGTGCCACCGGTTCTCCTCCCGCACCTGTGCCGGGCATTCGTTGCCCGGCGATCGCGGGGCCGAGCCTCCTGGCCGCCGTGGGCCCCGTCAAGCGGAGTGCCGTGCTGGAGATGCGCGGCATCGTCAAGGAGTTCCCCGGCGTGCGCGCCCTCGACGGCGTCGACCTGGACGTCGCGCGCCGGCGAGGTGCACTGCCTGCTCGGCCAGAACGGCGCCGGCAAGTCGACCCTGATCAAGGTGCTCGCCGGGGCCCACCGGCCGGACGCGGGCGAGATCCGCTGGGCGGGCGAGCCGGTCAGCTTCGGCACGCCGCACGACGCGCGATGCACGCCGGGCATCGCCACCATCTACCAGGAGCTCGACCTCGTCGCCGGGCCTGACCGTCGCCGAGAACATCTTCCTCGGCCACGAGCCGCGCCGGTTCGGCTTCAGCCGGCCGCGGACGGCGAGGACGCGGCGCGGGCGCTGCTGCGCCGGCCTCGGCCACCCCGAGATCCCGCCGCAGCCGCGAGGTCGGCTCGCTGTCGGCGGCGGGCACAGCAGATCGTGAGCATGGCGCGGGCGCTGTCGCGCGACGCGCGGCTGATCGTCATGGACGAGCCGTCGGCGGTGCTCGACGCCGACGAGGTCGACAACCTCTTCCGGGTCGATCCGCGAGCTGACCGCGCGCGGGGTCGCGGTCGTCTACATCTCGCACCGGCTGGAGGAGATCCGCCGAGATCGGCGACCGGGTGACCGTGCTGAAGGACGGCCGCACCGTCGCGCCGCGACCTGCCCGCGCCGCGCACACCGACCGCCGAGGTGATCCGGCTGATGACCGGGCGGGCCATCGAGTACGTGTTCCCCGAGCGCCGCAGCCGAGCGTCCGTCGACGCGCCGCGACCGAGTCGTGCTCGAGGTCGAGGGCCTCGGCCGGCGCGGCGAGTTCGCCGACGTGTCGTTCACCGTCCGGGCCGGGGAGGTCGTCGGCCTGGCGGGGCTGGTCGGCTCCGGCCGCTCGGAGATCCTCGAGACGGTCTACGGCGCGCGCACGCCCGACCGCGGGCTCGGTCGCGGTCGACGGCCGAAAGCTGCGCGCCGGGGTCGGTGCCGGCGGCGGTGCGGGCCGGGCATCGGGCTGGCGCCCGAGGAGCGCAAGAGCCAGGGCCTGCTGCTGAGCGAGCCGGTGTACCGCAACGTCATCGCTCGCCGGCGCTGCAGCCGCTTCGCCCGGGCGGGATTCCTGCGACGGCTGGCGCGGAGCTCGCGGCGGCGGCCGAGGTCGCGGCGCAGCTGGACGTGCGCCCGGCCGACCCGACGCGGCCGGTGCGCACGCTCTCCGGCGGCAACCAGCAGAAGGTCGTGCTCGCCCGCTGGCTGCTGGAGGAGTGCTCGGTGCTGCTGCTCGACGAGCCGACCCGCGGCGTCGACGTCGGGGCGCGCAGTCGAGATCTACGCGCTGATCCGCAGGCTGGCGGCCCGTGGCGTCGCCGTCGTGCTGGTGTCCAGCGAGGTACCGGAGGTGCTCGGCCTGGCCGACCGCGTCCTGGTCGTGCGGGACGGGCGGGTCGTGCGCGAGGCGCCTGCGGCCGAGCTGGACGAGGGCCGGGTGCTCGACCTGGTCATGGAGGGCCGGCAGCGGGAGGGAGCGCGGTGACGAACGGCGACTCGCAGGCGGTCACGGCGCCCCCCGCGGCCGAGCAGGGCCGGGTCGAGCGGGCGGCGGCACAGGCGGACCGCCCGTCGGCCCTTGCGCGGGTGCTGGACACGAGCGCGGGACGCAACCTCGGCCTCGTCGCCGTCCTCCTCGTGCTGTGCGTCATCGGTCTGGCGACCGCCGAGCCGGGCCGGCCCGTGACGATCGGCTTCTCCGCGCCCGCGGCCGACCACGGCTGGATCGCCGCCATCGCGGCGAACGCCCAGGCCCAGGCGGAGAAGTACACGGACGTCGACGTTCGCGCCGGTGAACCCGACCAACGACATCACCCAGCAGATCGCCGCGATCGACACCCTGATCAACCGCAAGGTCGACGCGCTCGTGCATCCTGCCCAACGACGGCAAGCCAGCTGACCTCACAGGGCGCCCAAGCGCCATGCAGGCCGGCATCCCGGTGATCAACCTCGACCGGATCTTCGACTCCCCGCTCGCCTACCGCACCGTGGATCGGGGGCGACAACTACGGCATGGGTGTGAGCGCCGGCAACTACATCGGCACCCAGCTCAAGGCCAGCGAACGTGAGCAACCCGATCATCGCGGAGATCGCCGGTATCGACAGCCTGCCGCTGACCCAGGAGCGCAGCCGCGGCTTCAAGGACGCGCTGGCGACCTACGGGTTGTCGAGGTCGGACCGCGGCAGGCCGCGGACTTCACCGCCGCAGGGCGGGCAGCGCGTCACTGCGAACCTGCTGCAGGCCGCCCCGCACCTCGACGCGGTGTGGAACCACGACGACGACCAGGGCGTCGGCGTGCTCGCCGCGATCCAGCAGGCCAACCGGAGCGAGTTCTTCATGGTCGGCGGCGCCGGGTCGGCGCAACGCGATGCGCGCCATCAAGGCCGACAACACGGTGCTCAAGGCGACGGTGACCTACCCGCCGACGATGGCGGGCTCCGCGGTGGCGCTGGCCCGGCTCGTCGCGCAGGGTCGAGGGATGAGCGACCTCGTGGAGCAGGAGGTGCCGGCCTCGATCACGCTGGCGTCGGCCACGGTGACGAAGGACAACGTGGCGCAGTACCTGCCGTTGGGCTTCGAGTCCTGATGAGCTCGCCAGAAAGATCGCAACTCGGCATCGGGATGGTCGGCTACGCCTTCATGGGCGCGGCCCACTCCCAGGCCTGGCGGACGGCCGGGCGGTTCTTCGACCTGCCGCTGCAGCCCGACCTCGCCGTGCTCTGCGGCCGCGACGCGACGAAGGCGAGGGCAGCGGCGCGAGAAGCTCGGCTGGCGGTCCGTCGAGACCGACTGGCGGGCCCTGCTCGGCCGCGACGACGTGCAGCTCGTCGACGTCTGCACGCCCGGCGACACGCACGCCGAGATCGCGATCGCGGCCCTGGACGCCGGCAAGCACGTGCTGTGCGAGAAGCCGCTGGCGAACACCGTCGACGAGGCGCGCGGCGATGGTCGCGGCGGCCGAGCGGGCCGCGGGCCGCGGAGTGCGCAGCATGGTCGGCTTCACCTACCGCCGGGTGCCGGCGGTGGCGCTGGCGCGGCGGCTGGTGGCAGCAGGGCCGGATCGGCGAGATCCGGCACGTGCGGGCGCAGTACCTGCAGGACTGGATCGTCGACCCCGAGTTCCCGCTGGTCTGGCGGCTGCAGCGGAGCGCGGCGGGATCCGGGGCGCTCGGCGACATCGGCGCGCACATCGTCGACCTGGCCCAGTACCTGGTGGGTGACCTGCTCACCAGCGTCTCGGCGCTGACCGAGACGTTCGTGCGGGAGCGGCCGCTGCCAGTCGAGCGTCGAGCGGGCTGGCGGCGTCCGGGAGCACCGAGACGGGGACCGGTCGACGTCGACGACGCGGCCCTGTTCCTCGGCCGGTTCGCCGGCGGCACGGTGGCGTCGTTCGAGGCCACCCGGTTCGCGACGGGCCGCAAGAACGCGCTGCGCATCGAGGTGAACGGGAGCCGCGGCTCGCTGGCGTTCGATCAGGAGCGGATGAACGAGCTGGAGTTCTACGACGCCGACGAGACCCCGACACCGCCGGGTTCCGCCGCATCCTCGTCACCGAGCCGACGCACCCCTATGCGGGCGCGTGGTGGCCGCCGGGGCACGGGCTCGGCTACGAGCACGCGTTCACCCACCAGGTCGTCGACCTGGTACGGGACATCGGTGAGGGCCGCGACCCCGTGCCGTCGTTCGCGGACGGGCTGCAGTGCAGCGCGTGCTGGACGCCGTGGAGCACTCGGCCTCGTCGGGCAGCTGGCAGAAGGTGGGGGAGGCGAAGGGTGAGGGAGCATCGCAGCGAGCGCCAGCGAGCGAGGAGCGGACCGAGCCCGAGAGCCGACCATTGAGGGGGGAGTGATGGCGCGACCGATCACGCTGTTCACCGGCCAGTGGGCCGACCTGCCGTTCGAGGAGGTCGCGCGGCTGGCGGCGGAGTGGGGCTACGACGGGCTCGAGATCGCCTGCTGGGGCGACCACTTCGACCCGTGGGCGGCCGTCGAGGACGATGTCTACGTCCGCGGCCGCCGCGACATCCTGGAGAAGCACGGGCTCCAGGTCTTCGCGATCTCGAACCACCTCACCGGGCAGGCCGTCTGCGACGACCCGATCGACGAGCGGCACCGCGGGATCCTGCCCGCCCGGGTGTGGGGCGACGGGGAGCCCGAGGGCGTGCGGCGGCGTGCGGCCGAGGCGATGCAGGTGACCGCGCGGGCCGCGGCCGCGCTCGGCGTGCGCACGGTCGTCGGGTTCACCGGGTCGAAGATCTGGAAGACCGTGGCGATGTTCCCGCCGGTGCCCGAGTCGATGATCGACGACGGGTACCGCGACTTCGCCGACCGCTGGAACCCGATCCTCGACGTGTTCGACGAGGTGGGCGTGCGGTTCGCCCACGAGGTGCACCCCAGCGAGATCGCCTACGACTACTGGACGGCCGTGCGGGCGCTGGAGGCGGTCGGGCGCCGGGAGGCGTTCGGGCTGAACTGGGACCCGAGCCACTTCGTCTGGCAGGACCTCGACCCCGTCGGGTTCCTCTGGGACTTCCAGGACCGGATCTACCACGTCGACTGCAAGGACGCGAAGCGCCAGGTCGGCAACGGCCGCAACGGTCGTCTCGGGTCGCACCTGGCGTGGGCGGACCCGCGGCGGGGCTGGGACTTCGTCTCGACCGGGCACGGCGACGTCCCGTGGGAGGCGTGCTTCCGGATGCTCAACACGATCGGCTACGACGGCCCGATCTCGATCGAGTGGGAGGACGCCGGCATGGACCGGCTGGTCGGCGCACCGGAGGCGTTGGCGTTCGTGCGCCGGATGGCGTTCGACCCGCCTGCGGCGGCGTTCGACGCGGCGTTCAGCTCGGCAAGGCCTGGTGACGTCTCCTGATCCCGAGCCGGACAGCGATGATCGTCGGATTGTCGACGGGTGCGACAACGGTGTCGCCTTTTGTCGACGCTCCGGCGATCATCGAGAGGTGGACAAGATCACGCGGACAGTCATCAGGTCGCACGGTGCCAGGCCCGATGATCCGGGCATACGGAGGACCCTCGTGACGAAGACCGTGACCGTGCTCGGCACCGGCATCATGGGCGCGGGCATGGCCCGCAACCTCATCGGTGCCGGGCTGGACGTGACCGTCTGGAACCGCAGCCCGGACCGGGCCCGCCCGCTCGCCGACGCCGGCGCGCGGATCGCGACGGACGTGGCCGAGGCCGTCGCGGGCGCGGACGTCGTGGTGACGATGCTGTTCGACGCCGACTCGGTGGCCCAGGTGATGGCGGAGGCGCTGCCGGCCATGGCGCCGGAGGCGGTGTGGGTGCAGACGTCGACGGTCGGGCTGGAGGGCACCGAGCGGTTGGCCGCGCTCGCGGCCCGCCACGACGTCGCCTTCCTCGACGCGCCCGTGCTCGGTACGAAGGCCCCTGCGGAGCAGGGCACGCTGACGGTGCTCGTCGGCGGCCCGTCGGGGCTCCGGGACGCGGTGACCCCGGTGTTCGACGCGATCGGGTCGAAGACCCTGTGGATCGGGGAGCAGCCCGGTGACGGGCACAAGCTCAAGCTGGTCGCGAACTCGTGGGTCGGGATGGTGACGGCGGGCACGGCCCAGGCGATCGCGCTGGCCGGGGCCCTCGGCCTGGACCCGCAGCTGTTCCTCGACGTGATCGCCGGCGGCCCGCTGGACCTGCCGTACGCGCAGCTCAAGGGCAAGTCGATGATCGCCGACGAGTTCCCGACGTCGTTCGCGGTGAGCGGGGTCGTCAAGGACCTCGGCCTGATCGCCGCGGCGATGCGCGGGGCGGACGTGCACGACGGTGTGGTCGAGGCCGTGGCGGCAGCGTTCCGGACGGCGGACACGGCGGGCCACGGCGACGAGGACATGGCCGCCGTCGTCCACGCCTTCCGCCCCCAGAGCTGACCAGCCCCCGCCCGCGAGTCGGCACCCTTGCCGCCGCGAGTCGGCACCCTTGCCGGGTCGATCAGTAGGGAGCGCCGCCGAGGTCGCGGCCGGGGACGGGCTGGCCCGCGTCCTCACGGGCGCCGGCGCGGGTGCGCAGCGGGTCCGGAGCGGAGTCCTCGGGGAAGCGGCGGATGTACTCCCGCTCCAGGGCGAGCATGCGCTCGGTGTGCACCTCGAATGCGGACTCGCTGGCCCCGCGCATCGCGTCGTGGCGGGTCTCGTGCAGGTGGGTCACCTCGCGGACGAGGTCGTCGTCGCTGAGCTCGCGCGGCTCGATGCCGTGCGGGCGGAGTGCATCGGTCATGGGGCCGGAGTGCCCGGCGAGGTGCGCGGGCATGCGCCGCAGCACCCACCTCTCAAGGCGGCCTACTCTGCCCGCCATGGCGCGGTACTTCGACGTTCATCCCGTGGATCCGCAACGGCGCGCGATCGGCCAGATCGTCGACCTCGTCCGCGGCGGCGGCCTCGTGGCCTACCCGACCGACTCCTGCTACGCGCTGGGCTGCCAGGTCGGCGACCGTGAGGGCATCGACCGGATCCGCACGATCCGCAAGCTCGACGACCGTCACCACTTCACGCTGGTCTGCCGCGACTTCGCCCAGCTCGGCCAGTTCGTGCATGTGAGCAAGGCGGTGTTCCGGGCGGTGAAGGCGGCGACGCCGGGCAGCTACACGTTCATCCTCCCCGCCACCAGGGAGGTGCCGCGACGGCTGCTGCACCCGCGCAAGAAGACCGTGGGGGTGCGCATCCCGGCCCACGTCGTGGCGCAGGCGATCCTCGCCGAGCTGGGGGAGCCGCTGCTGTCGTCGACGCTGTTGCTGCCGGGCTACGACGAGCCGCTGACCCAGGGCTGGGAGATCAAGGAGGAGCTCGACACGGCCGTCGACGCCGTGGTCGACTCCGGCGACTGCGGCACGGAGCCGACCACGGTCGTCGACCTCTCGGGCGACGAGCCGGAGATCGTCCGCTACGGCGCGGGGGACCCGGCGCGGTTCGAGTAGGTCTGCTCGACGGCGCCGACTCGCGCCGGCAAAGGTGCCGACTCGCGGCGGCAAAGGTGCCGACTCGCGGATCAGGTGACCGTGCCGAATGCCTCCTCCAGGACGTCGAGGCCCTCGGCCAGCAGGTGCTCCGGCATCGACAGCGGCGGCAGCAGCCGCAGGACGTTGCCGTAGGTGCCGCAGGTCAGCAGGATCAGGCCGCGGGCGTGCGCCGCCGCCGCGACCGCCTTCGCCAGCGCCGCATCCGGTTCGCCGGACGACGGGTCGACCAGCTCGACGGCCAGCATCGCACCCCGGCCGCGGACGTCGCCGATCCGCCGGTCGCGCTCGGCCAGCGCCCGCAGTCGCGGCAGCGTGACCGATTCGATCGCCCGGGCGCGCTCGACGAGCCCGTCGTCCTCGATCGTGCGCATCGCCGCGAGCGCCGCGGCGCAGGCCAACGGGTTGCCGCCGAACGTGCCCCCGACACCGCCGCCGTGCGGCGCGTTCATGATCTCCGTGCGGCCGGTGACCCCGGCCAGCGGCAGCCCGCCGGCGATGCCCTTCGCCGTGGTCACCAGGTCCGGGACGATGCCCTCGTGCTCGCAGGCGAACATCGCGCCGGTGCGGGCGAACCCGCTCTGCACCTCGTCCGCGATGAACACGATCCCGTGCTCGCGGCACCACGCCGCCAGGGCGGGGAGGAACCCGGGCGCGGGCACGATGAACCCGCCCTCGCCCTGGATCGGCTCGACGATCACCGCGGCCAGCTGCGTCGCTCCGACCTGCTTGTCCAGCACCGAGATCGCCCGCTCCGCCGCGGCCTCGCCGGAGAGTCCGTCGTGGAACGGGTACGACAGCGGTGCCCGGTAGACCTCCGGCGCGAACGGTCCGAAGCCCAGCTTGTACGGCATCGCCTTGGCTGTCAGCGCCATCGTGAGGTTGGTCCGCCCGTGGTAGGCGTGGTCGAACGCCGCGACCGCGGACCGGCCCGTCGCCAGCCGGGCGATCTTCACCGCGTTCTCGACGGCCTCGGCGCCCGAGTTGAACAGCGCCGTGCGCTTGTCGTGGTCGCCGGGTGTGAGGGCGTTCAGCGCCTCGGCGACCTCCACGTACCCGGCGTACGGCGTGATCATGAAGCAGGTGTGGGTGAACCGCTCCACCTGCTCCTGGACGGCCGCGACGACCTGGGGCGCCGCGTTGCCGACCGTCGTCACCGCGATCCCGGAGCCGAAGTCGATCAATGAGTTGCCGTCCGCGTCGACGACGACCCCGCCGCCCGCCGCGACGGCGAACACCGGCATCGTCACCGACACCGCCGACGACACCGCGGCTTCCCGCCGCGCCGTCCAGGCCCGCGAGACCGGTCCGGGGATCTCGGTGACGAGCCGCCGCTCCTGGGGCAGCGCCGGCCCGCCCTGCACCTCGACTGTGGTCATGCGTCCCCCACTGCGCTCATGACGTGCTTGATCCGCGTGTAGTCCTCCAGCGAGTAGGCCGAGAGGTCCTTGCCGTAGCCGGATTCCTTGAACCCCCCGTGCGGCATCTCCGCCACCAGCGGGATGTGCGTGTTGATCCACACGCAGCCGAACTCCAGCGCCCGCGACATCCGCAGCGCCCGCGAGTGGTCCGTGGTGAACACGCTCGATGCGAGCCCGTACGGGGTGTCGTTGGCGAGCTCCAGCGCCTCGGCCTCGTCGGCGAACGTCTGTACGGTGATGATCGGCCCGAAGATCTCGTTGCGGGCGATCTCGTCGTCCTGCTGCACCCCGGCGACGACCGTGGGCGCGTAGAAGTACCCCGCCCCGTCTGCCGCGGAGCCGCCGGTGAGCACCCGCGCGTGCGAGGGCAGCCGGTCGACCAGGCCGGCGACCTTGGCCAGCTGGTCCGCGTTGTTGATCGGCGGTATGTAGAGATCCTCGGAGTCGGGTTCCTCGTCGCGGGAGAACCGGACGGCCTGCGCCTGCTCGGCGAGCGCGGCGGCCAGCTCGTCCGCGACCGCACGCGAGGCGATCACCCTCGTGGCCGCTGTGCAGTCCTGTCCGGCGTTGAAGAACCCCGCGACCGCGATCGCCTCGGCCGCTGCGGCGACGTCGGCGTCGTCGAAGACCACGACCGGCGCGTTCCCGCCCAGCTCCAGGTGCGCTCGCGCCACGTTCTTCGCCGTCGCGGCGGCCACCGCCCGCCCGGCCGCGGTGGATCCGGTGATCGCGACCATCGCCGGGATCGGATGCGCGGCGAGCGCCGCACCCGTCGACCGGTCGCCGCACACGACGTTCAGCACGCCGGGCGGGAGGATCTCGGCGAACAGCTCGCCCATCCGCACCGTGCTGGCCGGGGTGGTGTCGGACGGCTTGATGACCAGCGTGTTCCCGGCCGCCAGTGCGGGCCCGATCTTCCAGGTAGCCATCATCATCGGGTAGTTCCACGGGGTCACCGCGCCGACGACGCCCAGCGGCTCGCGGCGCACGTACGACTCGTGCCCGGCCATGTACTGCGCCGCGGCCACGCCCTGCAGGTGCCGGGCCGCGCCGGCGAAGAACCGGAACTGGTCGACCATCGGGCCGATCTCCTCCGACATCGTCAGCCCTTTGGGCTTACCGGTGTCGCGGTGCTCGATCTCGACGAGCTCCTCGGCGTTCTCCTTCACGGCGTCGGCGATAGCGAGCAGGGCGTTCATCCGGTCCGACGGCGTCGTGGCACCCCAGTCGCCGCGGTAGGCCGTGCGCGCGCTGCGGAAGGCGGTGTCGACGTCGTCGGGCCCCGACAGCGGCGACGTCGCGTACACCTCGCCGGTCGACGGGTCCACGATGTCGAGCGTGCGGCCGTCGGCGGCGGCGACCGCCTTGCCGTCGACGATGTTGTGGAAGGTCTCCACGGCGCTGTCCTCCTACTTTGTTGTCGTACCGGCGGTGTCCCCGGAGAGTCGGTTGGCCAGGTACACGGGCAGGACCGAGACCAGCACCAGCACGGCGGCGGCGACGTTGACGATCGGGCTCTGGTTGGGGCGGAACAGGTTCTGGAAGATCCACAGTGGCAGGGTCTGCAGGCCGGGGCCCGCGGTGAAGGTCGTGACGACGATCTCGTCGAACGACAGCGCGAACGCCAGCAGCGCGCCGGCCAGCAGGGCGCCGCGCAGTGCCGGGAACGTGACGAGGCGCCAGGTCGTCCACGGGGTGGCCCCGAGGTCCATCGACGCCTCCTCGACCGTCCCCGACATCCGCCGCAGCCGCGCCGAGGCGTTGTTGACCACCACGACGATGCAGAAGGTGGCGTGCCCGATCACCAGCGTAAAGAAGGTCAGGCCGCCCAGGAACCCGGTGAACAGGGTGTTCAGGGCGATCCCGGTGACGATGCCGGGCAGCGCGATCGGCAGCACCACCAGCAGCGACACCGCGTCGCGTCCGAAGAACTCGTAGCGGACCAGCCCGATCGACGCCGTCGTGCCGAGCACGACGGCGATCACCGTGGCCAGGAGCGCCACCTGCACCGAGGTGAGCACCGCGACGCGCACGCCCTCGTTCGACGCCGCGACCTGCCACCACCGCAGCGTCAGGCCGGGCGGCGGCCAGGCGAAGGTGGCGCTCGCGCTGAACGAGTTGAGCAGCACCACGGCGAGCGGCACGTAGATGAAGGTGAGCACGCCGACGGCGGCCGCGCGGAGCAGCCGGCGGGCGGTGGGGGAGAGGACCATGCTCTCGGCGCGCTACAACCGGTCCAGGGCGCCGGTGCGCCGGATCGTCAGCAGGTAGGCGGCCATCACCAGCAGCGGCAGCACGGCGACGGCCGCGGCGAACGGCAGGTCCGTCGAGAAGTTCTGGTAGACGAGGTTGCCCAGCATCTGCCCGGTGCCGCCGACGAGCTGCACGGTGATGTAGTCGCCCAGGCTCAGCGAGAACGTGAACACCGACCCGGCGGCGACCGCCGGCGCGAGCACCGGCAGGACGACCGTGCGGAACGCCGTCCACGGCCGGGCCCCGAGGTCGGCGGCGGCCTCCAGGTAGGAGCCGCGCATCGAGGTCAGGCCCGCGTGCAGGGGCAGCACCATGTAGGGCAGCCACAGGTAGGTCAGGGTGACGACGACCGCGAGCCAGCCGTAGCCCGGGCTCGCGGCGCCCAGCGGGCCCTCGGGGGCGAGCAGCACCCGCCACGCGTAGACCTTGACGAGGTAGGAGGCCCACAGCGGGGTCAGCACCAGCGCGACGAGCAGGCCGGGGCGGCGCGACACGAGCGCGGTGTAGACGGCCAGCGGCAGGGCGAGCAACGCGCACAGCAGCGTCACCCCGGCCGCGACCCCGACCGTCCGCACGACGGTGAGCAGGTAGGCCGGAGTGGTGAGCACGTCGACGACGTTCTCGGTGGTGAACGCGTACGTGATGCGGCCGGTGAAGCTGTCGGTGTCGAAGAAGGCGGTGGCGAGCAGCACTCCGAGGGGGACGAGGTAGAGCAGCACGAGCCACAGCAGCGCGGGTGCGAGCAGCCCGGCCAGCCGCAGTCGCGGGGTGCGGTGCAGCAGCGCCGCGAACCGCCGCGCGGAGGGGGCGACGGTGCCGGAGCTACGCGCGGTGGTCACGGCGCCTCCGGGGGTTTTGCAGCAAGGTGGCCTTGCTTCGACGGGATTGCAGTAAGGCCACCTTGCTGCAATCCCGGGCGCGCGCGTGGGTGACGGTGGGTAGCGGTCGGGTGGACCGGAGGGGATCGGTCCACCCGACCGCAGCTCGAGGGGCGGTCACGTCCGTCCGCGGATCACGTGCTCCGCAGCTCCGACCACGTGCGCACCCACTCGTCGTAGGGCACGCACTTCACGTCCGTCCGGCCGTCGATGCAGTTCTCGACCGGCGTCGTCCAGTAGTAGACGTTGCTCCAGAAGTCGGTCTCCTCGGCGTGGAACACCGCGCAGTGATTCGCGTTCTTCGTCAGCGCGCACGACTTCTTGTTCGCGGGCGCCTCGCCGAAGTACTCCGCGATCTGTGCGTTCACCTGCGGCGACACCACGTGGTTCAGCCACAGGTACGCGCAGTTGATGTTCGGCGTGTCCTTCTTGATCATCCAGGTGTCGGACCACCCGGTCGCGCCCTCGGCCGGCTTCGTCGTGCCCACCGACGTGCCGGACTCGCCGTTCGCGAGGTTCGCGGTGAGCTGCCAGCCCTGGGATTGGGTGATCGCGCCGCTCGCGAGGCCCTGACCCTGCTTGACGACGTCCGCCCAGTACTCGGCGACCAGCGGCTTCTGCTGGCGGACCAGCTCGACCGCGGCGTCGAACTGGGTGCGGTCCAGCGCGTACGGGTTGGTGATCTTCAGGTCGGGCCGGGTCGCCATGAGGTACACCGCGGCGTCGGCGAGGTAGATCCCGTCGTCGTACGGGCTGATCTTGCCCTTGGCCGGGGACGCCGGATCCCACATGTCCTTCCACGACGTCGGCGCGGTCGGGTAGGCGGCGGTGTTGTAGAGCAGCAGGTTCGCGCCGCGGCCGTGCGGGATGCCGTAGTTCGTGCCCGCCACGCTGTTCCAGGGCTTGTCCTTGAGCTCCGGGAAGATGTCGGCGTAGTTCGGCACGAGCCCGGTGTTCACCGGCTGGACGCGGTCGCCGTAGACGAGCCGCAGGGAGGCGTCCCCGGAGGCGGACACGACGTCGTACTCGCCGGTGGAGAACAGCTGGACGGCCTCGGCGGACGTGGCGAAGGTCTTCACGGTGACCTGGCAGCCGGTCTGCTGCTCGAAGGGCGTCACCCAGTCGACCGCCGGGTCCGTCGAGCCGTCCTCCGCGTAGCCGGGCCAGGCGAGCACCGACAGCTTCCCCTCGCCCGCGCCGACGGGGCCGGCGTAGGCCGCGGCGGACGGGGGCGCCGGGGCGGCCCCGCCCGCCGCGCTCCCGCCCCCGCCGCCACCCCCACAGGCGGCGAGGGCGAGCGCGAGCGTGCCCGTGAGGGCACCCAGAGCGGTGAGGGCGGGGGAGCGCCCAGTGGTCGTCAGGCGCATGGCACGTCCTCTCGTCGGTGGAGAAATACGGAACGGTCTGTGACTGCGGTGGTCATGCCACCGGCACCTCGTGCTCGGGACGCCAGAACAGGCGTACGGCCTCGCCGCGCTCGGGGGCCCGCCGGCCGTGGCCGTCGTTGACCAGCAGCACGGTGAGCCGCGCCACCCCCGTCAGGTCCGGAGCCTCGAGCGCGACCAGGCACCGGGTCGTCGCGCCGGTGTAGACGATCTCGTCGACGATGCCGACCGCCGTCGTCGTGTCGGGCGGCGGGTCGTCGGCGGGGCCGGTGACGCCGATCTTCTCGGGGCGCACGCTCCACGTGCCGTCGCGGCCGAGCAGCGCCTGCGCGGCGTCGGGAGGCAGCAGGTTCGACGTGCCGACGAAGCCCGCGACGAACGGCGTCGCGGGCCGCTCGTACACCTCCCGGGCCGGGCCCACCTGCTCGACGCGACCGGCGTCGAACACGACGATCCGGTCGGCGAGGGTGAGTGCCTCGTCCTGGTCGTGGGTGACGAGCACGAACGTGATGCCGGCGGCGCGCTGGATCTGCTGCAGCTCGACCTGCATCTGCTCGCGCAGCTTGAGGTCGAGAGCGCCGAGCGGTTCGTCGAGCAGGAGCACGGACGGACGCCCGACCAGCGCGCGGGCCAGCGCCACCCGCTGCCGCTGACCACCCGACAGCGCTGTGGGCGACCGGTCCGCCACCCCCTCCAGCCGCACGGTGGCCAGTGCCTCCATGGCGCGCTCGCGCCGCTGCACGCGGGGGACCTTCGCGATCCGCAGCGGGTACTCGACGTTGCGGCGCACCGACAGGTGCGGGAAGAGCGCGTAGTCCTGGAAGACGGTGTGTACGTCGCGGTCGAACGGCGGGGCGGCGGTCACGTCGTGGCCGCGCAGGCTGACGGTGCCGGCGGTCGGCCGCTCGAACCCGGCGATCATCCGCAGCACGGTCGTCTTGCCGGAGCCGGACGGGCCGAGGAGCGTCACGAACTCACCGTCGGCGATGTCGAGGTCGAGCCCGTGGACGGCGACGACGCCGCCAGGGAACTCCTTGCGCACGCCACGCAGGGAGATGGCCGGTAGGCGCTCCGCCACGGCTCCTCCTTCCCTGCGCGGCGGCCCGGGACGTCTGCCGGGCCCTCGCGGGCCCAGGCGGCGCCTCGCGGCTGCCCGCAACCGTCAGGCGCGTCTCCTTCGGCGAAACCTGCTGTTCCGCGTCAGGGCCGCGCCTGACGGCCGCGTTCGTCGCCGCCGATACCCCGGTATCGGCGGCTCCTCCGCCTTGCGATGCATCCACCTGGATCCCGCGATGACCTCGACGACGCCCCTGGCCGACGCACTGCCGCGAAAACCTATGACTTCATATG
>CAWADQ010000067.1:0-15096 GCA_963780835.1 uncultured Actinomycetota bacterium | reverse complement strand
CGGAGTGGTGGTCTTCGGCACCACGGCGGCCTTCTTCGTGCTCGGCGTCGCCGCCTTCGTCGTGACGGGTGGCGGGGTCGTCGTCGACGTGAGCGTGGTGGTGGCGGTGCTCGAGCCGGCGACGACCTGCGGGGCCGCGGCCGGATCCGTGACCGTGGTGGGCGTCGACGTCACCGGGGCGGTCGTCGAGGTCGTCGTCCCGGCCACGGGGTCGGTCGACGGGGTCGTCGAGGTCGCAACCCCCGTGGTCGCTGTTCCCGTGGTGGCGGGGTCGGCCGCGGCCACGGTCGTGACCGGCGCGGACGTCGACGTCGTGGCGCCGGCGACGGCCGCCGACCGCGCGCCCTACCGACACGGCGTTGGCCTCCTGGACCGACTGAGCGGCCGACACCTGCTCGGGCGGGAGGGTCGGGTCGCCGGGCTGGGGCAGCGCGACCATCGGCGCCGTCGGCGCGGTGAAGACCTGCTCCGGGGCCGACCGCGGAACGGCGGGCAGCGTGGCGGGGTCGACGAAGGCAGGATGCCGCTCGTCAGCGAGCCGGGCGAGGCGGCCGGGCGGGTGGCGCCGAGGTAGTCGTCGCCGCGGTAGCGGTAGAACGCGACCTGCACCGGCTTGCCGAACGTCGGGGCGTTGACCATGCGGCCGGCACCGAGGTACATGCCGACGTGGTGCACGCGCGCCGTCGTCCCGTAGAACACGAGGTCGCCGGGCTGCAGGGGCGCGCCGTCGGGGACGTGCGGGCCGGTGTTGTACTGGGTGTGCGCGGTGCGCGGCAGCGACACGCCCGCACTCGCGTAGCTGAAGGTCGTCAGGCCCGAGCAGTCGAAGCCGGCGTCGCCGTTGGTGGGCCCGTTGCCGCCCCAGACGTACGGGAGCCCGATCTGGGCGAGCGCCGTCCTGATGGCGGCGGCGGCGCGGACGTCCGGGGCGTCCGTGGTGAACTCGGCCTGGCGCAGCTGGGCCCCGGGGACCGAGGCGACGACGCCGCCCGTGCCGGCCTGCGGTGCGGCGGTCTCGGTGGCGGCCGGCGAGGGCGCCGGCCCGATCGTCGGCAGGTCCGGCAGTACCGCGGACGGGCTGACCGGATCTGCCGTGGGCAGGAGGGCGAGGGGGTCGAGGCCGACGGCCCCGGTGGAGGTCCCGGCGGTGTCCGTGGTGTCGGCGACCGCAACGGGCTGCGCGACGGCGACCGGCGTGGCACCCATCGCCGTGCCGAACCCGGCGACGACCAGGACCGAGGCGAGTGCCCATCCCGTGACCGCGGTACGGCCGATCCGGACGCCCCTGCCCCGGACAGCACCGGAGTGGTCGGCACCGCAAGCCTCGACGCCCCGGCGCTGATCGTTGTCGGGCATCTGTCCGGTTCCCCCCGCTGAACTCGACCACCTGCGACCACCAGGTTCGCGGAACCGCACCTACCCCGTAAGCCGCCATCGGGGGTGCGCGATCCCCCTCATCCTGGGGGTGGGGCATAACACTGTCGCGGGAGAAGTCGAGTCCCGGGCTTGAGGGGTTACGCCCCCCGAACAATCGGGATGTCGCGCCGGGCGGTGGACGGCCACCATCGAGCCGGACGAGCGTGCCGAGGCGCTGGACGGTCTGTGCACGGGAGGAACCAGAGATGGTCGGTGGCCTGGAGGCGGGTCGGCGGGTCGCCGCTGCCGCGCTCCTCGCGCTCGGCAGCATCGTGCCGCACGACGGCCCGCTCCTCACCGCACCTGCGCAGATCGCCCCGGTGGCCGATACGGGGGTCGCGTGCCCCCTGACGGTCGGCACGGCCACCACCGATCCCGCGCTCGCGAACGA
Organism: uncultured Actinomycetota bacterium; assembly: GCA_963780835.1. Lineage (GTDB taxonomy): Bacteria > Actinomycetota > Actinomycetes > Mycobacteriales > Pseudonocardiaceae > Pseudonocardia. The sequence continues at coordinate 13,289 of CAWADQ010000067.1, read as the reverse complement.
CGCGGCCCGGGCCATCGCCGTCGGCTATGCGGTCACGGACTGCATGCCGGACGCCGAGCTCCTGGCGGCCGCCGAGGCGCGGGCGCTCATCCCGATGGGCACGCCGGCGGCGACCGCGGGCTCGGGCATCGTCGGGACCTCCTCGGGCATCGTCGGCACCTCCTCCGGCTCGGCCGCGGGGGCGACGGCGAACGGCTCGGCCGCGGTCACCCTGCCGACCACCGCGAGCCCGACGACGGCCCCCGCGAGCCACGACGTCGGACACCACGACCTCGGACACCACCACCGCGACCAGCACGACCACCAGCGAGACGACCAGCGAGACGTCGTCGGACGACGGAGCCGGCATCGGGTCCAGCGACGACGGCTCGGACAGCGGCTCGTCGGATGGCGACACCGACGACCAGGTCGACAACGGAACAGCGGCGGCACGGAGACGACGGCGCGACACCGACAGCCCGACCACCGACAGCCCGACCACCGACGCCACCGCGACGGCGGCCGACACGTTCGCCTGGGGCACCCCCACGGGCGTCGAGGACTTCGACGGCACACTGTCGAACTGGGGCGTCTACGACGGTCCGGGCCACGCCGGCAACGGCCGCCGCTCCCCGTCCGCGGTGAGCGTGTCCGGCGGCATCCTCACGATCACCGGCGACGCGAACGGGACCACCGGCGGCATGGCCTGGCGCCTCGGCAGCGCGAAGTACGGCCGCTGGGAGGCCCGGGTCAAGTCGCCGGTCGCCGACCCGACCTACCACGCCGTCATGCTGCTGTGGCCCGACGCCGAGAACTGGCCGGTCGGCGGCGAGGTCGACGTCATGGAGATCAGCGACGAGACCCGGCAGAAGACCGACTTCTTCCTCCACTACGGGGAGGCGGACCACCAGCTGCACGGCGAGAAGGTGATCGACGCGACCCAGTGGCACAACTGGGCCGTCGAGTGGACACCCACGACGATCACCGGCTACGTCGACGGCGTCGCGTGGTTCTCGACCACCCGGGCCGACGCGCTGCCGCCCGGGCCCATGCACCTCGCCCTGCAGCTCGACTGGTTCCCCGGCAGCGGCAGCGGCGCGGTGCAGCAGTCGGAGATGCAGGTCGACTGGGTGCGCTACTACCCGGTCGCCGGCACCGCCTCGTCCGCCGTCACCGCGACGAGCACGCGACCAGCGACCAGCCACGCACCCGCGAACTCCGGCTGATCGCGACACCGGCCGGAACGGACAGGGCTCACGGCGATCCCGCCGTGCCCCTGCCCGTCAGCGGAGCGTCAGTGGTCGGCCGGGCGGATGTGGTACTCGAACAGCAGGCCGCCGACGCAGATCAGCAGGATGATGATCGAGATCGCCACGGCCCAGAAGTACATGAACGCCAGCGAGAGCGCGGTGAGCGCCACCGCGCCGGCCAGCATGATCGGCCAGTAGCTCCCCGGTGAGAAGAAGCCGACGTCACCCGCGCCGTCCGAGACCTCCCCCGCCGGGTTGTCCTCGGGCCGCGGTGAATCGAGGCGGCGGGCGACGAACCGGAAGTAGGTGCCGACGATCAGCGTCAGGCCACCGGTCAGGTACAGCGCGGCGCTGCCGGCCGGCTCCTGCGAGAGGATCAAGTAGAGCGTCCCGATGGCGAAGAAGAAGATCGTCAGGAGCTCGAAGATCCGGGCTTCGACCTTCATCTGGACTTCCTCCCGGGCTCAGCTACCGGTCGGCGGCTGGGCCGCCGACCGCACGGTGCGGTTCGTCTTGAACGGGTAGGTGGTGACCGCCGCCGGCGCGCACCACTGCCCGCAGTTCAGCGCCTGCAGCGCCTCGCCCGCGGTGTAGGGGGCGTTCGTGGTCGGGTTGACCTGCTGCCGCAGCTGCAGGTACCGGTTGAACAGGTCCGGGTTCAGCGCGCGCACCTCGAAGTTCATCACCGAGTGGTAGGCGCCGCACAGCTCCGCGCACCGGCCGACGAAGGCGCCCTCGCGGTCGATCTGGTCGATCCGCCAGACGTTCTCCTGGTCGTTCTTCTCCGGCATCGGGAAGACGTCGCGCTTGAACAGGAACTCCGGCACCCAGAAGCTGTGGACCACGTCGTTGCTGTGCTGGGTGAACTGGATGGACTGGTTCGTCGGCAGCACCAGGAGCGGGATCGTGTCGGCCGTGCCGATCGTGGTGACCGGGGCACCCGTGGGCGTCCGCGAGTCGGGGTAGGTGAACTGCCAGTTCCACTGGAACGCGGTGATGTCCACCTTGAGGTCCGGCGACGGATCCTCCGCGACGACGTTGTTCTGCACCTGCACCGTGAAGGCGAAGAGCACCGCCACGATGATCGTCGGGACGACCGTGAAGATGATCTCGATGGGCAGGTTGTACTGCGTCTGCCGCGGGGGCACGTCCGACTCGCCCGCACGCTTGCGGTGGAAGATCATCGCCCAGAACATCGCGCCCCAGGTGATCACCCCGATCACCAGCGCCGCGATGCAGGACCAGGTCCAGAACTCGCGCATGTAGCGTGGCCTGAGGCGTCACCCCGATCGGCCAGCCGAACCGCAGGACCTCGTCGACCGAGCACCCCGTGAGTGAGCGGCACCACCACCGCGGCCAGCGCCGCGAGCTTCGCCGCCCGCCCGAACCCGCTGCGGTGCCCCCCGCGCTGTGCTCGGCCCACTGCTCGCGCTCCCTCGACTCGTCCCACAGCCTTGGCTACCACCCGAGCCCCGTCCCACGGGGTGGCCGTCGTCCCAGGTCGCGGTGCACCTTCTACGGCCTGTCGGGAGAGTAGCCGAGCACGCCCCCTATTCGCCTCCCGGGTGCGGCGCGCCGTCGCGTCGGACCCGCTCGGCATACTCGGTAGCCGTGTGCGGGCTACTGGGACTGTTGACCTCCGGCGCGGACGCGGACCGGCGAGCGGGTCCCGTCGCGGCGGCCCTGCGCTGCGCGCGCCACCGCGGCCCGGACGAAAGCGGCACGTGGCACGATCCGGACGTCGTGTTCGGGTTCAACCGCCTGTCGATCATCGACGTGGCGGGCTCGCACCAGCCGCTGCAGTACGACGACGGCCGTTACACGATCGTGTTCAACGGCGAGATCTACAACTACCTCGAGCTGCGCGACGAGCTGGCCCGCGAGCACGGGGCCACGTTCGCGACCGACGGCGACACCGAGGCGATCGTCGCCGCCTACCACCACTGGGGCCCGTCGTCGGTGGCGCGCCTGCGCGGGATGTTCGCGTTCCTCATCTGGGACGCCCAGGAGCGGGTGCTGTTCGGTGCGCGCGACCCGTTCGGCATCAAGCCGCTGTTCGTGGCCGCCGGCCCGAACGGGGTGGCGTTCTCGAGCGAGAAGAAGAGCCTGCTGGAGCTGACGGGTGCCCTCGGCCTGCCCGAGGGCACCACCGGCAGCCTGGACGAGCCCGCCCTGCAGCACTACCTGATCCTGCAGTACGTGCCGGAGCCGGCGACCCTGCACCGGTCGGTGCGGCGGATCGAGTCGGGCTGCTCGTTCACGGTCCGGCCCGGCGGCGAGGTGGAGCAGGAGCGCTACTTCACCCCGCGGTTCACCGAGACCGGGCCCACCGGGCGGGTCGCCGCCACCGCGGTGGCCGACGTCCTGCGCGACTCGGTGGCCAAGCACATGCGCGCCGACGTCACCGTGGGCGCGTTCCTCTCCGGCGGGATCGACTCCACGGCCATCGCGGCGCTGGCGAAGGAGCACAACCCGGACCTGATCACGTTCACCACGGGCTTCGAGCGCGAGGGCTACTCGGAGGTGGACGTGGCCGCCGAGTCGGCCGCGGCGATCGGCGTCCGGCACGTCATCCGCACGGTCAAGCCGGACGAGATGATGGAGGCGCTGCCGCTGATCGTCTGGTACCTCGACGACCCGGTGGCGGACCCGGCGCTGGTGCCGCTCTGGTTCATCGCCCGCGAGGCCCGCCGCCACGTCAAGGTGGTGCTGTCCGGGGAGGGTGCGGACGAGCTGTTCGGCGGCTACACGATCTACAAGGAGCCGCTGTCGCTGGCGCCGTTCGAGAAGGTGCCGGGCGCGCTGCGCGGGCTGCTCGGCGAGGCGTCGCGGCACCTGCCGGAGGGGATGCGCGGCAAGGACCTGCTGCGCCGCGGCGCACTGCCGCTGGAGCAGCGCTACTACGGCAACGCCCGGATCTTCCGCGACGACCAGCTCCGGGGCGTCCTGCGCCGCTACGACCCGCGGCGCGGGCACATCGACATCACCGCGGCGCACTACGCCGAGTCCGTCGAGTGGGATCCGGTGGCGCGGATGCAGCACGTCGACCTGTTCACCTGGCTGCGCGGGGACATCCTCGTCAAGGCGGACAAGATGACGATGGCGAACTCGCTGGAGCTGCGGGTGCCGTTCCTCGACCCCGAGGTGTTCGCCGTCGCGTCGACGCTGCCGCGGTCGGAGAAGGTGGCGGAGGGGACGACGAAGCTGGCGCTGCGCCACGCGCTCGACGGCATCGTGCCCGGGCACGTGCTGCACCGGCGCAAGCTGGGTTTCCCGGTGCCGATCCGGCACTGGCTGCGCGACGAGATGTACGACTGGGCGCGCGGCATCGTCCGCGACTCGCAGGCCGACCACCTCGTCGACCTCGGCGCCGTGCAGCGCCTGATCGAGGCCCACCGCGACGGGCCGGTGGACCACAGCCGCCGGATCTGGACGCTGCTGGTGTTCCTGCTGTGGCACGGGATCTTCGTCGAGGAGCGGCTCCGGCCGGAGGTGCCGGAGCCGGTGTACCCGGTGATGCTCTGACCCGGCGGAAATCGGCACGCGCCCGCTCGCCCACCGCGGGCGCCCGGGCCGCCGGACGGGCCCGGCTGGCGTTGCAGGCCCGCGAGGACATGATCACCCGGGTGACCGGCTGGGAGCTGGACCTGACGCGCGGTCAGGCGGGTACGACGGCGGCGATCTCGGCCGCGGCGTCCGGGCCGTAGGCGTCACCGACGCGTTCCAACGCACTGGCACGGTCCCACGTCCAGTCCTGGGGGCCGTCGGTCTCCAGGACGAGGACCGCGATCAGTGCGCCGAGCTGCGCGGCCCGCTCCAGCGACAGCCCGCCGTCGACGCCGGCGAGGAAGCCCGCCCGGAAGCCGTCACCGACCCCGGTGGGGTCGACCAGCCGGGTCGCGGGCACCGCGCCGATCTTGAGGGCGGTGCCGTCCCGGCCGGCGATCTCGACGCCCTTCTCGCTGTGCGTGGTGATCCGGATGTCGATGCGCTGCGCGACGTCGGCCTCGGTCCAGCCGGTCTTCTGCAGCAGCAGCTCCCACTCGTAGTCGTTGCTGAGCAGGTAGCGGGCACCGTCGACCAGGCGGCGGATCGGCGGCCCCTCCATGCGGGCCAGCTGCTGCGACGGGTCCGCCGCGAACGGAATCCCCAGCTCACGGCACTGGTCGGTGTGCCGCAGCATGCCCTCGGGGTCGTTGGCGCCGATCAGCACGATGTCCAGGCCGCGCTCCGCGACGGGCCTGAGGTCGATCTCGCGGGCCCGGGCCATCGCGCCGGCGTAGAACGACGCGATCTGGCGCATGTCGTCGTCCGTGGTGCACATGAAGCGGGCGGTCTGCACGTCGTCGCAGACCAGCACGCCGGAGCAGTCGACGCCGTGGTCGGTGAGCCAGGTGCGGTACTCGGCGAAGTCGGCGCCCACGGCGCCGACGAGGAGCGGGGCGTGCCCGAGCACGCCGAGTGCGTAAGCGATGTTGCCGGCGACCCCGCCGCGCTTGATGACGAGGTCGTCGACGAGGAAGGACAGCGAGACGCGGTCGATCTGGTCGGCGAGGAGCTGGTCTGCGAACCGCCCCGGGAAATGCGTCAGGTGGTCGGTGGCGATGGACCCCGTCACGGCGATAGGCACGGGACGTCAGCCTACCGGGTGGCGAACACCCGGAGGCCGGAACGTGACGGGCCCCGGTCGCCCCACACAGGCGTCATGACGATGATCCGGGCCCGTCCCGTGGAATTGCTCAGTTGAACGAGTCGCCGCACGCGCAGGAGCCGCCCGCGTTCGGGTTGTCGATCGTGAAGCCCTGCTTCTCGATGGTGTCGACGAAGTCGATCACCGCTCCCTGCAGGTACGGCGCGCTCATCCGGTCCACGCCCACGCGCAGGCCCTGGAAGTCCCGGAACAGGTCGCCGTCCAGCTCGCGGTCGTCGAAGAACAGCTGGTAGCGCAGGCCGGCGCAGCCCCCGGGCTGCACGGCGATGCGCAGGTGCATGTCGTCGCGGCCCTCCTGCTCGAGCAGAGTGCGGGCCTTGATCGCGGCCTCGTCCGTGAGCTCGACGCCGTGTGTTTCTACGGGCGCCGCGATGGCGGGCTCGACGGTGTTCTCGACGGTCATGGCTCTCCCAACTACGCGCGGTCCCCGGTCTGTTCCCGCCGGCCTGTCGGCGGGATGGTTCTCCGGGGATTGCTCAGGTCCCATGATAGGCCCGGGCACCGACAGAACACGGGGGCAGCGCACCCGTGATGCCGCCCACCTGCGATCCGACCCGGTCGTCGGCTCCTGCGGCGCCCGGCACGGGCGCCCGACCCTGCCGTGATCGGACGGAGACCGATTCGTCCCGTCCGGCGGGCCCGTGGACGTGCGACGGCCCGTTACGCTGGTACGCGTGAGTCTGCTGCGCCGCTCCTCGTCGCCCACCGGCTCGTCGACCGGGAAGGCCGCCGAGGCCTCGGCGGCGCAACCGACGGCCGAGTCCGTCCGGGTCGCGGGCGGCACCGCGGCGAAGGGCCGGCCGACCCCGAAGCGCCGGGAGGCCGAGAACCGCCGCCGCGGTCCCGCACCCGCTCCCCCGAAGACCCAGCGCGAGGCGGCCAAGTACGCGAAGGCGAACCGTCCTCCCAAGGAGGAGCAGCGGGAGCAACGCCGGCGCGAGACCGAGCGGCGGCGGGCCGGGATGGCGCGAGGCGAGGACAAGTACCTGCCACCCCGCGACCGCGGCGCGGTGCGGGCCTACGTCCGGGACGTCGTCGACTCGCGGCCGCACCTCCTCGGGCTGTTCATGCCGCTGGCGCTGGTGGTCGTCGCGTCGGTGCTCGTGCCGGTGCCTGCCGTGCAGCAGTACATGAGCCTGTTCAGCCTCGCGATGCTGATGGTGATGATCGCCGAGGGCGTCTACCTCGGGCTGAGCACCACGGCGAGCGTGCGTGCGAAGTTCCCGGACGAAGACGTGAGCGCACTGGGCACCGGCTGGTACGCGTTCACCCGGGCGACGCAGCCGCGGCGGCTGCGGATGCCGAAGCCGCGGGTCCAGCGCGGGGCGAACCCGTAGCAGCGACCCTGGTCCTGGGCGGGACGCGGTCGGGGAAGTCCACCTACGCCGAGGGCCTGCTTCCCCCGGACGCGCCGGTGCGCTACCTGGCGACCGCGCGGCGACGGCCCGGTGACGCCGAATGGGACGCGCGGATCGCGGCGCACCGCACCCGGAGGCCCGCCTGCTGGACGACGGTGGAGGAACCGGACGTACCGGCCCTCCTGCGCGCCGCCGAGCCCGGCGCCCCGTTGCTCGTCGACGACCTCGCCACCTGGCTGACGGGCGTGCTCGACGACGCGCAGGCCTGGGAGCGGACCGACGTGCCCGCCGTCGTCGGCGAACACGTCGCCGCACTCGTCGACGCCGTCGGGTCGTGCCGGGGGCGGGTGGTGCTGGTGTCGGCGGAGGTCGGGCTGGGCGTGGTGCCCTCGACGCGCGCGGGCCGGGTGTTCCGGGACGAGCTGGGAGCGCTCAACGCCGCGCTGGCCGCGGTGTGCGACGAGGTGCTGCTGCTGGTGGCCGGGCTGCCCCTGCGGCTGAATTGACGTCCTCCCCGCCCTGAAGTGAAGGGCGGGGATTCCGGTCTGCGCGGCTCATGCCGTGCTCCCGGCGGGTTCTCGTTTCACGGCCGGTTGCGGGACCGAAGCCCCGGCTGACACCAGCTCCACGAGCGTTTCACTGCTCTCCACGCGTCCGGCGGCGAGGATGTTGCGGGCGGCGTTGACGTCCCGGTCGTGCGTGGTCCCGCACCCGCAGGTCCAGGTGCGGACGGGCAACGGCGTGGCCGCGCCGATGGCCCCGCACACCGAGCAGGCCCGGGTGGACGGCAACCACCGGTCGACCCGGGTGCGGGCCAGCCCGGACACGGCGAGATCCTCCACGTACACCGCTTGGTTCTCGCGGACGATCGTGGTGGACAGCTTGTGCAGCCAGTCCCGGCGGGTGTTCCCGACCCGGGCGTGGCAGCGCGCGACCTTCCGCCGCGAGCGCTCCCGCCGCGCCGACCCCTTCCGGCGGCGGGCCAGCTCGCGCTGAGCGGTGCGCAGCTTCGCAGCGGCCTTGCGGGCGATCCGCGGGTTGTCCACCTTGCGGCCGTCGGACAGCACCGCGAAGTGCGTCAGGCCCAGGTCGATCCCCACCTCCCGCCCGGTCGGGGGCAGCGGCTGGTCTGGGGCGTCGACGACGAACGAGGCGTGGTATCGCCCGGCCGCGTCCACGGTGACGGTCACCGATGTCGGCTCGGACGGCAGGTCCCGGGACCAGCGCACCGGCACGTCTCCGACGCCCGGAAGGCGCAGCCGCCCGTTGGGCAGCACCCGGAACCGGGCCGCCTTGGTGAACCGGATCGACTGCGCCCGGTCCCGCCGGGACCGGAACCGGGGCGCCCCCAGTCGTCGGCCCTTGCGCGTGCCCTTGAGCGAGGCGAAGAAGTTCCGGTAGGCGGTGTTCGCATCGGCCAGGGCCTGTTGCAGCACCACCGCGGACACCTCGGCCAGCCACGCCCGCGCCGGGTCCGCTTCGCCTGCGTGAGCGCCCTGGACAGCGCCGCGTCAGTCGGGTAAAGGGCGCCCGCGTCGTGCGCGGCCCGACGGGCAGCGACGGCGTCGTTGAACACCACCCGGGCGCACCCCAACGCCCGCGCCAACGCCCGCCGTTGACCCGGGGCCGGGTCGAGGCGGTAGGCGTACCGGAGCTGCACACGAGCACCGTACGGTCGCGGACCGACGTGCACCTGCTGGTCGACTTCCCACCCAAGCTCGCCCTGTCCCGACTGGTGAACAGCCTCAAGGGCGTCTCCTTCCGCCGGTTGCGCAGGAGTTCCCCGACCTCGTCCGCCACTACTGGCGCGCGCAACGGCTGTGATCCGGGTCGTACTCCGCCGGATCGGTCGGCGGCGCGCCGCCGTTAATCGTGCGGCAGTACATCGAGCAGTAGAACCGGTCCCGTCCAGGGCACGGCTCGGCCCTTCACCACCGCTCTCCTGAAGGGCGGCGCACTGGCCCGCATCCCGGTAGCACCGCGCCGCGGCGCGCCCGGACGGCGCATCGGCCACGGCGCGGGCCAGGATGGGCCCGTGCACCCGATCCCCTCGCCCGACGCGGAGGCCCGCCGCGCCGCGATCGCCCGGTTCGACGAGCTGGCGGTGCCCGCCGGCGCGCTGGGCCGGCTGGCCGAGCTGGGTTGTTGGCTCGCGGCCGTGCAGGGCGCGTGCCCGCCGCGGCCCCCCGCCCGCCCGCGGGTGGTGCTCGTGGCCGCCGACCACGGCATCGCCGCCGCGGGCGTCTCCGCCTACCCGTCCTACGTCACGGCCCGCCGGGTGATCGGGGTGCGGGAGCACACCACGCCCGTCGCGGTGCTCGCGCTGGGCGCCGGGGTGTCGCTGCGGGTCGTCGACGTGGCCGTCGACCACTCCCCCGACGCCCCCGCCCCGGACAGCCCGCTGGCGCCGGATCCCCGCTACCGCGTCGGCGCCGGCACGGGCCGGATCGACCGGACGGACGCGCTGACCGACGACGAGACCGAACGCGCCGTCGACGTCGGGCGGGCACTCGTGGACGACGAGGTCGACGCCGGGGCGGACCTGCTCGTGCCCGGCGCGATCGGGGTCGGCGCCACGACCCCGGCGTCGGTGCTGGTCGCCGCGATCACGGGTGCGGAGCCGGTGGCCGTCGTCGGGCGCGGGAGCGGGATCGACGACGAGACGTGGATGCGCAAGGCCGCGGCGATCCGCGACGCCCTGCGCCGCGCCCGGCCGCACGCCCGTGACCCGCTCGCCCTGCTGCGCGTCGCGGGCGGGGCCGACCTCGCGGTGCTCGCCGGGTTCCTCGTCCAGGCCGCCGTGCGCCGGACCCCGGTGCTGCTCGACGGCCTCGTGCCGGTCGCCGCCGCGCTGGTGGCCGACGAGCTGGCCCCCGGTGCACGTGACTGGTGGCTGCTGGCCCAGCGCTCCCCCGAGCCGGCGCTGGGGCTGGCGGCCGAGCACCTGGAGCTGACCCCACTGCTGGACCTGCAGATGCGCCTGGACGACGGGTCCGGCGCGGTGGCCGCCGTCCCGCTGCTGGCGATGGCCGCCCGGCTGCTCGCGGAGACGGCCACGGCGGCGGACAGCGGGATCGTCCCCGCGGCGCACGCGGGGGTGTGAGCGAGCTTGCGAGCTCACCGTTCAACGCAGCAGCCTCGCGAACGAGGCCGACGAGCGTCAGCGAGGAGGACTTGTGAGCTGGGCGGGCTGCGCCTCGCGCTGAGCTGGCTCACGGTCCTGCCGGTCCGGGTCGCCGGGAGGGACGTGGACCGGGCCGCGGCGGGTGCGCTCCGCTGGGCGCCCGTCGTCGGGGCCCTGCTGGGGGTGGCCGCCGGCGGGGTGCTGATCGGGTGCGCGGCGCTCGGCGTGCCGGCCGCCGGGCTGCTCGCCGTCGGGTTCCTGGCGCTGGTCACCCGCGGCATGCACGTCGACGGGCTGGCCGACACCGCCGACGGCCTGGGCTGCTACGGGTCGCCCGCGCGGGCGCTCGCGGTGATGCGCGAGGGCGGGGTGGGTGCGTTCGCGGTCGTCGCGCTCGTGGTCGCCCTCGGTACGCAGGCCGCGGCGCTCGCCGCGCTCAGCGCACGTCCCGCCGTCGCGATCGCGGCGACGACGCTGGCCGCGGCGACGGGCCGGGCGGGGTTCGCCTGGTGCGCCCGCCGGGGGGTGCCCGCCGCCCGGCCGGGCGGGCTGGGCGCGACGGTGGCGGGCTCGCAGCCGTCGTGGGTGGCGCCACTGTGGTGGACGGCGCTGGCCGTGGCCGGGGTCGCCGCGGTCCCGGGCCGCCCGTGGCAGGGCCCGCTGGCCGTCGCCGTGGCGGCGGCGCTGGTGATCGCGCTGTCCGCGCACACCCACCGCCGGTTCGGCGGGATGACCGGCGACGTGCTGGGCGCCGCGAACGAGGTCGCCGTCACCGCCGCCCTGGCCGTCCTCGCCGCCGGCTGGTAAGGCTCAGTCATTCCACCTGTGGATCTCCGCCTTGCTCCGCTGCGGCGTTGATCCACAGGACACGCTCAGGCGGGGACCAGGGTGCGCATCCAGGAGTGGGTGTCCGGGGCCGTGCCGCGCTGGATGGCGGTGAGCATCGCGCGCAGCCGCAGGCCGACGGGCCCGGGCTCGCCGTCGCCGATCACGACCTCGCCGCCGTGGTGGCGGACCCGGCCGATCGGGGTGATCACCGCCGCCGTGCCGCAGCCGAAGACCTCGGTGATCCGGCCCTCCGCCGCGCCCTCGCGCCACTCGTCCCAGGAGATGCGGCGCTCGGTGACCTCGCAGCCCAGCTCCTTGGCCAGCACCAGCAGCGAGTCGCGGGTGATCCCGGGGAGGATGCTGCCGGTCAGCGCGGGCGTCACGACCTCGACCTGGTCGCCCGAGCCGTAGACGAAGAACAGGTTGTTCGAGCCCATCTCGTCGATCCAGCGGTGCTCCTCGGCGTCGAGGTAGACCACCTGCGCGCAGCCGTGCTCGGCGCCCTGGGCCTGCGGGAGCAGGGAGGCGGCGTAGTTGCCGCCGCACTTGGCCGTGCCGGTGCCCCCGAGAGCGGCGCGCGTGTAGTCCGTGCTCAGCCACACGTCGACCGGCTTCACGCCGCCGGGGAAGTACGGCCCGGCGGGCGAGGCGATCACGCAGTACAGGTACTCGGCCGACGGCCGCACGCCGAGCCCGACCTCGGCGGCCACCATGAACGGCCGCAGGTACATCGACTCCTCGCCGCCTGCCGGCGGCACCCACTCGCGGTCCACGTCGAGCAGCTCCGCGAGCGAGGCGAGGAACAGCTCGTCGGGCAGCTGCGCCATCGCCAGCCGCGCCGCCGACGCGCGGAACCGCGCGGCGTTCGCGTCCGGGCGGAACGAGGCGATCGACCCGTCGGGCTGGCGGTAGGCCTTGAGCCCTTCGAAGATCTCCTGGCCGTAGTGCAGCACCATCGACGCCGGGTCCAGCGTCAGCGGGCCGTACGGCCGCACCGCCGCATCGTGCCAGCCTCGGTCCTGGGTCCAGCGGATCGTGATCATGTGGTCGGTGAAGTACTTGCCGAACCCCGGCTCCGCCACGATCTCCGCCCGCTGGGCGTGCGGCAGGGGGGTGGGGTGGGCGGTGCGGGAGAACTGCGCGCTCATGCAGAAGACGGTAGCGCCTCCCGCCACCCGGAATCGTCGGACGTCCGAGTTAATCGGGTCTCGGCCCGTCACCGCACGTGAGAGGGCACGAACGGGGGCTTCACGACGGTGCACGCCAGTGGCCGGCCGCGGACGTCCACCGACACCGGGTCGTCCACGTCGACACCGGAGGTCGTGTCGATCAGCGCCAGGGCGATCCCGGCCTTCAGCGTCGGGGAGAACGTCCCCGACGTCGTCTCGCCGACCCGCTGCCCCGCCGCGTCGAGCACCGCCATCCCCGGCCGGGGGACGCCGCGGCCCGTCGCCCGCAGGCCGCGCAACCGGCGCGTCGGGCCCGCCTCCTTCTCGGCCAGCAGCGCCGCACGGCCCCAGAACTCGGGCTTCGTCCAGCCCACGGCCCACCCGCTGCCCGCCTGCACGGGCGTGATCTCCGGCGAGAGGTCCTGGCCGTGCAGGGGGTAGCCCATCTCGGTGCGCAGGGTGTCGCGGGCGGCCAGCCCGCACGGCCGCCCGTCGAGCGGGCCCGCCGCGGCGAGCAGGGCGTCCCAGACCTCGGGCGCCTCCCCTGCGGGGACGAGCAGCTCGTAGCCGTGCTCGCCGGTGTAGCCGGTGCGGCAGACGCGGATCCCGGCGACGTCGGCGAAGGCCATGTAGGACAGCTCCGCGAGCCCCGCCGCCCCCGGCAGCACCGTGACCAGCACCTCCGCCGACCGCGGCCCCTGGACGGCCAGCACCGCGCGCTCCCTGTGCCGGTCCACCACCTCGATCCCGTCCGGCGCCGCCGCCCGCAGCATCGTCGCGACCGTCGCGGCGTTGGCCGCGTTCGGCACGAGCAGCAGCTCGTCGGGGCTCACGAGATAGACGATCAGGTCGTCGACGACCCCGCCGTCG
>CAWADQ010000066.1:0-172550 GCA_963780835.1 uncultured Actinomycetota bacterium | reverse complement strand
CGCAGGAACCCGACCAGCGTCATCCCGGCCTCCACCGCCAGCTCGACGGCCAGCGACGACGGCGCCGACACCGCGGCGAGCACCGGCACCCCGGCCATCACCGCCTTCTGCACGAGCTCGAACGACGCGCGCCCCGAGACCATCAGCACGCAACCCGCCGCCGGGACGCGCCCGTTCAGCAGCGCCCAGCCGAGCACCTTGTCGACGGCGTTGTGCCGTCCCACGTCCTCGCGGACCACGAGCGGGGCGCCGTCGGCGGTGAACAGGCCCGCGCCGTGCAGCCCGCCGGTCGAGTCGAACACCCGCTGGGCGGCGCGCAGCGCGTCGGGCAGGCCGTAGAGCGTGGCGGCCTCGATCCGGGCGGTGTCGCCCGCCGGGGGGAACCGGCTGCGCAGTCGCACCGCGTCCAGGCTCGCCTTGCCGCAGACGCCGCACGACGACGTGGTGTAGAAGTTCCGCTCGACGCCGGCGTCCGGCGGGGCGACGCCCGGGGCGAGCGCGACGTCCAGGACGTTGTACGTGTTCGCCCCGGTGTCGTCGACCGAGTCGCAGTAGCGCGCGGACACCAGCTGGTCCGCCGCGGTGATCACGCCCTCGGTGAGCAGGAACCCGTGGGCCAGCTCCACGTCGTGCCCGGGAGTGCGCATCGTGACCGCGAGCGCCCGGCCGTCGACCCGCAGCTCCATCGGCTCCTCGACGGCCAGCGCATCCGGCCGGCGGGTGGCGGGCCGCCCCGCCGCTCGTCGCACGACCGGCCGGCGCACCGTCAGCCTGCCCACCGCCTCACGGTACACACGCCGACGCACAGCGGCCGGTCGGCGCAGGACGTCACGATCGGGTGAACGGGGCCGTGTAGATACAGTGACTGGACGCCCGACAACTTCATCTCATGCGGGCCCGCTCCCCGGCCCGGCTCCCCGTGAATCTCTCCCCCACCGGAGGTCCCCCGATGACCCCCCTCCGTTCCCGCCTGCCCGTGCTCGCCGCGATCACCGCGGCGGTCGTCGTCGGCCTGACCGCATGCAGCGGCGGCGGCTCCGACGGCTACGGTGCCGCGCCCGCACCCGCGGACCCGGTGGCGGCCACGCCACGGGTCGGCACGATCCTCACCGCCAACAGCACGGCGCAGCTCGGCACCGTCGTCGTCGACGGGCAGGGATTCACCCTCTACCGGTTCGACAAGGACAGCGCGAAGCCGCCGACGTCGAACTGCTCCGGCGACTGCGCCAAGAAGTGGCCGCCGGTCCTCGCGACGCCCGGCGCCCCGCTGACCGTCGAGGGCGTCGAGCAGGAGGCCGTCGGCACGATCAACCGCGCGGACGGCACGATCCAGCTGACGCTGAACGGCTGGCCCGTCTACCGGTACAGCGGCGACCCGCAGCCGGGCGCGACCACCGGACAGGGGATCGGCGACGGCCAGTGGGCCGCGGTCACCCCGCAGGGAGAGAAGGCGGCGAACAACTCCTGACCGCGGCTAACTCCTGACCGCGGCGCACCCCGGCCCGGCGTGCCGACCGCCGGGCCGGCGCGGCAGGATGGTCGGTAGGGAGGCGTCTGGGTGTCTGGTGGCCCCCGCGGTCTTCAAAACCGACGTGGCCGAGGATCTCGGTCAGGCGGGTTCGATTCCCGTCCGCCTCCGCCAAGCTCGTGTCGGCGGGGCGTGTCGGCGTTGCCGATCTCTCAGGCGTGCCCATCGGCGGGGTCGGCACGGTGCCGCCGGCGGGTGGCCAGCTCGTCCTGTGCGTGTGTCCGGTCCGGCGGTTCCGGGATGCCGGTTGCCCCCTCGACGGAGTCGTGCTCGGCCGCGTTCATGGCGACACCGCCGTGGGCGTGGTGCTGTTGGCCCGTCACGCGGGTGAGGAATGCGCGCAGCTCGTCGTCGGTCGCCGGTTGGACCAGCCCGGGTGCGGGCAGGCAGGGCCCGGCATCCCAGGTCATGAACAGGCTCCGGCCTGCTCGGCGCAGTCTCGGCAGACGATCGGGGCGATCTTCGGGCCGGCGAAGAAGCGCAGTGTGTGCAGGTCGGTCAGGGACAGCACCGTTCCGCACCGGCAGGCCAGTACCGGGACCCCAGTCCCGGGTGCGGTGATGCCGACCGTGCGCGGTGGCGCCCCGTCGGCGTCCATCGTGGTCATCGGGCTCCTTCTCACTCGGATCGTTGTTCGGCCGGTTGTCCGGCTGGTTCTGCGCGGCGTGCGCGTCTGCCTGTCGCTCGTCCAGGCGGTGCTGGTGGCAGGCCTCCATCTCCGCGTCGGTGGGCCACGGTGCGCCGCAGCACGGGCAGAAGTGCGTTCCGTCGCCGCTCTATTCGGTGACGACGATGGCCGCGCGCAGCGGGTTGATCACTCGGGCCAGCTCGTTGATCGCCTGCTTGGGACGCCGTGTTCGACCAGGACCTCGACGAGGATGTTGACGACCTGTCGTAGACCTCGCCGGTGATCGGAGCCCCGAGTGGGGTCCGGACCTCGGCGTGGGCCACGGTCATGCGCTGCACGGCGCGAGCAGCCAGCTCCCTGGTTGGTGATCATGATCATGGTGGCGGTGAGAGCGCCGCGCCAGCTGGTCGAGGTCGACACGCTCGAAGTACGCAGCGACGTGCGGGTACGAGGCGGCGCGACGGTAGAACTGGCGACCACCTCGTCCCAGGAGGTCTTGCGGGGGTTGGCTGTAGTGCACGAGCCCGCCGCAAGGTCGTGCTCACCGGCCACCGCCGATCACCGTGTTGTCGCCGACGGCGTCCGGCGCGCTGGCCTCGGTGGCGGCCTGCTGGATCGCACACGGCCACTGGTAGCGGCCGGACTGAGCTCCAGACGAACAGACTCGGCAGCGCCCCGACCCGTCATCGGCGTGCTCAGCCAGCAACCGATCGGCCATGCCCGGCTGCGACCGGATCAACACCACCAGCGGGTTCACCATCGCACGGGCTTGCGCGTCGGACTCATGGGCGGGCCGTCGACGCGGGCACTGTTGAGACGAGATGTATCCAGGGCGGGCGGTACGGTAGCAGCGGTATCTGGATCAGAAGAGACGGAGACAGCGCCTTCGGGCGAGGAGGTGCCGGAGGAGCTGGTGGGGGTGAGGGAGAGCATGGGGGCTCCTGCTATGGCCAAGAACGGCAGCACGGACACACGTAAGCGCACGGACGGAAACCGCACCGCTCACGTAGCCGGGCGGCTGGGGCCGTTGCGTGCGGCCCACCGCCCGGCCCATGTATGACGCTATGGCTGCTCGGTCGACACTCTCAACGAGTGTGCGCCGGTTTGCTTCATCGTTCCGGTGCCGCATCCAGCGCTCCTATCGCTGCCGCGATGAGCCCGCGTGCCCGCTGTCCGCGCACAGCCAGTCCGGCTAGCTCTGTGAAGGCTTTGCCGTACATGGCGACCTCATGCGGTTGAGTGATGGTTAGCCAACCTGATACCAGCTCGACATTGACGCGTTCGTCATCGAAGATCCAGAAGCCCTCGACCGGCCGCAAGGTTCGCTCCGCGGTCATCGGGATGATGCTCAAGCTGACCGAAGGCAGGGAGCCGATGGTCAGCAGGTGACCGAGCTGGCCGGCCATGGTCTCGATGCCGCCGATGCGGCTGCGGAGCACGCTCTCCTCAATGACGATGGCGAAGCGGTGGTCGCCTTCGCGCAGGACGGCTTGCCGCTCCATGCGCACGGCGACCGCTTCCTCCACATCGTCCGGCACGCCACGCCGAACAGTGATGGCCTCCAGCAACGCCCTGGTGTAGTACGCCGTCTGGAGTAGCCCGGGGATGAGCCAGGAGTCGTAGGCCCGGAACTGGCGAGTGCGCTCCCACAGCGGCGCTACCATCTCCTGCGCGCGGCGCAGCCCGGTGCGTTCCATCCGCCGCCACTCAACGAACATGCCCTCGACGATGCGCAGCGAGGCGATGAGGTCGGCGGTCTGAGCCTCGGCCTTACAGTGTCGGCACCATGCGCGGATGTCCTCAGATGAAGGGTTCTGCTTGCCGTACTCGATCTTGCTGACCTTGGAGGAGTGCCAGCTGGCCAGCCGTCCCAGGTCCCGGCCGCTCAGGCCCGCATCCTGGCGGATCTCGCGCAGCCGATCGCCTAGCGCACGGCGGGCTTCCTGGACACTGGAGGAGGGCGACGGCATGGCTGGCCCCAGCTCAGCGGCGGGTCGTCAAGTGAGCTGGTACTCCTCGTGCGGCACCGCCCGCTCCCAGACGGCGGCGAAGCTGGCGGCGCACAGCTTCACCACGTCCGGGTCGGCCGTCGTTTCGTGCGCCACCGTCTCGCCGTCACCGGAGAAGTGGTTGACCAGCACCAGTCGGTCATCGAAAAGCCAGAAGTCGTTGCCCGGCAGCGTCAAGTCGGTGGCCCGGCGGCGCGGCAGCCAGCGCACGTCCTCACGGGCAGCCAGGTTCAGCGGCCCGGTGAAGTCGTGCTCAAAGCGGACGTACTCGCTGACCGGCTCGGACACGATCCGCGCCCGCCGCACCGTCACGCCGCGCTGAACCGCCGCCCCGACGATGTCCAGCCATGCCCCGTACCAGGTGAGCGGGCTGACGCTGCGGTCGACCTGCCAGTTGACGAACGCCGGGCTCTTCCTGGAGTAGCCGTCCCGCATCTCCAGGTGCACCGCCGTGCGCTGGCAGGCCGCTAGCAACTCCGCAAACGTCGGCTCAACTGCCACCGCTCACCTCGGGGAAGAACTGAATCATCCGCTTCGGGATCTCCACTACCGTCTCGTGGTCGGGAATGTCGCCCAACTCGGCCACGGTCGCCGAGTCCACGACCTTCCAGCCCTGCACCACGTAGGTGTCGCCGTTGTCGTAGATGGTGGGAGAGTCGTTGACCGGGCTGTGCGGGTCCTTGCCGAGAAACCGGAGTGTCACGATGGTCCCCTTCGTCGGCCCTGGCGATGAATGTGACCGATCTTGCGACGGCGCCTGACCGTACCTCAACCGATGTGCGCGAGTTTGCTTGGGCGCTTGTGTCCTGAACTCTCGCGTCCCTTCCTGTCGGTCGTACCACTGCGCGCGTGCGGCGTGGTCACCGTCGCAGCGGTGCCCGGCCACGGGCTCCGGAGAACCCTGCCCATGCCGAAGCCTCTGACCATCCACGCCGGCGACCCCGACCTCGCCCGCACCTGGCCAGGACGGCGTGGAGTGGTTTTCGCTGCTCAGCAGCGTGATCGCGGTGGGCGTGTCCACCGGGGAAAGGCAACGGAGCCCCATAGGGCAGCGGAGTAGGGGAGCCTCAGCCCACCTCGGATGTCGGCGGGTAGGCAGCTCCCAGTTCTCGGCGGCGAGCCACTACTGAACCTGACCCCGACGGCGGATCTATCCGACGAGCTGGCGTGGCCCGGCCGTCGTGGTTGATGTCGGCGGTAGCGGCCATTGTGGGGACCGGTGGGGTCGTCGAGCCAGACGTGTTGCCGTTCCACGGTGACGGTGATCCCGAATCTGTCGAACCCGGGCCAGGCCAGCGTCCTGGCTGGCCCCGGCAGCGCATGGACTCCGTGCGCGTGGTCGAGGGCGTCGAGCAGCCGGTCGACGCCGACGGGCGAGCGGTCGCTTGTCTACAGAACCCATGCGGACCACGGTCCTGGAGGTGGACGGCAGCCGCCTGAGGTTCGGGGCGTTCGACCCGGCCGCCCGCACGCCGATATCCCACTCCACGACATCGAACAACGTAACGCCACCTCTCGCCGAACCCGGTGGCTCGAGGTCTATCCGCTACTCCGAGCCCGGCTGGCTCAGCACCTCGGCGTGTCGCGCCGTAGTCCGGTCAACATTCCGGCCGAGCAGACGCGGCAGCGCCCGTCGGGCGTGGCCACGTGCGCGTCCCGGACGTCACGGGCCAGGTCCGGGATCTCCGCCATGGTCAACGCCAGATCAGACGCCATCCTCCGCCTCCCAACTGACCCCGACGAAGCGGATCGCTGTGGTGCTCGGCGAGCAGGCCCTGCGCTCCTGGTTCGGGACGCCGGAGGAGCACGCCGCCCAGCTCGACCACCTGCTGTCAGTCATGCGGCTGCCGTTCGTGTCGCTCGACGTCATCCCGGCCGACGTCCAGCGGCATGCCCTCGCCACCATCGGATTCTGGATCTTCGACAACAATGCGGTCGCGCTGGAGACCCCCACGGCCGCCGTCAAGGTGACGCGACTCAGGAGATCGCTCGCTACCCGGCGCCGTCCGCGGCCGGGGGTGGGAGCTCGACCCACCCCTGCGGGCCGGGCAGCGTCTCGGCGGCCGCGGGTCCCCACGATCCGCGCGCGTACGGATCGGGTGGGGTGCGCAGGTCGAGGATCGGACCGACGACGCGCCACGCCTGTTCGAGATTGTCCATCCGGGCGAAGTGGGACGGGTCGCCCCGCAGCGCGTCGGCGAAGATCCGCTCGTAGGCGGCCTGCACCGGCCCGAGCACCCGCCGGAAGTCCACGGCGACGGGAACCGGCACCGGCACGTCCCCCGAGCCGGGCTGCTTCACCAGAAGCGTGAAGGTGACACCGGCGTCCGGCTGCATCCGCAGGCGGACCTGGTCGACCTGCAGCGGTCCCTGCCGGCCGGTGAACAGCGCGCGGGGCGGTGGCCGCAGGACGGCGACCAGGTCGAGCAGCGTGCTCGGCAGGGCCTTGCCCGCGCGGATGTGCACGGGCACGCCGGCCCAGCGCCAGTCGTCGACGTGCAGGGTGAGCGCGACGTAGGTCTCCGTCGTGGACTCCGGCGCGACTCCGGGGGTCGTGAGGTAGCCGTCGTACCGACCGCGCACGACCTCGGCCGGGTCGACCGTGCGCACCGCGCGCAGCAGCCGGTACTTGGCGTCGCGCTGGTCGTCGGCCGCGGTCGTCAGCGGTGGGTCCATCAGCAGGTAGGTGAGCACCTGCAACAGGTGGTTCTGCACGACGTCGCGGACCGTCCCGACGGCGTCGTAGAACGAGCCGCGGTCGGCGACGTCGAAGTCTTCGGCCATCGTGATCTCGAAGTGGTCGATCCACTGCCGGTTCCACAGCGGCTCGATCAGGGTGTTGGCGAACCGCAGTACCAGCAGGTCCTCGACCGGCTCCTTGCCCAGGAAGTGGTCGACGCGGAACACCCGGTCCTCGGGGTAGTGGCGGCGCAGCCGGGCGTCGAGGGCGCAGGCCGACGCCAGGTCGTGGCCGAACGGCTTCTCGACCACCAGCCGCGAGCGCGGCGCCAGGCCCGCGGCGGCGATCCCGTCGGCGACCGTGCCGAACAGCGACGGCGGGACGGCGAGGTAGTGGACCGCGAAGGCGTCAGGGCCTGCCTCGGCGGCGACAGTGTCGGCGAGGCGGGTGAAGATGTCCGGATCCGCGTAGTCGCCGCTGACGAGGTGGACGAGCCCGAGCATCTTCTCCAGTACGGCCTGATCGACCCCGCCCGATGCCCGCACGCAGTCCGCGATGTGCCGGCGCAGCCCGTCCGTGTCCAGGTCGGTGAGCGCGACCCCGACGACCGGCACCGTGAGCTCGCCGCCCGCGACGAGCCGGTAGAGCGCGGGGAGCACCAGCTTGCGCGCCAGGTCGCCGGTGATGCCGAACAGCACCAGGACGTCCGCAGCCCGCGGTCCGCCGTCGTCCGTCGTCATTCGGTCTGCACCTGACCCCCCGGGTTCCGGCACTGCTGCCGGACGGTAGCGATCATGCGGCACGGACGGAAGAGCCCGGCACGGGAACCGTCACCATGCATCGATCCCCGCGAGCGGGTGGCCACGGTCGTCCCGTCGACCGCTGACGCCCGCAACCGACGATCACCCGCTGGGCGGGCCCGGCTCGGCGAGGAACGGCAGCCCGACTTGCCGTTTCCGAGGGTTTCGTATTACGTTCAGTGCGGTGGACGTGCACCGGTCGGCACGTAAGCACGGCGTCGCCGCCGAGGACGCGCTCCATGCGGCGGGGCGGTTCCTGGTCACCTACCCGCTGTCGGACGAGGGTCAGGGCGGGCCGCGCCGTGAGTTGCGGTTGGGGCCGGATCGGGCGGGCAACCTGCTGGAGGTTGTGATGTTGCTGCTCGACGACGGGGACGAGCTCGTCATCCCATGCGATGCGGATGAGACCACGGTATCGGGGTCTCCTGCCATGATCACAGGTGAGCCGAGGATGAGCACGGACGCGCGGGACGGTCGGACGTCGGGTGGTGTGCCTGTGACCGATGACTTGGTCGAGCAGTTGGCCGACGAGGCCGAGGCGGGTTACGACGTCCCCACGTTGCGGCGTCGAGGCGGTCGACCGTCCCTGGGTTCGGGGCCCGCCGAGGTCGTTCCGGTCCGCATCGATCCGGAGCTGCGGGCCGCGCTGGCTGCGCGAGCCGATGCGGATGCCACGACCGCAAGTGAGGTGATCCGTCAGGCGCTGCGCGCGTGGTTGCACGTCGCATGACGACAGAGGTGACCTGACTCGGCGCCGCCGGTTGTGACCCGGCGGTCAGCGGGGGTCGCGGCCGATGAAGGCGAGCATCCTGGTCTGCACGTCGGCGTCGTCGGGGACCTCGACCTTGGGTCCGTACTGGCCGCTGGAGCGCAGCAGGTCGTCGAGCGGCTGCATTCCGTCGAGCAGCTCCGCGCAGCGTTCCGGGTCGAGGGCTTCGTCCTGGCCGGTGGCGCGGGCGAGGTCCCAGGTGTGCATGAACACGTCGGCGGTGAAGAACCGGCTGACCGCGTCGGGCAGCGGGACCTCGCCGATGTGCGGGTTGCGCAGCGTCGTGCCCGCCGAGGCCGGGTCGTCGAGGAGGGCCTGCACGCCGTCGCTCATGGTGCGCCAGGCGGACGCCGGGTCGTCGTCGACGCCGGGCCCCTCCGGCAATGTGAGGCCGGTGCCGCCGGCGAGGAAGCCGGGGAACCACTCGACGAGGTGGCGGACGACGTCGCGGGCGGTCCATTCGGCGACGGGGGACTGCCGGTTCCAGGTGGCGTCGTCGGGCACCGCCACGACGAGTGCGGTGAACCGGCCCGCGATCTCACGGTACTCGTCGGCCGCGGTCTGATCCCTGATCACGGCACCTCCTCAACCGATCGGTTGAGGAGAGGGTAGAAGGGTGGGCGCGTCGTTGTCAACCATCTGGTTGTGGACGCCGCCGGCGGGCCCTGGCGCACCTCGGCCGTGCCGTCACACACCGGGTGGTGCCGTCACAGTTGTTGGGCGGGGTGCGACCGCCCAGCTTCCTGTGTGACGGCGAGCGGAGCGTGTGGTGAGCGGCCGGTCAGCCCTCGCACATCGCCAGCAGCTTCGTCACCGTCGCCCAGTTGCGGGCGGTGCCCTCTGCCGGGCCGCCGGGGCGGCTGAGCACCTTGGCGAGCTCGCTGCGGCCGAAGCCGTCCGGGGTGTGCAGGTAGAGCGTCCGGCCGAGGATCCGGGCCTCGTCCCGGCCGACCTTCTCCCCGAGCTTGTCCTGCACCTCGGCGAGCCGCTTCTGCGCCGCCTGGCCCGCGGTACCGGTCAGGAAGATCGCGTGCACCCGCTTGGGGTCCGGCTCGTCGGGATACGGGTTGTCCGCGACGACCCGGGCCAGCTCCTCGCGGGACAGCGTGACCACGCGGCAGGTGACGCCCAGCTCGTCCGCGATCGCCTTCTCCAGGTCGTCGGCCAGGGTCGACTCGGCCGTGCCCGCGGTGAACACGACGTTCCCGCTCGCGATGTAGGTGGCGACGTCGGCGTGGCCGAGCCCTTCGACGAGCGCGCGCAGCGCCGGCATGGCCACGCGCTTGTGCGGGCCGAGGTTGATCCCCCGCAGCAGGGCGACGTGGGTGGGCACGCGAGCATTGTGGAGCCACTACGCTGCGCGACGCCGAGCGGACGGTGCGGTGCAGCGGGTCCGTCCGAGTTGTCCCGGTCGGTGTGAAACGGTAACAACGTTGCCAACGGCGCGCGAACCCCCGCGGGCCCCTGACGGTGGGAGCACGCTCTGAGCTCACTGGACATGTGGCCCGGAGTGCCCTACCCGCTCGGCGCGTCCTACGACGGTGGTGGCACGAACTTCGCGATCTTCTCGGAGGTGGGGGAGCGCGTCGAGCTGTGCCTGTTCGACGACGACGGCAGGGAGACGCGCTACGACCTGCCCGAGCGCGAGGCCCTGGTCTGGCACGGTTACCTGCCGCGGATCGTGCCCGGGCAGCGCTACGGCTACCGCGTGTACGGCCCGTACGACCCCGGCCGCGGCCACCGGTGCAACCCCGCCAAGCTGCTCCTCGACCCGTACGCCAAGGCGATCGACGGTCAGATCAGCTGGAACGAGGCGCTGTACTCCTACCGGTTCGCCGACCACGGCGCGTTCAACGACCTCGACTCGGCGCCCTTCACCCAGCGCTCGGTGGTCACCAACCCGTTCTTCGACTGGGGCAACGACCGGCCGCTGCGGATCCCGTACCACGAGACCGTGATCTACGAGGCGCACGTGCGGGCCATGACGATGCGCCACCCCGGCATCCCGCCCGACATCCGCGGCACGTACATGGGCCTCGTGCACCCCGTGATGATCGACCATTTCAAGCGGCTGGGCGTCACGGCCGTGGAACTGATGCCGGTGCACCAGTTCGTGCACGACCACGTGCTGGTCGACCGCGACCTGAACAACTACTGGGGCTACAACACCATCGGTTTCTTCGCCCCGCACAACGACTACGCGTCGTTCGGCACCCTGGGCCAGCAGGTCCAGGAATTCAAGTTGATGGTCAAGCAGTTCCACCGGGCGGGCATCGAGGTCATTCTCGACGTCGTCTACAACCACACCGCCGAGGGCAACCACATGGGCCCGACGCTGTCGTTCCGCGGGATCGACAACGCCGGCTACTACCGGCTCGTCCCCAACGACCTCTACCACTACTACGACACCACCGGCACCGGGAACAGCTTCAACGTCCGCCAGCACGAGTCGCTGCGGCTCATCATGGACTCGCTGCGGTACTGGGTCCTGGAGATGCACGTCGACGGTTTCCGGTTCGACCTGGCCGCCGCCCTGGCCCGGGAGTTCCATTCGGTGGACCGGCTGGCCGCGTTCTTCGACCTGGTCAACCAGGACCCGGTCGTCAGCCAGGTCAAGCTCATCGCCGAGCCGTGGGACGTCGGCGAGGGCGGTTACCAGGTCGGCGGGTTCCCGGCCCTGTGGACGGAATGGAACGGCAAGTACCGCGACACGGTCCGCGATTTCTGGCGGGGTGAGCCCGCCGGGCTGGGCGAGTTCGCGTCGCGGTTCACCGGCAGCAGCGATCTCTACGAGAAGGACAACCGGCGCCCCATCGCGTCCATCAATTTCGTGACCGCGCACGACGGGTTCACCCTGCACGATCTCGTCTCGTACAACGACAAGCACAACTACGCCAACGGCGAGGACAACCGGGACGGAGAGAGCCACAACCGGTCGTGGAACCACGGCGTGGAAGGACCGAGCGACGACGGCGAGATCCACGCGCTGCGCGAGCGGCAGAAGCGCAACTTCATCGCGACACTGCTGCTGAGCCAGGGCGTGCCGATGATCTCGCACGGCGACGAGCTCGGGCGCACGCAGCACGGCAACAACAACGTCTACTGCCAGGACAACGAGACGAGCTGGGTGGACTGGAAGGCCGCCCGCGAGTACTCGGTGCTCACCGAGTTCACCGGTGAGGTCGCGAAGCTGCGGGCGGAGCATCCGGTGTTCCGGCGGCGCCGGTTCTTCCAGGGCCGGCCGATCCAGGGCAGCAACATCGACGACATCGTCTGGCTGCGGACCGACGGACAGCCGATGACCGAGCACGACTGGCACGGCGGCTACGCGCGCACGCTCGGCGTCTACCTCAACGGCGAGGGCATCCCGGAACGCGACCCGCTGGGCGCGCGGGTCGTCGACGACTCGTTCCTGCTGCTGTTCAACGCCCACTTCCATGCGACGACCTTCACGCTGCCCACCGAGAACTACGGGCGGATGTGGCAGGTCGTCGTGGACACCGCGGACCCCCTGCGGGCCCGGGCGACCCGCAAGGAGCGCGACGCCAAGCCGGGTGGACGGCTGCGCATCCCGGCGCGGTCGTTGCTGGTGCTGCAGCGCCGGTTCTGACCAGGCCCTGGAGCCGGGTTCAGGCGGCGGTGCGGCTCCGGCGTGCCGGCGACGGGGCGGTGCCGAGTGCGCCGGCGACCGCTCCCGTCAGGGCGCTGGTCCGGTCGGCGCAGGCGCCGTCGTGCCGCCAGGCGACGCGCCCGTCGGGCCGCACGAGCACCGCGGAGCCGGGGCCGAACCCGTACCGCGGCGCGAGTGCCGCGCCGTGCACGTCCCGGCCCTCGACCAGCACCCGCAGCGGTACGCCCACGACGGCGGCGGCCGCCCGCGCCCACGGTCGGCCGTCCGCGCCGGTGAGCAGGGTGAGGCCGCCGTCGAACAGGTCGAGTGTCGAGCGGTGGCGCCCCGCGTGCCGGACCCAGGCGTGTGGGGCGCGCTCGCCCGGCCGCGCGGCGAGGTCGATGCGCAGGTCCGGCGCCGGGTCCGTGCCGGCGATCACCGTCGAGCGGTGAGTGTGGCCCAGGCTGCTCGGCAGGCCGTCGGTCGGTCGGCCCTCCACGTCGAGCGAGCGGGCGGCCGCGGCGAGCCCGACGGGGCCGCGTTCCGCGTCGTGGCTCGCGAGCAGCGCGTCCCCGGCCAGGCCGCGGGCCGCCCACGCGAGCTTCCAGCCCAGCTCGTGGCCGTCGTGGATCGCGGTGTTCAGGCCGATCCCGGCGACGGGGGTCGTGCGGTGCGCGGCGTCGCCGACGAGGAACCCCGGCCCTGCTCGATAGGTCGTCGCGACCTCGGCGGCCAGGGTGAACCGCTGGACGTCGAGCACCTCGGGCACCAGGTCGGACGAGCCGGTGGCGGCGCGCAGTGTCGCCGTCCAGTCGTCCGGGACGTCGGGCCGGGTGCCGTCGAACCGCAGGCCGACGTAGGTCCAGCGCCCTTCGCCCATGGGACACAGCGCGCCGGGGTGCGGCTCGTCGACGAGGGTGAGCAGGAGCGGCGGGTCCGGCCGCAGTGTCGCGTCGGGCCGGAACAGCACCTGGACGGCGTGGGCCCAGGTGCCGAGGTGCGTGGTGGCGATGCCGAGCGCGGCGCGGACGGCGCTGCGCGTGCCGTCGGCCCCGACGACGAACCGGGCGTGCACCCGGGTGCCGCGATGCCGAGCTCGTGCCCGGAGTGGAGTTCGTGCCCGGAGTGGAGTTCGTGCCCGGAGTGGAGTTGGTGCCCGGAGTGGAGTTGGGCACGGACGCCGTCGGGCCGGACGTGCAGGGCCACGAGCGGGGTCTCGAACCGGATCTCCCCGCCCGCCCGCCGCACGGCGTCGACGAGGACCGGTTCGAGCCGGTCCTGCGGGCAGGAGAACGGCAGCACGGGGCTGACGTCGAGGATCTCGCGGTGGGACGGGTAGCCGCCCGCGCGGCCGCTCGAGCGCGGGGGTGCGGCGAGGGTGCTCGCCGAGGCGGCTTCGGGCACGACGCGGATCCGGCGGGCCCGCACCGCCGGGGCGACGCCCCAGGTGCGGAGGATCTCCACGGTGCGCACGTTGATCCCGGTGGCCCGGGGGAGGCCCGAGGCCCCGGGCCGGCGGTCGACGACGAGCACGCGTGCGCCGTGGCGGGCCGCGGACAGGGCGGTGGCCAGGCCGCCGGGGCCGGCGCCGACGACCAGGACGTCGTAGGTCCCGTGGCCGGAGGTGGTGGCGTCGCCGATGACGCCGGGGGTGATGGGCATGGCCGAGAGGATCGCGGTGCCGGCCCGCCCCGGGGATCCGTGTCGCCTACGGCCTCAGGCCTCGCACATGGCCAGCAGATTCGTCACCGTCGCCCAGTTGCGGGCGGTGCCCTCGGCCGGGCCGCCGGGGCGGCTGAGCATCTTGGCGAGCTCGCTCCGGCCGAAGCCGTCGGGGGTGTGCAGGTAGAGCGTCCGGCCGATGATGCGGGCCTCGTCCCGGCCAACCTTCTCCCCGAGCCTGTCCTGCACCTCGGCGAGCCGCTTCTGCGCCGCCTGGCCTGCGGTGCCGGTCAGGAAGATCGCATGCACTCGCTTGGGGTCCGGCTCGTCGGGATACGGGTTGTCCGCGACGACCCGGGCCAGCTCCTCGCGGGACAGCGTGACGACGCGGCAGGTGACGCCCAGCTCGTCCGCGATCGCCTTCTCCAGGTCGTCGGCCAGGGTCGGATCGGCCTTGCCTGCGGTGAACACGACGTTCCCGCTCGCGATGTAGGTGGCGACGTCGGCGTGGCCGAGCCCTTCGACGAGCGCGCGCAGCGCCGGCATGGCCACGCGCTTGTGCGGGCCGAGGTTGATCCCCCGCAGCAGGGCGACATGGGTGGGCACGCGGGCATTGTGGAGCTACTACGCTGCGCGACGCCGAGCGGACGGTGCGGCGGAGCGGGTCCGTCCGAGTTGTCCCGGTCGGTGTGAAACGGTAACAACGTTGCCAACGGCGCGCGAACCCCGCGGGCCCTGACGGCGGGAGCACGCTCTGAGCCCGTTTCCACCTGCCGGTTGACCTGGCAGTGCGGTCCGATGAGAACGACAGGTGAAATGAGCTCACTGGACATGTGGCCCGGAGTGCCCTACCCGCTCGGCGCGTCCTACGACGGTGGCGGTACGAACTTCGCGATCTTCTCGGAGGTGGGGGAGCGCGTCGAGCTGTGCCTGTTCGACGACGACGGCACGGAGACGCGCTACGACCTGCCCGAGCGCGAGGCCCTGGTCTGGCACGGTTACCTGCCGCGGATCGTGCCCGGGCAGCGCTACGGCTACCGCGTGCACGGCCCGTACGACCCCGGCCGCGGCCACCGGTGCAACCCCGCCAAGCTGCTCCTCGACCCGTACGCCAAGGCGATCGACGGCCAGATCAGCTGGAACGAGGCGCTGTACTCCTACCGGTTCGCCGACCACGGCGCGTTCAACGACCTCGACTCGGCGCCCTTCACCCAGCGCTCGGTGGTCACCAACCCGTTCTTCGACTGGGCCAACGACCGGCCGTTGCGGATCCCGTACCACGAGACCGTGATCTACGAGGCGCACGTGCGGGCCATGACGATGCGCCACCCCGGCATCCCGCCCGACATCCGCGGCACCTACATGGGCCTCGTGCACCCCGTGATGATCGACCATTTCAAGCGGCTGGGTGTCACGGCCGTGGAACTGATGCCGGTGCACCAGTTCGTGCACGACCACGTGCTCGTCGACCGCGGCCTGAACAACTACTGGGGCTACAACACGATCGGTTTCTTCGCCCCGCACAACGACTACGCCTCGTTCGGCACCCTGGGCCAGCAGGTCCAGGAGTTCAAGTCGATGGTCAAGCAGTTCCACCGCGCGGGCATCGAGGTGATTCTCGACGTCGTCTACAACCACACCGCCGAGGGCAACCACATGGGCCCGACGCTGTCGTTCCGCGGGATCGACAACGCCGGCTACTACCGGCTCGTCCCCAACGACCTCTACCACTACTACGACACCACCGGCACCGGGAACAGCTTCAACGTCCGCCAGCACGAGTCGCTGCGGCTCATCATGGACTCGCTGCGGTACTGGGTTCTGGAGATGCACGTCGACGGGTTCCGGTTCGACCTGGCCGCGGCCCTGGCCCGGGAGTTCCATTCGGTGGACCGGCTGGCCGCGTTCTTCGACCTGGTCAACCAGGACCCGGTCGTCAGCCAGGTCAAGCTCATCGCCGAGCCGTGGGACGTCGGCGAGGGCGGTTACCAGGTCGGCGGGTTCCCGGCCCTGTGGACGGAGTGGAACGGCAAGTACCGCGACACGGTCCGTGATTTCTGGCGGGGTGAGCCCGCCGGGCTGGGCGAGTTCGCGTCGCGGTTCACCGGCAGCAGCGACCTCTACGAGAAGGACAACCGGCGCCCCATCGCGTCCATCAATTTCGTGACCGCGCACGACGGGTTCACCCTGCACGATCTCGTCTCGTACAACGACAAGCACAACCACGCCAACGGCGAGGACAACCGCGACGGGGAGAGCCACAACCGGTCGTGGAACCACGGCGTGGAAGGGCCGAGCGACGACGGCGAGATGCACGCGCTGCGCGAGCGGCAGAAGCGCAACTTCATCGCGACGCTGCTGCTGAGCCAGGGCGTACCGATGATCTCGCACGGCGACGAGCTCGGGCGGACGCAGCACGGCAACAACAACGTCTACTGCCAGGACAACGAGACGAGCTGGGTGGACTGGAAGGCCGCCCGCGAGTACTCGGTGCTCACCGAGTTCACCGGTGAGGTCGCGAAGCTGCGGGCGGAGCATCCGGTGTTCCGGCGGCGCCGGTTCTTCCAGGGCCGGCCGATCCAGGGCAGCAACATCGACGACATCGTCTGGCTGCGGACCGACGGACAGCCGATGACCGAGCACGACTGGCACAGCGGCTACGCGCGCACGCTCGGCGTCTACCTCAACGGCGAGGGCATCCCGGAACGCGACCCGCTGGGCGCGCGGGTCGTCGACGACTCGTTCCTGCTGCTGTTCAACGCCCACTTCCACGCGACGACCTTCACGCTGCCCACCGAGAACTACGGGCGGATGTGGCAGGTCGTCGTGGACACCGCGGACCCCCTGCGCGCCCGCGCGACGCGCAAGGAGCGCGACGCCAAGCCCGGCGGACGGCTGCGCATCCCGGCGCGGTCGCTGCTGGTGCTGCAGCGCCGGTTCTGACCAGGCCCCGGAACCGGGTTCAGGCGGCGGTGCGGCTCCGGCGTGCGGGCGACGGGGCGGTGCCGAGCGCGGTGGCGACCGCTCCCGTCAGGGCGCTGGTCCGGTCGGCGCAGGCGCCGTCGTGCCGCCAGGCGACGCGCCCGTCGGGCCGCACGAGCACCGCGGAGCCGGGGCCGAACCCGTACCGCGGCGCGAGTGCCGCGCCGTGCACGTCCCGGCCCTCGACCAGCACCCGCAGCGGCACGCCCACGACGGCGGCGGCCGCCCGCGCCCACGGTCGGCCGTCCGCGCCGGTGAGCAGGGTGAGGCCGCCGTCGAACAGGTCGAGTGTCGAGCGGTGGCGCCCCGCGTGCCGGACCCACGCGTGCGGGGCGCGCTCGCCCGGCCGCGCGGCGAGGTCGATGCGCAGGTCCGGCGCCGGGTCCGTGCCGGCGATCACCGTCGAGCGGTGCGTGTGGCCCAGGCTGCTCGGCAGGCCGTCGGTCGGGCGGCCCTCCACGTCGAGCGAGCGGGCGGCGGCGGCGAGCCCGACGGGGCCGCGTTCCGCGTCGTGGCTCGCGAGCAGCGCGTCCCCGGCCAGGCCGCGGGCCGCCCACGCGAGCTTCCAGCCCAGCTCGTGGCCGTCGTGGATCGCGGTGTTCAGGCCGATCCCGGCGACGGGGGTCGTGCGGTGCGCGGCGTCGCCGACGAGGAACCCGGGCCCGGCGCGATAGGTCGTCGCGACCTCGGCCGCCAGCGTGAACCGCTGGACGTCGAGCACCTCGGGCTCCAGGTCGGGCAACCCGGTGGCGGCGCGCAACGTCGGCGTCCAGTCGGCCGGGAGCGTCGGGCCGGGTGCCGTCGAACCGCAGGCCGACGTAGGCCCAGCGCCCCTCGCCCATGGGCACAGCGCGCCGGGGTGCGGCTCGTCGACGAAGGTGAGCAGGCGCGGCGGCTCCGGCCGCAGCGTCGCGTCGGGCCGGAACAGCACCTGGACGGCGTGGGCCCAGGTGCCGAGGTGCGTGGTGGCGATGCCGAGCGCGGCGCGGACGGTGCTGCGCGTGCCGTCGGCCCCGACGACGAACCGGGCGTGCACCCGGGTGCCCGAGCCGAGCTCGTGCCCGGAGTGGAGTTCGTGCCCGGAGTGGAGTTCGTGCCCGGAGTGGAGTTGGTGCCCGGAGTGGAGTTCGGCACGGACGCCGTCGGGCCGGACGTGCAGGGCCACGAGCGGGGTCGCGAACCGGATCTCCCCGCCCGCCCGGCGCACGGCGTCGACGAGGACCGGTTCGAGCCGGTCCTGCGGGCAGGCCAACGGCAGCACGGGGCTGACGTCGAGGATCTCGCGGTGGGACGGGTAGCCGCCCGCGCGGCCGCTCGAGCGCGGGGGCGCGGCGAGGGTGGCTCGCCGAGGCGGCCTCGGGCACGACGCGGATCCGGCGGGCCCGCACCGCCGGGGCGACGCCCCAGGTGCGGAGGATCTCCACGGTGCGCACGTTGATCCCGGTGGCGCGGGGGAGGCCCGAGGTCCCGGGCCGGCGGTCGACGACGAGCACGCGCGCGCCGTGGCGGGCCGCGGACAGGGCGGTGGCCAGACCGCCGGGGCCGGCGCCGACGACCAGGACGTCGTAGGTCCCGCGGCCGGCGGTGGTGGCGTCGCCGATGACGCCGGGGGTGATGGGCATGGCGAGAGAATCGCGGTGCCGGCCGGCCCGGGGATCCGTGTCGCCTACCGAGCTTCTCCCGCCCAGGTACGCAGCTGGGTCCGGGACGGGACGCCCGCCTTGGCCAGCAG
The DNA here is from genome assembly GCA_963780835.1 of uncultured Actinomycetota bacterium. Lineage (GTDB taxonomy): Bacteria > Actinomycetota > Actinomycetes > Mycobacteriales > Pseudonocardiaceae > Pseudonocardia. The sequence continues at coordinate 154,150 of CAWADQ010000066.1, read as the reverse complement.
GTTCGCGACGTGGGTGTCGACGGTCCGCGGGGAGAGGAACAGCCGCTCGGCCACCTGCACGTTGGTCATGCCCTCCGCGACCAGCCCGAGCACCTCGGCCTCCCGCGCCGTGATCCCGCGGGCACGCAGCCGGGGCGACACCCCGGTACCGCCCCGGTTGCGGGGGGCCGGTGCCCCGGCCCGGCGGAGCAGGTCGCGGCAGGTGCGGGCGAGCAGGACGTCGCCCACCTGCTCGTGGACGGCGAGGTCGGCGCGCAGGGTCGGCACCGGATCGCCCCAGCCGTCGGTGATCGCGGCGTCCAGAACGACGGTGTGCAGCAGCCGGCGCCACCACGGCAGGCCGCCGAGCGCCTCCTCGCCGTCGGCGAGCAGCGCGGCGGCCTCGGCGCGGCGGCCCGCGCGACCGTGCGTGACGGCGTCGGCCCAGGTGAAGGCGCCCCGGTTGGCCGGGACCTGGTTGAGGGCGTGGGTGCGCTGTCATCGAGCTGTCCCCCCGCGCGATCACGGCGTGGACCAGGGCTGCCGCACCCATGTAGGGCATCGGCGGCGTCGCCCCGACACCGTGCAGCATCTCGCGCACGCCGATGTCCAGCTCGTCGGCGGCACGGGGAAGGTCGTGCTCCAGCAGGGCGACGACGATGCGCATCACCTGCTCGAGGCGGGGACCGCTGCCACCCTCCGACGCGACGTCGTCGGCCCGCCTGCGCACCTCCGATGGTGTCGCGGTGCCGGCGACGAGCTGGGCGGTGGCGTCGAGCATCTCGAGCAGTGCGCGGGCGCTGAAGGCGCGCTCCGGCAGGCGCAGCGCGCGGGTGAGCTCGACGGAGGCGCGGGCCGCCGGTCGTGCCGCGGCCGGGCCGTCGACCCACCAGGTGTAGTCGGCGTGGACGTAGTCGATGGCGGCGACCTGCCCGAGCATGCCGGCGTCGAGGGCCAGCTCCCGCGCCTGCATGAGCGGAGCGGTGTCGTGGGCGCGCAGGGTGGCCATCATCCCGAGCTGGAACAGCGCGGTGACGCGCCACGGCACCAGTCCGTGCTCGCCCGCGACCTGGGCGGCCCGGCGGGCCAGGGCCTCGGTGACGTCCAGGTCGGTGCCCCACGCCAGCCGTCCCGCGACGCCGAGTGCCTCGCAGAGCGCTGCGGCGGCCTGAACGGCCCCTTCGGCGGTGCCGTGCGCCCGGTGCTCGTCGGCGGCCTCCTCGGCCCGGGCGATCGCCGCCGCGGCGAACTCGCCGGCGTCGGTGGCCCGGCCCGCGCCGAACGCGGCGTCGGCGCGCAGGACCAGCGAGCGCGGGTCGCCCGGCCGGCCGGCGCGCGCGACGTAGGCCTCCGCATCGGCCCAGGCCCCGGCGGTGACGGCCGTGCGGGCGAGCTGCAGGCACAGCTCGGCGTGGGCGTCACCGTGCAGGCCGTCCAGCTCCGCGGCGCCCAGCGCGAGGGCGTCGGCGGCCCGGCCGACGAGGGTCAGCACCGTGACCTGCTCGGCGATCACCGCGGGGGCCGGCGGTGTCCCCGCCCCGGCCGCCGTCGCCAGCAGGTGCTCCGCGCTGCGCAGCGCGCCGCGGGCGGCGTCGCGCCGGGCCAGCCGCAGCAGCAGCGCCACCGCCGCGTCCGCCTCGCCCGCCTCGACGAACAGTTCGGCGGCGCGCGGCTCGTCGTCGGGACCGGCGCGCTCGGCGAGCACCCGGGCCACCCGCCCCGCCAGCGCCGCCCGTTCCGGTGGCAGCAGCACCGCGAGCACCGCGTCCCGCGTGAGCGCGTGCGGCCAGCGCAGCGCCGGCCCGTCGGCCACCAGCAGCGCCTGCCCGACCGCGGCCCGCAGGGCGTCGAGCACGTCCTGCTCCGGCGTTGCCGGCCGCCGGACCCGAGCAGGCGCCAGTCGAGCTCGGGACCCAGCACGGCGGCGGTGTGCAGGATCGCCTGGGCCGGGTCGGGGAGCGCCGCGAGCCGGTCGGCGACGAGCGCGGCGAGCGTGGGCGGGACCGCCGAGCCCGGAGCGGCGACGAGTTCCTCGACCGCGAAGGGCAACCCGTCCGAGCGCAGCAGCAGGCGCTCGGCCTCCTCATCGGTGACCGGCAGGCCGCCCCGGCACGCCGCGGCCAACGCCGCCACGTCCCGCCCGTTCAGCCGACCCAGGTGCAGGGTGATCGTTCCGGGTGCGGCGGCGAGGCGGCGCGCGGCGTGGGCCGGGGCGTCGTCGCGGGCGGAGCAGGCCAGCAGGACGGGAGAGTCGGCGGCGGTGCTCGGCCAGGTGCTCGACCAGGGCGAGCGTGTCGTCGTCTGCCCAGTGCAGGTCCTCCAGGCGCAGCACGCAGCCGGCCGCGTCGCCCAGCGCGAGGCGCAGCAGCCGGAGCAGGCCCTCGGCGAGGACGACGACGGGGTCCGCGCTCAGCGGCGTGCCGATACCGCCGTCCGGTTCCGCCCAGCTGGGCAGCAGCCGGGCGAGCGCGGCGCGGTAGGGGCGCAGCTCGGGGTTCCGGGCCCGGGCCGGGTCGTCGAGGAGGCCGATCACCGCACCCGCGACCGCCCGGAACGTCCCCCCGCCCTGCACCGCCCGGCCGGACAACACGGGCAGCCCGCGCTCCGCGGCCCGCCCGGCCACCTCGTCGAGCAGGCGGGTCTTCCCGATCCCGGCCTCCCCGGCGACGAGCAGCGCGCCACCCCGCCCGGCGGCGACGGCGTCGACCAGCCCGCGGGCGGTCGCGAGCTCGGCGCCGCGGCCGACCAGGACGGGGCTGCGGGGCACCCGGCCGGGACCGGCCGGACCGGGGACGGCGTCCACGCGCTCAGTACACCGGTTCCGGTAGGCGTCCGGAAGTGCCCACCCGCGCGACTTGCGGTGCGTCACCGTGCGGGCACGCGGTTCGGCGAGTCGGCACATTTGCGGCCGCGAGTCGGCACGTTCGCGGGCGCGAGTCGGCACATTTGCGGGCGCGAGTCGGCGTTCGTGCACGTGTCGGGTGTGCCTGCGCTCCGCACGGAGATAGGGCACCCTTGCCTCATGTCCTCGCGGCGCCCCGACCCGGCGCCCCCGGCTGCGGGACCGTCCCTCGCGGAGATCCTCGGCGGTCGCGGCGGTGCGCTCGACGCGTCGGCCGCACCCGTCGCCTTCGTCGCCGGGTTCGGGATCGCCGACGCCGCCGGTAGTCCGTCCGCCCTGCTCTGGGGCGGGGCGGCGGCCCTCGGCGCCGCGCTGGCCACCGGAGCCGTCCGGCTCATGCGCGGCAAGCGCCCCGCCGCGGTGCTGGCCGGGCTGCTCGGGGTGGCGGTCGCGGTGCTCGTCGCCCTCTACACGGGCCGGGCGGTCGACTTCTTCCTCCTGCAGATCGCCTCGAACGCCGCGAGCGCCCTGGCCTGGACGGTGTCGATCGTCGTGCGCTGGCCGTTGCTCGGCCTGGTCGTCGGCACGGCGCTGGGCCAGCGGACGCGCTGGCGGCGCGACCCGGATCTGCTGCGCGGCTATCGGCGTGCGAGTGGGGTCTGGGTGGCGCAGTACCTGGTGCGGCTCGCGGTCTTCGTGCCGCTGTACCTGGCCGGGGCCGTCTACGCGCTCGGGATCGCCCGGGTGGTGCTGACCTGGCCGCTGGTCGTGGCGTGCATCGCACTGTCGTGGCCGGTGCTGCGGCGGGCGCTCCCGCCGGGACATCCTGGGCTTCTCCACCCCCGGGTGCCGGGGGCGGCGGGGGGACCACCGTACAGTGGGACCGGTCACGAAGAGTGATCATCTGGATCGGTCCGGGAGGCTCGGACGTTCCAGAAGGAGGAAAGCCCGAGATCTCAGCCAGGAACGTGCAACCAGGAACGTGCAAGGAGCCATGCCCCAGCAGCCACCGCCGCAGAGCCCCCAGCCGGACCAGCCCACACCGCCCTCGTCGACGCCCGAGTCGACGGAAGCGAGCCCGCCGCAGCCGACGGGCCGCTCGACCCCGCCCGCAGGCACCCCGGGACCGCGCGGATACATGCCGCGGCCGGGCTATGCCGCGGGTCCGACGCAGGTGCACGGTCGGGTGTCCACCTCGGGAGGCTTCGGACCGGGTCAGCCGCCCGCAGCCGGCGCTCCGGGGGGGTGGCCTGCGCCCGGATACGGGCCGGCCGGTCCGCCGCCGGCATATCCGCCTGGCATCGGTTCGGCGCCGGTCCCGCCCGGACGACCGGCGGGTCCGGTTCACCCGACACAGGCGTATGCGGCCCCTGCTGCGGCCGCGGCGATGTCCGGGGCGACCACGGTCGCCGCGGCGCCCGAGCCGAAGAAGCGGGACCTCACCGTCAACAAGCTCGTTGCCGGCGCCGGTGCGGCGGCCACCAGCGCGGTGCTGGGTTCGTTCTTCGGAGCGGCTGGCACGGTCGGCGGCGCGGCGCTGGGATCGGTGTTCAGCGCGGTCGTGACCTGGCTGTACCAGCACTCGCTCGACAAGACCCGCGACACGGTGAAGGCCCGCGTCAAGCTTCCCGGCGGGCGCACCGTCAAGGTGGCGGGCACGACCGAGGTGCCGGCGCCGCGGGCCGCCGGGGAAGACGCCACGACGCGGGTGTTCGTCACGCCCGGTGATCAGGCGACCGAGATCATCTCCGCGGTGCCCGCGGTCGACGCGGGCCCGCCGAAGTCCCGGCGCCGCCTGCTGGTGATGACCGGGTTCACCGTCGTCGTGTTCGCGATCGGCATGCTGGCGATCACCGGGCTCGAGCTGCTCAAGGGCTCGCCGCTGAACACGAGCAGCAGCTCCACGTCGCAGCGCCCCGGCGGCACGTCGCTGGGCAGCGTGCTCGGCGGCTCGAACAGCGCGAGCACGGAGACGTCGACGAAGAGCACGACGACGTCCAAGACGACGTCCGAGGAGCCGACGACCGAGGCGACGACCTCGAAGAAGTCCACCGACGAGAACAGCTCCGCGGTGCCCGGTGCGGACCAGCAGGGGTCGACGTCCACGCGCAGCACCAAGGCGACGCCGACTCCGACCCCGACGCCCCGCAGCGGCGCGGACGGCCAGAGCGACCAGAGCGACGGCGGCGCGGCCCCGCAGCCGGGTGGCGGCGCCCCCGCCCCCGACCAGCAGCAATAGCGGCCCCTACCGAAAGTGGCTTTGGGTGCATTGATGCACCGAAAGCCACTTTCGCTGCATCCGGGGCCGGGATGCGGCAGGCCGTCAGGCGCGCAACCGGGCGGCCAGCGCTGCGGCCGCAGCCTGCGGATCGTCCGCCTCCGTGATCACCCGCACGACGACCACCCGCTCGGCGCCGGCCGTCAGCACCTCGCCGAGCCGGTCTCCGTCGATCCCACCGATCGCGAACCAGGGCCGCGCCGGTGCCCGGGCCGCCACGGTGCGGACCAGCTCGAGCCCCGGGGCCGGGCGGCCCGGCTTCGTCGGGGTCGGCCAGCAGGGGCCTGCGCAGAAGTAGTCGACGCCCGGCTCGTCCGCGGCGGCCGCGGTCTCGGCGGCGCTGTGCGCGGACCGTCCGATGATCATCTCGTCGCCGACGACCTTCCGCGCCCACGCCACCGGCAGGTCGTCCTGCCCGAGGTGCAGCACGTCCGCGCCGGAGGCGAGCGCGACGTCGGCGCGGTCGTTCACCGCGAGCAGCGCACCGTGCCGGGCGCAGGCGTCGGCCAGCACCTCCAGGGCCGCCAGCTCGTCGCGCGCCTCGAGCGGCCCGTCGGGCCCCTTGTCGCGGAGCTGGACGATGTCGACGCCACCGGCGAGGGCGGCGTCGGCGAACTCGGCGAGGTCGCCACGACGGCGGCGGGCGTCGGTGCAGAGGTAGAGCCGCGCGTCGGCGAGGCGGGCACGCAGGGAGTCGGCGTCGAGTCCGGGCACGGTGCGGACGGTAGCGGCAGTTCGCCGGTGGTGCGCGTGGCACCGCTGCGGCGTGCGTTGCGGGCGCTCGCAGAAGTGCAGCAAGGTGGCCCTGCTCCAATCCGGTTGCAGCAGGGCCACCATGCTGCGATCCCCGAGGCGTCCAGAGTCCGGTCGGTCGGCCCGGTCTGGCGTAGGGTGCGGATCAGGTGACGCACGGGAGCCCCGACCGGGGGCTGAGAGGGGATCCGGGGATCCCGACCGTCGAACCTGATCCGGGTCATGCCGGCGCAGGGAGCGAGATGGTGGACGAGAACGCGACAGAGCTGCTGGTGGTGGGCGCCGGCGTGATCGGCCTGAGCTGTGCCTGGCGGGCCGCACAGGACGGCCACCGGGTCACTGTCCTCGACCCGGCGCCCGCGTCCGGGGCCTCCTGGGTGGCGGGCGGCATGCTCGCCCCGGTCACCGAGGCGTGGCCGGGCGAGGAGGAGCTGCTGGCGCTCGGCGTCGCGTCGGTCGGCCGCTGGCCCGCCTTCGCCGCCGAGCTCACGGACGCCGCCGGACGCCCCGCCGGGCTGCGCACGGACGGCACGATCGTCGCGGCCACGGGCTCCGGCGACCGCGCGGAGCTCGACACTCTCGCCGCGCATCTGGCCCGGCTGGGCCGCCCCGTGGACCGGCTGACCGGCCGCGAGCTGCGCCGGCTGGAGCCAGGGCTCGGCCCGGAGGTCCGCGGCGGGCTGTCGGTGCCCGACGACCTGGCCGTCGACAACCGGGTCCTGCTCGCCGCCTTGCAGATCGCGGCTGAGCGGGCCGGCGCGGTGTTCGTCGGCACCGCGGTGGCGGCCGTGCTGGACGACGGGACGCGCGTCGTCGGCGTTCGCCTCGCCGACGGGACCGAGCGGGTGGCGGGCACCGTCCTCGTCGCCGCGGGGGCGTACTCCGCCGGGCTGCACCCGGCGCTGCACGGCCTGGTCCGGCCGGTGAAGGGCGAGATCCTGCGCCTCGCGCTGCGTCCCGGTGCCTTCCCGATGCCCCGGCGGACGGTGCGTGCGCTGGTCGACGGCCGGCCGCTCTATCTCGTGCCCCGCGCGGACGGGATCGTGCTGGGCGCCACCCAGTCCGAGGTCGGCTTCGACACCACCGTCACCGTCGGCGGGGTGCGCGACCTGCTCCGCGACGCCGAGCGCATCCTTCCCGGGATCGCGGAGTACGCGCTGGTCGAGTCGGCCGCCGGCCTGCGGCCGGGGAGCCCCGACAACCTGCCGCTGATCGGCGCGCTCGGTCCCGACGGCCTGCTGGTCGCCACCGGCCACCACCGCAACGGGATGCTGCTCGCGCCCGTCACCGCGGACGCCGTCGCCGGCCTGCTGCGCGGCGACCCCCTGCCCGAGCCGGTCCGTGCGGCCGATCCTGCTCGTCTCCAGCATGTCCACAGGTGGAATCGGCCGGTACCGGCCGCTCCGAGGAGGTAGCGCGTGGTCGTCTGGATCAACGGGGAACAGCGGGAGCTGGCGTCGGACGCGGGGGTGCTCGACGCGCTCGGCGCGCTGGGCCTGCCGCGGACCGGTGTGGCCGTGGCGGTGGACGGCGAGGTCGTCCCGAAGGCGCGGTGGGCGGCGACGGCGCTCGCCGACGGCGCGCGGGTGGAGATCCTGACCGCGGTGCAGGGAGGCTGATGTGACGCTCACGGACCAGCCGAGGCAGGGTGCCGTCCACGACCTCGATCAGGACGACGCTGGTCGTCGCCGGCCGCCCGATCAGCCTCCCGGCTCATCATGGGCACCGGCGGCGCGGCGAACCTGGAGATCCTCGAGCGGGCGCTCATCGCCTCCGGCACGGCGTTGACGACCGTGGCGATGCGTCGCGTGGACGCCGCGGCCGGCACCGGGGTGCTCGACCTGCTGCGCCGCCTGGAGATCGAGGTGCTGCCGAACACCGCGGGCTGCCGGACGGCGGCCGAGGCGGTGCTGACCGCGCGCCTCGCCCGGGAGGCGCTGGAGACCGATCTCGTCAAGCTCGAGGTCGTCGCGGACGAGCGGACGCTGCTGCCCGACCCGATCGAGCTGCTCGACGCCGCGGAGCAGCTCGTCGACGACGGCTTCACCGTGCTGCCCTACACGAACGACGACCCCGTCCTCGCCCGGCGGCTGGAGCAGGTCGGGTGCGCGGCCGTGATGCCGCTGGGCGCCCCGATCGGCACCGGGCTGGGCATCCGCAACCCGCACAACATCGCGATGATCGTCGAGCAGGCGGGGGTGCCGGTGGTGCTCGACGCCGGGATCGGCACGGCGTCGGAGGCGGCGCAGGCGATGGAGCTGGGCTGCGACGCCGTGCTGCTGGCGACGGCGGTGACCCGCGCGGGCGACCCGGAGCTCATGGCGCGGGCGATGCGGCTGGCGGTGGAGGCGGGGCGGGCGGCCCGGGGCGCCGGCCGGATCCCGAGGCGGTACTGGGCGCAGGCGTCGTCGCCGGACCTCGAGGTCTGACGCCTGAGCAAGCTGATCGTGCGGCCGGAAACCGGCTGGGATCGGCCCGGATTCCGTCCGCACGATCAGCCTGCGTGGGCCCGAGCTGATCGTGCGTCGGCTAACGGGCCAGCCCGGGCCCGGGTACCACCCGGACGATCAGTTGAGATGAGCCTGAGCTGATCGTGCGGCAGAAACGGCCCGCTCCGGGCCCGGTTACCGTCCGGATGATCAACTGGGCTGATCGTCCGGAAACGAGGCGCCGCGGCATCGGCCACTTTTCGTCCGTACGATCAACTGAGCTGATCGTCCGGAAGCGAGGCCGCGGGCATCGGCACTTTTCATCCGGACGATCAGCTCAGCGTGCTTCCCCCGCGGGACTCGTGCCGGTCAGCCGGCCGTCGCCCCGTCGGCGACGCGGCGGGCGAGCAGGCCGTCGATCTGCTGCTGGCCGAACCCGGCCGCGCGCAGGCGGTCCACCGACGTGGCCAGCCTGCCGCGCGCCTCGGACAGGTCGCGCGCGGCGCGCTCGACGTCGTCCAGCGCGGCGAGCGCCTCCCCGGACCGGGGGGTGTCGGGCAGCCCGTTGCGGTGCCCGAATCGCTCATGGTCCGCGGCGGCGTGGCGCGGGAGGTGGCCGTCGCCGGCGGGCGGCAGCTCACGGAACGTGATCGCCGGGTCGTCCGCAGCCTCGCCGGTCTCCACGGCCTCCGCGGCAGGCGCCTGCGCCGCCACCGAGGGCGTGGCCACGGGGGCCGCCTCGGGGGAGCGGCCGACCGTCGTCCGCAGCGGGACCTCCTTGATGAACACCACGGCCACCAGCGTCAGGATCGAGCCGATCGCCGCGATGAGGAACACCCGCCCGATCGCGTCGCCGTACGCGGCGCGCACCGCGGCGGCCGCGGCGCCGTCGAGCTGCGAGAGGTCCGAGGTGCCGGACGACGCCCCCGACGCCGGCACGCCCAGCAGCGCGCTCACCCGGTGGCTGAGCACGATCCCCAGCACCGTCACGCCGATCGTGCCGCCCATCGACCGCAGGAACGCCACCAGCGAGCTGGCCGCGCCGACCTCGGTGACGTCGACCGTGTTCTGCACGGCGAGACCGAGGTTCTGCATCGACATGCCGACCCCCAGGCCGAGCACGCCCAGGTACACGCCCAGCAGCGGGATCGACGTGGTGTGGTCCATGGTCGAGAGCAGGGCGAGCCCCGCCGTGGTCAGGATCGCGCCGGCCACCAGGAAGCCCTTCCACCGCCCGTACCGGCTGATCAGCTGACCCGACACCGTCGACGCGATCATCAATCCGCCGACCAGCGGCAGGGTCAGCAGGCCCGCCTCGGTCGGCGCGTAGCCGCGGGCGACCTGGAAGTACTGCCCGAGGAACACCGACCCGCCGAACATCACCAGGCCGAGCACGATGCTGCCCAGCACCGCGAGCACGACCGTCCGGTTGCGGAACAGGTCCATCGGCACCACCGGCTCCGGCACGCGCAGCTCCACGATCACGGCCGCGACCAGCGCGGCGATCCCGAGGGCGCCCAGCGTCAGCGAGGTCACCGAGCCCCACGCGAACTGCGAGCCCGCCAGCGAGATCCAGATGAGCAGCGTGGACACGCCGCCGGCGATGAGCGTGGCGCCGAGGTAGTCGAGCTTCACGTCGCGCTTGACCGTCGGCACGTGCAGCGTGCGCTGCAGCACGATCAGGGCGATCACGCCGATCGGGACGCCGACGTAGAAGCACCAGCGCCAGCCCAGCCACGACGTGTCGACGAGCAGGCCGCCGATCAGCGGACCGGAGACGGTCGCGGTGGCGAGCACGGCGCCGAGGTAGCCGGAGTAGCGGCCGCGCTCACGCGGCGGGATCAGTGCCGCGATCACGACCTGGGCCAGCGCCTGCAGCCCGCCCGCGCCGATGCCCTGCACGGCGCGCCAGCCGATGAGCCAGCCCATCGACTGCGCCAGCCCGGCCATCGCGGAACTCACGACGAAGATCACGATCGCGATCTGGACCAGCAGCTTCTTGTCGAACAGGTCGGCGAGCTTGCCCCAGATCGGGGTGGACGCCGTGGTGGTCAGCAGGGTCGCCGTGACCACCCACGTGTACTGCGTCTGCGACCCGTGCAGGTCCGCGATGATCGTGGGCAGGGCGTTGGAGACGATCGTCGCGGAGAGGATCGAGACGAACATGGCGAGCAGGAGGCCGCTGAGCGCCTCCAGGACCTCGCGCTTGCTCCGCGTCGCGTCTCCGGCCGGTGGCCGCGGCCAGGGCCGGGCGGTCGACGGCGGTGGTGGTCATGGTCGATTCCTTCGTGGACGTCAGGTTTCTGCTGGTGGAGGAGGGTCATCGGACCGAGCCCTCCTCGAGCGCGGCGGTGCCGTGCTGGGCCGTGCGGTGGTCGAGCTCGTCGGCGAGTGCCCGCACGAGGCGGGTCGCGGCGCGCACGTCGTCGTCCGGATGCCGCGCGAGCGCGTCGTGCAGCCACCGGCGGCGGGTGTCGGCGGCCTCGGCGAGCAGCTCACGACCGGCCGGGGTGAGCCGGACGAGGCCGGCGCGGCGGTCGGCCGGATCGGGCCGGCGGACCACGAGCCCGCGCGCCTCCAGCTCGCCGACCTGCCGGCTGACGACGGATTGGCAGACGCCGCGCCGGGCCGCCAGCTCACCGAGCCGCAGCTCACCCTCGCCGAGCAGGAGAGCCAGCTCGAGGGCGGGGAGGGCACTGGCCACGGGGTGGTGGATCGCGTGCCGGTAGGCACGGACGAGTGCGACGACGGCGTCGCCGAGCGCGTCCGCGGTGTCCTCCGCGGTAGCGCGCTCCTGAACTAGATGCATAGTACAACCATACTCTCGGAAGCTTGCTGTGTACAAGCAACTTGTTCTCGCGCTGGGTGATTCCCACACCCGTCCCGCGGACGAGGTTTGCCCGGGCGGGTGCGGCGCGTCCGCCGTCGGGGCTTGCCGGGTCGGGCACGCTGGACGGGGAGGTGGTCGCGATGGCAGCGTTGCGCGGGACCCGGCGGGGGGCCTGGCTCGGGGCGGTGCTCGGCTGCGGAGCGGTCCTGCTGGCCGGATGTGCGACCTCGACGGTCGGCGCCGGGGCTCCGGCCGTGCCCTCGGGCGCCCCGTCCGCGACGGCGCCCGCGACCTCCGACGAGGCGTCGACGGAGCGGGCGGTACCTCTCTACTACGTCACCGACACCCCGGCCGGCCCGCGGCTCGCCCGCGAGTTCCGCCGGGTGACGGTCGACACCGACCCGGGGACCGCCGCCGTCACGGCCCTGTTCGCCGCCCCGACGGGCGCGGTTCCGGAGCACCGCAACACCTGGCCCGCCGGTAGTGCGCTCGCGGGGCCCGTCACGCACGTCGACGGCGTCGTCACCGTCGACCTGACCGCCCAGGCCGTCGGCACGGCCCCGGCCGATCCGATCCTGGCCGTCCAGCAGCTCGTGTACACCGTCACCGGCGCGTTGGGCACCACGGACCCCGTGCAGGTGCTCGTCGCCGGGAAGCAGGTCACCCGCCTGTGGGGCGACGGGGTCGACACCTCCCGGCCCGTGGCGCGGGCCGATCCCCTCGGCGATCCGGGTTCTGGTCGGCATCGACGACCCCGCTGACGGGGCGTCCGTGCGCTCCCCGGTGCGGATCGCGGGGGAGGCGGCGGTGTTCGAGGCGACGCTGCTGTGGGAGATCCGGCAGAACGGGTCGGTGGTGCGGTCCGGCAGCACGACGACCGCGGAAGGTCAGCGGTTCGCGCCGTACGCCTTCTCGGTCGAGCTGCCGCCGGGCGACTACGAGATCCGCGTCGCCGAGGACGACCCGTCCGACGGCGCCGGGCGCCCGGTCATGACCGACACGCACCGCATCACTGTGATCGCCTAGCCACACTGTGCGGGCGCAGCCCGAGCGCGCCGAGTTCGAGAGCGGCGAGCGCGGCGACCGCCTCCGGGTCGCCGTGCCGCCAGGCCGCGCCGGGCTCGGGCGACACCTCGAGCAGCCGCCGGGTCGAGCGGCGGGTCAGCGCCTGCAGGGCGAGCAGGTCGGGATCGGCGGCCCGCGCGGCCCGAGCGGAGGCGGCGGCCCGCACCCAACGCACCCGCAGCGTGAGCCAGACGGCGACGACCGGCAGCACGCCGAGCAGCAGGATCGCGGCCGCGACGGCCACCCCGGCGGTGGCGGTGGTCGCCGCGATCTCCCGCCCGGACGACGACAGCGAGTCGCCCGCGGTAGCTGCCGGTGCCCAGCGCGCGGGCGAGGTCGTCCCCGACGAACGGCACCCCGGACGCGGTGGTGGCGGCGTTGTCGAAGGCGCTGCGGATCGCTTGACCGGCGCCGGTCAGCTGCCGCGCCGGCCCTTGAAGCTGGAGCACGACGTCGCGCGCCGCGTGCGCGAACTGCACGACGAACACGACCCAGACGAGCACCGCGACGTCGGCGAGCAACTGCAGCAGCGCGCGGCCGGGCCGCTCGGCGTAGATCCGCATGCGGCCGGAGCGTAGGGCCGCACCGACGGCCGCCCGCTCCGCCACGGTGCGGACGCGCCGCGCCGGGTGGGTGACGTCGCGCGGGGTCGGGTGCCGGCGCGGGGCCTTACAGCAGCCCCAGCTTCGTCGCCGCGTACACCGCCTCCGCGCGGCGGGAGACCATCAGCTTGCGCATGAGGTTGCCGACGTGGAACTTCACCGTCGTCTCCGAGATGAACAGCTCCGCCCCGATCGCCCGGTTCGACAGCCCCCGCGCCAGCAGCCGCAGCACGTCCAGCTCGCGGTCGGTCAGGCCCTCGCGCTCCGGCACCCCGCCCGCGAGCGACCGCACCATCGCCGACGCGCTGTGCGCGTCGAACGCGCTCTCCCCGCGCGACACCGCGCGCACCGCTCGCACCAGCTCCGTCGTGTCGACGTCCTTCACGACGTAGCCGCGGGCGCCCGCCTGCACCGCCTCCACGACCAGCCGGTCTTCGGCGAACGTCGTCAGCACCAGCACGCCGATGCCGGGGTGGGTCGCGCACAGCCGGCGGCACACCTCGAGGCCGTCGGTCTGCGGGCCGGCGGTGAGCTTGAGGTCGAGCAGGACGACGTGCGGGCGCGACGCCGCGACCGCGGCCACGGCTTCCGCGGGGGAGCCGGCCTCGCCGACGACGTGCAGGTCGGCCTCCCGTTCCAGCACCGCCCGCAGGCCCTGCCGCATGATGGCGTGGTCGTCGACGAGCACGATCCGGGTGGGCATCGGCCGGGGCCGCGGCCCCGTCGGCGCCCCCGCGGTCGCCCCCGCCTTGGCCGGCCCTGTCGCCGTCACGGCCGTCGTCCTCATCGTCCCGTCACCCTCGTCCCGGCCGCCGTCTGCCGCGCCGCGCTCGTCGCGCACGGCGTCGGGATGTCCACCTGCACCTGCAGCCCGCCCAGCCGCGCGCGCCGGAAGGTCAGCGTCCCGTCCAGCTCGCGGGCCCGCGCCGCCATGTTCACCAGCCCGCGGTGCTCGCCGGACGGGCAGGCGACGCTCGCCGCCCGCAGGCTCCGCCGCACCTCCTCGGGCCGTCCCGAGCCGTCGTCGCAGATCGTCAGCCGGACCCGCCCGCCGGTGTAGGCCAGCCGCACGACGGCCCGGCTCGCGTCGGCGTGCACGGCGGTGTTGAACAGCGCCTCACCCGCGATCCGGAAGAGCGACTGCTCGCAGTCCGGGGGCAGCGGCACCGGCTTGCCGCCGATCCGCACCTCGACCCGCAGCTCGTCCGGCATGTGGACACCCGAGAGCCGGCGGAGCATCGACGGCAGGTCCTCGTCCGCCTCGCCCTCGCCGTGGTGCAGCGCGTAGATCGCCGATCGCAGCTGCTCGACGGCGCGGCGGGTGAGGTCCTTGGCGGTGTCGAGGTGGGTGCGCAGCCGAGGATCCTCGACATCCGTGCGCGCGAGCTCGATGTGCATGCCCGCGGAGAGCGCGTACTGGGTGACGCTGTCGTGGAGCTCGCGGGCGATGCGGTGGCGTTCGGAGTCGAGCACCTCGCGCTGCCGGGCGGCGCCCAGCTCGGCCTGGGTGGCCTGCAGCTCGGCGTGGCGTTTGGCGAGGTCGTCGGCCTGCCGGGTGGTGCGGGCGAGCAGGCGGGCCGAGTGGTCCAGCAGCGCGCAGTTCTGCAGGGCTGCGGCGGTCTGGCCGGCGAGGATGCCGAGCACGGAGCGGTCCGTCTCATCGACCTCCCGGTTCGCCGGCGTCCACGCGACGAAACCCCCGACCACGCGCCCGTCGAGCCGCACAGGAACGTGCAGGTGCCGGCTGTGCGCTTCCCGGTCGTGATCGTCGTCGGCCGCGCAGTGCAGGACCGCGAGCAGGTGCTCCCGGACCATCGCCGGCATCGCGCGGACGTCGGGCCACTCCGCGCCGTCGGGCCCCCGCACCAGGTGCCGCGGGCGGGACTCGGTGAGCTCACCGTCGACCAGGGCGAACACCACCCAGTCCGCGCAGAGGTGCTCCGCGGCGGCCTCCACGACGGCCCGCACCAGTGCCTCGGAGCCCTCGGTGGTGTGCATCAGCGCGGCCGAGATCCGTTCCAGCGCCAGGATCACCCGGCGCAGCCGCTCCGCGTAGGTGCGGTGCTCCGGGAAGTAGTGCGGCTTGCCGGAGCGCAGGCCGGTGAGGGTGTCGAGGTCGGGCTGCGTGCGGGAACGCGCGCGTCGGGGCGGCCACGGCGCGGACCGGGAGGGAGGGGCGGGGAAAGGGGTGGTCACTACAGAGCTGCCCGGAACAGCGCCGTCACGTCGGTCAACGACGCCGGGCGCGGGTTCGTGGTCAGGCAGGCGTCGCCCAGTGTCAGCTGGGCCAGCCGGGGGATGTCCGCCTCGGTCACCCCGAGGTCGCCGAGCCCCTTCGGCACGCCGACCTCGTCGCCGAGGCGGCGCACCTCCTCCGCCACCCGCTCGACGGACTCCTCCGCGGGCGCCCCCGCCAGGTCCGCGAGGCCCATGGCCTGGGCGATCGGGACGAACCGCTCGGGCACCGTGACCCCGTTGAACCGGATGACGTGCGGCAGGAGCACCCCGTTGACCACGCCGTGCGGCAGGTCGAGCAGGCCGCCCGCCTGGTGGCTCATCGCGTGCGTCGCCCCGAGGATCGCGTTGGTGAACGCCAGCCCGGCCTCGAGCGCGGCCTGCGCCATCGCGCTGCGGGCGGCGGCGTCGTACGGGCGCATCATCGTGCGGACCAGGTTGGCGTGCACCAGTGAGATCGCCTGCAGCGCGTGGTGGTCGGTCAGCGGGCCGTGGGCCAGGGAGACGAACGCCTCGATGCCGTGCGTCAGCGCGTCCAGCCCGGTGGCGGCGTTGAGATCGTCCGGCATGGTCGTGAGCAGCCGCGGGTCGATCACCGAGACGTCCGGGACGAGCGCCCGGCCCATGATCGTGATCTTGGTGTGCCGCTCGGTGTCGGTGACGATGCAGAACTGCGAGACGTCCGCGCCCGTCCCGGACGTCGACGGCAGCATGATCATCGGGGGGATCGGGTGCTCGATCCGGTCGATGCCCTCGTAGTCGAGGATCCCCCCACCGTTGGCCGCGAGCAGGGCGATGCCCTTCGCCGCGTCCATCACGGAGCCGCCGCCGATGCCGAGCACGACGTCGCAGCCACCCTCGACGTACCGGGCGAACCCGGCCTCGATCTCGTGGTCCTTGGGGTTCGGGGTGACGTCGAACCACATCTGCGGGATCAGGCCCGTCGCACTCAGGTGGGTCAGCAGCTCGCTGGGCCACCCGGCCTCGAGCAGCCCGGGGTCGGTGACGACCAGCGGGCGGCGCGCGCCCATGCGGACGGCCGCATGCGCGGCCTCCTGCACCGAACCCGGCCCGAACACGATCTCCGGGGCGTGGAACTTGGACAGGCGCAGTGGCGGCGCCGGCGGGGCCGGGTGCTCCGCAGCCTCCCGGGCGCCGAGCAGGAGGACGGAGTTGCCCGCCCGGCGGACGGCGGTGGGGGTCGGCGCGCCGAGGGGCCGGACATCGTCGATGAGGACCACAGTGCCCTCCCGTACCGCGTCGTCCGAGAACGCCCGGGAAGGGTCGTGGCCCCGGACGGTGTAACTCACGCTACAACAGCGGGAGTGTCCCGACCGGGTGTGGAATCGGGCCGGACGGCTACGCAGAGCCCGGCAGCACGAGGTCGGAGATGGCATCCGTCCTCCCCTCACCGGGGGGAACGGTAGCCGGGGCGGCGCCGGGACGGGCCCGTCACGCGGACGGGAACGACCTGCCCGAACGGGTGGGCCGCGCCACCCGCCCGGGCGTCGGATCCGAGCGGAGGCGGCGTCGGCAAAGTTGGACGTTCCCGTCGCTTTCGCGCCCGGCATGGGCTGGGCTCAATGGGTGTGGATGGGGCCTTCGCGGTCCGCCAGGCGCGCGCCTGCGCCGCCCCAGTGCGTCGCGATCAGCTCGGCGGCGATCGACACCGCCGTCTCCTCGGGCGTCCGCGCACCCAGGTCCAGCCCGATGGGGCTGCTCATCCGGGCCAGCTCAGCCTCGGTCAGCCCGCGCTCGACCAGCCGCGCCCGCCGGTCGTCGTGCGTCCGCCGGGACCCCATCGCGCCGATGTAGGCGACCTCCGGCAGCCGCAGCGCGACCTCCAGCAGCGGGACGTCGAACTTGGGATCGTGGGTCAGCACGCAGAGCGCGGTGCGCGCGTCGATCCGCCCGGCCTCCGCCTCCGCGGCGAGGTAGCGGTGCGGCCACTCGACGACCACCTCGTGCGCGCCCGGGAACCGGGACGCGGTGGCGAAGACCGGCCGGGCGTCACAGACGGTGACCCGGAAGCCGAGGAACGAACCGATCTTGGCGACGGCCGCGGCGAAGTCGATCGCGCCGAACACGATCATCCGCGGGGGCGGGGCGAACGACTCGACGAACACGTCGAGCCCCTCGCCGCGGCGCTGCCCGTCGACGCCGTAGTGCAGGGTCGCGTTGCGGCCCGCGTCGAGCAGGCCGCGCACGTCGTCGCGCACCGCGTCGTCCAGCCGCCGCGAGCCGGTGCTGCCCTCGACCCGGTCCGGCCACACGACGAGCCGGGTCCCGAGGCGCTCCGGCGGCCCGCAGATCACCGTGGCGACGGCGACCGGCTGCTCCTTCCCGATCGCCTCGGCGATCTCCCCGAGCTGCGGGAACGTCTCCCGGTTCACCTTCTCGACGAACAGGTCGATGATCCCGCCGCAGGTCAGGCCGACGGCGAACGCGTCGTCGTCGGAGACGCCGTACCGCTGCAGCACCGGGCGGCCGTCCGCGCGGACCTGCTGCCCGAGCTCGTAGACCGCGCCCTCGACGCAGCCCCCCGACACGCTGCCGACCGCCTCGCCGTCCGGGCCCACCAGCATCGACGCGCCGGGCTGGCGGGGGGCCGAACGGTAGGTGCCGACCACGGTCGCCAGCGCCACCGTCTCGCCGTCGGCCCACCAGCGGGCGAGCTTCTCCACCACGTCACGCACGTGCCATCACCTCGAGCAGATCTTCCAGTGTGGCCAGGCTGTGCCCGGCCAGCAGGTCGTCCAGATGCGGCAGGGCGGCCACGATCCCACCCTGCACCGGGGCATAACCGGTCTTGCCGACGTGCGGGTTCACCCAGATCAGCCGGTGGGCGAGCCGGCGCAGGCCGGCGAGCTGGGTGCCCAGCAGCGTGGTGTCGCCCCGCTCCCAACCGTCGGAGAAGACGACGACGACCGCGCGCCGGGCCGCCCCGCGCCGCCCCCAGCGGTCGACGAACGCCGCCAGCGCCTCGCCGAGCCGGGTGCCGCCCGACCAGTCCGGGATGGCCCGGCCGGCCGCGGCGAGTGCGTGCTCGGGGTCGCGCAGCCGCAGCTCGCGCGTGACCCGGGTCAGGCGGGTGCCGAGGGTGAACACCTCGGTCGCCGCGGGCGCCCGCCGCACGACGACGTGCGCGAACCGCAGCAGCGCGTCGGCGTAGGGCTCCATCGAGCCGGACACGTCGATCAGCAGCACGACCTTGCGGGGCCGCGGGGACCGGTCGCGGCGGGCGAGCACGCACAGCTCGCCGTCGGTGCGCAGCGCCGCGCGCAGCGTGCGCCGGGGGTCCGCGGCCCCGCGGCGGGCGGGGGACCGGCGCCGCGACGGGCGGGTCGGCGGGTCGGGGCGCAGCAGCGCGAGCAGCGCACGCAGGTGCGCGCGCTCGGTGATCGACAGCTCGCCGAGGTCGTGGTGGCGGAGCACCTCGGTGCCCGAGGCGCTCGCCCGGATCTGCGGGCCGCTGTCGTCCCCCTCGATGCCGTCCGCGGTCCCCGACGGCAGCAGCGTGGACGGTCGCGGGGTCCGGGCCGGCTGCGGGGACCGTGGAGGCCGGGGGCCGGCGTCGAACCAGTCGACGAACGCGCGCTCGTAGCGCGGCAGGTCGTCGGGGTCGCCGCACAGGGTGAGCAGCCCGGCCCGGTAGACCTGCTCGCGGCCGGTGCCCAGGGCGTCGACGGCGGTGAGGAACGCCGTGACCCGCTCGGTCGTGACGGGCAGCCCGGCGTGGCGCAGCACGGCGGTGAACCCGACGAGTCCCCGCACGGGGTCGGGCGCCGGATCCGGGGTGGTCACGGCACCACCTCGCTGCCGCTCGGCAGCGCCGCGCCCGGCGGTGCTGTGTCTGATGGTGACCTCGCAAGCTCGGTCACGATGCCAGCAGGGTCTCGAGCCGGGTCCGGACGCGGTCGGCGTCCTCCCGGTACTTCAGCACCGCCCCCAGCGTGGCGGCGGCGCTGTCGATGTCGAGGTGGCGGGCGCCGACGAGCTGCAGGGCGCGCGCCCAGTCGAGCGACTCCGCGACGCCGGGAGGCTTGAGCAGGTCGGCCTCGCGCAGCCGGTGGGCGGCGGTGGCGACCTCGGCGGCCAGCCGCTCGGGGAGCCCCGGGATCCGCGCGTGCAGGATCTCGATCTCCCGCGCGACGTCCGGATGGTCGAGCCACAGGTAGAGGCAGCGGCGCTTGAGCGCGTCGTGCACCTCGCGGGTGCGGTTCGAGGTGAGCACGACGACCGGCGGGACGGCGGCCCGCACCTCGCCCAGCTCGGGGATCGACACGGCGTGCTCGGTGAGCACCTCGAGCAGGAAGGCCTCGAACTCGTCGTCCGCCCGGTCGATCTCGTCGACGAGCAGCACGGCGCGGGGGCTCTGCAGCGCCCGCAGGATCGGCCGGGCGAGCAGGAAGCGCCGGTCGTAGAGGGAGGCCTCGACGTCGTCCGTGCGGCCGGCGCCGCCGGTCGCCTCCAGCGCGCGCAGGTGCAGCAGCTGCCGTGGGAAGTCCCAGTCGTAGAGTGCCTGGGACGCGTCGATGCCCTCGTAGCACTGCAGCCGGATCAGCTCGGCGTCCAGCACGGTCGCCAGCGCCTGCGCGAGCGCGGTCTTCCCGGTCCCCGGCTCGCCCTCGCAGAACAACGGCCGGTGCATCGCCAGGGCGAGGAACGCCGCGGTCGCCAGGTCGTCGTCGGCGAGGTAGCCGGTGGCGCGCAGCGCGGCGGCGAGCGCCGTGGGGGAGCCGGTGCGATCGTCCACGAACTCCAGCATGACCTTCCTCGGCCGCGGGTGCCAGGGATGCGGAGCGTCGTGTCGCCGTCACGGAGTGTCGATTCGAGACTGTGACGAAGTCGGAAACATTTCCGATTTGGCAATACTCGTTTCGACGTGATCGAGCCGTGATCGAAGCGTGATGACCTGCGACAACAGTCATATCGTTCGCGTAATGCGCTCGTTACCGTGATCACGGTCACGTACGCGAATGTTTGACGGCGTCTCGGTGCCCATCTCTATCGTTTCAGTCGTTCCGTTCCGGTCGGTCGTTCCGACGGGACGTCCCGAAACCCGACTCGTCGTACCGAGGTGGTCGTTCCGAAACGCATCCGATCCGCACCCGACGGATCACGGAGCGATAAACCTCGATGCAGGCAAGGAGAGATCCGAGATGACCCGCCCTTCATCGATGTCACGAGTCCCCGGCCGAAGTCTCCTGCGGCTGGCCGTCGTGGGCGCCGTCGCAACCGGTGCCCCGCTCGCGCTGGCCGGCACCGCCAGTGCCGCCCCCGACTCCGCATGGGACAAGCTCGCCCAGTGCGAGAGCGGCGGCAACTGGAGCATCAACTCGGGTAACGGCTACTACGGCGGCATCCAGTTCAACGCCTCCACCTGGCACGCTTTCGGCGGAGAGGGCCTGCCGCACCAGGCGAGCCGGTCCGAGCAGATCGCCGTCGCAGAGCGCACCCTCGCCGCCCAGGGCTGGAACGCCTGGCCGGCCTGCTCCCGCAAGATGGGCCTGCGTGGAAACGCCGCGATCGCCCGACGACACCGCCGCCCCGAAGGCGAAGAAGGCCTCGGCCCCCGCGAAGGCCACGAAGTCATCCGGCGGCGGCTACGTCGTCAAGCGCGGCGACACCCTCAGCAAGATCGCCAAGGCGCGCGGCACGTCGGTGAAGGCACTCATCGCCGCCAACGGCCTGAAGAACGCGCACGTGCTCAAGGTCGGCAAGAGCCTGAAGGTCTGATCCCCGGCGGCTTCAGGTCGAGTTGACCCACTCGTCGGTACCGTCGGCGAACACCTGGTGCTTCCACACCGGCAGCGCGCGCTTGACCTCGTCGACGAGCTCCGCGCAGGTCGCGAAGGCCGCCTGCCGGTGATCCGCGGCGACGGCGCAGGCCAGCGCCACCTCGCCGATGTCCAGGGCGCCCACCCGGTGGCTCACCGCCAGCGCGCGTACGCCGGGCGTGCGGGCGGCGATCTCGGCGGCCACCTTCGCCACCACGGCGGCGGCGGTGGGGTGGGCGCTGTACTCCAGCCCGCGGACCGCACGACCGCCGTCGTGGTCGCGCACCACGCCGGCGAAGGTCACGACGGCGCCGGCGGCCGGGTCGTCCACGAGCTCGGCGTGCTCGGCGACGTCGAGCGGCTCCGTGCCCACCGCGGCCCGGCGCACGACGGCGGGGCGGGTGGCCTGTCCGGTCCGCACTTCCTCGCTACGCTCGGTCGGCGCTTCGCGCGAGCTCGCAAGCTCGCTCACTGGTGGTCGCCTCCTCGCAGCTGGTCGACGGCGTGGTCCAGCACGCCGCCGAGGACCGTCAACCCGTCCCGGACACCCCCGGTCGACCCGGGCAGGTTCACCACCAGGGTGCGGCCGACGACGCCGGAGAGGCCGCGCGAGAGCACGGCCGTCGGTACCGCAGGCGCGCCGGCCGCGCGGATCGCGTCGGCGAGGCCCGGGACCTCGTAGTCGAGCAGTGCCCGGGTGACCTCCGGCGTGGCGTCGGTGGGCGAGATGCCCGTGCCGCCGGTCGTGATCACCACGTCCGCGCCGTCGGCCACGGCGGCGCGCAGCGCGTCGCCGACCGGATCGCCGTCCGGCACCACCGCGGGCTCCGGGCACTCGTACCCCCGCTCGCGGAGCCACGCGACGATCACGGGCCCGCTGCGGTCCGCGTAGACGCCGGCGGCGGCACGGTGGGACGCGGTGATCACCCGGGCCGTCCGCGCGGTCACGAGCCGCTCCTCGGGGCGGGTCCACGTGCCGGTCTTGCCGCCCTCCTTGCGCTCGACGCGCACCGCGTCGAGCTCGGCGGCGGGATCGACCGCCTTGACCATGTCGTGCAGGGTCAGGCCGGCGACGGCGACGGCGGTCAGCGCCTCCATCTCGACACCGGTCCGGTCCGTGGTGCGGACCGTGGCCCGGATGCGCACCTCCGCCTCGCCGGGCTCCAGCTCGACGGTGACACCGGCGAGGGCGATCGGGTGGCACAGCGGGACCAGGTCCGGCGTCCGCTTGGCGCCCATGATCCCTGCGATGCGGGCGGTCGCCAGCGCGTCGCCCTTCGGCAGGCCGTCCCGGCGCAGCAGCGCGATCACCTCCGCGGTGGTGCGCAGGACGCCCGTGGCCACCGCGGTGCGTGCCGTGGCCTCCTTGCCGGAGACGTCCACCATGCGCGCGGCACCGGCCCGGTCGACGTGGGTCAGCTCCACGTCACGACCCTACGGGGTCGGCGTTAACCACCGCAGGGACCCCGAATCAAGTGATCCTCGTCACACTCACGCAACGGGGTGACACTCGATCCGGTTGTGCATCACGCGGCGTGACCAGCGCGGATGGTGATCTCGGTCCGCCGACCCGGCCGTCACCCGGTCTCGACACGGTCTCGTCCAGGTTTCGCTCAGTGCCGTGATCGTCGTAGCGTGCCCGAGATCCGAAAGGTCTCCCCACCCGAGGATCCCGGAACCGCAGCGCTCCCCGTCCTGTCCGGTGGTTCCGGCTCCCCGACCCCGACATGAGTACGGGACAGGAACGGACCCGGTGCGCCGCAGTGGCGCCCATCGCCCCCTCCCCGGGCGAGGTCCGCGGGCGCCGTGCCGGAGGTCTGCCATGGCGCGCTACCGCGGTCGTCACCGAGCACCGACGAACACCGGTCGGACACTCGCGCGCACAGCGATCGCCGGCGCGGTGATCGGCGCCCCGCTGGCTGCCGCCCCCGCTGCCCAGGCCGAGACCGGTGGCACCGTCTGGGACAAGCTCGCGCAGTGCGAGAGCACCGGCAACTGGGCGATCAACACGGGCAACGGCTTCAGCGGCGGCCTCCAGTTCACCCCCGGCACCTGGCGGGCCTTCGGCGGCACGGGCGTGGCCCACCATGCGTCGCGCGAGGCGCAGATCGTCGTCGCCGAGCGGGTGCTGGCCAAGCAGGGCTGGGGCGCGTGGCCCGCCTGCTCGCGCAAGCTCGGGCTGCACGGCACCCCACCGAAGATCAAGACCGCTCCGCAGGCGACCCCGGCCGCGCCCAAGAAGGTCACCACGACGGAGGGCGGCAAGACGGTCTCGGTCCAGCGGGGCGACACCCTGGCGAAGATCGCTGCTGCCAACGGGCTGAGCGGCTGGGAAGAGCTGCACAGGCTCAACCCCGGCCTGAACGACCCGGACGTCATCTCCGCGGGCCAGCAGATCCGCATCACCTGATCCGCCTCGCCCCTGGCGTCAGCCAAGCCACCTTCATGTCCTGCGGCGACATGAAGGTGGCTTCCTGTCATCGACGGCGCCGCGCCGGCGCACGGCGAGCGCGGTACTCCGCGAGCTGTTCCGGGGTGTCGACGTCGTCCGGGTCGGCCAGGTCGGCGCACTCCACCAGCACGACGTCCGGGCGCCCCGCGAGGTAGCCGCGCGCTCCCGCGTCGCCCACCGCGGCGTTCCGCACCCCCGGCCAGTGAGCGCGCCCGAGCAGCACCGGGTGCCCCGGCCGCCCCCTGTACGCCGCGCGCGCGAGCACGTCCCGCCCGGCAGCGGCGATCAGCCGGGAGACGACGGCTGCCGGGACCCCGGGCAGGTCCACCAGGTGCACCACGGCAGCGGTCGCGTCCGTGTTCTCCAGAGCGGCGAGCCCGGCGCGCAACGACGCGCCCATGCCGTCGCGCCAGTCGGTCGCCTCCACCGCCGCCACGTCCGCGGGCAGCACCGCGCGGACGTCGTGCACCCGGGCCCCGAGCACGACGACCACGGGCACCGCGCCGCCCTCGACGAGCGTGCGCAGCGCGCGCCGGACCAGTGGCTCGCCGTCGAGCTCGACGAGCGCCTTCGGCAGGCCCATCCGGCGCCCCGCGCCGGCGGCCAGCAGGAGCCCCGCAGGGGTCACCGCACTAGCGGTTCACCACGGTGACGGGGTGGACGTAGGGGATCTCGTCCAGCGGGAACTCCAGTTCCCCGAAGGGGGACAGGCCGCCCTGGACCTCGCAGGTCAGCTCCGTGACCGGGGTCTCGCCGTCCGGCAGCTCCGGCCACGCCGGGTCTCGCCGATCTTCGGGAATGGGCTTGGCCACTGTCTCCTCCGGTGTCCGCATCAGCGTGTCGGCGGCAGTATCGCGTATGCCGACGCTGCGCGGGGGCCCCGACACCGGTCGACTAGCCTGGATCCCGATGCGCACCCCCCTGGTCGACTGGCTGCGTGCCCAGGACGACGACACGCTGGCCGACCTGCTCCGGCTCCGGCCGGACCTCGCCGTGCCCCCGCCCGCGGACCTGACCGTGCTGGCCACGCGCGCCGGCATCCGCGCGTCCGTGCACCGGGCGTGCGACGACCTCGACACCGTCGCCCTGCACGTCGTGGAGGCGCTCGTCGTGGCCGCCGCCGACGACGTGCCGGTGCCGGTGACGAGGTTGCGAGGCTGCTCGGTGCCACCCTGCCCCGCGCGGCGCTCGACGCCGCGCTGGGGGCCCTGCGCGCTCGGGCGCTCGTGTGGGACTCCGGCAGTGATCTCACCGAGGAGCCCGCCTGGCGGCGTCGGCTCCTCGGACATGCGTAGGGATCTCACCGAGGAGCCCCCGCCTGGCGGCGTCGGCTCCTCGGACATGCGTCGTGGCCTGGCGCTCGTCCCGGCCGTCCGGGACGTCGTCTCCCGCTTCCCCGGCGGCCTCGGCCGCCCCGCCGCGGGAGTCGCCGCGTCGTCGGCCCTGCCGGAGCTGCTCGCGGCCGTCGAGCCCGACGAGCGGCGGGTGCTCGAGACGCTGGCGGCGGGCCCGCCGGTCGGGCGCAGCCGCGGCGGCGCGGACCCGGCGAACCCCGTCTCCCGGCTGCTGGCCCGCGGGTTGCTCGTGCGGGTCGACGCGGAGACCGTCGAGCTGCCCCGCCAGGTCGGGCTCGCGCTGCGTGGCGACCGGCCGCTCGGCGCCCTGGCGCTGGACCCGCCGGATCTCGTGACGGTCGACCGCGGCGTCGACACCGTCGACGGCACCGCCGCCGTCGCCGCGCTGCGGGTGCTGCGCCAGGTCGAG
Source organism: uncultured Actinomycetota bacterium (assembly GCA_963780835.1). Classification (GTDB taxonomy): domain Bacteria; phylum Actinomycetota; class Actinomycetes; order Mycobacteriales; family Pseudonocardiaceae; genus Pseudonocardia. The sequence continues at coordinate 129,141 of CAWADQ010000066.1, read as the reverse complement.
CAGCTGGTCGCCTTCTGGGGCGCCGCGCCGCCGCCTGCCCTGCGCTCGGGCGGGCTCGGCGTGCGCGAGCTGCGCCGGGTGGCTCGCGAGGTGGATGCCGACGAGACCACGGCCGCGCTGCTCGTCGAGCTCGCGGTCGCGGCGGACCTCGTGGCGGAGAGCGACGGCGTCGCCCCGGAATGGGTGCCCACCACCGCAGCCGACGTCTGGGCTGCAGGCGGGCCCGAGCAGAAGTGGGCCAGGGTGGCCCGTGCCTGGCTCGACCTCCCGCGGGTGCCGGGCATCGTCGGCACCCGCGACGACGCCGGTCGGCCGATCGCGGCGCTCGCCGACGGACCGCGGCGGCCGACAGCTCCGCGCGACCGCCGTCGTGTGCTCGCCGGGCTCGCGGAGCTGCCGCCGGGAACCGCCGTGGGCGCGGCGGAGAGCGTCCTGAGACATCGGCAGGTGGGCCAGGGCCCGGAACCCGGTGTCTCAGGACCCTCCGAGGCGCTCGCCGGCCTGCTCGCGTGGCGGGCACCGCGACGGGGCGGCCGGCTGCGCGACGAGGTCGTGCGGTGGACGCTGGCCGAGGCGACGGTGCTGGGCCTCGTGGCGCTGGACGCACTGTCGACCCCGGGACGAACACTGCTCGCGGAGCCGGACCGCGCGGCGGCGGCGCTGCGCGCGGCGCTGCCGGACCCGATCGGGCACGTCCTGCTGCAGGCCGACCTGACGGCCGTCGCGCCGGGGCCGCTCGAGCCCGGGCTGGAGCGCGAGCTGGGCCTCGTCGGCGAGGTCGAGTCGGCCGGCGGGGCGACCGTCTACCGGTTCACCGAGGCCACCATCCGTCGCGCGCTGGACGCCGGGCGCACCGCGGCCGAGGTGCACGAACTGTTTGCGACCCGGTCGGCGACGCCGGTGCCCCAGGGATTGACCTACCTGGTGGACGACGTGGCCCGCAAGCACGGGCGGCTCCGCGGGGGCGCGGCGTCGTCGTTCCTGCGCAGCGACGACGAGGTGCTGATCGCCGAGGTGCTCGCCTCAGCGGCCGCCGGGTCGCTTTCGCTGCGCCGGATCGCGCCGACCGTGGCGGTGTCCCCGCTGCCGCTGGCCGAGCTGATGGACGGGCTGCGCGACGCCGGATTCACCCCCGCGGCCGAGGACCAGGGCGGGGCGGTGCTCGACCTGACCGACCGCGGCCGGCGGATCCCGCCGCGCCGTCGCACCGGAGCACCGCGCGCCGGGGAGCCGGATCCGAAGCAGCTGCACCGGCTCGTGTCGCGGATGCGCGCCGGCGACGCGCTGGTCGGCCTGCGCCGCAGCACGGACAGCCACGGCCGGGGCACCCGCAGGCCGGGCGGGGCGACCGTCGAGACTCTCCGCGCGGCGGCGCGGGAGCGGCGCAGCGTGTGGATCGGGTTCGTCGACGGGCACGGGGTGGCGGGGGAGCAGGTGCTGGAGCCCACGAGCGTCGGCGGCGGTGTCGTCGAGGGACGCGACAGCGTGGACGGCGGGCTGCACCGCGTCCCGCTGCACCGGATCACCTCGATCGCGCTCGTCGAGGACTGACGCCTACATCGCACTCGCCGTCATCCGGTGCCGCATCGCGTGCTCGACGAGCGCGATGAGGGTCTGCTTCACCGATTCGCGGTCCCGGGCGTCGCAGCTGACCATCGGCACCGAGGGATCGATCGACATCGCCTCGCGGACGTCCTCGGGGCGATGCATGAGCCGACCGTCGAAGCAGTTGATCCCGACGACGTAGGGCAGCCCGCGGTCTTCGAAGAAGTCGATCGCCGCGAACGAGTCGGCGAGCCTGCGGGTGTCGACGAGCACGACGGCGCCGATCGCGCCGCGCACCAGGTCGTCCCACATGAACCAGAAGCGGTGCTGGCCGGGCGTGCCGAACAGGTAGAGGATCAGGTCGGCGTCCAGCGACACTCGTCCGAAGTCCATCGCGACGGTCGTGGTGACCTTGTTCGGGGTGGCCGACAGGTCGTCGTGCCCGACGCTGGCCGCGGTCATCACGGCCTCGGTGGTCAGCGGCATGATCTCCGACACCGATCCGACGAAGGTGGTCTTGCCGACGCCGAAGCCCCCGGCCACCACGATCTTGGCCGAGATCGTCGCCGCAGTGGCGATCCGCTGCGGTCCGCTGGCGGCCCCGCGGAACCCCGCGGGTTCGGGGCGCCCCGGACCCGCGGACAGGTAACTAGAGCCGACGGAGTCCACTCAACACCCTTTCCATCAATGCGAGGTCCGGCCCGCTGCCGGCGCTGCTCGCGGTCTGGTGCACGGTCACCACACCCAGTCCGGCCATGTCGCCGAGCACGACCCGCGCCACGCCGAGCGGCAGTGACAGCAGCGCGGCGACCTCGGCCACCGAACGGGTCTGCTCGCACAGCTCCGCGACGGCCCGGTGCTCCACCTGCAATGTCGCGGCCTGCGCCCGTCCGCGAGGGCTGGTGGACACCAACGTCTCGATCGCGAGGTCGAACCCGGACTTGGTCCGGCCCCGCGTCCACGTGTACGGGCGGACGGACGCGGCCACGCTCGCGGCGTCGTAGGCGTCCGGCCCGCTCTCCGGTGGCGCCGCCGCCACCCGGCGACGCCAGGTCGCCGTAGCGGTCGAACGGCGCCGCCGCAACGGCCGGAGCGGGCGGGCCGGCCGGGCGCGGCGTCTCCCGCAGATCGGCGTCGCCCATTCCGCCACCTCGCCGCCGCCCGAACAACCTGCGGCGGACCGGGCGCCCGGAGTCGAGACCGAACCCGTTCATCACGTCGGCGAACGTCGGCTCCTGCCGACGCTCACCGTCGGGACCGGTGGTCATCGAGCCTCACCTGCCTTGATGATCGGACGCGTCGTAGCCGGATCGGTCACTGCTCCTGCTGGGGTGCACGGCGGCGGTCATCTCATCAGGGACCGAAGGAGCCCTGCAGCTCCGACCGCAGCTCGGGGGTGAGCAGCTGGCCGACCCGGTCGACCAGCAGCGTCATCTCATAGCCGATCAGCCCGATGTCGCAGCTCGGCGAGGCGAGTACCGCGAGGCAGGAACCGTCGCTGATGGACATGAGCAGGACGATGCCACGGTCCATCTCCACCACGGTCTGCACCACGCCGCCCGCGTCGAAGCACCGTGCTGCCCCCTGCGTGAGGCTCACCAGCCCGGATGCGACGGCGGCGAGCTGATCGGCCCGGTCGCGAGGCAACCGGTCCGAGCTCGTGAGCAGGAGACCGTCCGCCGAGACGACGATGGCGTGCGCCACCCCCGGTACCCGTTCGGCGAAGTTCGAGACCAGCCAACCGAACCGGCTCGGCTGGGTCTGCGGTGCCGTCACGCCCCCTCCTTGCTGCACCGGGCCGGGCTGCTGCCCGCCGGTGCGGTGTGGACCGGACCCGTGGGCCCGGTCATCGGGATTCCTCGTCGTGCCCGCCGTTCCCCGGACCGGCGGTGTCGTCCCCGGGCGACTCCGGCTGGGAACCGGAGCGCACGGGGTCGCGGCGGAGCCGGATCTCCCGGCCCTGCCGTACTCCTTGCTGGTAGCTGGCCAGCCGACCGCGGACGCTCTCGGCGCTGCGCGTCGGCGAGGCCGGTGCGGCCAGCACCGCAGATCCTGCACTGCCCGGGACGAGGCGGGCACGCGGGCGTCGCTTCGGCAGGCCTGCCGCCGTCAACTCGTCCGGACGCTCGGCGGTCGCACCGCTCGCTGCTCGCCATCCCTCGTCCGCGATGGTCGCGAACGAGTGCCCGGCCGGATCCGTCGCCGGTGCCGGCGGCAGGTGCAGGTGCAGGTGCAGGTGCCGGGGCCGAACGCGCCGGACCGTCGAGCAGCCCGGGCCGTGTCGGCGGGACCGGCGCGCTCACCGGGAGCAGGTCGTCGTCGGGCCGCTCGCCCAGCTCCCAGTCCACCGGGACCGGACGGTCCGAGGCGAACCAGGCGGACGCGATCTCGGCGAAGATCGGTGTGGTCTCGGTCATGTCGGCCGGACCGCGCCGAGCCTCCGCAAGCGGCCGCCGCGATCGGGGCAGACCTTCCGGTTCGGAGATCGTGGGCACGCTCGCGGCGAACAGGTCGTCGCCTGCGGCCGGGCCGGCCGGAGACGGCTCGTCGAGGCCGAAGGTCGACGGATCGTCGAGGCCGAAGGGAGACGCGCCGCCCTGGTCGGTGCCGTCTCCCGCCGCCCTGTCGTGGCGTGTGCGGTCGTCCCATGCGCGGTCGTCCCTCGAGCCCGCGGACTCCGCGACGATGGGCAGCGGTGTCGTGTTCGGCCCGGTCTGGGCTGAGGCGGCCGCCGCCGGCACTTCTGGGACGGCGCCGTGCGACCGGCCGTTCTGCCCGATTGCGTCGGGCTGTGCCTCGTAGGGAGCGGGCGGCGCGGGCAGGTCGCGATACGTGCCGTTCGGTCCGGTGGCGGGGACCGGCCGGGGGGAGGGTCGGGGCCGGACACCGGCGCCGCGGGCCCGGCCGTCGTCACCGACCAGCGGTGGTGGTGCGGAGTCGTCCGTCGCCGTGTCCGGAGCCGGCTCGTCCACCGCCTGCGCCGCGACGTCGTCGCCGGCCTCCGGCTCGTCGCTCCGGTCGTGTCCTGCCGGCCCGCCTCCGGCCCGTCGGGGCCGGTAGCCGGACGTGCGGTGGACGGCTGGGCCGGATCCGTCGACGGAGCCTGCGCCACGTCGAGCAGCGCCGCGGCCGAGTCTGCGGTGTCGGTCGTGGGTGTCGTGGGTGTCGTCGGTGCTCTCGACCGCGTCCGGGTCGAGCCGGGCCGGGCCGGCGTGAACGCCGCTCTCCACAGGTGCGTCCGGGACATCGCTCGGCCGCGGGCGCCACGGGCGGGTCGCTCGTCGCCCCGGTGCGCCGGGCGAAGGCTTCGGCGCGGGCGCGTTGCAGCTCCGCGAGATGTCCTGCCGACCGGGCGGCGGTGCGGTCGGCAGCGGCGTCGCCCCCGTCCGTCCGCTCGCCGTTGTCCGGCCGGTCGGACGCGGTGTCGGGGTCCACGCGCTCATCGGTGCGGGCCGACCCGGCCGCCGCGGTGATCGGGACCGCCTCGGTCGGCGCGGCGGCGTGGTCGACCTCGGCGTCGCCCCCGACATCCGCCCCGGCGGGCACGTCGTCCGCGTCGTGGTACCCGTCGGCCGCAGCGACCCGCTCGCTGTCGCTGCCCGGCCGGTGCAGCCCTGCATCGGGCGCCACCGTGGCGTCCGCCTCGGCCCCGGGACCGCCGGTGGCCGCGTGCTCGCCTGCGGTCCCGCCCGCCGCCTGCCCCGGCTGCGGGGCGAAACCGCGGTTCAGCGCCGAGCCGGGAGTGCGGGTGGGCAGGCCGTTGAGGCCGGTCGGCCGGTCGACCGGCCGACCGTCCGGGGGCGCGAGCGTGGTCCGCGGCACGGGCCGGTCCGGCAGGTTCGTCCGCTGCGGCGGAACGCCGTTCGGGGAGGACAGGACGCCGAGCTGGGCGGGGGCCCCACCGAGCTGGGCGGAGCGCGGCGTCGGGCCCGACTCGGCCTCGCCGCTGACCGTCACGAGGTGGGCGGGCAGCGTCACCGATGCCGTCACGCCGCCGCCCGGACCGCCCATGGGTGCGCCGCCGAGATGGACCGTGATCCCGTGCCGCGCCCCGAGGCGCCCGACGACGAACAGGCCCATCCGGCGCGAGGCCGACACGTCGACCGCCGACGGCGTGCTCAGCCGCCGGTTGGCGTCCGTGAGCTCGTGATCGAGCATCCCGACGCCGGAGTCGGCGATCTCCACGACGATCGAGCCGTCCTGGGCGCGCAGGCTGGACATGACGACCTGCGAGTCGGGCGGCGAGAAGTTCGTGGCGTTGTCGAGCAGCTCGGCCAGCAGGTGGATGACGTCGCTGGTGGCCCGGCCGACGACCGTGGCCTGCGGCGGTGCCTGCACCACGATGCGCTGGTACTGCTCGATCTCCGACACCGCCGCGCGCAGCACGTCGACCAGCGGCACCGGTGCCACGTTCCGCTTGGCGAGGTCCGTGCCGGCGAGCACCAGGAGGTTCTCGCTGTTGCGCCGCATACGGGTGGCGAGGTGGTCGAGCTGGAAGAGGTTGGACAGCTGGTCCGGATCCTGCTCGTTGCTCTCCAGCTGCTCGATCAGCTGCAACTGCCGCTCGACGAGCGCCTGGCTGCGCCGCGACAGGTTGACGAACATGCTGCTGACGTTCGACTGCAGCGCCGCCTGGTCCGCGGCGAGCTTGAGGGCCTGCCCGTGCACGGTGTCGAACGCGCGGGCGACCTGCCCGACCTCGTCTCGGGTGTGCAGCGGGACGGGCTCGACGTGCACGTCCGGCGCCCCGCCCGAACGCATGCTCTCCACCGCCTGCGGCAGCCGGCGCTGCGCGACGTCCAGAGCCGACGTGCGCAGCACCCGCAGCGAGCGGGTGAGCGACCGCGACACGAGCACGACGATCGTTGCGGCGAGCAGCAGGCCGAGCATGAGCGCCACCGAGTTGAGCCCGGCGAGGTTGCTCGACCGGCGGGCGGCGGCGTCACCCGCGGCCGCGAGCTTGGCGCCGACGTCCGCGCTCGCGGCGTCGACCTGCGCGGCGGCCGCCCGTGAGGCGTCGTCCCACTGCGCGACGGTGACCGGGATGGGGCCGGCCTCCGGTGCGTTCAGGATGGCGGTCTTGACGGTGTCGCGCTGCGCGTTCCCGGGCGAGGCGATGAAGTTGACCGGCGCCTGGGTCGGGCCCATCGCGAGCAGGTAGAAGCTGTACCCGGTGGTGAAGGCGTTGTCCGTGGCGTTGACGGCCGCCCGGTCGTCGGTGGTCACCTTGCCCGTGCGCAGGGCGGCGCCGAGGACGGTGTGCTGCCGGGCGAGCGCTTCGGACGCCGCGCCGGCGGCCGTCAGAGCGTCCGCGAGCCCGGTGACCTCAGGGGTGCCCAGCTGCTGGAGCAGCGCGCGGGCGAGCACGTCCGTGCGGGCGATGACGCCGGTGTAGCGCCCGATGATCTGTGCGGAGTCCGCCTGCGCCGAGCCACCCACGTCGTTGCGCAGCACGGGCAGCTGGGCGAAGCCGCCCTCGGCCTCCTGGAGCGCGGTGCGGCTGGTGGGGCCGAGGTCGGCCGTCGCGCCGGCGAGCCGGGCGCGTGCCTGCTCCAACGCGGCGTCCGTCTGCGCGACCGCGTCCTGCAGCGGACCGCGGTCGCCGAGCCGCCGCTCGGCGATGAACACCGTCGCCTTGTCGCGTTCCACGCGCAGCGCGTCCGCGGCGGCAGCGACGCCGGTGCGGACCTCGAGCAGCTCGTTCGCCGTGTCCAGCTGGGACGCCGTGTGCGCCTGGTCCGCCACCCGGAGCACACCCAGGACCAGCGCGAGCAGCGCGGGAACGAGCCCGACCGCCACGAGCTTCCATACCAGCGGCCAGTTGCGCGGGCTCAGTCGGTCCGACCAGGAGGATCTGGTCTCGGTGCTGGTCACGCCCACGTCCCCCGGCTCTTGTTCGACTCGGCGGCTGCCGATGACGTCCGGCCGCACTCTGACACGCCGGACCGACGGTTTGCGAACGCCGCGAGCCGAGGTGCGCTCTGTCCGCGGTGGATGACGGGCCTCGGTGCGACGGAGACGAGCACGGACACGGGCATGGCGGGCCCACGCAGGGCGGGCACGGAGAAGGAGGGTGCGTGCTCGGGGAGCGTCGGAGTCATCGGCGGAACCGTCTGACCTTCTCATCGGGACCGGGTCGGTCGGCCGGCCGACCCGACGCGGGACCACTCCGGACCCGACACGCCCGCTCGGGGAGGGCGATGGCCGGGGGAGCCCGGTATGATCGGCGCGGCATGCGTGCGTTCTCGGTGCAGGAGTGTAACCCGTTCGACTGAGCGGTCCCCGCGGCGTGCACCTTCCGGTGTGCCGCTCCTCGCCCGGCGCGGACGGGGTCGTCCCCGGTCGCCCGAGCCGCGCGCAGCTCCACACCGCCCCGGCCCGTGGAGAGGCCGCAGGAAGGAAGCGTCGTGCCCGACGGGCCACTGATCGTCCAGTCCGACAAGACCCTGCTTCTCGAGGTCGACCACGCGGCCGCCGCCGAGGCCCGCGCGGCGATCGCCCCCTTCGCGGAGCTCGAACGCGCGCCGGAGCACGTCCACACCTACCGCGTCACCCCGCTGGCCCTGTGGAACGCCCGGGCTGCCGGGCACGACGCGGAGCAGGTCGTCGACGCGCTCGTCCGCTTCTCCCGCTACGCCGTCCCGCAGCCGCTGCTCGTCGACATCGTCGACACCATGGGCCGCTACGGGCGGCTGCAGCTGACCCAGTCCCCGGTGCACGGCCTCGTGCTCGTCGCGACGGACCGCGCGGTGCTCGAGGAGGTGCTGCGGCAGAAGCGGATCGCCCCGCTGCTCGGTGCCCGGATCGACGGCGACACCGTCGTCGTGCACCCGTCCGAGCGCGGCCACCTCAAGCAGGCCCTGCTCAAGATCGGCTGGCCCGCGGAGGACCTCGCGGGCTACGTCGACGGCGAGGCGCACCCCATCGATCTGCGTGAGGACGGCTGGTCGCTGCGCGACTACCAGCGCCACGCCGTCGACGGGTTCTTCCACGGCGGGTCGGGCGTCGTCGTGCTGCCCTGCGGTGCGGGCAAGACGCTCGTCGGCGCCGCCGCCATGGCGAAGGCCAAGGCGACCACGCTGATCCTCGTGACGAACACGGTCGCGGGAAGGCAGTGGAAACGGGAACTGATCGCGCGGACGACACTCACCGAGGAGGAGATCGGGGAGTACTCCGGAGAACGCAAGGAGATCAGGCCGGTTACGATAGCGACCTATCAGGTAATGACGCGGAAGTCGAAGGGCGAGTACCGCCATCTCGATCTGTTCGACTCGCGCGACTGGGGATTGATCGTTTACGACGAGGTGCACCTGCTGCCCGCCCCGGTGTTCCGGATGACCGCAGACCTGCAGTCCCGCCGGCGCCTCGGCCTGACCGCGACCCTGTTGCGGGAGGACGGCCGGGAGGGCGACGTGTTCTCGCTGATCGGGCCCAAGCGCTACGACGCCCCGTGGCGCGACATCGAGCAGCAGGGCTGGATCGCGCCCGCGGAGTGCATCGAGGTCCGGGTGACGCTGACCGAGGCCGAGCGGATGGGCTACGCCGTCGCGGACGCCGAGGAGCGCTACCGCGTCGCGTCGACGGCCCGCACCAAGCTGAACGTGGTCAAGGCCGTGCTGGACCGGCATCCGGGCGAACCCGCGCTGGTCATCGGCGCCTACCTCGAGCAGCTCGACGAGCTGGGCGAGGCGCTCGGCTGCCCCGTCGTGCAGGGCTCGACGCGCAACCGCGAGCGGGAGGTGCTGTTCGACGCGTTCCGCCGCGGCGAGGTGCCGCGCCTGGTCGTCAGCAAGGTCGCCAACTTCTCGATCGACCTCCCCGAGGCGAGCGTCGCCGTCCAGGTGTCGGGGACGTTCGGCTCCCGGCAGGAGGAGGCGCAACGCCTGGGCCGCCTGCTGCGGCCCAAGGTCGACGGGCGTCAGGCCTGGTTCTACTCGGTGGTCTCCCGGGACACCGTGGACACCGAGTACGCGGCACACCGGCAACGCTTTCTCGCAGAGCAGGGATATGCTTATCGGATCGTCGATGCCGACGACCTGCTCGGCCCGGCCATACCCGATGTGGAGTAAATAGCGCTTCACCGGGTATTCGGGGTATGCACGCGGAGCCCAATATCGGATCATGGGCCAGACGTCCGACGGAGGAGTACCGACGTGTGGGGCTGGATCGCCTGGATCGTCGTCGCACTGGCAGTGTGGGTGGCTGTCGCGGCGTTCGTCGGCGTGCTCCTCGGGCGGGCCGTCCGCCGTCGCGACCGGCAGGTGCCCGACGGCGACCCTGTCGAGGTGTTCCCCCCGGCCCCTGCCCCTGCGGAAGACCCGGTGCCCGACCAGGCCCGCGTTCTTGATCAGCGGGCGTGCCCGCACCAGTTCGCCAGCCGCTCCGTCGGTCCGGCTCCCACCCGATCGCGGCCGCCGTCGGCCTACGCGTGACCCTGGCCCGGGTCAGGGGTGGGTCGGGGTCGGGGTCCGGGGAGGTCCCGATGCCGGCGGAGGCCGCGCGGCGGCAGGCTCAACGGCATGGAACAGCACACCGACATCCCCGCCGGCACCACCCCCGCCGGTACCACCGGCACCGCCACGAGCGGCACCGGCGCCCCGACCACGCACTTCACGCTGCGGCGCAGCCGCACCGACCGGATGCTCGGGGGCGTCTGCGGCGGCCTCGCGGCGAGCCTCGGCGCCGACGCCGCGCTCCTGCGCGTCCTGGTCGTCGCGCTCACCGTGATCACCGGCGGCGCTGCGGCGATCGTGTACGCGGCGGCCTGGGTGCTCGCCCCCGAGGACGAGCGACCCGCGGTCTGACCCGCGACGTCACCCGGCAGGCGGTAGGGCTCTCCCCCCACCGCGGCGGGGGACCGCTCCCCGCCGGAGGTAGGGCTCGCTCGATGGTGAGGCGTGACTGCTCCGCGCATGCTCGTGCACACACAGTAGTAGCTGCGAGGTAGCGCCACCGGGTCAGCACTCCCGGCACCGTCGAGACGAGGTGGGTCGCCATGACGGAAGACGTGCCGATACCCGAACGGCCGGCAGCAGCCGGACCAGCGGCCGCACCGCGGCGCTCCCGACCTGCTGCCTGATGAACGACCGGCGAGACGGGCGCAGACTGCTGCGCCCGTCGTTTCATCTCTACCTGCTGACGTTCACCCTGACGATCTTCTTCGGGCAGATCCCGCTGGGGCTGTTCGCCGCGCAGTCCCCGTTGGACAGCACCGCGCACGTGCTGTTGCCGGCCGCGGCGACCTCGCTGCTCTACGACGCGCTCTACCACCGCGTGGTGCACAGCGCGGCCCAGTACCTCTGCACGATGGTGCTCCTCGGCGTGAGCACCGAGATGGTCTGGGAAGTGCTCGAGTTCGGCGGGGACGCGGCCTTCGGGCTGACGCTGGCAGGTCGACAACGCCGACACCATGAACGACATCATCTGCGGGATCGTCGGGGCCTTGCTCGGCGCCGGGATCCGGCTGTGGATCTGGCTGCGCAGCCGACGGGCCGGCGCCCCACGCATCCACTACCGGCGCTCCCGCAGCCGCGACCGCCTCGTGGTGGGCGGAAAGGTCGGGCTGGTCGGCGCGGCGGTCGTCGTCGTGCTCACGCCGCCGGGCTACCTGGGGTACCTGGCCTGGGCCATGCCGCATCCCCTGCACGGCCCGGCGGTGCTGACCGCCCTGTCGCTCGCGCCGGTGCCCGACCGGGCGACGGGCCCCGTGCAGACGCTTGCCTCCGGCCCGCCGACCCTGGCCCCGGCGTCGACCTCCGAGACCGGGGCGGTGCCGCGGACCGGGTCGGTGGTGGCGAGCGTGCCGGTCCCGACGGTCGGCACCCCGATCCCCGTCGGCCCGACCCCGGGCTTCGTCGTCGTCGCCCCTCGCGGCCACCACGCCTACGTCGCCAATCGCGAGGCCGGGGCGGTCACCGTGGTGGACACCGCCGTGAACCGGGTGACCGCCACCATCCCGGTGCCCCTGGGGCCGCCGCAGTACCTGGCGTTCTCGCCGGGCGGGCGCACGGTCTACATCAGCGTCTGGGACGAGGCGCGGACGGTCGCCGCGGTCGCCGTGCTGGACACCACCACGAACGCGGTGGTGGCGACCGTCCCCATGCGCAGCAGGCCGTTCCTGGCCGCGGTCACCCCGGACGGCAGGCGGCTCTACGTGCCCAACCACGACTCCGGCACCATCTCGGTCGTCGACACCGCGACGAACGCCGTGACCGCCGAGATCAGGGTGCCCGCGCACCCGCACTGGGTCGAGTTCTCGCCGGACGGCCGGCGGGCCTACACGGCCGACCACGAGTCGAACCTGGTCACGGTCATCGACACCGCGACCGACACCGTGGTGGCGGAGGTGCGTGCGGGGCGGAGCCCGCACAGCGTGGCGGTGCACCCGACCCGGCCGCTCGTCGCGGACGCGGACTACGACTCCGACTCGGTGACGATGATCGACACCGACTCCGAGCGGGTGGTGGCGACGATCCCGGTGGGCGACGGGCCGCAGGACGTCACCTGGGCCCCGGACGGGAGGTTCGCCTACGTGGCCGACGTCGACGCGGACACGGTCTCGGTGATCGACGCCGCGACCATGACCGTCACCGCGACCGTTCCCACCGGCGACGCACCGACCTCGGTCGCGGTGCTGCCGAACGGCCGGGAGGCCTACGTGACCAACCTGCACGACGGCACGCTGACGGTGCTGAACCTCGCCGGCTAGCGCGGGCAACGTCGAAGGGGGCGGCACCCAGGTCGGGTGCCGCCCCCTTCTCAGACGTGCGGGAAGTGCTACGGACTCAGAAGTCCATGCCGCCCATGCCGCCCGACGGGTCGCCCGCCGGAGCCGGGTGCTTCTCCGGCTTGTCGGCGATGACCGCCTCGGTCGTCAGGAACAGCGCCGCGATCGACGCGGCGTTCTGCAGCGCGGACCGGGTGACCTTGGCCGGGTCGATGATGCCGGCCTTGATCAGGTCCTTGTACTCGCCGGTGGCCGCGTCCAGGCCCTCGCCCGGGCCCAGGTTGCGGACCTTCTCCGCGACGACGCCGCCCTCGAGGCCGGCGTTGATCGCGATCTGCTTGAGCGGAGCCTCCAACGCGACCTTGACGATGTTCGCGCCGGTCGCCTCGTCACCGTCGAGGCCCAGACCCTCGAACAGGCCGGCACCGGCCTGGATCAGGGCGACCCCGCCACCGGCGACGATGCCCTCCTCGACGGCCGCCTTCGCGTTGCGCACGGCGTCCTCGATGCGGTGCTTGCGCTCCTTGAGCTCGACCTCGGTCGCCGCCCCGGCCTTGATCACCGCAACACCGCCGGCCAGCTTGGCCAGCCGCTCCTGCAGCTTCTCCCGGTCGTAGTCGGAGTCGGTCCGCTCGATCTCGGCACGGATCTGGTTGACCCGCCCCGCGATCTGGTCCGCATCCCCGGCACCGTCGACGATGGTGGTCTCGTCCTTGGTGACCACGACCTTGCGGGCCCGGCCCAGCAGCGCCAGGTCGGCGTTCTCCAGCTTGAGCCCGACCTTCTCGGAGATGACCTCGCCGCCGGTGAGGATGGCCATGTCGGCCAGCATCGCCTCGCGGCGGTCCCCGAAGCCCGGGGCCTTGACCGCGACGGACTTGAAGGTGCCGCGGATCTTGTTGACGACCAGGGTGGCCAGCGCCTCGCCCTCGACGTCCTCGGCGATCACGGCCAGCGGCTTGCCGCCCTGCATGACCTTCTCCAGCAGCGGCAGCAGGTCCTTCACCGTCGAGATCTTCGAGGAGACCAGCAGGATGTAGGGGTCCTCCAGCTCGGCCTCCATGCGCTCGGCGTCGGTCACGAAGTAGGGCGAGATGTAGCCCTTGTCGAAGCGCATGCCCTCGGTGAGCTCCAGCTCCAGCCCGAAGGTGTTGCTCTCCTCGACGGTGATGACGCCTTCCTTGCCGACCTTGTCCATGGCCTCGGCGATCAGCTCGCCGATGGTCGGGTCGGCCGCGGAGATCGAGGCGGTGGCCGCGATCTGCTCCTTGGTCTCGACCTCCTTGGCGGTCTTGAGCAGCTGCTGGCTGACACGGCCTCGACGGCCTTCTCGATGCCCCGCTTGAGCGCCATCGGGTTCGCCCCCGCGGCCACGTTGCGCAGGCCCTCGCGGACCAGCGCCTGGGCCAGCACGGTGGCGGTCGTGGTGCCGTCACCGGCGATGTCGTCGGTCTTCTTCGCCACTTCCTTGACCAGCTCGGCCCCGATCTTCTCCCACGGGTCCTCGAGCTCGATCTCCTTGGCGATCGACACACCATCGTTGGTGATGGTGGGCGCGCCCCACTTCTTCTCCAGGACGACGTTGCGCCCACGCGGGCCCAGCGTCACCTTGACGGCGTCGGCGAGGATGTTCATGCCGCGCTCGAGCCCGCGGCGCGCCTCCTCGTCGAACGCGATCATCTTCGCCATGAAGTGTTGTCCTCCGTTGGGATGACCCAAAGTCGTCGATGTCGGCTCGGTGCCCGCGACGGACGGCCGGCAACCCTGCGCCGGCCTCACCGCTCCGACATTTGGCACTCGACCGTATCGAGTGCCAGCCCCTGTCTAGCACTCAGGGGTGCCGAGTGCAACGAGGGGGTGTCGGGGACGCGGGGTGCCCGGGTACGGGGAGGGGGCCGGCTCGAGCGAGCCGGCCCCCTCCTGCAGGCGCCGTGGCAGTGGGCCCGGGCTGACGGAGGGACGAGGTCGGGGGACTTGTGTGCTACCGGCCGGTTCGGTGTCCGGCCCCGGCCCCCCGTTTCGTGCGGTGCGTCGGTCGGAGACCTTCTGAGCGGATCGTGAAGAACCGTCAGATCCGGCGGACGGCATCGGCCTGACTGCGGCCGTCGCGTCCCGCCGTGGTCTCGAACTCCACGCGGTCACCCTCCTCCAGAGTCCGGAAGCCGTCCATCTGGATCGCGCTGTAGTGGACGAAGACGTCCGGCCCGCCGTCGGTGGCGATGAAGCCGAACCCCTTCTCCGAGTTGAACCACTTGACCGTGCCCTGAGCCACGGCACCTCCATGTTGCAGTGACCGATCCGGCGCGACGCGTCCACCCCGCGCTTCGCGCGTGGCGGCCGCCCCGCGCCGGATCATTTGTTGCTGTCGGACCCGTTCGACGCTACCTCAGCGGGTCGTGCGGCATTGCCCGGACGCGCGTGCGCGCGCGTGCGCGAGGGCCGGTGCCTCCCGACGGTCCTGATGTCCAGGGCGCGGCCCGGGTGTCCGACGACCGCTCACGGACGTCCGGCAGGATGAGTGGGTGCCGACCCCGCCGTTCGCGCGCGCCGCGCGCGCCACCCGGTCCGTCGAGGAGCACCGTGCGGCGGTGGCGGAGCTGCTGGCGCCCCTGCCCGTCGAGCGGGTCCCGCTCGGCCGCGCCCGGGGTCGTGTGCTGGCCGAGGCGCTCGTCGCCGGGATCGCGCTGCCGCCGTTCGACAACTCCGCGATGGACGGCTACGCCGTGCGCGCGGCGGATGTTGCCGGCGCGACGGAGGTCGACCCGCGCGAGCTGCCCGTCACCGCGGACATCCCGGCCGGGCGGACGGACGTCCCACCGCTGGAGCCCGGAACCGCCCACCGGATCATGACCGGCGCCCCGCTGCCGGCGGGGGCCGACACCGTCGTGCAGGTCGAGCACACCGACGGTGGGCTCGACCGGGTGCGCGTCCTCCGGGCTCCCGCGGCGGGCACGTCGGTCCGCCGGGCGGGGGAGGACGTCGTCGCGGGGCAGGTCGTGCTGCCTGCGGGCACCGTGCTGGGCGCGCCGCAGATCGGCGTCGCGGCGGCCATCGGCGCGGCGAGCCTGCCCGTGCGTCGTCGGCCGACCGTGCTCGTCCTGTCCACCGGCTCCGAACTGGTCGCCCCGGGCACGCCCCTGCAGCTCGGCCAGATCTACGAGTCGAACGGCCCCATGCTCGCCGCCGCGGTGGAGGACGCCGGGGGTGTCGCCGACCTGCTGCGCTTCGTGCCCGACGACGTCGCGCACCTGCACCGCGTGCTCGACGACCGCCTGGCCGCCGGGACCGTCGACCTCGTGCTCACCTCGGGCGGGATCAGCGCGGGCGCCTACGAGGTCGTCAAGGAGGCCCTCGCGGGCCGGGGCGTCGAGTTCGTCAAGGTCGCCATGCAGCCGGGCGGGCCCCAGGGCGTGGGACGGGTCGGCGGCGTCGGGGTCGTCGCGCTGCCCGGCAACCCCGTCAGCTCGCACGTGTCGTTCGAGGTGTTCGTGCGCCCGGTGCTGCGAGCGGCCCTCGGCTACCCGCACCCGGAGCGGCCGCGGGTCATCGCCGCCCTGGCGGCGCCGCTGACCTCCACGGCGGGCCGGCGTCAGTTCCGTCGGGGCGTGGTCGACGCCGTCGCGGGCACCGTACGCGGAGGTCGGCGGTCCACCGTCGCACCTGCTCGGAGCGCTGGCGCGGGCCGATTGCTTCTTCGTCGTACCCGAGGAGATCACGGAACTGTCCGCCGGCTCACCCGTCGAGGTGTGGCTCCTCGAGGGTTGATGTGACTGGGATCACATCCAGGTTCTGCAACGATCCCGGATCGGGGAGCGTCTAACAGTGTGCGTTCGGCCGATCGGGCACATCGCAGGCTTCCTCTGCCGGTGACCTGGACGATTCGTCGCACGCTCGGGGATACTTGTGGTGCGGGCCGGGTAATCGGCCCGCACGCGGAGGACCTACCGCCCGTCGCTGGGGAGCGGACGAGCGGTTCCTGGCCGGGGTCGCTGTCTCGGGGGATGGCGGCCCCGGCCCTTTGCGTTCTCGGGCACGGAGCCCCGGAGCGGGCTGCTCACACCCCCGTCGACCTGGGCCGTCGCGCTTGTCCCGGGATGTCGGCAGCGCGGCCGTCGCCGCCCACGGGCGGGGCGCCGGGCACGTTGGCGTAGCGTGGGTCGCCGCATGCGCGGCTCGGCCGGGCCGCCCCCAACCGTGAGTGTGTCCGAGGAGTCGACGCCGTGAGGCGGGGTTCCTCGGTGAGAACCCTGAGCGTGTCCGAGCAGCCGACGCCGGCAGGCGGGGGCTGCTCGGTGAGAACCCTGAGCGTGTCCGAGCAGCCGACGCCGGCAGGCGGGGGCTGCTCGGTGAGAACGAGGAGCGACCGATGCCCCCGCCCGTCGCCGTGTCACGCGACGTCCACGCGCCTGACCTGCCTGCCTCGCGCACCCGGCGACGGCGCCCGACGCCCGGGTCCGGTCGACCTCGCTCGCGCACGTCGCCTCGCTGGTCCGCGCGGCGGTGCCGCCGATGCACCCCGGCGGCCGTCCGATCGTCGGCGGGGTCGCCGCGGCCGCCGTGCTCACCCGGCTCCTGACCGGCCACGGCGCCCTGGTCGGGGCCCTGGCCACCGCCGCCACCGCCGCCTTCTTCCGCAACCCGCACCGCGTGCCGTCCTCGCGGACCGGGGTGGTGCTGTCGGCCGCGGACGGCACGGTCGCGCTCGTGTCGGACGTCGTGCCCCCACCCGAGCTCGACCTGCCGCGGGTGCCGTCGCCGCGCGTCAGCGTCTTCCTGTCGGTGCTCGACGTGCACGTCCAGCGCATCCCGGCCGACGGGCGCGTCGTCGACGTGCAGTACCGGCACGGCCGGTTCCTGTCGGCGGACCTGGACAAGGCCAGCGACGACAACGAGCGCAACGCCCTGCTGCTGGAGACCGTCGACGGGGCCCGGGTGGGGGTCGTCCAGATCGCCGGTCTGCTGGCCCGGCGGATCCGCTGCGACGTCGCGCCGGGCGACGAGGTGGCGGCGGGGGAGACCTACGGGCTGATCCGGTTCGGCTCCCGCGTCGACACCTACCTCCCGGCGGGGTCGACGGTCACCGTCGAGGTCGGGCAGCGCACGATCGGCGGGGAGACGGTGTTGGCCGAACTTCCGGGCATCCCCGAGCTGCCCGCGACGCCGGCCTGACCGCGGTGCCCACGTCCCGCGCGAGCGTCCGCCTGCTGCCCAACGCCGTCACCGTTCTCGCGCTCTGCTCGGGGCTCTCTGCGGTCAACTTCGCCCTGGCCGGCCGGTTCGACCTGTGCGTCGCCGCGATCGCCGCGGCGGCCGTGTTCGACGCCCTGGACGGCGGCCTCGCCCGGCTGCTCGACGCCAGCAGCAAGATCGGCGCCGAGCTCGACTCGCTGTCGGACCTCGTGGCGTTCGGCGTGTCGCCTGCGCTGCTGTTCTACATCTGGCGGCTCGACGGCAACCGGCTCGGCTGGGTCGTCGCGCTGGTCTTCGCGGTCTGCATGGCGCTGCGGCTGGCCCGCTTCAACACGCTGATCGAGGCCGAGCAGCGGTGGCCGTTCGCCAAGGAGTTCTTCGTCGGCGTTCCCGCCCCGGCGGCCGCGCTGGTGGGCGGCCTGCCCCTGCTGCTGTGGCTGCAGTTCGGCGACGGCTGGTGGTCGGCACCGCTGACCGTCGGCCTGTGGGCGCTGTTCGCGGCGCTGCTGATGGTGAGCCGGCTGCCGACGATCTCGCTCAAGACCGCGCGGGTCCCGACCCGCCTCGTCCCGCCCGCGCTGGTGCTGGTCGGCCTGGCGTTCGCGCTGCTCGTCGCCGAACCCTTCCTCGCCATGACGGCGGTCGCCTGTCGGCTACCTGCTGCTCCTGCCGTTCACGATCTACCGTTTCGAGTGGCTCAAACGGCACCCCGAGGCCTGGGACGTGCCGACCCGGGAGCGGCGCGCCGTGGCGCGGGCGGCGCGCTCGGCGCGGCGGCTGGGCCTGCGGTCGCCGCTGCGCCGGCGGGTCGCGGGGGGCGCGCGGAACGTGGCGCGCGCGGTCTTCCGACCGGACGAGCCGCCCCGCCCCGCCCCGCCACGCCCTCCGACGAACGGGGCCGCGACCAGGCGCAGGCCCGACCGGGGACGGGCGCGGCTGGGGCTGCGCCGGCGCTGACGTCGCGCCGGTCCTGACGGCGCCTCCGACTGCGCGATGCGGTAGGCGGCGCGGGGTGGGGAAGGCGGCGCTGAGTGCGGCGGGGCCACGGCGGTCCGGCGCCGCCGTGCCCTGCCGGATAGCGTGGCCGGGTGCACGACCCCAGCGTCTCCCTCGTCGTCCGGGTCACCCCGTCGGCGGCCGACGCCCGCCGGGGTGTGGTCCGGCTGCATCCGGAGGTGCTCGACGCGCTCGGCCTGCGGTCGTGGGACGCCGTGACGCTGACCGGAGCCCGCGTCACCACCGCGCTGGCCGCGCCGGCGGCCCCCGGTGTCGCGCCGGGTCAGGCGACGGTCGACGACGTGATCCTCTCCAACGCCGGCCTCACCGACGGCGCGGCGGTCGTCGTCGCGCCGGCGCGCGTCGCCGCCGCCCGCCAGGTGCTGCTGACCGGCTCCCGGCTGGCCCGCGCCGGGCTGACCCCGGAGACGGCGCGGCTGGCGCTGCTGGGCAAGGTCGTCACCGGCGGCGACGCCGTCTCGCTCCTCCCGCAGGACCTGGAGCCCGCCGCGGGCCTCGACGTCGCGGCCGCGCGCAGGCGGCTGGCCGGTGCGGTGGGCGGGGCGTGGACCACCGAGCTGCTGACCGTGGCGGGGACGGAGCCGCCGGGCGCGGTCGCCGTGATGCCGTCGACGGTGGTCGGCTGGGAGGGCGACGGAGCGTGGGGATCGCAGCGTGGCGGGCCTGACTGGCACGCAGCCTCGACCGGGCAGCAGGGTGGCTTTGCCTGTCGGCAGGGCGTCCGGGCCGGTAGCGGCGCGGGTCGGCAGCAGGGTGGCCCTGCTGCCAGCTCGGATCGCAGCAGGGCCACCTTGCTGCGCACCCCGCGACCGCCGGCGCCGCCGACGGCCGGCCGCGCCCGACGGTCGGCCCGAGCCCCCGCGCCGCCGAGCCCGTTCTCGACCTCGACGATCTCGTCGGCCACGCCGACGCCGCGCGGCGCCTCGTCGAGTGGCTCGAGCTGACCTTCCGCCGCCCCGAGCTGCTCACCCGCCTCGGCGGCTCGCCGCGGCTGGGCGTGCTCGTCGCCGGCGCCGAGGGGGTCGGCAAGGCGACGCTCGTGCGGAGCGCCGCCGCGGCCGTCGGCGCCCGCTGCGTCGAGCTCGCCGCCCCCGCGGTCGCCGCCCTCGAGCCCGCGTCCGCGTCGACGCGGGTGCACGACGTGATCGGGACCGCCCGCGCCGCCGCGCGCTCGGACGCGCCCGCCGTCCTGCTGCTCACCGACGTCGACGCCCTGCTGCCCGCCACCGACCCCCCGCCGCTGGCGACGCTCGTCCTCGACGCCCTGCGCGCGGCCGTCACGACGTCGTACTTCGCGCTGGTCGCCACGTCGTCGTCGCCCGAGTCGGTCGACCCCCGGCTGCGCGCGCCCGACCTCGCCGACCGCGAGCTCGGCCTGCCGCTGCCGGACCTGCGGGCGCGTACCGAGCTGCTGCGTCGCCTGCTGGTCGACGTGCCGACCGCCGAGGGCATCGACCTCAAGGCTGGTCGCCGAGCGCACGCCCGGGTTCGTCGCCGCGGACCTGGTCGCCGTCCGTCGGGAGGCCGCCGTGGCCGCCGCGCTGCGGCACGGCGCCGGCCCGGCGGCCGCTGCGTCGTCCTCCGGGGGCACCGACACCGTCGAGGAGCCCGCCCGGGTCACCCAGCAGGACCTGATCGACGCGGTCGGCGCCGTGCGGCCCATCTCGATGTCGTCGTCGGCGAGCCTGCAGACCGGCGGGATCACCCTCGACCAGGTCGGCGACATGGTCGAGGTCAAGCAGGCGCTCACCGAGGCCGTGCTGTGGCCGCTGCGCTACCCCGACTCGTTCGCCCGGCTCGGCGTCGACCCGCCGCGCGGCGTGCTCGTGTACGGCCCGCCGGGGTGCGGCAAGACGTTCCTGCTCCGCGCGCTCGCCGGGACCGGGCAGCTCAACGTGCTGGCGGTGAAGGGTGCCGAGCTGCTCGACAAGTACGTGGGCGAGTCGGAGCGCGCGGTCCGCGAGCTGTTCCGCCGGGCGGCCGACGCCGCCCCTGCGCTGGTGTTCCTCGACGAGGTCGACGCGCTCGCGCCGCGCCGCGGCCAGTCGTCGGACTCCGGTGTCGCGGACCGGGTGGTCGCCGCGCTGCTCACGGAGCTGGACGGAGCGCAGCCGCTGCGCGACGTCGTCGTGGTCGGCGCGACCAACCGGCCCGAGCTGATCGACCCGGCGCTGCTGCGCCCCGGCCGCCTGGAGCGGCTGATCTACGTCCCGCCGCCCGACGCCGCCGCGCGGGCCGACATCCTGCGCGCCGCGGCCGCGCACACCCCGTTGGCCCCGGACGTCGACCTCGATGCGCTCGGTGCCGAGCTGGAGGGCTACTCCGCGGCCGACTGCACGGCCGTGCTCCGGGAGGCGGCGCTCACCGCGATGCGCGAGTCGCTGGAGGCGACGGAGGTGACCGCCGCGCATCTCGCCGCGGCGCGTGCGGCCGTGCCACCGTCGCTGGACCCCGCCCAGCTACTGGCGCTGGAGGCCTACGCCGCCCGCAGGTCCTAGGTGGGTGGACGACTCTCGCCGTCCGTGTGCGGGGAGGCTCACGACTTGCCCGGCGACCGGTACTCCCTGGTCACGATGACGATCACCCCGGGGCTGGCGGACTGGATCCCGGCGAAGCGCGGCTCGACCCGCAGCCCGAAGGCCCGGCCGATCTCCTGCGCCGCAGTCTGCTCGTCCGTGCCCGGGCGGAAGTAGACGGTGCTCGTCGGGATGGTCGCGCCCGGGTAGCCGCCGATCTCGGCGACCGTCCAACCGGCACTGCGGAAGTCGGCGGCCGCCCGCGCGGCCAAGCCCTGGATCAGGCTGTTGTTGTAGACGCGCAGGGGTCCATGGGCGACGGACGAGGAGCCGCCCGGTGCCGGCGCGGGAGCCGGAGCCGCCACGGCGGGCGGTGCCGGCTCGACGGGGGCGGGCGCAGGGGCGGGAGCGGCCGACGGCGGGCGGCGCGGCGCCGACCGCCGTCCCGTCTCCCGTCGCGCCGGGGACGAAGGGGGTGGCCGGTGCCGGCGCCACCCTGGCGGCGTCCGGGGGCGGGCTCGCCACGGCCGGTTCGGTCGGCGCCGCGGCCGGCGCCGTGGACTCCAGCACGCCCGCCGACGCCGTGGGGGCCTGCGCGACGGTGCCGTTGCCGTTGCCCTGGGTCGTGGTGATCAGCCCGGCGAACGCGGCGATCACGCCGACACCGAGCAGCGCGATACCGCCCACGCGCAGGGGCGAGCGGGAACCGGGCTGGGGGGATTCGGCCACGACGACCTCCGGATGCGGGAAGTGGCCCGGTCAGCGACCGGCGGGGGCCGGCCGCGGCGGCCGGATGGTCACCACGGCTCGACGCCGAGGCGACGGGCCGAGCGGGTGCGCTGCCGGCTGGCCCGCAGCCGGCGCAGGCGCTTGATCAGCAGCGGCTCGGCCGCCAGCGCCTCGGGCTTGTCGATCAGAGCATTGAGCACCTGGTAGTACCGCGTGGGCGACATGTCGAACAGCTCACGGACGGCCTGCTCCTTGGCGCCCGCGTACTTCCACCACTGCCCTTCGAACGCGAGGATCTCGCGCTCGCGACGGTCGAGCTCGCGGGCCGGCCGGTGGACGGCGGGCAGGCCCCGGGGTTCGGTGGCGGACTCCATCGCGCTCCTCGTGCTACCGCGTACTGCGTGTACTACGGCGTACTTCGTGTACTACCGCGTGCTCGGGCGAATGACACGGGTGTCATTCGCGCGTGCATTGAACCACGGAGCACCGACAGGAACCGGTGCGACGCGCCACCGGTACCGCTCGGGTGAGGGCTGTGCGGGATCATGGCGAGCGTGGCCGTCCGTTCCATCCGCATCGTCGGTGACCCCGTCCTGCACACCCCGACCCAGCCGGTGACCGTGTTCGACGACGCTCTGCGCGAGCTCGTCGCCGACATGTTCGACACGATGGAGGCCGCCGACGGCGTGGGCCTGGCGGCGAACCAGATCGGGGTGCCGCTGCGGCTGTTCGTCTACGACTGCCCGGACGAGGAGCTGCGCCAGCGCCTGCGTGGCGTGGTGATCAACCCGGTGCTGGAGACCTCCGAGCGGCCCGAGACCATGCCGGACCCCGAGGACGACGAGGAGGGCTGCCTGTCGGTGCCCGACGAGCAGTTCCCGACCGGCCGGGCCGAGTGGGCTCGGGTGACCGGCACGGACGCCGAGGGCAACCCGGTGTCGGTCGAGGGCCGCGGGTTCCTCGCCCGCTGCCTGCAGCACGAGACCGACCACCTCGACGGCCTGCTCTACCTGGACCGGTTGGTCGGCCGGTACCGGCGGGCCGGGAAGCGCGCGGTGCGCGACCGCGGCTGGGGCGAGCCCGGCCACTCCTGGGACCCGGCCCTGCAGCGCGCCCACGACGTCTGACCCGGATCGCCGGCGCAGCTCGAGCGCGCACGCGCGCACGTCCGTCACTGCTGCGCAACAGGTGTACCGGTCGTACTCACGGTGCGCGGTTCGCCCAGAGCGATCCCACGGGGCCCTGCAACGGTGTAAGCAGGACGTATGGACGAGCTGGACTCCTACTCCCGCACGGTCAGTGCGGTCGCCGCCGAGATCACCCCGCGGGTGGCCGCGGTCCGGATCGGCCGAGGCACCGGCTCCGCCGTCGTCGTCTCCGGGGACGGGGTGCTGGTGACGAACGCCCACGTGGTGGCCGACGCCTCCCGCGGCCGTGCCGACTTCCTCGACGGCGTGCAGGCGCCGGTCCGCGTGGTGGGCGCCGACCCGCTCTCCGACCTGGCGGTGCTGCGCGCCGAGCGCCCCGGCGACCTGCCCGCGCCCGTGCGCCTCGGCGACGCGGACCGCCTGGTGGTCGGCCAGCTGGTGGTGGCCGTCGGCAACCCGCTGGGGCTGGCGGGCTCGGTCACCGCCGGCGTGGTCAGCGCGCTCGGGCGCTCCCTGCCCACCCGCAGCGGTCAGGCGGGGCGGGTGATCGAGGACGTGATCCAGACCGACGCCGCGCTCAACCCCGGCAACTCCGGCGGCGCGCTCGCCGACTCGACCGGCCGGGTCGTCGGCATCAACACGGCCGTCGCGGGCGCGGGGCTGGGCCTCGCGGTGCCGGTCAACGCCACCACGCGGCGGATCGTGGAGGCCCTGCTGCGCGACGGTCGGGTCCGCCGGGCCTACCTCGGTGTGGTCGGCACCCCGGCGCCGGTGCCCGCGGACGTGGCGGAACGGCACGCGCGGCGCAGCGGCGTCCGGCTCGCCGAGGTCGTGCCGGGCAGCCCGGCGGCGCGGGCCGGGCTGCGGCGCGGTGACCTGGTGCTCGACGTCGGCCGGCACCCCGTGCAGAACGCGCAGGGCATCCAGAAGCAGCTCTTCGGCGACGCCGTCGGCGTCCCGCTGCCGGTGACGGTGCTGCGGAACGGGGCGATGGTGGACGTGGTGGCGGTGCCGACCGAGCTGGGTTAGAGCAGTGCGTCGAGGTCGATCTCGACCGGGAACGGCTCGGTGGTGCGGAAGACGCCAGTGACGGCGCCGCCGTCCACGTAACCGAATTCGCCGGCGAGGTGGCAGGCGACCAGCGAGACGGGATCGTCGAGGTCGACGATCCAGTAATGCGGGATGCCCGCTTCCGCATACTCGTCACGCTTCAGCACATGATCCATGCGCCGCGAGCCGGGAGAGAGGATCTCCACTGCCAGCAGCACCTCGGACGCCCGAAGCACGCCGCCCTCCTGGTCGATCCGGAGGGGCGCCGTGTCACGAACCACGACCACGTCGGGTCGCCGGACCGTTCCCGGACCCTCCGCCGGTCCGAGCTGCAGATCGACGTCGATGTCGATCACGGAAACGAGGCCGGACGCCAGCTGTGCGTCGAGGCTGGCCCAGAGCTTGCCGTTCGCCCTGCTGTGCCGGAACGTCGGGCTCGGGGACATCAACAGGCGCCCTTCCACCAGTTCGGAGTAGCCCGGCTCGATCTCCCCGATCTCTAGGTACTCGGCCACCGTCAACAAGCGGCTCTGTGGCGCCACGGGCTGCGTGCTCATGGCGGCAGTGTGGCAGGCGCCCCCGACACTTCGTGGCGGTTTCAGCCCTCCCGCGGCTCCAACACGAACACCGGGATCAGCCGGTCCGTCTTCTGCTGGTAGTCCGCGTACGGCGGGTACGCGGCCACCGCCCGCTCCCACCACCGCCGCCGCTCGTCGCCGCCGACCTCGCGCGCGTCGTACTCCTTGGTCACGGTCCCGTCCTGCAGCTCGACGTGCGGGTTGGCGACCAGGTTGCGGTACCAGGTGGGGTGCTCCGGGGCCCCGCCCTTCGACGCGACCAGGGCGTACCGACCGTCGTGCTCCACCCGCATCAGCGGCGTGTAGCGCAGCTTGCCCGACTTCGCACCGCGGATCGTCACCAGGACGACAGGGCGGTCGAAGACATGGACGCCCTCCGTCGTCCCCGTCGCGAGGATCTTCTCGGTCTGCTCGCGCACCCAGCCTTCGGGGCTGAGCACGTACTCACCACTCAATGTCATGCGGGCATTCCAACATCGGTGGTGACGGGCTGCTCACCCGGCTACCGTCCGGCCGATGGAACAGGAGATCCGATGGGTGAGCGGACGGTCGGCGTGACCCCGCCGCGGGTCATGACGATCGCGGGCACGGACTCCGGCGGCGGCGCGGGGGTGGCCGCGGACCTACGGACCCTGGCCGCGTGCGGGGTGCACGGCTGCGTCGCCGTGACGGCCGTGACCGTGCAGAACTCCCTCGGGGTCACCGGGGTGCACACGCTGCCGCCGGAGACGGTCGCCGCGCAGATCGAGGCCGTCGCCACCGACATCGGGCTCGACGCGGTCAAGACGGGGATGCTGGCGACGACGCCGATCATCCACGCGATCGCCGAGGCCTGCGACCGGACCGGGATCGGGAGCGACGGCCGGACGCCGCTGGTCGTCGACCCGGTCGCGGCGTCGATGCACGGCGATCCCCTGCTCGCCGACGACGCCCTCGACGCCTACCGGACGCTGCTGTTCCCCCGCGCCACCGTCATCACGCCCAACCTCGACGAGGTGCGGCTGCTGACCGGCATCGACGTGCGCGACCGCGCCGGGCAGTACGAGGCGGCCAAGGTGCTGTACGCGCTTCGGTCCCCGGCACGTGCTGGTCAAGGGCGGGCACCTGGCGGACGACCGGGACGTCTGCGTCGACCTGCACTACGACGGTCACACCTTCACCGAACTGCCCGGACCGCGGTTCACCACCGGCAACACCCATGGCGGCGGCGACACCATGGCCTCGGCCCTCGCGTCCGGCCTCGCCCGCGGACTACCGGTGGACCAGGCCGTCGCGCTGGCGAAGCGGTTCGTCGTGGAGGCGGTGCGGCACTCCTACGCCGTTGGGTGCCGGGCACGGACCCGTGTCGCCCCTGTGGGCGATCCGCCCCTGGTGGCGGGACCCCGATTAAGGATGCGTCCAGATCCGCCTTCCTTCGGGAGTGTAGCGTCCGCAGAATCTACAATCCCAGCGTGGCGCGCGCAATTTCTTGATTCTCGGACAGCCAGTGCGCATACACTGCTGGAGGTATCCTCGTTTCGGCCTTCTTGTACTGCAAGAATGCCCTGTGTCCGGCCGCGATGTGCCATTCCACCAACTCGAAGAACCATTGTTGGTTTTGCTGGACGGCAGAGAGAATGCGTGACCGTTCGACGCGGTCCAGGCCATAGCTGTCGACAAACAGGCGGAGTCGTTGGAACGCGCGGCCGCGTCGAGCGTCAGTGATGTAGCCGTCGGGCCGCAGCGGGACCCAGAGGCGGGCGGCGCAGGCGACGTCCCAGAGCCGGGAACCGGGGCTGGCGAGATCGAAGTCGATAAGCGCGACCGCTCGGCCGTCCCGGAAGACAATGTTGTCGAGGTTGGGGTCGTTGTGGCTGACGAGTTGGCCCGCCATCGGCCGAGGAGGTGACGGAGGCCAATTGTACGGAGTGTGGTCGAAATGTGCGACGGCCTTGTGGTAGGCGCGCAGGAGTTCTCGCCACGCTAACGAGGGCCTCGTCGGTCAGGGCCCAGTCGGGGTAGGGCGGTATGGCCGGTGTGCCGGGGATGTAGGTGAGAACTTCACGGCCTTGGGAGTCCACCTCAAGGAACCGCGGTGCTCCGTCGAATCCGACTCTCTCAAGATGGCGAAGCAGGGCGTGGGTGGCCGGACTGGTGTCGCGTTGTGGGCGGTGAACCGTGTTGCCGACACGGACGACTTTGCCTCGGTTGGCGATTCCACCGGGCAGCGGCACCTCGTGGTTGTGCCGGCCGGTTGCGTCGGAATCTCGGGGTGGTCGCTGGTGGCTCACGCTGGTTCGAGTAGTGCATGGGCGAACGTTGCGTGCGTCACCAATCCGGTGATCAGGCCGCTGTGGAGTGCGGCGTGCGCTGCCGGGATCTTGGCCGTCCCGTAGGCGATGGCGATGACTTCCGGGATCGCGCGCATCTGCTCGGCGTTGATACCGATCATTCGCTCTGTCAGGTCTGTCTGCACGGGCTCTCCATCGGCCGCGAGGAACACGCCGGACACCTCAGCACACACACCGAGCCGCGCCAGCGTTCTGCGGTCGTGGTCCGGGGCTGTGTCGTAGAGCGTTGACTGCCCGGGCGCCCACAGTCCTAGTCCGACGACGGCCTTGGTGACCCTGGACAGTTGATCGAACGCTCGGGCGATGTCGTGCTGCTGGCGGAGGGCGTGCGCGGTGGCGGCGTCGGGCACGGTGAAGGGCGCGTAGAAGACGTATGCCGGCCCGCCGGCCGCTCGGGCGACATCGCGCACGACGTCGATCGAGCTGTGATCGTCGGCCGGCATCGAGATGGCTCCGGTGAGCTGGACGACCGGCACCGAGGACAGACGGGGCAGCGCTCTGGCCATGGCGCCGACCGCACGTGACCAAGCAACGCCGAGCACGTCCTCCGGGCCGATGACCTCGGCGAGCAGCTCCGCTGCGACCTGTCCGAGGTGTCGCCGCATCGACTCGGCGTGATCATCCTGGGTGTCGACGACCACCGCGTGCTCCAGCCCGAACCTGTCCATGATCTGCGCGGCCAGATCGACATCGATCAGTCCCGGGTGACCGATCTCGATGCGGACCAGCCCGCTGTCCCGAGCAATGTCGAGGAGCCGCGCGACCTTGAACCGGCTCAGACCGAGCTCGCCCGCGATCTCGACCTTGGAGCGCTCGTCCAGGTAGTACCGGCGCGCCACCAAGGCTGCGCGGGCCAGGGCGGCGGGCCCCACGAGTTGTCTGGCCATGGAAGCCTCCCGCTCAAATGAGCGCCGGGTTCGCATTCTTCAACGTACCCCTTGACGTCAGAGGAGTCACTGCCAACACTTCGACAAGAGCACGGACTCGCTCATATGTGCGCACGTGGCGGTTCCGCACTTCCAACGCGGGGAGGCGCAGGTGTCCGACGTCAAGTCCGTGTCGCCGTCTACGTTGCCGCGCCCCGGGGTACGTCCCCTGCCGCTCGCTTCGATGTCTGGTCGCCCCGTTGATCAACTCCCGTTCCTTCCCGCCGCGGTCGGCGGCCCAGTGGCGGGGAAGGGGTTGGCGCCTCGGCTTGCGAGGCGATGCTCCGGGGGTTGAACATCACCGACGCTCGGGATTCGAGAGGAAGCCACGCATGAAGGTCGCGCGTTTTTACGCTCCAGGTGACGTCCGCCTGGAGGACATGGACGAGCCGACCCCGGGGTCGGACGAGGTCAAGATCCGGGTCCGCAACTGCTCGACCTGCGGCACGGACGTCAAGATCTTCAACAACGGTCACCCCAACATGACCCCGCCACAGGTCATGGGCCACGAGATCGCCGGCGAGATCGTCGAGGTCGGCTCGGACGTCTCGGGCTGGTCGGTCGGCGACGGCGTCCAGGTGATCGCCGCGATCCCGGACGGCACGTGCGAGGAGTGCCGCCGGGGCCGGCTGACCGTCTGCACGAACCAGACGTCGATGGGCTACCAGTACCCGGGCGGGTTCGCCGAGTACATGATCGTGCCCCGCGCCGTGCTGGCCGTTGACGGGCTCAACCGGATCCCGCAGGGTCTCAGCTTCGCCGAGGCGTCGGTGGCCGAGCCGTTCGCCTGCGTCCTCAACGGCCAGGAGCTGGCCGGGGTGGGCGACGGGGACGACGTCGTGGTCGTCGGTGCGGGCCCGATCGGCTGCCTGCACGTCCGGCTGGCCCGGGCGCGCGGGGCGAAGCGGGTGTTCCTCATCGACCTCAACCGCGGGCGGCTGGACATGTCCGCTGGTGCGGTCCACCCCGACGCCGCGATCTGCGGTGCCGAGGTCGACACGATCGACGAGGTGAAGAAGCTGACCGACGGGCGCGGGGTGGACGTCGTGATCACCGCCGCGGCTGCCGGGAAGACACAGGAGGACGGCCTGCAGATGCTGGCCCGGGGCGGCCGGCTGAGCGCCTTCGGCGGCCTGCCGAAGGACAAGCCGAACATCACCGTCGACGCCAACCTGGTGCACTACCGGGAGCTGACGATCGTCGGGGCGAACGGCTCGAGCCCGGACCACAACAAGCGGGCTCTCGCGATGATCGCCTCCGGCGAGGTGCCGGTCAACGATCTGATCACCGTCCGGCTGCCGCTCGAGCGTGTCCACGACGCGATCGACACCGTGGCCAAGGGCGCCGCGATCAAGGTGACCATCGAACCATGAGCCGGTAACGGGCTGCGGGTCACCGCCACCCGCAGCGCAACCGACGACCCATGAGCGTGCGCACGCCCACCAGCGGGCCGACCCGGCCCTTGTCACGGAAGGCAAAGTCGTGGCCACACAAGTAGAGGAAGGCGCAAGCCGGACCGGCGGCGCCCGCATCGCAGTTCAGAAGTTCGGCACGTTCCTGTCCGGCATGATCATGCCGAACATTGCCGCCTTCATCGCCTGGGGCTTGATCACCGCGTTCTTCATCGAGAAGGGATGGTTACCGGTCCCCGGGCTCGGTGGCTTCGGTCTCAACGCCGAGGGCAAGGAGAACACCGGCATCGTCGGCCCGATGATCCGGTACATGCTGCCGATCCTGATCGCCGGACAGGGCGGCCGGATGGTCTACGGCGTCCGCGGCGGGGTGGTGGCCGTGGTCGCCACCATGGGCGTGATCATCAGCTCCGAGCAGCCGCAGTTCCTCGGCGCGATGGTCATGGGCCCGCTGGCCGCGTGGATCATGATGCACCTCGACAAGATCTGGGACGGCAAGATCAAGCCCGGCTTCGAGATGCTGGTCAACAACTTCTCCGCGGGCATCGCCTCCGCGCTGCTCGCGGTCGTCGGCTTCTTCGCCTTCGGGCCGATCTTCGCGGGGATCTCCAGCGCGCTCGGCGCCGCCGTCGACTTCCTCATCGCACGCGGACTGCTGCCCCTCGCCTCACTGATCATCGAGCCGGCCAAGGTCCTGTTCCTCAACAACGCCATCAACCACGGCGTACTGACCCCGCTGGGTGTCAATCAGGCAGCCCAGGAGGGTAAGTCGATCCTCTTCCTGCTCGAGGCGAACCCCGGACCGGGACTCGGTCTGCTGCTTGCCTTCTCCATCTTCGGCACCGGGATGGCGAAGAGCACCGCACCCGGCGCCGCCGATCATCCAGTTCTTCGGCGGCATCCACGAGATCTACTTCCCGTACGTGCTGGCGAAGCCGTTGACCCTGCTGGCCACGATCGGGGGCGGCATGGTGGGCATCCTGACGCTCACGATTTTCGGGGCCGGCCTGCGGGCTCCGGCGGCCCCCGGATCAATCATTGCGGTGCTGGCGCAGACTCCCGGCGACAGCCTTGTCGGGGTCAGCCTGTCCGTCCTGCTCGCCGCCACGACGTCGTTCATCATCGCCTCGATCATCCTGCGCGCCAGCCGCAAGCGGGACGACGGAGACCTGGCTGCGGCCACCGCATCCATGGAGGCCATGAAGGGCAAGAAGAGCGCGGTCTCCGGCATGCTCACCGGCCTGGAGCACGACGCCGAAGCGACCGAGGAGCAGCACGAGGCCGCCTCCCACCGCAAGCCGATCCACAACATCGTCTTCGCCTGCGACGCGGGCATGGGATCCAGTGCCATGGGCGCCTCCATCCTCCGCAACAAGGTGAAGAAGGCCGGCTTCGACGACGTCAAGGTCGTCAACGTCGCCATTGCGAATCTGACCGACGACATCGACCTCGTCGTCACCCACCAGGACCTCACGCCGCGTGCCAAGGACCGGACGCCCAGCGCCCAGCACGTCTCGGTCGACAACTTCATGAGCAGCCCGAAGTACGACGCCATCGTGGAGGAGTTGAAGCGCACCAACACTCCCCACGACAGCAGCGCGCCGAGCTGAGCCTGAGCTCGAAGCAGGCGGGGGGACACGCCCGCTCGTCATCCCCGCCTGCTATTCGTCCCTGACCGTTCCCAACCGCTTGAAGGAGTCGCGGGTATGAGTGATGTCCTGAGCTTGTCCCAGGTGAGGGTGCCGGGCACCGCCCGAAGCAAGGACGACGCCATCCGGGAAGCCGGTGGAATCCTCGTCGACGCCGGCGCGGTCACCCCGGACTACATCGACGCCATGTTCGAACGGGAGAAGTCGGTGTCGACCTACATGGGCAACTACCTGGCCATCCCGCACGGCACCAACGAGTCGAAGGAGACGATCAAACGCTCCGCGCTCTCCGTGATCCGCTACGACCCGCCCATCGACTGGGACGGGAACGAGGTCCGGTTCGCCATGGGTATCGCCGGCTACGAGGGCGGGCACATGGACATCCTCAGCAGGGTAGCGATTCTCTTCTCCGACACCGACGAGGTCGACAAGCTGCTCGCCGCTCGATCGGCCGAGGATCTCTTCGAGCTTCTCAATGCTGTCAACGAAGACTGAGGACGACCTGCACAGGAGCGTCTTACGGCGCCGCGATCGAGGTGACCATCGAGCCCTGACCCGTCCGCTCCGCCGAAAGGGACGACACCCTCACCGGTTCCCGGTGGGGGTGTCGTCATCTCCGGGTTCGTGCCCGACCGGGGCCGCTTTGTGTGATCGACTGGATCACCGGGAACGCCCCGACCGTGGACGAGCGGACCGTCGCGACCGCCGGGGCCGACCCGGCGGTCGTCGGCGGGCGCTACGAGCTCGGCGCGCTGCTCGGGACGGGGGCGTCGGCGGTGGTCCGCCGAGGCCGGGACCGCGTCTCCGGCCGCACGTTCGCCGTCAAGCTCTTCCACGCAGGCGCCTCGGCGCACGACCGGCGCCGCCAGCAGCGCGAGATGCGCGCGCTCTCCACCCTGCACCACCCCGGGCTCGTCGCCCTGCACGACGGTGGGGTCGAGGACGGCCGCCCGTTCATCGTCACCGACCTCGTCGAGGGGCCCACGCTGGCCGAGCACCTCGACCTCGGGCCGCTGGACCCGGACGAGGTGCTGCGGATCGGCGCCCGGCTGGCCGACGCGCTGGCCCACGTGCACGGCGCCGGGATCGTGCACCGCGACCTCAAGCCCGCGAACGTGCTGCTCGGTGCGGACGGCCCGCGGCTGGCCGACTTCGGGATCGCCCGCGCGCTCGACGGCACCGCGGTGACCGGCACGGGGTACGTCGTCGGCACGGCCGCCTACCTCGCGCCGGAGCAGGTGCGCGGCGAGTGGGTCGGGCCCGAGGCCGACGTCTACGCCCTCGGCCTGGTGCTCCTCGAGTCGCTGACCGGGCGGCGGGAGTACCCCGGGGCGCTGGTGGAGTCGGCGACCGCGCGGCTGCACCGGCCACCGGGCATCCCGACCGGCCTTCCGTTCGCCCTGGACACCGCACTGCGGGCGATGACCGCGCTGGACCAGTTCGACCGGCCCGCCGCGGCCGATGTCGCGACGATGCTGGCCGCCGGACCGTCACGCCGGAGCCGCCGCCGGGCGGGCGCGCATCGGCGTGCGCGGCCCGTGTCCCCCCGCATCGCGGGGGCGGCGACGATCCTGGCGGTCGCGGCGGTGGTGACGGCGGCCGCCCTGCCGCCCGTGGAGCACGCGGTGCCGTCGGTGACCCCGCACGACCCGGTCGGTCCCGAGACCCGCACGGTGGCGGTGGTCCCGCCGCCGGTCGCGCCGTGGGAACCGGCGTCGGCTGCCGTCTCGCTGCACCGCATGGCGGCGACGCTGGGGGAGAGCGCCGAGGCCGCGCGGCTGCAGGCGGAGGCGGTCGAGAAGGCGCTGCGGATCCGCCACTCGGGTGACGCCGGCGAAGCGTCCCGACTGACGAGGCCCCGCCGATAGGCTGTGTGGGTGACCTCCCTGGCCGGTGGCTCGACCGCCGCCGGTGGCCAGACCGCCGGCGGGACGGCCACCTCCGATCTCGGGCCCGAGCACGCCGTCGACGCCGAGCGCGACGGGCTCGCCCCGAGCCCGCGGACCTCGATCCGGACCTGGTGCTCCTGCGCACCTACGAGCCCGTGCTGCGCTACACCGCAGGGGAGCTCTTCCTGCCCACCGCGGTCGGGCCGTACCTGGCGCGGTGCAGCCTGTGGGCGGACGACGGGGGCAGCCGGCGCAAGCGGCGCGTCGAGGAGCTCGTCCCGGCCGGGGAGCTGACGCCGGACGGGCTCGCCACGGCCGGGATCCGGCACCGGGGCCGGCCGCTGTACCTGCGGTTCGTCCAGGAGCAGCTCAGCCGGGCCGATGTCGCGGCCTGGCGGCGGGAAGACCGCCCGCGGCTGCGCGGCAAGGCACGGTTCGCCGCGGTCGGTGTGCTCGCCCGGCTGATCGACGCGTTCGTCCGGCTCTCGCTGCTCGTGCGCGGTCGGGTCCCCGGCGGCCTGGTCGCGGCGGCGCACCGCCTCGCCGCGGCTGCCCTCGCGCAGGCCGGCGAGGCGCCGGACCGCGGCGGTAACGTGCGCACCGCCTACGGGCGCGTGCTGCGCACCGGCGGGTACACGGTGCTGCAGTACTGGTACTTCTACCCGTTCAACGACTGGCGCTCGACGTTCTACGGGGTCAACGACCACGAGGCCGACTGGGAGACGATCTCGGTCTACCTGGTCCCGGACGGGGACGACGGCGTGGCACCGGCGTGGGTCGGCGCGTCGTCGCACGACCTCGCGGGCGCGGATCTGCGGCGTCGCTGGGACGATCCGCAGCTGCGCCGCGAGGGCGACCACCCGGTGATCTACCCGGGGGCAGGGTCGCACTCGGGCGCCTTCCTCCCGGGCGACTACGTCGTCTCCGTCGAGCTGCCCGCGCTGCGCCGGGTCGTCGTCTGGCTGCAGCACGTCCGCCGACGGCTGCTGCCCTGGACAGCGGAGCCGGGCCGGGGCGCGTTCGCGATCCCGTTCGTCGACTACGCCCGCGGTGACGGCGCGGCGATCGGCGCCGGGCACGACCACACCTGGCGGCTCGAGCTGATCGGCGACGACACCCCCTGGGTGCGGGACTACCGCGGGCTGTGGGGGCTGGACACGCACGACCCGTTCGGCGGCGAGCGCGCGCCCGCAGGACCCCGCTACGAGCGAACGGGCAGGGTGCGCCGGTCGTGGACGGACCCGCTGGGCTGGGTGGGGCTCGACGGTGTGCCCGCCACGCCCGACGAGGAGGAGCAGCACCTGCGGTCGCGGATCGTCGTGATCAGACGAGGAGCTGGCTGGCCTGGAGGAGAAGGCCGTGGCGCAGCGCGCGGCCGTCCGCGGGCTGACCGCCCAGGTCCGGTCGCTGGGCGCCGCCGCCGACACCCGCGCCCTGCGCCGGGAGCGGATCGCCGAGCGGGAGCGCGGCGAGCGCGAGCTCGCGGCGCTGACGGCACGCCGCTCCCGGCTGGCCGAGGAGCGCGCCGCGCACGAGGCGTACCTCGCCGGTCCGCGCGAACCCGCTCGCCCGGATGCGCACCTGCGCCACCCGCACATGCCCTACGCGGCGGACACGGACGTGCGCTCGCGCTTCCTGCGGGTCTGGGCGGCCGTCAGCACACCGGTGCTGGTGCTGGGGCTCGGGGGGCTGCTGGTGCAGCCGACGGTCCCGGTGCTCGTCGGGTTCCTGACCTTCCTCGTGGTGTTCGGGGTGGTCGAGGCGATCGGGCGGCGCCGGGTGCTGGCGTTCGCGACGGTGCTGGGCGCGCTGGCGCTGTGGATCCTCGCCGTCGCCGGGCTGATCCTGGCGCTGCTGTCGAGCTGGCACCTGGTGCTGGCCGGGCTGCTCGCCGTCCTGGCGCTGGTGCTGCTGGTGGTGAACGTGCGGGAGCTGCGCAGCGGCTGACGCCTACGCCGGGGATCCGCTGCTCTCGAGCAGTCGGCGGACCCCGGCCCGGGACAGCATCAGGATCACGATGAGCGCCGTCACCGAGAAGAAGCCACCGAGACTCACCCGTGGGCCGAAGACGAGCGCGACGGACTCCAGCACGAGGAACTTGCTGCCGAACAGGACCGCCCAGACCAGGACCGCCGCCACCACCTTGCCGGCCCGCGTGGAGGCCTGGCGGAACCTCGTCACCACCCGCTTCTTGGCGACGACGACGACCTCGAGCACGCCCTTGAGCAGTACCGCGGTCAGCAGGGAGAGGGTGAACGTCTCGCTGACGATCGCGGGCAGGTACTCGATGAAGAGGTTCAGGACGACGACGTAGACGAAGACGTCGACGATGGCTGCGGCGAGGTGTGGCTCGACCGCCTCAGCTCCCTCGTCCTGTTCGGACACGCGAGGACCGTATCGGTCAGGCTCCGGGCGTGGGGGTGGTGCCCGGGCCGGGAGTGCAGCTTCGACGCGACCGTGCTGGGTGCCGCGGCACTCTCGGCGGGCGGCGCGGTGCTCGTCGCGCTGCTCGGCGGTCGCGCTCGGCTGCGGTAGATCACCGAGGGATGTCGATCACCAGCCAGCCGCCGTGGTGCTCCGTGACGGTGAAGGGCAGGCCGGTCGCCGCGCCGAGGGCGCGCAGGTCGTCGCGATCGAAGGTGCGGACGTGCCCCCAGGCGGGAGTGGGCTCGTCCTCGAAGGGGACGGCGACCACGGCCCGGCGGCGGGCGACCCGCAGCATCTCGGCCAGCGCGATGGCGTCCAGGCCGCGAGGCAGGTGTTCGAGCAGGTGCACGGCGAAGACGGTGTCGGCCGACGCATCCTGCAGCGGAACGGCCAGCGCGTCGCCCGCGAGGGTCGTGACCGGCGTGCCCAACGCCGTCGACACGCTGCCGAGCAGGTGCGCGGTGCCGGGCACGAGGTCGACGGCCGTCACCTCGTGGCCCTCGGCGGCGAGCCGGAGCGACAGGAAGCCGAAGCAGCAGCCCAGCTCGACGACGTGCGGGCCGACGGCGAGTGCGCGCGGCCCGGTCGTGCACGGGCGCCATGCCGGCGTTGGTCCCGCCGGGCTCCCCGCCGCTCGCCAGCGCACGCAACGTGTTGCGGTAGAAGGCCGTCCAGGCGGGATCGACGTCCTGCACGACCGCGACGAACGCCTCCTCGAAGGCGGCGGGGTCGAGGAGGCCGGGGACGACCAGGTCGTCGGCGATCCAGCCGGCGAGGTCGTTGCTGAGCTCGTGGGGGCGGATGTCGTGCCCCACACGCCCGTCGGCGTCGACGGTCAGCCGGGGCCGCGCGGATGTAGCGAAAGCGGCGTTCGCTGCGTTGAGTGCACCCAACGCCGCTTTCGCTACATCGGCGGAGGGTGGGTGGCCGGGTTCCTGCCCGACGATCAGCCTGGTTGATCGTGCGGCGGGAATCTGGCCCGGATCGGCCCCCGATGCGCCCGCACGATCAGCTTGCTGCAGGGCGGGCTGATCGTGCGGCGGCAATCCGGCCTGGATCGGCGTCGGTACGGCCCGCACGATCAGCTCGGCGGAGGCGTCGCCCGGCGCGCGGGTCATCGGCCGACGAGCTCCGTTGCGAGGTCCGTCGCCGCGCTCTCCAGGCCCGTCAGGTCCCGCACGACGCGCACCCGGCTGCAGTACTCGGCGTACGCGGGAAGGTCGCAGGCGCCAAGGCCCCACGAGTACCGCGGCTCCGGCGTGAGCCAGATCGTCTCCCGGGCCCGCCGGGTGATCTCCTCGAAGGCGGGCAGGTTCGGGTCGTTGCCGTTCCCGCGGCCGTCGCCGAGGACCAGCACCGTCGTCCGCCGGGTGACGGCGGAGGAGAAGTCCTCGTGGAAGGCCCCGAACGCGGAGCCGTAGTCGGAGTTCGCGTCGACGTCGAGCACGTCCCCGCCGAACACCAACCCGAGCGCGTGCTCGACGGGATGGTCCTCGAACAGGTCGGTGATCTCCACCAGCTCCGCGACGAACGCGAACGTGCGGACCTGGCCGAACAGGTTCTGCAGGCCGTGGACCAGGTGCAGGGTGAACCGCGCCGTCGCCCGCACCGACAGCGAGACGTCCGTGAGCACCACCAGCCGCGGCTTGTCCTCGGCGCGGCGCACCGTGACCGGCGAGAACGGGACGCCGTCGAAGCGCATGTTGCGGCGCATGGTGCGGCCGGAGTCGATCCGTCCGGACGCGGCGACGCGGCGCTTGTGCGTGAGCCCGCCGTGCAGGGAGTGGGCGAGCCGGCGCAGCGACTCCTCCAGCTCCATCCGCTCGTGCTCGCCCACCCGGTCGACCTCCGCGACGGCCCGCTCGTTCGACTCGACGACCCGCTGCTCCAGCGCGAGCAGCGCCTCCAGATGACGCTTGATCGCCTCGGGCAGCCCGGCGAGGACGCCGGTGAGTCGGCGGCGCAGCGCGGCGGCGTCGTCCTCGGTGCCCTCGTTCTTCTCACCCGCTGTGTCCTCTTCAATGGCGTTCAGCCAGCCCAGCAGCGCCTCCTGCTCGGCGACCGACAGGTCGGCGTCGACCTTCGTGCCCTGCTGCTGGGAGATCTGGCCCGGCGCCCCGGCACCCGAGAGCCGGTCCGTCTCGATCTGGACGCGGTTGCCCTCGCCCTGGATGCCCTGGTTGTCCTTGGAGAGCACGATCTCCTCGGTCATCGCAGCCAGGTCGATCTTGTTGGCCTCCTGGTGGAGGTTGTACTGCTGGGCGAGGTCCTCGGGGTTGAAGTAGTCGCGGATGTCGACCGGCTTGCCGTGGCTGTGCCCCTGCTGCGGGGTCTCGCTCGGCTCCTCGGACAGCGTGAAGTCTTCGAGCGCGCCGGTGTCGGAGAGGTCTTCGTGGCCGTGCCCGTGGCCGTGCCCTGTCTCCGTCGGCCCGACCTTCACCAGCGCGAAGAACCTGTCGAAGATCTCGTCGAAGACCTCCTCGTCGCGCCGGTCCTTGATCAGCGCGACGCGCAGGGCGGCCTTGAGGTGGGCCTTGTCGGCGAGCATCCCCGGCTCGCGGGCGCAGGCCATGGCGTCGAGGGCCTCGGGGATCGAGATCCGGACCTGGCGCAGCCGCAGCAGCCGCACGAACCGGTGCAGCGCGTTCTCCATCAGCCCTCCCCGGGGGTACCTCGATGCAGCGAAAGCGGCGTTCGCTGCGGTGAGTGCACCCAACGCCGCTTTCGCTGCATACGGGCGGCGCTCACAACGCGCGCTTGCGGCCCAGGCCCGCGCCGAAGCTGCGGGTGCCGCGGTCCGCCGACACCTTCGGCTTCGGCACCGTCGGACGCTCGGGCTGTACCGAGTCGCGGGTCCGGTAGTAGCCGGCGTCGTGGCGGCCCTCGGCGTCCCTGGCTGCCCGGATCGCGCGGCCGTCGATCTCGCCGTCGTCCACCGCGGGGTCGACGGGATCGTGGTGCTGGTCGTCGTCGTGCCCGTGGCCGTGCCCATGACCGTGGCCGTGACCGTGGCCGTGCTCCGGCACCTTGGCGTTCGGGTCGATGAGGCGGGGCAGCGCCTCGAGCGTGCGGCGGACGTCGCGGTCGTACTTGACGACCACCGCCGCCGTGTCCGACAGCACCGACGCCGTCAGCTCCTCGACGCCGAGCACCGCCAGGGTGCGCGCCCAGTCGATCGTCTCGGAGATCGACGGCGACTTGCGCAGCTCCAGCTCCCGGATCCCGCGCACGATCTCCACCAGCTGCACGGCCAGCGCGTCCGACAGCCCCGTGTTCTTGGACCGCACGATCTCCAGCTCGCGCTTCGCCGTCGGGTAGTCGAGGAACAGGTGCAGGCAGCGGCGCTTGAGCGCGGCCGAGAGGTCGCGGGTGTTGTTGCTGGTCAGGATCACGTACGGCGGCCGCTTCGCCACGAACGTGCCGACCTCCGGCACCGAGACCTGGAACTCCGCGAGGGTCTCCAGCAGCACGGCCTCCAGCGCCTCGTCCGCGCGGTCGACCTCGTCGATCAGCAGCACCGTCGGCTCCTCCGACCGCACCGCCTCGAGCAGCGGTCGCGCCGCGAGGAACCGCTCGGAGAAGAACACGCTCTCCTGCGCGCCGATCCGGTCGACGGCCGACTCGAGGTCGGGTGCGTCCGCGACGACCTGGCCGATCTTCTCGCGGAGGATCTGGGTGTAGAGCAGCTGCTTGCCGTAGTCCCACTCGTAGAGGGCCTTGGTCTCGTCCTGGCCCTCGTAGCACTGCAGCCGCAGGAGCCGCCTGCCGGTGACGGCGGCCAGCGCCTTCGCCAGCTCGGTCTTGCCGACGCCCGCGGGACCCTCGATGAGCAGCGGCTTGTCGAGCCGGGTCACGAGGAAGACGGTGGTCGCCAGGCGCGTGTCGGCGATGTAGCCGTGGGCCCCCAGCGCGTCGACGACCTCGTCGACCGTCTGGAAAGGGGCCCCTTCGACGGTGGCTGGGACCGACTGGGTCATGCTGCTCCGATCCTCACTACGGTGGTGCCCGATCGAGCGAGGGGGCGCCGGCCGCCGGCCGTGCGCCCCCTCGGACGATACGTCCTCTGGGCTGTCATCCACCTGTGGATCTCCGCCTTGCTTCGCTGCGGCGTTGATCCACAGGACACGCGTCAGGACAGCAGGTCGTCCAGGTCGCCGTTGATGCAGTGATCCACGACGGGCCGGACGGTCTCGAACGTGCACTCCTTGGCGTTGCCGGGCGTGCAGGCGTCGCCGAGGACGTGGTTGGTGATCCGGTCGACGTCCGCCGCGTCGCCGATGATCTCCGGCGCGTTCTCGTAGAACTTCGTCGGACCCTGGCCGAGCCGGTTCTTCGAGTAGCTGTCCTGCTTGACGTCGATGAACCGCTCCGGGATGCCCACGTCGCGCAGCAGCCGGATGCCCGCGGCCAGCGCGGCCTCTGCGGCCTGCACCTTGGTCATGCCGTGGGTGTCGATGCCCATCGCCTCGGCGATGTCGGCGAAGCGCTGGTAGGCCACGGGCATGTTGAACGCCCACACCCGCGGCAACGCGATGGCGTTGTTGAGCCCGTGGTGGGTGTCGTAGAACGCGCTCACCGCGTGCGAGATCGAGTGGATGATCCCCAGGCCGCCGGAGTTGAACGCCTGCGCGGCGATGTACTGCGCGTACATCATGCCCTCGCGGCCGGGCAGCGAGGTCCCGTTCCAGACCGCCTCGCGCAGGCTCTCGCTGGTCAGCTTGATCGCGTAGAGGGCGTTGCCCAGCGACGGCGGGAAGTTCAGCCGCGAGACGTAGGGCTCGGAGGCGTGCGCGAGCACGTCGAACCCGCACTGCGCGGTGTAGTCGAGCGGGCAGCTGTAGAACAGCACCGGGTCGTCGATCGCCAGCGTCGCGACCGAGGCGTCGTCGAAGGCGACGTACTTGTGCGGGTTGTCCGGGTCGGTCGTCGTGTCGGTGATCACGTACGCCCAGGAGGTCTCCGAGCCGGTACCGGCGGTGGTGGAGACGGCGATGTGCGGCGGGTTCTTCGGGTTCTCGCTCTTGTTGAAGCCCTCGAACTCGTTGACGTTGCGGCCGTCATGGGCGACCGAGATGCGCGCGCCCTTACAGGCGTCGTGGCGACGAGCCGCCGCCGATCGAGACGAAGCTGTCGCAGGCGTTCTGCTGGTACAACGACACGGCGTCCATGACGTTGTAGTCCTTGGGGTTGGACTCGACCTTGTCGTAGACCACGACTTCGAGCCCGTGGTACTTCATCGACTCGACGATCTTGTGGACGATGTCGCTGCCGCGCAGGCCCGACGTCATCACCAGCGTCTTCTTGAAGCCCAGCTTGAGGGCCTCCGGGCCGATCATCTCGTGCGCGCCTGGACCCAGCATCGCCCGGGGGAACGGGTGGAACTCCTTGATCGGGAACGGCTGGAGAAGTTCGTCTACCTGCATGGGTGGCCCTTCCTCACGACGACGGGATCGAGCCGAACGCTATTGCCGTTATGGCCCTGGGTGTCGAAAGACCGTCGTGAGGGGCGGGCCCGAACCCTCCGATCAGGCAGTGTGGCGCCCCACCGGTCAGTGCTCCGGGGGCGGCGGGAACGTGCCGTCCGACCTCGGCGGATACGGCACCTCGGCGATGACCGCCGAGCTGGGGACCGTGCCGTAGGCGTGCGGGAACCGCATCTCCGGCGGGTCGTACGGCATGCCGGGCTCGAACCGGACATCCAGCCCGGTGGGGTCGACGACGAGCAGCAGCACGTCGGTGCGGCCGGCGAACAGGCGGTTCGCGGGCAGCTGCACCTGCTCCGGGGTGGACAGGTGCACGAACCCGTCGCCGTGGGTGGGGGCGAGGGTGCCGCGGGCACGGGCGAGCGCCCAGTCGGCGGCGGTGATGAGGTGCAGCAGGGGCCCGGTCACGGGGGCAGGATGCCGGACGAGGTCGCGTCTGCAACGTTCACGCAACCCCGGTCACCCTACGGTGGCGCTGACGCGGCCTCGACGGTGAGCTCGCGCCGGCCGAAGGGCTCCCCCCAATGCTCAACGCGTCGCCCGACCTCGGACCGGGGCCCGACCCGGCCGCCCGATTGGCGCCGCTGCGCCGGGCGCACGAGCGCTTCGTGCACTCCGGAGAGGCGGCGGGGGTGCGGACGGTCGTCGCCGACTCCTGGCGGCGGTGCCGCGACGGGGGTGTCGATCCGGGGCGGACCGTGGCGCCGGTGCAGCTGGACGGTGCGGAGCTGCGCAGCCACCGGGAGCGCAGCCCGCTCGTGGAGCTGCTGCCGCTGTTCCGCGAGTTGCTGGGGCGGATCGCGACGGAGGCACGGCACCTGATGGCGGTGGGCGACGCCGACGCACGGCTGCTCTGGGTCGAGGGGCATCCGGTGTTGCGGCGCCGGGCCGAGCACATGAACTTCGTCGAGGGCGCGGCGTGGGACGAGCGGGCGGCCGGCACCAACGCACCGGGCACCGCCATCGCCCTGGCGCGCCCGGTGCAGATCACCGCGGCCGAGCACTTCTGCGAGGTCGTGCAGCCCTGGACGTGTTCCGCGGCGCCCATCCGCGACCCGCACACGCGCGACGTGCTGGGTTTCGTCGACCTCACCGGGGGCGACGAGCTGGGCACGCCGGTCAGCCTGTCCCTGGTGCGGGCCACCGCGCTGGCTGCCGAGGGTGAGCTGGCCCGGCTGCGGGCGGCCCGACCGGCGGGCGCACCGTCGTCCACCCCCGGTTCCACCGAGGCCGGTGTGGCTCACCTGGAACTCCTGGGACAGGACACGGCGCTCCTCGGTGTCGGCATGCAGCAGTTGCGGCTGTCCCGCCGGCACAGCGAGATCCTCGCGTTGCTCGCCGAGAACCCGGACGGGGTGACCGGCGAGCAACTCGGCATGCAGCTCTACGGCGACGAGGCCAACCCCATCACGCTGCGGGCCGAGATGGTGCGGTTGCGGCGGCTGCTCGGCGACGAGCTGCTGGCCTCCCGCCCGTACCGGCTCCGGATACCGGTGCGTGCCGACTTCGTCGAGCTGGCGCAGCTGCTCGAGAAGGGCGCGGTGGCCGAGGCCTTTCGCCGCTACCGGGGGCCCGTGCTGCCCACCTCCGAGGCGCCGGGCGTCGAGCAGCTGCGCCGCCGGGTCGAGCGGCAGGTCCGGGCCGGCCTGCTGGGTGCGGCCGACCCGGGCCTGCTCCTGCGCTGGACCCGCACCCCGTGGGGCCGTGACGACCTCGAGGTCTGGGAGGCGCTGGCGCGGACCGCTCCCGCGGGCGCGGTCCGCTCGCTCGCCGTGCGGGAGGCGCGGCGGCTCACCGCCGAGTACCGGAGACCGGCCCCCCGGTCCCGCCCGGGGAGCTGAGTGCGCGCCGGTGGGCGCGGGTGTCAGAGGGCAGCGCGGAGGAGGTTCGAGGCGTACTCGAACGACGCCGTCTCATGGTCGGATCGCACGTCGATGTCGCGCGTGGCACCGAGAGCGATGCGGTCGGCGGCGTCCGGTCCGACGCCGAGATCCGACAGGCTTGCCGAGATGCCGACCTTGTCGCCGAGCGCCCGCATCCAGTCGGCGACCGCGTGTGCGGCCCACTCGCCGGACGCGCCGGTCGTGTCGAGACCCACCGCGCGCGCGACGGCCAGGTACCGGTCGACACACGGGGAGATCTGCGAGCGGATCGCGTGCGGGAGGAGTACCCCACGGACGGCGCCGCGGTGCACGCCGAGGAATGCGGCGAGCAGGCCGGACAGCGCGGCGGTCGTGCTCTGCAGGGTGTTGCTGAAGGCCACCGCTGCATGTACGCCTGCGGTCGCGAGCGCCGTCACCTCTTCCTGTCCGCCGGGCGCGTCGACCGCCTGCACGAGGTGATTGCTGATCAGCCGCAGCGCGGTGAGCGCGTGCGGCTCGTTCATCGCGGTCGCCGTCCGGGACAGGTAGCCCTCGATCGCCATGGCGATCGCCTCGAACCCGCAGGCGGCGACCAGCTCGGGCGAGAGCGTGCTGGTCAGCCTCGGATCGACCAGACAGGCGTCCGGGACGAGCGCGCAACCCAGCATCGTCACCGTCCGCCGCCGTGACGTGTCGTCGATCGCACACGACTGAAGGATCTCGGCGCCGCTCCCGATCGTCGTCGGGATCATCACCGTCGGGGGCGTGGGCTGGGTGACCCGGTCGAAGCCGTCGTAGTCGGCGACCGATCCTCCGTTGCCGGCGAGCACGGCCACCGCTTTGGCTGTGTCCATCGCCGCTCGACCGCCCATCCCGATGATCACGTCGCAGTCCTGCGCGCGGTACATCTGCAGCGCGGCGACGACCTCGTGGTCCCGGGGAGCGGGCGACACGGCATCCCATGTGACGGGCTCGAGTCCCGCCTGTACCAGGTGGTGGTGCAGCTCGGCGATCCAGCCGGATTCGACCGCCTCGGGTTCTGTCATGACGAGGACACGCCGGGCGCCGAGGCGGCAACTGGTGCGCCCCGCCTCGACCAGTGCACCCCAGCCGCAGATGATCTCGGGCAGGAAGAACCGGAAAACCCTCGCCGCACCCGTGCTGCCCTGGGGTGCTTCGAGCAAGGTGTCCATCAGGTTCCACCTCACCCAGCATGGTCTTGATCTTCTGGTGGTGGCCGAGCATGTCGAGGTGGTTCACCCAGACCCACCCGGCCTCGATGTCGCCGCAGCACCATAGGAAATCCGGGGTTGCATCGACGTTGCAGATCCGTGCACAACTCTCCCGAAGAAGAGAAGTGGGCGCGCCGGCTCCTCGCCCCGTCACCGATCGCCTGCAGCCCGCGATCCGCCGGTCGACGGCTGCTCGATCGATTCCGTCATCTCCGCGCCGGAGCAGAAGCCTGCCCCTCCGAACGGACGGACTTGCCGACCGGTCCTTGTCGCGACCTCGGCCGCAGACCTACCGTCCGACCACCGACGCCCACCCGAGGAGGACCCGTGGAGCAGAACGAGCCGGTCGAGGAGACAGTCGTCGAGGAGACCCTGGTCGAGGAGGTCTCGATCGACGGCATGTGCGGTGTCTACTAACGAGCCCGTCACCGGGCCCGCCCTCGAGGCGGGTCCGGTCTTCGACCCCGGGCAGCCCTACCGGTGCAGCCCGTCGGTGGCGCTGCGGCCTGAGCCGTTCGGGGCGCTGGTGTACCACTTCGGCACCCGCCGGTTGTCGTTCCTGAAGACCCCGCAGCTGGTCACGGTGGTCTCCGGGCTCGCCGACCACCCAGATGTTCATTCCGCCCTCGACGCCGCGGGCGTCGACCCCGCGCAGCGTCCCGCGTACCTGCGCGCCCTGGCCGGTCTGGCCGAGAACGGCACCATCGAACCTGTTCTGGCTGAGGAGCGCACGTGAAGCTGGTCGAGCACTTCCAGTACGGCCTGAACTCCCCGATCTGCCTGACGTGGGAGCTCACCTACGCGTGCAACCTCGCGTGCGTGCACTGCCTGTCGTCGTCGGGGCGGCGCGACCCGCGCGAGCTGTCCACCGACGAGGCCAAGGCCGTGGTGGACGAGCTGCAGCGCATGCAGGTCTTCTACGTCAACATCGGCGGTGGTGAGCCGACGGTGCGGCCCGACTTCTGGGAGTTGCTCGACTACGCGATCAGCCACGACGTGGGGGTCAAGTTCTCCACCAACGGGATCAAGCTGGACAAGCGCCGGGCCGCGCAGCTGGCGGCGACGGACTACGTCGACATCCAGATCTCCCTGGACGGGGCGACCGCCGAGGTCAACGACCACGTCCGCGGCCCGGGGTCGTACGCCACCGCGATCCGCGCGTTGGAGAACCTGGCCGAGGCCGGGTTCGGCCAGCC
Organism: uncultured Actinomycetota bacterium; assembly: GCA_963780835.1. Taxonomy (GTDB): domain Bacteria; phylum Actinomycetota; class Actinomycetes; order Mycobacteriales; family Pseudonocardiaceae; genus Pseudonocardia. The sequence continues at coordinate 84,236 of CAWADQ010000066.1, read as the reverse complement.
GAAGATCTCGGTGGTGATGACCCGGCAGAACGTGGACCAGCTCGACGAGTTCAAGGCGATCGCCGACAAGTTCGGCGCGCAGCTGCGGATCACCCGGCTGCGGCCCTCGGGGCGCGGCGCGGACGTCTGGGACGAGTTGCACCCGCTCCCGTCGCAGCAGCGCCAGCTCTACGACTGGTTGGTCGCGCGCGGGGAGGGGGTGCTGACCGGCGACTCGTTCTTCCACCTGTCGGCCTACGGACAGGCGCTGCCCGGGCTGAACCTGTGCGGGGCGGGCCGGGTGGTGTGCCTGATCGACCCGGTGGGCGATGTCTACGCGTGCCCGTTCGCGATCCACGAGAACTTCCTGGCGGGCAACGTCCGCTCGCCCGGCGGGTTCGAGGGCGTCTGGCGGGACTCGGAGCTGTTCCGCTGACCTGCGTCGCCCGCAGACCGGCGGCGCGTGTGCGTCGTGCTCGTTCTACGACTCGTGTCAGGGCGGGTGCATGGCGGCGAAGTTCTTCACCGGGCTGCCGCTGGACGGGCCGGACCCGGAGTGCGTGCGCGGTTTCGGCGAGCAGGCGCTGGCGGCCCGGTCGGCCGACGCGACGATCCCGAAGTCCGAGGTCGACCACTCCCGGTCCGCACCCCGGAACTCACGCACGCCGAAGGGGCCGCTGCCGTTGGCGCTCTCGGTCCGCCCACCCGCCGGGAAGCCCGACCGGGCGTGCGACGAGAACCCGCTCGCCGGGTTCGCCGGCTGCATGATCGGCGAAATCGGGACATGAGACTCGTATACGGGTCTCATGTCCCCGAACGGCCGATCATGCTCGGGTGCACTGCCGATCGCGTACTGGGCTGATCGTGGAGACCTCCCCGGCCGCTCTCGGCGAGCGGGCCTGGCCCGAGATCGACGGCCGGCCGACGCTGCTCGTGCCCGTCGGCTCCACCGAGCAGCACGGCCCGCACCTGCCGCTCGACACCGACGCCCGGGTGGCCGCCGCCGTCGCGGCCCGCGCCGCGGCCCGCATCCCGGGGTCGCCGGGCGGACGCGCCGTCGCCCGCTCGCTGAGGGCCGGTGCGGCGGACCCGGCACCGTCGCCGTCCGTCGCCGGCCCTGCGGGCGCCATCGGTGCCCTGCTCGTCGCGCCGCCCGTCGCGTACGGCGCATCCGGAGAGCACGAGGGGTTCCCCGGCACGGTGTCGATCGGGCACGAGGCCCTGCGGCTGCTGCTCGTCGAACTGGGGCGTTCGGCCGCCCGATGGGCCGGCCGGGTGCTGTTCGTCAACGGTCATGGCGGCAACGTCCCCACGCTCGTCGACGCGGTCCGCCTGCTCCGCCACGAGGGTCGCGACGCCGCCTGGCTCGCCTGCGCCCCCGGTGGCGACGCCCATGCGGGCCGGACCGAGACGTCGCTGATGCTCGCGCTGGACCCCGCCTGCGTGCGGACCGAGTGGGCCGCCGGCAACACGGCCCCGCTGGGCGACCTGCTGCCCGCGATGCGCGCCGGCGGAGTGGCGGCCGTGAGCGCGAACGGGGTGCTGGGTGACCCCACCGGAGCGTCCCCGGACGAGGGCGAGCGGCTGCTCGCGGCGATGGCCGCCGAGCTGGTCGCGGCGCTCGCCCGGTGGACCCCCGATGCGTCCGGCCGTCTGCGCTGAACCGATCCGACTCGCGCCAGCGAAGGTGCCGACTCGCGCCAGCGAAGGTGCCGACTCGCGCAAGCAAAGGTGCCGACTCGCGGGTCAGGGGTTGTGGGCCAGGAGCAGGGGGACCATCTGCTCGTCGGCCGTGAGGCCGCCGTGCTGGCCGACGAGGGCCGCGAGGCCGGGTTCCACGCGCGTGCGGGTCAGCGCCGTTCCCCCGCGGGCCGCGGCGATGACGTCGCCGAGCCGGTCGACGACCCGGGGGAGACCGCGCCGAACCAGCCCTCCGCGACCGCCTGCTCGCGGGGGAGGACGAGGGCGCCGTCACCGAGGGTCTCCCGCCACGTCGCGAGCACGTCGTCGGCGGCCCCGGGTCGGGCGTAGACCAGCCGCGCGCGGGCGTCGCCGCCGACGAGGTCGACGCCCCGCATCAGGACCGGCGTCTCGTCGATGTCGACCTTTCGCTCGACCGTCATCATCCCGTGGTCGCCGGTCACGGCGAGCACGGCGTCCGACGGCAGGTGCTCCGCGATGAGCGCGGCGAGCCGGTCGACGGCGGCCAGCTGCAGCCGCCACGGCAGCGTTCCCGGGGCCGTGCTCGTGCCCGAGCGCGTCGAGGTCGGCGTGGTAGGCGTAGCAGAGCTGGCGGCCGGGCGCGCGCAGCGCGGTGATCGTCGCCGCGGCGAGGTCGCCCAGCGCGATGACGCCCCGGAACCTGCCGCCGCGCAGCGCGGCCCGGGTGAGCCCGGAGTTCTCGAAGCGCCGTGCCGACACCACCGTCGCGGAGACGCCGACCGCCGCGGCCCGCTCCAGCGCGGTCGGGCCGGGCTGCACGGCCTCCGGCGGGAAGTCGTCGCGCAGGTCCACGGGCTTCTTCTGGCCGTGGCTGGTCCAGTGCAGGGTGTGCAGCAGGCGCGCCCGCCGTCCGCTGCCCACGCGCATCGTGATGCCGACCATCCCGTGGTGCCCCGGCGGCGTCCCCGTGCCCAGCGACGTCAGGCTCGTCGCGGTGCTCGACGGGAAGCCTGCCGTGAGCGGCCCGGCGTCGGGCAGGCTCGAGAGGAACGGCGCGTCCGCCGCGTACCGGCGCAGCTGCCGGGCGCCGAGCCCGTCGACGAGGAGCAGGCCGGCCGCGCGCACCGGCGGGATCCCGAGCCCCTCCGGACCGCCGGGCACCCCGAGCGCGCTCATCAGCGCCGGGAGCACCTCGGCCAGCGACCGCTCGCCGTACCGGGGCAGGACGGGCTCGGGCGGATCGGGCTCAGGTCCGTCGGAGGTCATCCGGTCAGCGTGTCACGATCGGGGGATGGGCGAAGTAACCGAGCGCACTGGTGACGAGTCGCCGAGGCGCGGGCGCCCCACGACGCCGCGCGAGTCGGCACGTTCGTCACCGCGAGTCGGCACGTTCGTCACCGCGAGTCGGCACGTTCGTCCGCCGGAGCGAGACGGCAGTTCCGCTGCCGATCATCGACGCCGCAGCGCACCTGCACCCGCGGTCGGCGCCGGGCCCGCCGACACGGCCCTGCCCGACGGGTGGCGCGTCGTCGTCGACCGGCGCGTCGTCGCGCTCGACGGCGGGCGGGTGCTGCTCGGCGGCGCGCCCCCGCGCATGCTCCGGCTCGCCCCGGCCGGGCGCGCGCTGCTCGCGGGCGGCGGGTTCACGGTCACCGACGCCACCTCCCGGGCACTGGCCAGGCGCCTGCTCGACGGCGGGGTGGTGCACCCGGTTCCGGACGGCGCCGGGCCCGGGCCGGGGGACGTCACCGTCGTCGTCCCGGTCAAGGACCGGACCGACGCCGTCGCCCGACTGCTCGCCGCGCTCCCGCCCGATCTGGGTGGCGTGATCGTCGTCGACGACGGCTCCGCCGATCCGGACGCCCTCGTGGCAGCGGTACACGACATCGGCGCGCAGCCGCTGCGCACCGAGGTCCGCGTGCTCCGCCACGAGCGCCCCCGCGGCCCGGCCGCCGCGCGCAACGCCGGGCTGGCCGCCGCGACGACCCCGCTCGTCGCCTTCCTCGACTCGGACGTGCTGCCGACCCCGGGCTGGCTCGATCCGCTGCTCGCGCACCTGGCCGACCCGGCCGTCGGGCTGGTCGCCCCGCGGATCGTCGCCCTGGCACCGCCGGGTGGCTGGGCGGCACAGCCGCCGGTCCGGGGGTGGCTGGGCCGGTACGAGGCGGTGCGGTCGTCGCTGGACCTGGGCCCGGACCCGGCCGTCGTCGTGCCGCGCACCCGGGTCGCCTACGTCCCCAGCGCGGCGCTGCTCGTGCGCCGCGCGGCGGTCGGGGCGGGATTCGACGACGACATGCACGTCGCCGAGGACGTCGACCTCGTGCTGCGCCTGCACGGCGCGGGTTGGCGGATGCGCTACGAGCCGTCGTCGCGGGTCGCGCACGACCACCGCACCGACCTGCGCGCGTGGTGGCTGCGCAAGGCGTACTACGGGACCGGTGCGGCCCCGCTCGCGCTGCGCCACCGCGGCGCGGTGCCGCCGATGGTGCTGAGCCCGTGGGCGGCCGCGGTCGCCGGGGCGCTGCTGGCCCGCCGTCCGCTCGCCGCGGTCGGGGTGGCCGCCTGGGCCGTGCACCGGCTGGTCCCGCAACTGCCCGAGCTGTCGAGGCCGTGGCTCGCGGCCATCCGGATCATCGGGCTCGGCACCGCGGGCGCGGTCGCCCAGACCGCGGACGCCGTGAACCGCCACTACTGGCCGCTCTCCGCCCTGGCCTGCGCCGTCTCCGCCCGGGCCCGCAGGACCGTCGCGGCCGTCGCGCTCGCCGAAGGCGTCGTCGACTGGCTGCGCCACCGCGACCGCGACCCCTCCGTGCGGCCGGGCCTGCTCGGCCACCTCGTCGCGCACCGGCTGGACGACCTCGCGTACGGCGCCGGTCTGTGGTGGGGCGCCCTGCGCCACCGCACGCTCGAGCCGCTGCGCCCGCTGGGCCCGCGGTTCGGACGGCAAGAGCCGGGCATCCGCGGGCCGGCAACCGGATCGGCGATGGCCGAGCCGCTATGCAGAGAGTGGGACCGACGTCTCCTGAGCGATCAACCCTCCGAGAGTATTGCGTCGATCGGGTGAACTGAGTTGGCCGGGATCTCCGCGGAGGCGGATCTCTTGCCGTTCTGATCCGCACCTGCGAGGTCTTCTCACTCCCTGTGCGCCCGCGCTGCCCCGTCGTGTCAACGTCGTGCGCCGGACCAGCGCCGCTCTTCTTGCCCCGCTCGAAGATCGGCGTAGAATGTGCTCGCCGCCACATTGGCGCGGCGCGCGGTCGCGCGCGCCGATCCACGGAAGGTCGGGGCCGACGGCGTCTCCCGAAACGCGTCCGGTCTCGGCGAGGAGGAAGGGCTCATGGCACAGGTCAGGGTCACCGTCGACGGCGTGCAGTACGTCGACGAGGTCGAACCCCGCATGCTCCTGGTCTACTACCTGCGAGAACGGCTCGGGAAGACCGGCACCGTCGTCGGCTGCGACACCAGCAACTGCGGCGCCTGCACGGTCGCGCTGAACGGGCAGAGCGTGAAGTCCTGCGCGGTGTTCGCCGTCCAGGCCGACGGCGGCGAGGTCACCACGATCGAGGGTCTCGCCCGCGACGGGCAGCTGCACCCCGTCCAGAAGGCGTTCAACGAGTGCCACGCCCTGCAGTGCGGGTTCTGCACGCCGGGAATGATCATGCAGGCGGTCGACCTGCTCGGCGACAACCCCGACCCGGACGAGCACGAGGTCCGCGAGGGCATCGAGGGCAACCTCTGCCGGTGCACCGGCTACCAGAACATCGTGCGAGCCGTACAGAGCGCCGCGCAGGCGATGAAGCCGGGCGTCCCTGCTGAGACCCCCGCGCCCGTGGCAGGGAGCTGACCCATGACGACTACCGCCGATCCCACCACGCCCGCACTGGAGTTCGGGAAGTCCCGGACCCGCAAGGAGGACGCCCGCCTCATCACCGGGCGCACCCGCTGGACCGACAACATCACGCTGCCCGGCATGCTGCACCTGGCCGTGGTGCGCTCGTCCGCGGCGCACGCCCGGATCACCGGCATCGACGCCGACGAGGCCCGCGCGCTGCCCGGCGTCATCGCCGTCTACACCGCGGCCGACCTCGGGCTGGCCGAGGCGAGCCTGCCCAACGCCTGGCCGATCACCCCGGACCAGAAGGCCCCGCAGGCGCCGCCGCTGGCCGTCGACACCGTGCACTTCGCCGGTGACGGCGTCGCCGTGGTGGTCGCCCGCGACGCGGCCACCGCCCGCGACGCGACGGAGCTCGTCGTGGTCGACTACGACGACCTGCCGCCCGTGCTGGACATGGAGGCGGCGCTCGCCGAGGGCGCCACCCTGCTGCACCCCGACCTCGGCACGAACGCGAGCGCGCACTGGGTGTTCGACTCCGGCGAGGCCGGCACGGGCGGGAGCGCCCGCGACGCGATCGCCGCGGCCGAGAAGGACCCCGATGCGATCGTCGTCCGGCGGCGGTTCCGCCAGCAGCGGCTCATCCCGGCGTTCATGGAGCCGCGCTCCGTGGTCGTCGACCCGTCCGGTGAGCAGCTGACCATGTGGTCGGCGACGCAGATCCCGCACATCCTCAAGACCCTCGCCGCGGCCGTGACCGGCCTGCCCGAGCACAAGCTGCGGGTGATCGCCCCGGACGTCGGCGGCGGCTTCGGCGGCAAGCTGCAGGTCACGCCCGAGGAGATCCTCGTCCTGGCCGCGTCGGTCAAGCTGGGCAAGCCGGTCAAGTGGACCGAGACCCGCTCGGAGTCGCTGCTCTCGGCCCACCACGGCCGCGACCAGATCCAGGACATCACGATCGCTGCCCGCCGCGACGGCACCGTCCTCGCGCTGGACGTCGACCTGCTCGCCGACATGGGTGCCTACCTGCGCCTGGTGACGTCGGGCATCCCGATCCTCGGCGCGTTCATGTTCAACTCGATCTACAAGTTCCCGGCCTACCGGTTCGCCTGCACGAACGTGTTCACCTCCAAGACCCCCACCGACGCCTACCGCGGCGCCGGCCGGCCGGAGGCCACGTTCGCCATCGAGCGGATCATGGACGAGCTGGCGGCCGAGCTGGGCCGCGAGCCGCTGGAGCTGCGCGAGCAGAACTGGATCAAGCACGAGGAGTTCCCGTTCACCACGGTGTGCGGGCTGGAGTACGACTCGGGCAACTACGAGGCCGCGACGGCCAAGGCCAAGGAGCTGCTCGGCTACGACGCGCTGCGCCGCGAGCAGCAGGAGCGGCGCGACCGCAAAGACCCGGTCCAGCTCGGCATCGGCATCTCGACCTTCACCGAGATGTGCGGGCTCGCCCCGAGCCGGGTGCTCGGGTCGCTGGCGTACGGCGCGGGCGGCTGGGAGAACGCGTCGATCCGGATGCTCCCGTTCGGCAAGGTCGAGGTGGTCACCGGGTCGTCCGGGCACGGGCAGGGCCACGAGACGGCCTGGAGCCAGATCGTCGCGGACCAGCTCGGCGTGCCGTTCGAGGACATCGAGGTGCTGCACGGCGACACCCAGATCTCCCCGCGGGGCATGGACACCTACGGCTCGCGGTCGCTCGCCGTCGGCGGGATCGCCGTCGTCAAGGCCGCGGAGAAGGTGGTCGCCAAGGCCAGGACCATCGCCGCGCACATGCTCGAGGCGTCCGAGGACGACCTGGAGTTCTCCGGCGGCCGGTTCGGGGTCAGGGGCACGGGCAAGGGCGTGAGCATCCAGGAGGTCGCGACGGCCACCTGGGCGGCGCACGACCTACCCGACGGCGTCGAGCCCTCGCTCGACTCGGACGCCACCTACGACCCGGACAACTTCTCCTTCCCGCACGGCACGCACCTCGCCGCGATGGAGGTCGACACGGAGACGGGGCGGGCGACCATCCGCGCCTACGTCTGCGTCGACGACGTCGGCAACGCGCTCAACCCGCTCATCGTCGAGGGGCAGGTGCACGGCGGCCTCGCGCAGGGCATCGCCCAGGCGCTGTTCGAGGAGGCCAACTACGACGAGCAGGGCACGCTGGTCAACGGCACGTTCGTCGACTACACCCTGCCCTCGGCCGCGGACCTGCCGAGCTTCACCACGGACCGGACCGCGACCCCGGCCACGGGCAACCCGCTGGGCGTCAAGGGCGTCGGCGAGGCGGGCACGATCGCCTCGACCCCGGCGATCGTCAACGGCGTCCTCGACGCGGTGCGCCACCTGGGTGTCCCGGACGTCGAGATGCCCTGCACGCCGCAGCGCGTGTGGCGGGCGATCCAGGCGGCACAGGGGCGCGCCACGCAGGAGACGCCGGTCGACACCCACTCGCCGGGTGCCGGCCTCGGCTCGATCGACCCGAACAACCCGCAGGAAGAAGAGGTCCAGTGATCCCGGCGCCGTTCGACTACGTCAGGCCCGGCACGGTCGACGAGGCCGTGGCCGCGCTGCAGCAGGCCGGTGAGGACGCCAAGATCCTCGCCGGCGGGCAGAGCCTCATCCCGGTGCTGCGGCTGCGGCTGGCCGCGCCGTCCACTGCTGATCGACCTGGGCGGGATCCCGGAGCTGCGGCGCATCCGCGACGACGGCGACCGGATCGCGATCGGGGCGATGGCGCCGCACCACGAGGTGATGCGTGACGAGCTCGTCAAGGAGCATGTCGGGCTGCTGGCCCAGGCCACGGCGACGGTGGCGGACAACCAGGTCCGGCACCGCGGGACCCTCGGCGGCGCGCTCGCGCACGCCGACCCGGCCGGTGACCTGGGCGGCGTCGCCCTGGCTCTCGAGGCGGAGTTCGTGATCACCGGGCCGGGCGGGCAGCGCACCGTGTCGGCGGACGACTTCTTCGTCGACTACTTCACGACCGCGCTCGGCGAGGACGAGATCCTCACCGAGGTGCGGTTCCCGCGCTACACCGGCTGGGGCAGCCACTACGAGAAGTTCAACCGCACCGCACAGTCGTGGTCGATGGTCGCCATCGCCGCGGCCGTCCGGACCGAGGGCGGCACGATCGCCGAGGCCCGGGTGGGGCTGTCGAACATGGGCGCCACGCCGCTGCGGGCCCGCGGCGTCGAGGAGGCCCTGGTCGGTCAGCCGGCGACGGCCGAGGCGGTGCGCGCGGCGGCCGAGCGCGTCACCGAGGGCACGGCGGCACCGAGCGACGCCGACGCCGCGTCCGACTACCGTGAGCACCTTGCGCGGGTACTCACCGGCCGTGCGGTGCTCGCCGCGGTGGGCTGAGGTTTGCCGAGACGCCCGCCCCGGAACTCCGAGCATGGGGCGGGCGTTCGCGGTTCGGTGACTACGTGCGGACAGGCTTTGGGATCTACCTGCGGATCTACGCCAAGCTTGCATGCGGCGTCGATCTGCAGGACACGATTTGGGGGAGGAAGCATGAAGCTCGAGAACAACTTCACGATCGACGTGCCGATCGACACGGCATGGGAGGCCCTGAACAACCCCGAGACCGTCGCTCCCTGCTTCCCCGGCGCCACCCTCACGTCGTACGAGGGCGACTCGTTCGCCGGCACGGTGAAGGTCAAGCTCGGGCCGATCGCGATGACCTACAAGGGCAAGGGCACCTACGTCTCGCGCGACGACGACGCCCACGAGGTCGTGATCGAGGCCAACGGGCGCGACTCGCGCGGCAACGGCACGGCGAACGCCACCGTGACGGCGTCCATGGTCGCGGAGGCGGCCGACCGCACGGCCGTCTCGATGATCACTGACATGACGATCACCGGGAAGCCCGCGCAGTTCGGCCGCGGGGTGATCTCGGACGTCGCCGACAAGATCATCGGGCAGTTCGCGGCGTGCGTGGCGCGCAAGCTGGGGCCGGCCGAGGAGGAGGCGGCGCCGGTCGCGGTGTCGGCGACCGCGGCCTCCGAGGCGACCTCCGACATCCCGACCGCGCCCGCCCGGGGCGCCCGGCGCGCGGCGGCCCCGGCGGCCGGCTCGGAGGCGATCTCGGACTCGGTCCTGGAACGGGTGTCGACGAACGGCGCGGCGGTGCCGGGCACCTCCGAGGCCGAGGCGCCCGCCGCGGACATGGCCCCTGCTGCGGCGACGGGCACGCCGGTCACCCCGGGGGCGGGGACCTCGGAGGTGGAGGCGCCCGCAGCCACCGACATGGCTCCCGACCCGGCCACGACGACGCCGGCCTCCACCGCCCGCTCCGCGGCGACCGCCGGCGGCACGGGGCTCCGTGCCCATGTGCGCAGCGAGGTCGACGCGATCGACCTGCTCGACCACGCGGGCGCACATGTGCGCCAGCGCCTCGTCCCGGTGGTCGGCGGTGGCCTGCTCCTGCTGCTGGTGGTGCTGCTGATCCGGCGGCTGTGGAAGCGCTGATCGCGTCCCGCACGCCGCCTGTGCGGCGAGTCGGGACTGCGGCGGCCCGCGGCGGGCCCCACGATGGCGGCGTGCGCCCCGGACCGAACAACGCCCTGACCGACGTCGCCGGCCTGCGGGTCGGGCATGCGCGCGTGCCCGGCGCGCTGTCGGGCACCACCGTCGTCCTCGCCCCGCCCGAGGGCGCGGTCGCCGGCGTGGACGTCCGGGGCGCCGCTCCGGGCACCCGGGAGACCGACCTGCTCGATCCCCGCAACACCGTCCAGCGCGTGCACGCCGTCGTCCTGAGCGGGGGCAGCGCCTTCGGCCTCGCCGCCGCCGACGGGGTGATGGCCCGGCTGGCGGCCGCGGGCGTCGGCTTCGCGGTCCCCGGCGCGGTCGTGCCGATCGTGCCCGCGGCGGTGCTGTTCGACCTGGGCCGCGGCGGCCCGGCGAGCGACCCCGTCGCTGCGCCCGACCGCCGCGACCGGGGCGGCCGCCGTCGACGCCGCGGCGGACGGGCCGGTCACGCAGGGCGTCGTCGGCGCCGGCACGGGCGCCCTGATCGGTGGCCTCAAGGGCGGGATCGGGACGGCGAGCGCGGTCCTCGACGACGGGACGACCGTGGCCGCGCTGGCGGCCGTGAACGCGGCCGGCTCGGCCGTCGACCTCGCCACCGGCGGCCTGCACGGCGTGCGGCTCGGGTTTCCCGACGAGTTCGTGCAGCCCCACGTCGGCGCGGCGGCGCAGGCGGCGCTGCGGGCCGTCGCCGAGTCCGTCCGTCCGCGGCTCGGCACCGCGACGACCCTCGCGGTGGTCGCCACCGACGCGACGCTGGACAAGGCCGGGTGCGGGCGGCTGGCGGCGATGGGCCACGACGGGCTGGCCCGCACGCTCGCGCCGGTGCACACCGTGGTGGACGGCGACCTGGTGTTCGGGCTCGCGACCTGCGCACGTCCGGCGCTCGACCTGGCCGCTCTGATGGCGCTGCACGCCAGCGCCGCCGACGTCGTCGGCAGGGCCGTGGTGCACGCGGTGCTGGCGGCGGAGACGGCGACGACGCCTGCGGGCACCTTCCGGTCGTACCGCGAGGTCGCGGCGACCTCCGGCTGAGCGCGCAGCGTCCCCGACCCGGCGGGTGCTGTGGCAGCATGACCGCCGTGGAGCCGGCCGACCTCGCGGAGTTCCTCGCCGAGCACCCCCCCTTCGACTCGCTCGGTCCGGAGGCGCTCGACGAGATCGCCCAGGCGGCGCGGGTCGAGCGGTTCGACGACGGCGCCCTCATCCACGACGCCTTCCACGAGCCGACCGACGAGGTGTTCGTCGTCGTCGCGGGACAGGTGGACCTCCTGTGGAACGACGGCCTCCAGGTGCCGCCCGATCCCGCGGACATCCTCGGGCCCGGTGGCGTGTTCGGCTTCCGGGCGATGCTGACGGAGCGGTCGATCGGTCCGCGCGCGGTCGCGATCGGGGCGGCCACGATCGCCCGCATTCCCGCGTCGCTCGCGGGGCCGGCCTTCGCGACCCGTCGCGGGGCACGGTTCCTGGTCGAGACCATGGTTGCCGAGACGATGGTCACTGGCCGCGTACGGACGTCCCGAGCTACAGCAGCGTCGACGACCTGATCGAGCGCGAACCGCTGCTCGTGGACCCGGACACCGCGGTCGGCGAGGTCGCGAGGCAGATGACGGACCGCAGCGCGCCGGCCGTGGTCCGGCTCGGTGCCGGGCGGTTCGGGCTGGTCACGGACGCGGTGCTGCGGGCCCGGGTCCTGGTCGACGGCAGGCCGCTCACCACGCCGGCGCGCGAGATCATGGACACCACGGCACCCGTGGTGAGCCTGGGCGACACCGCCGCCGAGGCGCTGATGCTGCTGCTGGAGCGTGACGCCGAGTTCCTCCTGGTCACCGACCGGGCCGGCGAGCTCCGCGGGGTCGTCTGCCCCCGGGACTTCGCCATCTCGCCGATCACCGTCGGGGTCTCCCTGCACGAGCAGCTGCGCCGGGCCACGAGCATCGAGGACCTGGCCACGTTCGCCGGGCGAGTCCCGCCGGTGCTCGACGACCTGCTGTCGCGCGGGCTGGCCGCCGTCCGGGTGATCTCGGTGTACTCCGGCTTCCTCGACACGATCATGCGCCGGGCCATCGGGCTGGTGTTCGCCCGGCACCCGGAGCTGTCCGTGGACGCCTTCACGTGGCTGTCGCTGGGGAGCAACGGCCGGCGCGAGGCGGTGCTGAGCTCGGACGTCGACTCGGCGGTCGCCTTCGACGACGCCGTCGACCCGGGCGCCGTGGCGGCCTACCGGGCCGCGTTCGCCGAGGTGTCCGGCGTGCTGGCCACCGCGGGCCTCAGCGCGGACGGCCACGGCTCGACGGCGCAGTCAGCCCTCTTCTCGCGGACCAACGCCGAGTGGCGGGCCGCGGGCCGGCAGTGGCTGGCCGACCCGGTCGAGCACAAGGGCGCGATCATGACCTCCCTGCTGGTGGACGGCCGCCCCATCCACGGCGACCCGGGCCTCCCCGCGGTGAGCCGCGTCTTCAGCGAACTGCGTGAGCATCCGGGAACGATGCGGCTGCTGCTGCAGGAGTCGCTGGCGTACCGGGCGAGGCTCCGGTCGGCATGGTTCCCGGCCCGACGCCCGGAGACCTTCGACATCAAGAAGCACGGGTTGCTGCCCGTCGTGAACATCGCCCGCTGGGCCGCGCTCAGCGTGGGGTCGGCGGTCCTGCCGACCACCGATCGGCTCCGGGCCGCGGCCGGATCCGCGATGCTGCCCGCCGACGCGGCCGACACGCTGATCGAGGTGTTCGACGTGCTGCAGCGGCTGCGCCTGCGCTACCAGATCCGGCAGTACCGGGCCGGGGAGCAGCCGACCGACGTCGTCACGCTGAAGCGGCTGTCGCCGCTGGATCGCAGCGTGGTCGCGCAGGCGGTCCGGGAGATCTCCGCGGTCCAGCGCCGGATGGACAACATGTCGCAGTACGTCGCCGTGGAGGAGTGGGTGTCACCGGGGTCGGCGTGAACGCCTGATGTCAACCCGACGGGGCACCGCCCCCGACCGGACCTCGGTCGGGGGCGGTGTCACGGCCCCAGCTCACCACCTCGGGGTCAGGCGGCGCCCGGTGTCGGCGGGCTGGGCAGCCGGTAGCCCGACGGCGCCACGGTGATCCGCAGCGCCGCTGCCCACGACCCGTCGGCCACGTACTGCTGCAGCGCGGCGTTCACCTGGTCGCGAAGGGCGGTGTTGCCCTTCTTGATCCCGACGCCGTAGTTCTCGTCGGAGAAGCCCTGACCGACGAGCTTGAGCCTGCCCTGGTACTGCGGCTGCGCGGCGAAACCGGCCAGGATCACGTCGTCCGTGGTCACCGCGTCGACCTCGCTGTTGTTCAGCGCCCGCACGCAGTCGGAGAACCGCGGGAACTCCTTGAGCTGGATGCGCCCCCGGTAGAACTTGAGCACGTTCTCCGCCGACGTCGTGCCCGGCACCGAACACAGGTCCTTGCCGTCCAACGTGGTCGGTCCGGTGATCTCGGTCTCGTTGCGCCGGACCAGCAGGTCCTGGTGTGCGAGGAAGTACGGACCGGCGAAGTCGACGACCTGCTTGCGGTCCTCGGTGATCGTGTAGGTGGAGAACACCAGATCGGCCTGGCCGCTGGTGAGCAGGGACTCCCGGTTGCCCGGGTCGGCCTGCACCCAGGTGATGCCGGACTCCGGCACGCCCAACGCCTTGGCGACGTACTTCGCCGTCTCCACGTCGAAACCGCTGTAGGTGTCCCCGTCCTTGAGCCCGAGCCCGGGCTGGTCGAACGAGATGCCGATGGTCAGCTTGTCGAGATTCGCCGCGCCGGGTACCCGGGAGGGTTCCTGGTTCGGCCCGGCGGTCGAGCCTCCGCACGCGGCCAGGGTGGTCACGATCGACCCGACGAGGGCGACGAGTACGACCGCCCGCCGCAGCGTGCTCCTCACCGCGACTCCTCCTCGTCCTCGTCACGCGCGAAGCTGCCGTCGTAGTTCAGGCCCTCCAGGTTGCGCCCGGCAGTCGCCGGGTCGTGCTCGGCCACGTCGAGGTCGTCGGGGCTGACGCCCGGCCCGTAGGTCGGTCCGTCGTCCGACCAGACCGCCTTGAGCCGGTTCGCCGGTGTTCTCGACGACCGCGGGCTTGACCAGGCGCCATCCGATGGCGAGGGCCACGGCGAGGATCGGGATCCCGAAGACGACGACCAGGAAGGTGACCTTGTGGGAGAGGTACGGCGAGGCCTGCCAGCCCGAGATCGCCATGCCGACCACGACCAGCCCGAGGAAGACCAGCCCGATGATGCTGGTCCACGGGTGTCCCGGCATCGGGAACGTGCTCGGTGGGATGACCCCGCGGTCGGTCAGCCTGCGCAGCTTCAGCTGGCACAGGAAGATCGTCGACCAGGTGAACAGCACGCCGATCGCCGCGGCCTCCAGGGCGATCTCGAACGCGTCCGGGGCGAGGAAGTTCAGCAGCGAGCCGAACACGAAGACCACCGACGTCATCAGGATGCCGGCCCACGGCACGCCCTGGGCGCTCATCTTCAGCGTGAACTGCGGCGCCTGCTTGCTCATGCCCAGGCTGCGCAGCACCCGCCCGGTCGAGTACAGGCCGGCGTTCAGGCTGGACAGGGCGGCGATGATGAGCACGATCTGGATCACATAGCTCATCCACGTCAGGCCCAACCGCTCGAAGACGGTTACGAACGGGCTGGTGCCGGACTTGTACTCGCTGGTGGGCAGCATCGAGACCAGCAGCAGGATCGAACCGCAGTAGAAGATCGCGATCCGGAAGATGACCGCGTTGACCGCCTTCGGCACCTCGGTCTTCGCGTCCTGCATCTCGCCGGCGGCCACGCCGACCATCTCGATCGCGGCGTACGCGAAGACGACCCCGGACATCGCGAGCAGCGGCCCGTACCAGTTGAAGTCGCCGGTATGCGGCCAGAAGCCGCCCGGGTTGCTCCACAGGTTGTGGAACCCGGCCTCGTGCCCGCCGATGCTGAAGCCGCCGATCACGACGACCAGCCCGACCACCAGGAAGATCACGATCGCACCGACCTTGGCGATCGCCGCCCAGAACTCGAACTCCCCGAAGGCCCTGGCCGACAGCAGGTTGATCACCAGCACCACGGCGAGGGCGATGAGCACCGTGGCCCACGTCGGCATGAGCGGGAACCAGAACTGGACGTAGAGCCCGACCGCCGAGAGCTCGGCGATCCCGGTGAGCGCCCAGTTCAGCCAGTACATCCAGCCGGTGACGAACGCCCACTTCTCGCCGTAGAACTCCCGCATGTAGGAGACGAAGGCGCCCGAGGTCGCGCGGTGCAGGACCAGTTCGCCGAGCGCGCGCATCAGGAAGTACGCGATGACGCCGACGAAGGCGTAGGTGAACAGCAGGGCCGGTCCGGTGTTGTGCAGTCGGGAGGCCGAGCCCAGGAACAACCCGGTCCCGATCGCCCCACCGATCGCGATCATCTGGACATGTCTGCGGCCGAGTGACTGTTTGTAACCGGCCTGTTCGGCGTCGAGGGAGTGTTGCGGAGCTTCGGTCTGCGTCATGGCGTCGTCCTCACCTGAAGGCCGTCACAGGAACCTGGCGCCCTTGCCGTGCTGCCGCTCCGGAAGCGGAAAGTTGGAGGAAACCTGAGGTGTACGGAGAGTAGGAGCGAGCAGGAACGGCCGCAACCGAAGGCGTGCGCGGTGCTGCGTGCCGGGTGTCTCAGCCGCCTGCGAAGGGGGGCAGCACGTCGACGAGCGCGCCCTCGGTGCAGCGGGAGGTCGCGGTCGCGCACCGCGACCTCGTCCAGCAGGAAACTGCACCGGTCGAGCACGCGGCCCAGGTCGTCGCCGTGCGCGGCGCGGACCGTCTTGAGCAGGATGTCGACCGTCGCGCCGGGGGGCACCTGCACGGTCTCGGTCTCGACGCCCGCCGCGGCACGTGCCGCGGCGAAATAACGGACCGTCACCATCACTGGAGTGCCACCGCTAGCCCCCGATCGCGCTCATCGGCCGGTCCGGTTGCAGGAACCCCGGCTCGTCGATCCCGTGCCCGGCGAGCTTGCCCCACATCGCGGCCTGCCAGGCCTCGGCGATCTCGGCGTCCGACGAGCCGCCGCGCAGGAGCGCCCGCAGGTCGGTCTCGGTGCGGGCGAACAGGCACGAGCGCACCTGGCCGTCGGCCGTCAACCGGGTGCGGTCGCAGGCGCCGCAGAACGGCCGGGTCACCGAGGCGATCACCCCGACCGCGGCCGGACCGCCGTCGACGAGCCAGCGCTCGGCCGGCGCCGCGCCGCGGTCGTGGCCGTCCGGGGTCAGGGTGAACGCCGTGCGCAGCGCCGCGAGGATCTCGCCGGCCGTCACCATCTCCGCGCGCTGCCAGCCGTGCTGGGCGTCGAGCGGCATCTGCTCGATGAACCGCAGCTCGAAACCGTGGTCGACGGCATAGCGCAGGAGGTCGACGGGCTCGTCGTCGTTCACCCCGCGGAGCAGGACCGTATTGATCTTGACGGGGGACAGGCCGGCCTCGCGGGCGGCCCTCATGCCGTCGAGGACGTCGCCCAGCCGGTCCCGGCGGGTGATCTCGGCGAAGCGCTCGGGGCGCAGGGTGTCGAGGGAGACGTTGAGCCGGTTCACCCCCGCGGCGGCGAGCGCGGCGGCGCGGCGGGCGAGGCCGACGCCGTTGGTCGTCAGGGAGATGTCCGGGCGCGGGGTGAGCGCGGCCGAGGCGGCGATCATGTCTTCGAGCCCGCGGCGGAGGAGGGGCTCGCCGCCGGTGAACCGCAGCTCGTGCACGCCCAGGTCGCGGACGGCGATGGTGATCAGCCGGACGAGCTCGGTGTCGGTGAGCTGCTCGGCGCGGGGCATCCAGGGGAGGCCCTCGGCGGGCATGCAGTAGGTGCAGCGCAGGTTGCAGCGGTCGGTCAGCGAGATCCGCAGGTCCGTGGCGACCCGGCCGAAGCGGTCGATCAGCCGCGGATCGGCCCCTCGGGAATCGGCAGAGAGGGCCGGGTCACGGGGCGCCGCGGTGCGCGAACGCAGCGCCGGGAGACCGAGCTCGGTGGTCGTCACCACACGAGCGTAACCGCCTCGCGAAGGCCGTGATCAGGCTCGCGACGTGCGGGAACGCGCGTCTCCGCAGACGCGGGGATACAGTGCCGTTCATGCCGCAGTTCCGCATCGCTGACGCCGCCCGGCTGCTCGGCGTCAGCGATGACACCGTGCGCCGCTGGGTCGACGCCGGCACGCTTCCCGTGCAGACCGACGCGTCGCACCGCAAGGTCATCGACGGCCCCGCGCTGGCCGAGTTCGCCCGCCGCCACGCGAACGCCGCGCCCGACCCGTCGGACGTCGGCCGCTCCGCCCGCAACCGCCTCGTCGGCCTGGTCACCGAGGTGATCACCGACAAGGTCATGGCCCAGGTCGAGATGCAGTGCGGCCCGCACCGCGTGGTGTCGCTGATGAGCAGCGAGGCCGTCCGCGAGCTGGGCCTGGAGCCGGGCGTGCTGGCCGTCGCGGTGATCAAGTCGACGAACGTCGTGGTCGAGACCCCCGGAGGAACCTCGTGAGGACCCGTGCCCTGGCCGGCGGCGTCGCCGGTCTCGTCCTGCTGCTCGCCGGCTGCGGCGGCGGCGCGCAACCCGCGGCGCCCGCCCCGTCGGCGGCTCCCTCGGCGGCCGCCGAGTCGGGCACGCTCACGGTCCTCGCGGCCGCGTCGCTGACCGAGACCTTCAACGCCCTCGAGAAGCGGTTCGAGACCGACCACCCGGGCGTCGACGTCAAGCTGAACTACGCCGGCTCGTCCGACCTGGCCCAGCAGATCGTCAACGGCGCCCCCGCCGACGTCTTCGCCGCCGCCAGCGACGCGACCATGAAGACGGTCACCGACGCGGGCCTCGCCGCGGGCACCCCGAAGATCTTCGCCACCAACGTCCTGCAGATCGCCACCGCCCCGGGCAACCCGAAGGGCATCGCGTCGTTCGCCGACCTGGCCAAGCCGGACCTCAAGGTCGTCGTCTGCGCGCCGCAGGTGCCCTGCGGGGCCGCCGCCGAGAAGATCGAGAAGGCGACGGGGGTGACGCTGCGCCCGGTGAGCGAGGAGGCCGACGTCAAGTCCACCCTGGGCAAGGTCACGAGCGGCGACGCCGACGCGGGCCTCGTCTACGTCACCGACGTCTCCGCGGCCGGTGACAGCGTGCAGGGCGTGAGCTTCCCCGAGGCCAACCAGGCGACCACGAACTACCCGATCGCCGTCGTGAAGAACGCACCGCAGGCGCAGCTGGCGCAGCAGTTCGTCGACCTGGTGACCGGGACCGACGGGCAGCAGGCGCTCAAGGAAGCCGGGTTCGGCCCGGGCAAGTGACAGGGGCCCGGACCCCGATGCGGAGGGGAGCGCCTGGGATGTCGCGTGGGATGCACCGAAAGCCACTTTCGGTGCATCCAGCGCACCCGAAGCCACTTTCGGTGCATACGGCCGGCCGGGGAGCCCCGTGACCGTGGGTTCTCCGGGACCCGTGCAGGTGCACGGGCAGGGTTCGCAGCGGAGCCGTCGCGCGCCCGCCGTCGCGCTGCCCCGCCTCCTGTGGATCCCCGCCGCCTGCGCGTTCGCGCTGGTCGCGCTGCCCGTCGTCGGGCTCCTGTTGCGGGCCGACTGGCCGCGCATGCCGGAGCTGCTGACCAGCGAGGCCGCGCTCGACGCGCTGCGGCTCTCCCTGATCACCGCCGCGATCTCGACGGCGCTCTGCATCGTCCTCGGCGGCCCGCTCGCGGTCGTCCTCGCCCGCGGGCGGCTGCCCGGGCTGCGCGTGCTGCGCTCCGTGGTGCTGCTGCCGCTGGTGCTGCCACCGGTCGTCGGCGGGCTCGCGCTGCTGTTCCTGCTCGGCCGCACGGGCCTGCTCGGCCGGCAGCTCGACCTCTGGTTCGGGATCACGATCCCGTTCACGACGACGGCGGTCGTGCTCGCGCAGACGTTCGTCGCGCTGCCGTTCCTCGTGGTCAGCCTCGAGGGGGCGCTGCGCACGGCGGGCGGGCGGTACGAGGCCGTCGCCGCGACGCTCGGTGCCGGGCCCGGCTACGCCTTCCGGCACGTGACCGTCCCGCTCGTGCTGCCGGGCCTGGCGTCGGGCTCGATGCTGGCGTTCGCGCGCTGCCTGGGGGAGTTCGGCGCGACGACCGCGTTCGCCGGCAGCCTGCAGGGCACCACGCGCACGCTGCCGCTACTCGTCTACCTGGAGCGCGAGACCGACGTCGCGGGCGCGGTGGCGCTGTCGCTCCTGCTGGTCGCGGTCGCGGTGGTGGTCATCGCGGTCGGGCGCACGCGGCCGACCGCGGGGTTGTCGTGACCGGCGACGACCGGCACGCGGCGCCGTCGGTCGACGACGCGGAGCCGCCGAGCGGGGGCCGGAGCGGCGAGCAGGCGTGCGTCGACCTGGACCAACCCGAGGACGGTGCCGGTCACGCTCCGGGGCTCGACGCGGCCGCCGTCGTCCGCCGACCCGGCTTCACACTCGACGTCGCGATCACCGTCGACCCGGGCGACGTGCTGGCCGTCCTCGGCCCCAACGGGTCGGGCAAGTCGACGCTGCTCGACGTCCTCGCCGGCCTGCTGCGGCCCGACGCCGGGCACGTCCGGGTCGGTGGTCGGACGCTCACCGACTCCGGTGTGCACGTGCCCCCGCACCGGCGCGGCGTCGGGCTCCTCGCCCAGCAGCCCCTGCTGTTCCCGCACCTGAGCGCGCTGGCCAACGTCGCGTTCGGACCGCGGGCCCAGGGGGTGTCCCGCCGCGCAGCGACGGCCCGCGCCCGGGAGCTGCTCGACGCCGTCGACGTGGCCGGGCTCGCCGACCGGCGGCCTGCGCAGCTCTCCGGCGGCCAGCAGCAGCGGGTCGCGCTCGCCCGCGCGCTCGCCGCAGGCCCCGACCTGCTGCTGCTCGACGAGCCCCTCGCGGCGCTGGACGTCGACACCATGCCGGCGATGCGGGCGCTGTTGCGCCGGACCCTCCGCGACAGCGGGAGGACCGCCGTCCTCGTCACCCACGCCGCGCTCGACGCGCTGGTGCTCGCCGATCGCGTGATCGTCCTGTCCGACGGGGTCGTTGCGGAGGAGGGGGCGACGCGCGAGGTGCTCGCCCGCCCGCGCAGCCCGTTCGCCGCGCGGATCGCGGGGCTCGACCTCGTGCCCGGCGTCGCCTGCCCCGAGGGCCTGAAGACGGCCGACGGGTTCGTGATCACCGGGCACGCCGAGGGGACCGTCACCGGCGAGCCCGCGGTCGCGGTGTTCCCGCCCGCGGCGGTGGCGGTGTTCGCGCAGCACCCGCACGGGAGCCCGCGCAACGTCGTGCCGATCCGGCTGGCCGCGGTCGAGCCGCACGGGGACCTCGTGCGCCTGCGGGCCGGGGTGGGCGACGGGGGGCCGGCGTGGGTGGAGGGACTCGCCGCGGACGTCACGCCCGCGGCGCTCGTCGACCTGCCCGCCGAACCGGGCGTGCAGCTGTGGTTCGCGGTCAAGGCGGCGGAGGTGGCGATCCACCCGGCCGGCCGGGCGCCGTGATCGGTGTTCGGGCGCGAGCGCTCATGATCCGAGAACTCGGAGAGCGCGAGAACGGCGATCGACAGCGGACAACGCGCCGTTTCGGCGATCATGGCCGGCACGGCGCGACATTCCCCGGGCGACCGTCCGGTCAAACGGAGCGTCACTCCGGAGCGCCGTAGCGTCACCCGACCACCGATCGTGTCTCTTACGCCGTGCTCGGAGGCCTCGTAACGTCGCGCGGCGTGACGTGGCGACTCCTGCGCGTGCTGTCCTGTGTGGCGGCGCTACAGGTGATCGCGGCGTTGGCCGGGCCGGCGGTCGCGGTCGCGGAGCCGGCGACGTGGGTGGTGCGGACCGCCACGCCGTCCGACGCCGCGGCCGTCGCGCAGGCCGGGGGCGTCACACCGACCATGGTGTTCGGCAGCGCGCTCGCCGGGTTCGCGGCCCCCCTGACCGCGGCGCAGCTGGACGTCGTCCGGGCGCAGCCGGGGGTGCTCGGGGTCGAGCCGGACCGGGCAGGCGCGCCCCCCGAACCGCGCACGATGCAACTGTCCGAGACGAGCGCGGCGCCCCGGGCGAACTGGGGGCTCGACCGGATCGACCAGCGCGCTCTGCCGCTCGACGGCCGGCACGGGACGAAGGCGACCGGCGCGGGCGTGACCGTCTACGTGCTCGACACCGGGATGGACACCGGGCATCCCGAGTTCGGGGGCCGCGCGCAGGCGGCGTTCAACGCCGTCGACCGCACGACCGGCGACTGCGACGGCCACGGCACCGTCGTCGGCGGGATCGCGGCGTCGCGGCTGCACGGGGTGGCGCCGCAGGCGCAGGTCCGGTCGGTGAAGGTGCTCGACTGCAACGGCGTGGGGCGGCTCTCGTCGCTGCTTGCCGGGATCGACTGGGTGACGCGCAATGCGCAGCGGCCGGCCGTGGCGGTGATGTCGTGGAGCTTCGGACGGTCGGACGCGCTGGCCGCGGCGGTGCAGGGGCTGGTGGACAGCGGGGTGTTCGTGGCGGCCTCGGCGGGCAACACGGGGGCCGACGACTGCGCGGCGCTGCCCCGGTCGGTGCCCGGCGTGACGGTGGTGGCGAGCTCGACCCGCGACGACAGGCGGGCCCCGACCTCGAGCACCGGCAGCTGCGTGGACGTCTACGCCCCCGGGGTGTCGATCATGTCGACGACGGTCAAGGGCGGGATCGAGTCGTGGTCGGGCACGTCGATGGCCGCCCCGCACGTCGCGGGGGTCGCCGCGCTGTACAAGCAGATGTACGGCGACGCCCCGAGCGCGGTCGTGGAGCGCTGGATCGTCGACCACGCCACGCCCGGGGTCGTCGCAGGCGGCGGTGCGGGCGGGACGCCGAACCGCCTGCTGTACGCGGGCGATCTCTGATCTGGCCCACCGTGCACACCGCGGGCCGTCCGTGCACACCGTGGGCGGTCTGCACGGGCATGCGCAGGTGTGCACGAGCGATCAGGGCCGGCCCAGCGGCCAGGTCGCGACCACCTCGTGGGCCGCGGTCCCGCCCGGTCCCGCGCCCAACCGGCTGCGGACGAGGTGCAGCGCGTCGGCCGTCCACCGGACTGCCGGAGAAGCCGCGCAACGCCTCGACGGCCGGGCGCAGGTCGGCGCCAGGGCGGCCGCGGGCGAGGGTGAGGTGCGGGCGGTGGGGACGGCCGTCCACCGGGATGCCGCACCGCCGGGCGGCGGCGCCGACCGAGGCGGCGAGTGCGCGCGGGCCGTTCGCCGGATCGACCCGGGTCCACAGCACGCGGTCGCCGAACCGTCCGCACCCGCTTCAGAGCGAGCTCGAGCGGCGGGTGGCGGCGGGCGGCGCGAGCCAGGCGCTCGGTGAGGTTCGGCAGCACGCCCTGGTCCGGTGCGTCGCCGTCGATCTCGCCCAGGAACGCCAGGGTGAGGTGCCACTGCGCGGGCGGCGTCCAGCGCAGGTCCGGCCGGGCCGCCCGTACCGGCGCCACGGCGGCGGCCAGCTCGTCGAGCACCGCCGCGGGCGGGACGAGGGCCACGAACGCGCGCACGAGACCGATCCTCGCGCCCGCATCCGCTCGCACCGAGGAACCCGGGCCCGTACACAGGTCAGGACCTTGGTGCCGCCCCGGCAACCTCTGTGTGAGCAGGGTCAGGTCGGCTTGAGGGCCTCGAAGCCGGTGTACGGCACCAGCGCGGGCGGGATCCGCACCGATCCGTCGGCCTGTTGCCCCTGCTCCAGGAGCGCCACCAGCGTCCGCCCGATCGGCATCCCCGAGCTGTTCAGCGTGGCCGCGAACCCGCGGCTGCCATCCGAGGCCCGGGTGCGGATGCCGGCGCGGCGTGCCTGGAAGGTGCTGCAGTCCGACGCCGACGCGATCTCCCGGTACTTCTGCTGGCCCGGCAGCCACACCTCGACGTCGTAGGTGGCCTGCGCCGAGAAGCCCATGTCCCCGGCCGCGAGCTTCACCACCCGGTAGGCCAGCCCCAGACCCTGCAGCACGGCCTCGGCGTGCGTCACCAGCAGCTCCAGCTCCTGCCGCGACGTCGACGCCTCCACGATCCGCACCAGCTCGACCTTGCTGAACTCGTGCATCCGGATGAGCCCGCGGGTGTCGCGCCCGTACGAGCCCGCCTCCGACCGGAAGCACGGGGTGTGCGCGGTGTAGGCCAGCGGGAGGTCGTCGACGGCCAGGGTCTCGCGGGCGTGCAGGTTGGTCAGCGGCACCTCGGCCGTCGGGATGAGGAACAGCTCGTGGTCCGCGACACCGGTCTTGAACAGGTCCTGCTCGAACTTCGGCAGCTGCCCCGTGCCGGTCATCGTCTCCCGGTTGACGAGCGTGGGCACCGAGAACTCGGTGTAGCCGTTCTCCTCGGCGACGTCGAGGAAGTAGCGGGCCAGCGCCCGCTCCAGCTTCGCGCCGCGCCCGCGCAGCACCGCGAACCGAGGGCCCGACAGCTTCGTCGCGCGTGGCAGGTCGAGGATCCCGAGCGTCTCGCCGAGCTCGACGTGGTCGCGAGCGGTGAAGTCGAAGGCGACGGGTTCGCCCCAGATGCGGATCAGCTCGGCGTCGTCGTCGCTGCTGCCGTCCGGCACGTCGTCGGCGGGCAGATTCGGGATGCCCAGCAGCAGGTCCTGCAGTTGCGCGTCGAGCTCGCGCGCCTCGGCCTCCGCGTCCGCGACGACGGTCTTCAGCTCGCGTGCCCGCTCCACCAGCGCCGGGCGCTCGTCCGGCGAGGCCGAGCGCACCGAGGTGGCCGTCCGCTTGGACTCCGCGCGCGCCTCGTCGCCACGGTGGATCGCGGCGTTGCGGGTGGCGAGCAGCTTCTCCAGCGCGGCGACGTCAAGCGCGTAGCCGCGCCGGGCGAGCCGCCGCACGGCGTCGGTGGCGGGGTCGAGCAGGACGCGGGGGTCGTGCATCGCTCCAGGCTATCGCCGGGGCGCGAGCGGGTTTCGGGCGCGGTGGTGGTGCCGGCCCGGGAGCGAAGGCAGGATGTGCGCTGCGCCACAAGTCTTTCCGAGGAGTCGCCGTGCCCCCCGCCCTCCCGTCGTACGCCTCCGGCACCTCCGACGTCCCGCTGCTCGGCGACACGATCGGGGACAGCCTCGACCGCACCGCCGCCCGGAACCCGGACGGCGAGGCCCTCGTCGACGTCGCGACCGGTCGCCGATGGACCTACACCGAGTTCGTCGCCGGGGTCGACGCGCTGGCGCTCGGACTGCTCCGGGCGGGGGTCCGGACCGGCGACCGCGTCGGGATCTGGGCCCCGAACGTCGCCGAGTGGGCGTTCGTCCAGTACGCCACGGCCAAGATCGGCGCGATCCTGGTCAACATCAACCCGGCCTACCGCACCCATGAGCTGGAGTACGTGCTCAACCAGTCCGGCGTCGCGCTGCTCGTCGCCGCACGCAGCTTCAAGACGTCCGACTACGCGGGGATGATCGAGGAGGTCCGGCCCCGCTGCCCGGAGCTGCAGCAGGTGGTGCTGCTCGGATCGTCGGAGTGGGACGCCCTGGCCAGGCGGGAACGGCGACCGGGACGAGCTGGCGCGGGTGCAGGCGTCGCTGAGCACGGACGACCCGATCAACATCCAGTACACGTCCGGCACCACGGGCTTCCCCAAGGGCGCCACGCTCAGCCACCACAACATCGTCAACAACGGGTTCTTCGTCGGGAGCCTCTGCGGCTACTCCGAGGCGGACCGGGTCTGCATCCCCGTGCCCTTCTACCACTGCTTCGGCATGGTCATGGGCAACCTCGGCTGCACCACGCACGGCGCCACGATGGTCATCCCCGCGCCCGGCTTCGACCCGGCCGCGACGCTGCGCGCCGTCGCCCAGGAGCGGTGCACCTCGCTCTACGGGGTGCCGACGATGTTCATCGCCGAGCTCGGTGTGCCCGACTTCGACTCCTACGACCTGTCGTCGCTGCGCACCGGGATCATGGCCGGTTCGCCGTGCCCGGTCGAGGTGATGAAGCAGGTCGTCGACCGGATGGGTATGACCGAGGTGACCATCTGTTATGGCATGACCGAGACCTCGCCGGTGTCCACGCAGACCCGCGCCGACGACACGCTGGACCGGCGCGTCTCCACGGTCGGCCGGGTGCACCCGCACGTCGAGGTCAAGGTCGTCGACCCGATGACGGGGCGGACGTCGCCGCGCGGCGAGCCGGGCGAGCTGTGCACGCGCGGCTACTCGGTGATGCTCGGTTACTGGAACGAGCCGGAGAAGACCGCGGAGGCGATCGACGCGGCGCGCTGGATGCACACCGGTGACGTGGCGGTCATGGACGGCGCCGGGTACGTCAACATCACCGGCCGGATCAAGGACATCGTCGTGCGCGGCGGGGAGAACATCTCGCCGCGCGAGGTCGAGGAGTTCCTCTACACGCACCCGGACGTGCGTGACGTGCAGGTCGTCGGGGTACCGGACCTGCGGTTCGGGGAGGAGCTGTGCGCATGGGTGATCCTGCGGGCCGGCGCCCCCGTCCTGACCGCGGAGGCCGTGCGCGAGTTCGCCGGCGGCCGGCTGGCGTCGTACAAGATCCCGCGGTACGTGCTGGTGGTCGACGAGTTCCCGATGACGGTCACGGGCAAGGTGCGCAAGGTCGAGATGCGGGAGCGGTCCGTGCAGATGCTGAATCTCGGCGAGGCGGCGGCGGTGCGCACGGCGTGACGCCAGGATGTCGGCGAGTAGCGGATCGTGGCTGCGCGGACGCCGGACTTCGCAGTATCGTGGCGGGCGCGCGTCCCGGTGTCACGCACCCGGGGCGCGTTCGTCGTGCGGGCGCTGCCCCGCGCGAGATGGACGATCGAGGAACGGGTGAGCAGGGTGCCGACCGGCAGGGTCAAGTGGTACAACGCCGACAAGGGCTTCGGGTTCCTCGCCCAGGACGGCGGTGAGGACGTCTACGTCCGCAAGGCTGCGCTGCCGGCCGGGGTGCCGGGGCTCAAGCCGGGGCAGCGCGTCGAGTTCGGCATGGCCGAGGGCCGGCGCGGGCCGCAGGCGCTGTCGGTGCGCCTGGTCGACTCGCCCCCGTCGGTGGTCGAGGCGGCGCGCCGGCCCCCCGAGGAGCTGCACGGCCTGATCGAGGACATGATCCGTGTGCTCGAGACCAAGGTGCAGCCGGACCTGCGCCGGGGCCGCTACCCGGACCGGCGCACGTGCAAGCTGGCCGCGGAGGTCGTGCGGGCGGTGGGCCGGGACCTGGACGGCTGACGCTGTGACCGATCGGGCGGGGCGGCTGCCCGCGCCGGATCCGGAGTCAGGCCCCGGTCGCGTTCAGCACCCAGCTGCCCCGGACCGGGAACTCGAGCTCTCCCGTGTCCTCGTTGATCTGCGGCGCGGGGCCGAACTGCTGCACCTGGGCGGTGACGAGCCGGTCCGTGGGCTCGGGCAGCGTCAGGGTGTAGTCGCGCTGCTGCTTGCTCGCGAACAGCGGGCTGCGGGCGTCGATCTGCTCGCCGCCCGTGTTGCGGTAGCTGAACACCACGTGCCATGGCGCCTCGGCCACGCCGTCGGGGACGTTCACCTGCAGCGGCGTCCCGGCCGGGACGGCGAGCTGGACGGGTGCGGCCGCGTCGTCCGAGCAGTCGGTGAGCTTCAGGTCGCAGTACTGCGTGGGACGAGCGGCCACGCTGGTGCCCGCCGCCGCGAACGTGACTTCGGGGGGCGTGCCGCTCCCGCATCCGGCCGCGAGCAGGGCGACGGCGGCGAGGACGAGACGGCGGCGCACCGCGCCACCCTACGTGCCCTCCTCGTCCGGGCGAGGCGATCGGTGGAACGGGAGGAGGGTGCGACCGCGGCCGACGAGGGCCGTCTGGACCCCGACGAGCACCAGCACCCCGGCGACGATCCCGAAGCCCAGCCGGAAGGTGTCGTGGGGGAGCAGGACGCCGAGTGCCCCGCCGAACACCCAGGCCAGCTGCAGGACCGTCTCCGAGCGGCCGAACGCGGACGCCCGGGACCGCTCGGGCAGGTCGCGCTGCACCACCGCGTCCAGCACGACCTTCGCCAGCGCGCTGCAGGTCGCCGCGATCAGCGCGGTGACGGCGGCCGTGCCGATGCCGGGGAGGATGGCGGCGGCGGCCGCGGCGGTCGCGGCGATGCCGACGGCGGACAGGACCAGCGCGTCGGAGTGGCCGAACCGCTGACGGGAGCCGATCGCGTTGCCGACGAACGACCCCAGCCCTGCGGCCCCGCCGACCACGCCGATCAGCACCAGCTGCCGGGTGGGCTCGGTCTCGGTCTGCGCCTTGACGACGAACGCGACGAAGAGCGTGAGGAACCCGGTCAGCACCCGGGTGGCGCCGTTGCCCCACAGCGCCACGATCACCGCGCGCCCCATCGGGGTGCGCTCGCGGCCTCGGGCGGGCGGCTCATCTGCGGCGACCGTCGCGGCCGTCCGCGCGCCGCCCGTCGCCCCGTCCGGGCTCCCCACGGACGACGCGACGACGCGCGGCCGGTCGGGCGCCGCCTCGACGTCGGACTCGTGCAGGGTCGCCGGCACCTCGCCCTCGGTGACCTCGACCCACGCCGGGATCCGCAGGCACAGCACCACGCCCGCCACCGCCAGCGCCGCCGTGAAGAACAGCGCCCCCGGGGAGCCCCACACCGCCGCCACCCCGGCCGCCACCCCGCCGAACACCGCTCCGGCCGCGAGGCCGAACGTCGTGAGCCGGGAGTTCGTGGTGACGAGCGTGATCGCCTCGGGCAGCACCCGTGGCGTCACCGCGGCCTTGAGCACGACGAACGACTTGCTCAGCACCATGGCCCCGAGCGCCGCCGGGTAGAGCACCCAGCTGTCGTAGCCGAACGCCATGACCACCGCCAGCACGGCGCGGCCGCCGAACGACACCGCGAGGGCCGCGCGCCGCCCGCGCTGGAGGCGGTCCAGCATCGGCCCGATCACCGGCGCGACGAGCGCGAAGGGCGCCACGGTGATCGCCAGGTAGAGCGCGACGTTCGTCCTGCTCTCGGCGGTCGCGGCGGCGAAGAACAGCGTGTTGGCCAGCGCGACGGCCACGGCGGCGTCCACCGCGTAGGTCATCATCGTCGCGTAGGTCAGCGCGGTGAGCCCGGAGCGGTCGGCCCCGTCGGCGGTCGCGGCGCGGTGGAAGGCGCGGATGCCGTTCTCGGTGATCTCCCGGCTGCGCAGCGCCGCGACCCGGGTCACCGTCAGCTTGCGCGGCACCCGCTGCGGCTCGGGCTCCGGGGCCGGCTCGGGCGTCGGGCTGCGGGTTCGGGCGCGGGGGGCTCCGGCCGGCCCCAGCGCGTCGACGGCCGGTGGACCTCGGGGTGGTAGTCGGGGTGGCCGTGCCAGCGCGACCGCGGGGAGATCGGAGGGGCCACGGGCATGCCGGTGGCGGGAGTGCTGTCGTCGTCGACGACATCCGTCGCGGCAGTGGCCCCGGGTGATGCGGGGGTCCGGCTGGTGCGTGCGATCACCGCGTCACCTGCCGGGGTCCACCGGCGGATCACCGGCGCACCGTCGGTGCCCACCCACCGCCGCCGATGCCCGAACACCACGCGACCATTCTGGCCCAGCCCGCAGCCGCGTCGCGGCCCGTCGCCACCCGTCCGGACGGGTGGCCCGCTCTCATTCCACGAACCGCACCCGGAACGTCACGGGCCACAGCTTCCCGGTGACGAGGAACGTGCCGTCGTCGCCCGGCACCGCGGCGATGCCGTTGAGCACATCCGTGCCCGCCCGCCGGCCGGGGTCGAGCAGCCCGGCCGCATCGACCACCGCCGTGACCCGTCCGGTCGCCGGGTCGATCCGCACGATGCGGTCGGTCTGCCAGACGTTCGCCCACACCTGCCCGTCGACGCACTCCAGCTCGTTGAGCCGGTCCACCGGCGCCCCGTCGAGCGTCACGGCGACCGAGCCCAGCTCCGCGAAGGAGTCGGGATCGTGGAACCGCAGGCGGTCCGTGCCGTCGCTGCGGACCAGCCGGGTGCCGTCGGTGCACAGGCCCCAGCCCTCGCCCTCGATCGGGACCTCCCGGCGCAGCGTCAGGGTCGTCCGGTCCCACTCGAGCACGACGCCGTCGCGCCAGGTCAGCTGCCAGATCCGGTCGCCGACCACCGTGATGCCCTCACCGAACAGCGCGCCGGGCAGCGCGACGGACCGGCGGACCGCACCGGTCTCCGGGTCCAGCTCGCGCAGCTGCGAGCGTCCTTCGAGACCGGTGCCCTCGTAGAGGATGCCGTCGTCGATCTCGAAGCCCTGGGTGAACGCGGACGGGTCGTGCGGCAGCTCGGCGAGCACCTCGGGACGCAACGTGGGCACCCGTGCAGGCGCCGGTGTCGCGGGCGCCCCGGCCCCGCATCCGGCGAGGGCCAGCAGTGCGGCCGCGAGCAGCGCCCGCACCATCGGGGCCGGGCTTCCGGTCACGGTCGGGAAGGGTGGCACAATCATCCGGTGGCTGCCGCAACGACTCCGTCCCGCCTGGAAGACGCCGTCGACCAGGCGCGCGAGGCCGCGATCGCCGATGCCGCCGCGGACATGGGTGCCACGGCCGCGAACGAGGCGGTCGGCGAGCACCAGGAGGTCCGCGCCGAAGACGGTGCCGTCACCCACTTCTTCGCCGCGCAGCACGGCGGGTACCGGGGCTGGCGCTGGTCGGTGACCCTGGCCTGCGCGGACGACGACTCCGCGATCACCGTGAGCGAGGTCGTGCTCCTGCCCGGGCCGGACGCGGTGGTCTCCCCGGCCTGGGTGCCCTGGAACGAGCGGGTGCGGCCCGGCGACCTCGGCGTCGGCGACCTGCTGCCCACCCCGCCCGACGATGTCCGCCTGGTGCCCGGCTACGTCGCGGCGGACGATCCCGCGGTGGAGGAGCTCGCCCGCGAGGTCGGCCTGGGCCGTCAGACGGTGTTGAGCCGCGAGGGCCGCGACGCCGCCGTCCAGCGCTGGTACGACGGCGAGCACGGCCCGGGTACGGACATGGCCCGCTCCGCTCCCGCGCACTGCGGCACCTGCGGGTTCCTGCTGCCGCTCGCCGGGGCGCTGCGCGGGGCGTTCGGGGTCTGCGCCAACGCCTACGCGCCTGCGGACGGCGACGTGGTCGCTGTCGAGTTCGGCTGCGGCGCGCACTCGGACGTCGCCTACGAGCCGGTCTCGCCGGTCGCGGTCGCCGAGCTGGTCTACGACGACGGGCTCGAGCTGGAGCCGGCCGGCTCCCGGTGACGGCCGACTTCCGCGGCGATCCGTTCGGTACGGCGTCGCTGCGGGCCGGCGTGCTCGCCGCCTGGGCCGACTCGCCCACCCGGTTCCGGGAAGACGCGAACGCCGAGGAGGACCTGCGGCTCGGGGGATACGCGGACACGTGGTGCGTCGAGCTCGCGCAGAACGCCGCCGACGCCGCGCGGGCCGCGGGTGTCCCGGGCCGGCTCCGGATCGCCGTGGAAGACGGCGAGCTGCATGTGGCGAACACCGGCGCGCCGCTGGACGCCGCGGGCGTCAGCGCGCTCGCCGCGTTGCGGGCCTCGGCGAAGCGGGACGACGCGGGGTCGGTGGGGCGGTTCGGGGTCGGCTTCGCCGCGGTGCTCGCGCTGTCCGACGCGCCCCGGGTCGTCACCGTGCACGGCGGCGTCGCGTTCTCGGCCGCGGCGACCGCGGACGCCGTCCGCGAGCTGCCCGGCCCGGCCGCCGAGCTGGCCCGCCGCGACGGTCAGCTGCCGGTGCTGCGGCTGGTGTGGCCGACAGGCGCGGACGAGCCGCCGCCGCCCGACGGCTACGCGACGGAGGTCCGCCTGCCGCTGCGCCCGGGCCTCGACCCGGACGCGCTGCTGGCCGCCGCCGCGGCCGCCGCACCGGACCTGCTGCTCGCCCTGCCCGACCTCGTCGAGATCACGGTCGGCGGCCTGCACTTCGGAACCAGAATGCCGTCGAACGGCAGTGCGGTCGTCGAGATCGATGGGCCCGACGGCGCCGCCCGGCGCTGGCTGCTGATCCGCGGAACCGCGGAGGGCGCGGCGGACACCGCCACCGAGCATCGTGCGCGGCATGTGCGGTCGTTCTGCTGGGCTCTCCCGCTGGATCCCGGCGGCCGTCCGGCCCCGCTCGGCGACGACGTCCTGCACGCTCCCACCACCACCGCCGAGCGCCTCGGCCTGCCCGCCCGGCTGATCGCGGACGTCCCGCTCGACCCGGACCGCCGCCGCGTCCGCGCGGGCGACGCCACCGACGCCGTCCTGCAGGCCGCCGCCGGTGCCTATCTCGACCTGGTGGCGGCCGTCGCACCTGACGCCCGGCTGGCGCTCGTGCCCGCGGCGGGGTTCCCGCGCTCGGAGCTCGACGCCCGGTTGCGGGCGCTGCTGCTCGACGTCCTGCGCGACGCGGCCTGGCTGCCCGGTGCGGCCGGCGCCGACGTGGCCCCGCGCACCGCGACCGTCCTCGACCTGCCCGCCCCCGAGCTGCCCGCCCTGCTCGCCGACGTCCTGCCCGGCCTGCTCGCGCCGGTTCCCGCGTCGCCCGACAACCCCGCAGCGGCGGCGGCCCTGCTCGCCGAGCTGGACGTGCACCGGATGGGCCCTGCCGAGCTGGCGGACCGGCTCCTCGGCGTGCGGCGACCGGCCGACTGGTGGCGGGCGGTGTACGCGGCGCTCGAACCGGCCGTCGACACCGTGCCGGGGCTGCGCGACGAGCTGCGCGCCCTGCCCGTCCCGCTCGCCGACGGCCGCACGGTTCCCGGGCCCGCGGGCGTGCTCCTCCCGCTGGGCGCCGACGCCGGGGTGGGCGACCTCGCGCTGCCCGGCCTGCACGTCGTCGATCCCGACGCCGTGCACCCGCTGCTGCTCCGGCTGGGCGCCGCGCTCGCGGAGCCGGACGGGCTGCTCGACCACCGGGCGCTGCGCGACGCCGTCGACCGTTCGGTGGACGACGCCGACGCCGGGCTGGACCCGGTGCCGCTGGCCGAGGCGGTCCTCGGGCTGGTGGCCGAGCTGGGCCCCGGCGCCGCGGCGTCCCGCGAGTGGCTGGCGGCCCTCGCGCTCACCGACGTCGACGGCGAGCCGGCCCGCGCGGACGAGCTGATGCTGCCCGACGCCGCGCTACGCCCGCTGCTGTCCGACGACGCCCCGCCCGCGGTGCTCGCCCCCGAGTGGCAGGAGCGGGCGTCGCGGCAGGTGCTGGTCGCGGTCGGCGTGCTCGACGGGTTCGCGGTCGTCGAGACCGACGCCGCGCACGCCGCGGACCTCGGCCTGGACGACGTCGACCGCTGGCTGGACGAGACCGGCTCGGACGCCGTGGTCGCCGTCCGCGACCTCGACCTCGTCCGCGACGACGCCTGGCCCGCCGCCCTCGCGCTGCTCGCCGGGCAACCCGAGACCCGCGCCGCGGTGCTCGCGCCCGGCTCGTACACGGCGTGGTGGCTGGCCCGGCACGCCCGCCTGCACGGTCGGCGGCCCGGCTTCTGGCGCCTGCCGTCGGCGACCGGGCTGGGCGCGCTCTACGACCCGCTACCCGGGCCGGCCGCCGACGACGCCGTGCTCGCCGCCGCCGGGGTGCGCACCGCGCTCGCCGTCGCCGGCCGCCGGGACGCCGCGGACCTGCTCGCCCGCCTCGCCGACCCCGACCGGCGCCCGGACGCCGCCCTGGTCGCCGACGCCCACGCCGCGCTCGCCGCCGCGGTCGTCGACGGCCGGGTCGATCCCGGGGACCTCGACCCGCCGGACCGGGTGCGCGCGCTGGACGGGTCCGTGGCCGACGTCGCCGACGCCGTGGTCCTCGACACGCCCGAGCTCGTCGCCGTCCTCCCGGCCGGTGAGGTGGTCGTCGGCGGTGACCCGCGGGCGCTCGCGGACCTGCTCGACCTGCCGACCGCCTCCGAGATCGTCGACGGCGAGGTCGCCGACGCCGGGCGGCCCGTGCCCTGGGCTGCGCTGCCCGAGGTCGTCGTGACCTGCCACGCGCTCGGCGTCCCCGTGCCCGACGGCGAGCTGTGGTGCCACGACGAGCTGTGGGTCGTGCTGCGCCGGCCGGCGCCGGGCCGGCACCGCGTGCCGACCTGGCGGGCCGCCGACGGGCGCCGCCACGCCGACGACCCGGTCCGCGCACTGCTCGCCGTGCTCGGCGCCGGCTGAAACGGGGCGACATGCCACGTCCCCCGGTCTCGTCTGCCCGGAGTGGCTCGACGTGGTACCAAGAGTCGTGATCCCTGCACAGCCTCGCGACGGCGCCGGGCGCGTCCGGCGGGTGTGCCTGCTGTCGGTCCACACCTCGCCCCTGGAGCAGCCGGGGACGGGCGACGCGGGCGGGATGAACGTCTACGTCGTGCAGACCGCGCTGCGCATGGCCCGCCGCGGGATCGCGGTCGAGATCTTCACCCGGGCGACGTCGTCGGAGCATCCGCCGGTGGTGGAGCTGGCGCCGGGCGTGCTGGTGCGCCACGTCGTCGCCGGGCCCTTCGAGGGGCTGGGCAAGAACGACCTGCCCAGCCAGCTGTGCGCGTTCACCGCGGGCGTGCTGCGCGCGGAGGCCCGGCACGAACCCGGCTGGTACGACGTCGTGCACTCGCACTACTGGCTCTCCGGGCAGGTGGGCTGGCTGGCCCGCGACCGCTGGGGCGTCCCGCTCGTGCACACCGCGCACACCCTGGCCCGGGTCAAGAACGCCGCGCTGGCCGAGGGCGACCCGCCGGAACCGATGGTGCGGGTGATCGGCGAGGACCAGGTCGTCGCCGAGGCGGACCGCCTCGTGTGCAACACCCGGATCGAGGCCCGCGAGCTGGTCGACCTCTACCGCGCGGACCCGGCCCGGATCGTCACCATCCCGCCCGGCGTGGACCTCGCCCGCTTCCGCCCCGGTGACCGGGCCTCCGCGCGCCGCGCGCTGACGATCGCCCCGGACGCCGTCGTGCTCGCCTTCGCCGGACGGATCCAGCCGCTGAAGGCCCCGGACGTGCTGCTGCACGCCACGGCCGCCCTGCTGCGGCGCGACCCCGCGCTGCGGTCACGGCTGGTGGTGCTCGTGGCGGGCGGGCCGTCGGGCAGCGGGCTGGCCGAGCCGACCGGGCTGCAGCAGCTCGCCACCCGCCTCGGGCTGGACGACGTCGTGCGCTTCCTCCCGCCCCAGGCCGGCACCGGGCTCCCGACGATCTTCCGGGCCGCGGACGTCGTCGCGGTGCCGAGCCACAACGAGTCGTTCGGGCTGGT
Source organism: uncultured Actinomycetota bacterium (assembly GCA_963780835.1). Classification (GTDB taxonomy): domain Bacteria; phylum Actinomycetota; class Actinomycetes; order Mycobacteriales; family Pseudonocardiaceae; genus Pseudonocardia. The sequence continues at coordinate 50,124 of CAWADQ010000066.1, read as the reverse complement.
CGCGCTGGAGGCGCAGGCCTGCGGGACCCCGGTGGTGGCCGCGCGTGTGGGCGGGCTGCCGGTGGCGGTGGCGGACGGGCGGTCGGGGCTGCTCGTCGACGGGCACCGGGCGGAGCCGTGGGCGGACGCGTTGGCGGCGGTGGCGCTGGATCCGGCCCGGCGGGCGACGCTGGCGCGCGGGGCGGTGGCGCACGCGCAGGGGTTCTCCTGGGACCGGACGACGGACGCGCTGCTGGACACGTACGAGGGCGCGGCGGCGGAGTTCGCCCGGCGGCAGGAGGCCGGGCTGCGCGCGGCGGCGGGGATGCCGTGAGCACCACGGAGGTCGTCGCCGCGGCGTTGGCGGCGGCGGGGGTCGACCACGAGGAACGGGGGCCCGGCCAGTTCCTGGTGACGCTGCCCGGGACGAGGCGTCTGCGGACGCACTGCTGGCTGGTGGTGCGCGAGCACACGCTGTTCGTGCAGGCGTTCGTGTGCCGGCGGCCGGACGAGGACCACGAGATCGTCTACCGGTTCCTGCTGCAGCGCAACGCCCGGCTCTACGGCGTGCACTACATGCTCGACCGGGTCGGCGACATCCACCTCGTCGGCCGCGTGTCCCGCGCGGCGGTGACGGCCGACGAGATCGACCGGCTGCTGGGGCAGGTGCTCGAGGCGGCGGACGGCGACTTCAACACGCTGCTGGAGCTGGGCTTCGCCTCGTCGATCCGGCGGGAGTACGCGTGGCGGACCGACCGCGGCGAGTCGGTGGCGAACCTGGCGGCGTTCGAGCACCTGTTCGATCGGCAGTAGGCCCGCCGCGCCGGTCGGTCCGGGTGGGCCTCGCGGCGCGCCCAGGTTTGCAGCAAGGTGGCTTTGCTGCAATCCGACTGGTGCAGGGCCACCTTGCTGCAACCCCGGGCCGCCCACCTTGCCACCGCGACCGGATCGTGACCTGCCCCGGCCAACGTGCCGCGGTGCCTGTCCCGTCCTTCCCCCGACCAACGGGACGAGGAGGGCGGCGTGCGCGGGATGCGACGGCGGTACGTGGTGACGGCGACGGTCGGGGTGGCGCTGCTCGGGGTGCTGGCTGCGGTGCTCGCGCTCATGGGGGACAGGAGCGGTGCGTCGAGCGCCGGCTCGCCGACGGTCGCGCCGGAGGTGGGTGTCGCGGAACCGGCTCCGAGCGGGGCTGCCGGGACGAGCGGCGACGACGCGCGTTCCGCCGCGGACCGGCGGCCCGGCGCCCGGCGCGCTCCCCGACCCGATCGGCCGGGACGTCGTCCGCACCGCCCAGCTCACCCTCCAGGTACCCGACCCCACCGCCGCCGCCCGCGGGGTGCGCACCGCGGTCGCCACGGCGGGTGGGGTCGTCGCCGAGGAGCAGGTCGACGGCACCGGCGCGTGGCTGGTCGTCCGCGTTCCCGCCGCGGGCCTGGATCGCCTGGTCGACGACCTCGCCGCGACGGGTGTCGTGCTCGGCCGGTCGGCTCGCGCCGAGGACGCCACGGAGCAGGTCGTCGACCTCGACAGCCGGGTCGCCACCCAGCAGGCCAGCGTCACGCGGGTGCGGGCGCTGCTGGCCCAGGCGACGTCGATCGGCGACGTCGTGGCGGTGGAGTCGGAGCTGGCCCGCCGCGAGGCCGACCTCGACTCGCTGCAACGCCGCCTCGCCACGCTCAAGGACCGCGTCGCGCTCTCCACGCTGACCGTCGAGCTGCGTTCCGCGCCCGCCCCGGCTCCGGTGACCCCCGCGCCCGGCTTCGGCGCCGGGCTGGGTGCCGGGTGGGCCGGGCTGAAGGTGATCGGGTCGGGTCTGGCGACGGCGGCCGGCTTCCTGCTCCCGTTCCTGCCGCTGCTGGCGATCGCCGGGGGCGTGGTGTGGGTGGTGCGCCGTCGGCGCGCGAGGGTGAGGCGGGGCGGCCCGGGTCCGGAGGGGGGAGTCTGACCCCGGGCCACCCCGTTGTTCTCCGCCCGTCGACCGCGGAATCGGGGGCGTCGCGCGGTCGGCCGGCTCGGCCGCGTGGGGATCGCGGCCACCTCGGCTGCGGGGGGCACCCCGCCTTTGCCGAGGCGGCCACGATGGCATGAACCAAGATCTGCGACAAGGTCCCTGGGCTGGGCCGATCGGGTGGCCTGGGTAGTCGGGAGGCAACCTTTCCGACGTCCGTGTTCCCGCTGATCGACGCCCGTCCGCCCGGCTTCGTCGACCTCACCGGCCTCCGTGCACACCCCGTCGCGCCCGTGCACACGGCGTCGCGGCACTGCTCGACCGCGCGGCGGCTGCCGCCGAGGACGCCGAGCTCGGGCCACTCCATGACCGTCCTCGAGGCGGGGAAACGTCACGCGCACCCCTCGACGGTAGGTCGCGGCCGCAACGGGTTTGCCTGCCCGGCGAACCCGGGAGGGCCGCCGTCGCGGGAGGCGACGGCGGCCGGCCGGGCGACAGGACGCGCCACCCCCACGGCCGCGTCCCTCGCTCTGCCCAACAGAGCAGCGCCCGGCGTGCTCTGATACGTGCCGTTGCTGCGACCGCACCCGGAGGTGCCCGTGACCGTCGTCCTCGCCATACGTTGCGCCGACGGGCTGGTGCTGGCCGCCGACTCCCAGATCACCGACGCCGACCGCGGCCTGAGCTACCCCGCGCGCAAGCTGCACCACCTCGGCGACCACGCCGCGTGGGGCGGCAGCGGCGCGCGGGCGGTGCTCACCGAGCTGGAGGGCATGTTCGACGCGAACCCGACGCCGATCGTCGAGGCCGTGGACGTCGGGCACGCGTCTGCAGGGCGCCGTGGTGCTCCGGTGCTGCGCCGGCACTACGCCAGCTTCATCCCGGAAGTCCCGGGCAAGCCGGCGGGCGGGGCCACCCCGGCCACGTACGTGCTCGCGGCGGGTTACTCGGGCGACGAGCCGTTCATCGCCGACATCGACCCGCACGGGCTGATCGGCCGCTACGAGGTCGTGGGCTTCCATGCCGTGGGCAGCGGCGCGGCGATGGCCCAGCAGGCGGGGGCCCTGCTCGCGCAGTACCGGATGACCGAGCGCAGCGTGGACCACGGCGTGCTGGCCGCGATGCGGACGCTCGACGCGCTGGACCGCACCTCGCCGAGCATCGGCGGCCCGATGAACATCTGCCGGATGACCCCCGACGGCGCCCACCATCTCGACGAGAAGGAGATCGACGAGGCGCGGGAGCGGGTGCGCCGGTGGGTGGACCTGGAGCAGCGGGCGCTGGACGAGCTCCTCCAGTAAGGCAGACTGGGTGCGTGAGCAGCCGATGACCGCACGTGTCGAGCCGGTCGGTGCTCATGAGCTGGACCGGCGCGGCGCCACCCCGCTCTGGGTGCAGCTGCTCGCGGACCTGCGTCGGCGGCTGGGTGCGGGGGAGTTCAGCGCCACGTTCCCCGGCGAGCTGGCGCTCGTCGCCGAGTACCGGGTCAGCCGGCACACCGTTCGGGAGGCGCTGCGCCGCCTGCGCGAGGAGGGGCTCGTCGTCGCCGAGCGCGGCCGGCCGCCGCGCCTGGCGTCCCCGACCGAGATCGCGCAGCCGCTGGGCACCCCGTACAGCCTGTTCCAGTCGGTCGAGGCGACCGGGCGGGTGCAGCGCAACGTGGTGCGCACGCTGGACGTCCGGGCGGACGGGGTGGTGGCCGCACGGCTGGGCCTGGAGGAGTCGACGCCGCTGGTGCACCTGGAGCGGCTGCGCTTCTCGGACGAGGAGCCCCTGGCCATCGACCGGGTGTGGATGCCCGAGCGGCTGGCCGCCCCGCTGCTCGACGCCGACTTCGCCCGCACCGCTCTCTACGACGAGTACGCGGCCCGATGCGGGATCCGGGTGACCGGCGGCCACGAGCACCTGCGCGCCGTGGTACCCGACGACGGCGGAGCGCGAGCTGCTCGGCACGGGGCCGGAGGTGGCGGCGTTCGCGATCGACCGGCTCGGGCTCGCGGGCGCGCAGGCCGTGGAGTGGCGCCACACCCTGGTGCGCGGCGACCGGTTCAGTGTGACGGCACGGTTCTCGCCCGCGGAGGGCTACCGGATGGGCGAACCCAGGCCAACGGGGTGATTCCGGGATCCAGGTGGATGCACCGCAAGGCGGAGGAGCCGCCGATACCGGGGTTGTATCGGCGGCGACGAACGCGGCCGTCAGGCGCGGCCCTCCCGTCTGGCGAGAGATGCCTGCAGAAGTCGACGCGCCTGGCGGCTGCGGTGAGCAGCGGGGCGCCGCCTGGGCCCGGAATCAGGGCAGGCGGAAGTAGACCCGCACCGTAGTCCCGGTCGACTCGCGGTGGATGCGGACGAGGTCCGCGAGCTGGTGGACGACGAACAGCCCGTGGCCGACGTGCGGGGGCTCGGGCGCGCGCCGCCCGACCAGCTGGTCCGTGATCCGGCCGCCGTCCTGGACCTGCAGGACGAGATGGTCGTCCGCCGTCCAGACCTCGAGCACGCCGCGGCCGTTCGGCGAGTGCGTGAGGGTGTTGACCGCCAGTTCCTGCGCGACGAGCCGGACGTCGGTGAGCCGGTCGTCGTCCATTCCGTGCATCCGGCCGGCGTCGTGCACGAGCACCCGGGCGGACCGTGCACCGGTGGCCGGCCCGATGACGACGAACTCGGCGTCGCTCGGAGCCTGGCTCAACGGGACGTCGAACGACGCGGCGACCGCGCCGGGGTCGGTGTAGGTGGGGCTCATCCAGCGCTCGGACGGGGAGGCCAGCGTCGGGTGGGTGCGCGTCGCGTCCGTGAGGACGGACGTCGGCAGCTTCGTGGCGTCGTACGGGCACTGGATGGAGGCGGGCGACTCACCGAGCGCGACGTTGATCAGCGCCTCGTGCTCGGCGCAGGCGGGGTACTCCTCGTCCGTCCGCTCCGCCCAGATCGGCTCGCCGACGACGCGTACCCGGCGGTCGGCGTGCTCACGGACGAATGCGCTGAGCACGGTGCCGATGATCCGGCCGGGGTTGCGGCCCGCCACGGTCATGTCGCGCAGCCGGACGCGCGCCATCTCGTCGGGCGTCAGCGCCGCGCGCAGGAGATCGAGGTTCCAGCCGGGTACCGCGACGAGCACGGGCTCGTCGCGCCGGAGCCCCTCGCGCACGAAGCCCAGGACGCCGGCGACGTACTCGTCGTCGTTCGCGTAGAACAGCGCGTCGTGCTCCAAGGTGCCCAGCGCGCCGGCCTTCTCCGCCGTCGCCGTCACGGCACCGTGTCCCCTGTCATCCTTCGGACCTCCTGCGGCACGGGCCGCGCATCAGCGGATGTCCAGGCCCGATCCGCAGACCATCGCAACAGCGATTCTAACCATCTGCCTGACGGAAGGATGCCCGCCTCGGCAAGCGGTATGCGAGCCGCGACGGAGGGTTACGACGGCACCGGGACCGACACGCCGATACCTCCGAGCGTGTCGGCGCCGTAGCGGGCGATCTCCGCATCGAGGTCGAGCGGCGACGTCCGCATGGTCAGGTCCGGGGTGAGCAGCTCCGCCGGGACCAGCCAGCTCACCTCGAACTCCAGGCCGTCGGGGTCGCGGGCGTAGAGGGCCTTGGTGGTGCCGTGGTCCGAGGCGCCGACCAGGGCGCCGCGCTCGGCCAGAACGGTGGCGACCCGGTGCAGCTCGGCGAGGGTGTCGACCTCCCAGGCGAGGTGGTAGAGCCCGACGGTGCTGCGCCCGGCCGTCGAGGCGCCTGCCCGGCTGCCGACGGCGAACAGGCCCAGGTCGTGGTCGTTGGTCGAGCCCTCGGCCTGCAGGAACGCCGCGCCGGGCAGCGCGACCTTGACCCGGAAGCCGAGCGCCTCGGTGTAGAAGGCCACGCTCGCGTCGACGTCGCGGACGTAGAGGACGGCGTGGTTGAGACGCTGGATGGGCACGGGAACCTCCGGTGGTCGTCGTTCGAGGTCCAGTGTGCCACGAAAAACATGAAGCTTCAACTACCATCTGCAGTCGAGGCCAAGCATGTCCTGTAGATCAGCGCCGAGCGAGAGAGGCGGTGATCCACAGGTGGAGTGACAGGTGAACGTGCCGTGAACGGGGGTCGAAAAGTCCCCCGTGTCGTGGTCGCCGAGGTCATGATGGTCGGGTTCGGTCGGGGCGCACGCCTACCATGCGGCCGTGAGCCTGCTGGCGTCGTTGTTCCTGGCTGCGGTGGCGCTGCTGGCCGGGCTCGGCGGTGGCGTCGCCCTGAGGCGCCGGCCCGCGCCGGCGCAGGAGGAGCGCGTCGCTCCGGCCGACGAACCCGGCCCGTCCCTGGCCGATCTCCTGCTGCGCGTGTTCCGCTCCTCCGAGGCCGGGCTCGCCGTCCTGACCGGATCGGGCGAGGTGGTCCTGCACAACCCGCGCGCCGTCGACCTCGGGCTGGTCCGCGGCGGCCTGGCCGACCCGCGCGCCCGGACGGTGTGCCGGCAGGTGGCCGCCGGCACCTCGAAGCGGGTTGCTGATGGAGGTCGACCTGTCGCCGCTGGAGCGCCGCGGCCGGGAGCCCGCCGCCGTGCTCGGCCAGGTCCGCGGGCTCGGCGACGGGTTCACGGTCGTCGAGGCCACCGACAGCTCGGACGCCGTGCGCCTGGAGGCGACCCGGCGGGACTTCGTCGCGAACGTCAGCCACGAGCTGAAGACGCCCGTCGGCGCGGTGGGGCTGCTGGCCGAGGCCGTGCTCGACGCCGCGGACGACCCCGTCGAGGTGCGCCGCTTCGCCGGGCGGATCCTCAAGGAGTCGACGCGGCTGGGGGCGCTCGTCACCGAGTTGATCGCGCTGTCGCGGTTGACGGGTGCGGAACGGCTGCCCGAGCTCTCCGCCGTCGACGTGGACGAGCTGGTGAACGAGTCGCTCGCCCGCTGCCGCCTGTCCGCGGAGTCGGCCGGCATCGAGATCAGCGTGGACCGCCCGTCGGGGCTCGCGGTCGACGGCGACCGCACGCTGCTGATCACCGCCCTGAGCAACCTGCTGGAGAACGCCATCGCGTACTCGCCGCCGGAGGCGTCGGTGTCGGTCTCGCGCCGGCGCGTCGGCGACACCGTCGAGATCGCCGTGACGGACCGCGGCATCGGGATCGCACCCCAGCACCAGACGCGCGTGTTCGAGCGGTTCTTCCGCGTCGACCCGGCCCGCTCCCGGGCGACCGGCGGCACCGGGCTGGGGCTCGCCATCGTCAAGCACGTGCTGGCCAACCACGGCGGCCACGTGCGGCTGTGGAGCAGTCCGGGCACCGGCTCGACCTTCACCATGTGCCTGCCCGCGCGCACCGCCGACCACGCGGCTGCGGCCGCGACCACCATCGACCCCGGAGGACGTGCATGACCAGGGTGCTCATCGTCGAGGACGAGGAGTCGTTCGCCGAGCCGCTGGAGTTCCTGCTCCGCAAGGAGGGCTTCAGCACCGCGATCGCGGCCACCGGGCAGGGCGCCCTCGAGGAGTTCGACCGCAACGGCGCCGACATCGTGCTGCTCGACCTCATGCTGCCGGGGATGAGCGGCACGGACGTCTGCAAGGCGCTGCGTGTCCGCTCCGCCGTGCCGGTGATCATGGTGACGGCCCGGGACAGCGAGATCGACAAGGTGGTCGGCCTCGAGCTGGGCGCCGACGACTACGTCACGAAGCCCTACTCGGCCCGCGAGCTGATCGCCCGGATCCGGGCCGTCCTGCGCCGCGGCGGCGAGGCGACGGACGGCGACGCGACGCCGGGCGTGCTCACGGCCGGTCCGGTGCGGATGGACGTCGAGCGGCACGTCGTCAGCGTCGACGGCGCGGAGGTGGCGCTGCCGCTCAAGGAGTTCGACCTGCTGGAGTACCTGCTGCGCAACGTCGGGCGGGTGCTCACCCGGGGCCAGCTGATCGACCGGGTGTGGGGCGCGGACTACGTGGGCGACACGAAGACGCTCGACGTGCACGTCAAGCGGCTGCGCTCGAAGGTGGAGGCGGACCCGTCGGTGCCGCGGCACCTGGTCACCGTGCGCGGGTTGGGGTACAAGTTCGAGGCCTGACGGCGCCCCGTGGGCGACTAGTAGCGGACAGTAGTCAATTTCTACCCGTGCGTGACGGCCCGTGTCACGAACTCGTCACGCCCGGGCAGTAGCCTCCCCGTGTGCACCCGACCGTGTCATCCCGCGGAGCCCTGCGCGTCACCCCCGCGAGGGCGCGCGTCGGCGTCCGACGCTCGGGCACGCACCACCGACCGCTCGGCGCACCGCGCGCGGCAGGGGCCTGGAACGCTGACGACCGACGAGGCACGGTGTAGCCGATGAGTCCGGAGATCGACTACACGCGGCAGCGCACCGTCGCCGAGCTGCTCGCCGAGCACGGCGAAGGCGGCCCGGGCGGGCGTCGCCGCAGGCGGCGCGGTGAGGGCCCGGACGGGCCGGTCCCGCCACCGCCGCCGGTCGGTCGCCGCGGGCCGGACGGGCGCCCGTACCCGCCCGACGCCGGGCCGGGCCGGCCCCCGCGCCAGGGCCACGACGCGCGCGCCGCCCGGGTACCGCGGCGGCCCGCCCCCCCGTCCCGCGCCCGGCGGCCCTCCCGTGACCGGGCGCCGTGACCGGCCGACCGAGATGATCGGGGACCGGCAGCGTCCGCCGGGATCCGCCGGCTACCCCGAGGGCCCGTACGGTCCCGGCCCGACCCGCGGGGCGGTGCCGAACGTCCCGAACAACGGCCTGGCGAACGGCTTGGCGAACGGTGCTGAGCGCACGACGGCGTCCGGCCCGGTGCGGGCCGTGTCGGCCGCCGTCCGGGAGGGGCGGCCGACGGCATCGGGACCGCTGCGGGCGGTCCCGACCACCGGCGGCCCCGGCACACGGGACGGCGCGTCGCGGCCGAACGGGCGTCCGGGCCCGGCCCGGAACGCGCCACCGGCGTCGGCGTCCGGTCCGCGCGACGTCGCGTCGCCCCCGACCGGAGGCCGGGCCGGAGTCTCGGGCCCGCTGCGCGCGGTGCCGTCGTCCGCCCCGGGTCCCTGGGAGTCCTACCGCAGCACCCCGGCGGGCACCCCGAACCGTGCGCGGCCGCTGCCGAGCGCCGCCCCCGCGACGGCCGTGCCGGGCCGCGAGCAGCCCGCCGCGCTGCGCGAGCCCGTCGGGCGCCCGTACCTGCCCGCCGCGGTCCCGCCGCCTGCGTCGCACCGGCCGGCCCAGAGCCCCGGGCGCGCTCCCGGGCCGCAGGGCCGTCGTCCGGTGCCCGACCCCGGTCCGGACACCGGGGCGTACGACCCGTTCGAGCTCGACGACGACGGCGAGGACGGGCCGGAGACCGTCGTCGGCCGGCCACGCCCGCCGCGCCGCGCCGCGTTCCCGAGCCTGCTCGAGGGGCCCGCGACCGACCTCGACCTCGGCGGCGGACGCCGCACGGACGGCCCGGTCACGCGCGTCGATGCGGCCGGCCGCCGGCGCGACGACGACGCGGCGACCCGGTTCGACGTTCCGGGGCTCCGGCAGGGTGCCGGGGCGACGGACTTCGGCGTGTCCGGCAGGCCGGGCCGGAGCGACGGACCGGCCACCGACTTCGATGTCACCGCGTTCGACGTCCCCGTCCGGCCCGGCCCCCGGGGCCCGGCCGAGCCCGCGGCCGGACCGCCGCCTGCGCCCGTCCGGCCCGTGTTCGGCACCGGCCCGCGACGGGCCGGAGCTGCTCCTGTGCCCGCCGCGGCGCCGGCGCCCCGGGTGCGCCCGTTCGCGAGGAAGGTCGTCGACGAACCCACCGAGCTGACCGACCGCAGCCTCGACGAACTCGACGGCTTCGACGACGTCCACGACGCCGCCGGCTTCGGCGGCTTCGGCGGTGACGTGGACGACCGGGTGGACGTCGACGACCGGATGGACGTCGCCGCGCCGCGCCGGCCCGCGCCGCCCGCCCGCGGCCGCCGCCCGGGCAGCACGGGCGACGAGGACGACGACCCGCACGGCGCCGACGACTTCGCCGCCGACGACTTCGCCGGCGACGGCGTCGACGACGAGCTGGACCCGGACGAGCGCGAGCACGACGTCGAGGACCTTGACGACGACCGGGAGGACGACGAACACGACGAGTTCGACGGAGCCCGAGGAGCGGACCGTCCGGCCGGCCCAGGCCTGGGCGGGGGTCGTCGCGCAGTGGCTGGCCGGCGCGGTCGCGGGCGCGGTGCTGTGGGTGCTGTTCCGCTACCTCTGGCGCGGGCTGCCCGTCGTGGCGCTCGCCGCCGCCGTGCTCGTCACCGCCGGGCTCGTCCTGCTGGTACGGCAGCTGCTGCACCAGGCGGACCGGCGCACCACCGGCTTCGCCGTCCTGGTCGGGTTGCTGCTCACGGCGTCGCCTGCGGTGCTGGTACTACTGGGGAGATGAGTCCGCCCGTCGCGCTCTCCACCGCCTCGGTGTTCCCGGAGACGGTGCATGCCGGGTTCGCGCTGGCCCGCGAGCTGGGCTACGACGGCGTCGAGCTGATGGTGTGGTCCGAGCGGCTGAGCCAGGACGTGGCGGCGGTCGGCCGGCTCGCCGACGCGTCCGGCGTCCCGGTGCTGGCGGTGCACGCGCCGTGCCTCGCGGTCACGCAGCGCGTGTGGACCGCGGACCCCGTCGAGCGCCTGCGGCGCGCCGTCGGCGCGGCCCACGAGCTCGGCGCGCAGACGGTCGTCGTCCATCCGCCGTTCCGCTGGCAGCGGCACTACGCGGCGGTGTTCGACGACGAGGTGCGCCGGGCCGAGGAGCGCGCGGGCATAGCGGTGGCCGTCGAGAACATGTTCCCGATCGCCCGTGGCGGCGTGCGGGCAGTGCCCTACAGCCCGGGCTTCGACCCCACCGACGTCGGCTACCGGAGCTACACGCTCGACCTGTCCCACACCGCGGCCGCCGGGACGGACGCGCTGGGCATGATGGAGCGGATGGGTGACGGGCTCGCGCACGTCCACCTGGCCGATGGCAGCGGCGCCCCGCGCGACGAGCACCTCGTGCCCGGGCGCGGGACCCAGCCGTGCGCGCAGGTCTGCCAGCTGCTCGCGGCGTCGGGGTTCGACGGCGCGGTCGTCCTCGAGATCAACACGCGGCGCGCCCGCAGCCGGGGCGACCGGGCGGCGTTCCTGGCCGAGGCCCTGCTGTTCGCGCGCCTGCACCTGCGTGCCCCGGCGCAGCCCACGCCGATCCTCGGCTGAGCGCTCGCCGCCGCCCGACGGAGCGTGCGGCCCGGGGTGGTGGGTGCCGCGGCGCGGGCTACGGTGCGAACCATGACGCGGATCGCGGTGCTCGGGGCGGGCAAGATCGGAGAGGCGCTGCTGGCGGGGCTGCTCGCCGCTGGTCAGCCGGCGGGCGAGCTGTGCTTCACCGAGCGTCATCCGGAACGGGCCCGCGAGCTCACGGCGCGTCACGGCGTCGCCGCCGTCGACGTCGCGGAGGCGGCCGCGCGCGCCGAGGTGCTGGTGGTGGCCGTCAAGCCGCAGGACATCGACCCGCTCCTCGCCGAGCTGGCGACCGCGGTGGCGCCGGGCACGCTCGTGGTCTCGCTGTGCGCGGGCCTGCCGACGTCGCTCTACGAGCAGGTGCTGCCCGCCGGGACGCCGGTGGTGCGGGTCATGCCGAACACGCCGATGCTGGTCGGCGAGGCGATGAGCGCCGTCTCGGGCGGCCGCCACGCGACCGACGAGCACCTCGCCGCCGTGGAGAAGATGCTCGGCTCGGTCGGGCGGGTGGTGCGGCTGCCGGAAAGCCAGCAGGACGCGGTGACGGCGCTGTCGGGCTCCGGGCCTGCGTACTTCTTCTACCTGGTCGAGGCCATGATCGACGCGGGGATCCTGCTCGGTCTGCCGCGCGCGGTGGCGGCCGAGCTGATCGTCCAGTCGGCCTACGGCGCGGCGGTGATGATGCGCGAGTCCGGCGACCACCCCGTGATCCTGCGGGAGGCCGTCACCTCGCCCGCCGGGACGACGATCGCCGCGGTGCGTGAGCTGGAACGCCACGGGGTGCGTGCGGCGCTGCTGGCGGCGATCGAGGCGGCGCGCGACCGGTCGGTGGAGCTGGGCGCGCGCTGACCACCCCGCGAGCGTGCGTGTCGCACACCGTCGGTGAACGGCGCACCTGCTGCAGCACGTGCGCGGGCCCCCGACGGGGTGCGTCAGCACCCGGTTAGGCTCCGCCTCCGACACCGTGCTCGCCTGGCGAGGGGCCGCGCCTGCCGGTGCGACCAGGAAGCGGTGATCCGATGCGATCGGAACGGTCCGACATGACCGACCTTCCCCAGGTGCAGTTCCTGACGGTGGCCGAGGTCGCCGCCCGGATGCGGGTGTCGAAGATGACGGTCTATCGGCTGGTGCACGCAGGCGAGCTGCCGGCGGCGCGGGTGGGCCGGTCGTTCCGCGTGCCGCGCCGCGCCGTGGAGAGCCACCTGCGCGGGGCCTGGTCCGACGCGGGCTGACCGTCCGCGGTATCCCCGGCGGTCACCCCGGGCATCTCAGTCATCTCCGCGGCATCCCGGGGCGGTGCGGGTGCGAGAACCGTCGGTCGGCGCCGGTAGAGTGGGCAACCAGTCGACGTCCGGTCGGTGTACGTCCTCACGACGGTGTCCGGGCCGGCGGCTCCACCCGTCCAGCAGGAAGGAACCGACGTATGGGTTCGGTCATCAAGAAGCGTCGCAAGCGGATGTCGAAGAAGAAGCACCGCAAGCTCCTCCGCAAGACCCGCGTGCAGCGTCGCAAGCTCGGCAAGTGACCGGGCGCACACTTCAACGGATCAGCCTGCGCCCGGTCCGTAGCGCGTCGCTCGGGTCGTAGGGTTCGGCCCGTGGCCCCCTCGATCGTCCTCGTCACGGGTGTCAGCCGCTTCCTCGGCGGGCACCTCGCCGCGCGGCTCGCCGCGGACCCGTCGATCGAGCGGGTGCTCGGCGTCGACACCGTCCCTCCAGGACCGGACCTGTGCAGCCGCATGGGCCGCGCGGAGTTCATCCGGGCGGACATCCGCAACCCCCTGATCGCCAAGGTGATCGCGCGCGCGGACGTGGACACGGTGGTGCACGCCGCCCTCTCGCCCGACCCTTCGGGGAGGTGGGGGTCGGCGACGCGGGAGATGAGCGTCCTCGGCACCATGCAGCTGCTCGCCGCCTGCCAGAAGGCGCCGACGGTGCGGCGGGTCGTGCTCGAGTCGACCACCGCGGTGTACGGCGCGAGCCCGCTGGACCCGGCGCTGTTCGACGAGACGATGACGCCGAACGACCTGCCGACCGCCGGGTACGCCCGCGACGCCACCGAGATCGAGGGCTACCTGCGCGGCTTCGCCCGGCGGCGGGCGGACGTCTCCACCACCGTGCTGCGCTTCGCCAGCCTGGTCGGCCCGCGGATCGACACGGTGGTCACGCGCTACTTCGCGCTCCCGGTGGTCCCCACCGTCCTGGGCTATGACGCCCGCCTGCAGCTGCTGCACGAGGAAGACGCCCTCGCCGTCCTCGAACGCGCGGTGGCGCACGACGCGCCCGGTGTGGTCAACGTGGCCGCGGACGGCGTGCTCCTGCTCTCGCAGGCCATCCGCCGGGCCGGGCGGGTGCCGTTGCCGGTGCCGCCGCCCGCCGTCGGGTTGGTCGGGCGGGCGCTCGCCACGGCCCGGGTCGCGTCGTTCTCCCCGGAGCAGCTGCGCCTGCTCGACTTCGGCCGGGTCGTCGACACCACCCGCCTGCGCACCGCGTTCGGCTTCACGCCGCGCTGGACCACCGTCCAGGCCTTCGACGACTTCGTGCGCGGCCGCGCGTTCCACCCGCTGGCCGGGCGCGAGCGGGTGGAGGAGGCGGAGCGGCTGGTCGACCGCGGGGTGCACGCGGCCGCGCGGCTGGTCGCCGGGCTCGGGAGGTGGGCATGACCGCCGACGGCCCGGACGACCCCCGCGCCCCCGACCTCGACGGCGCGCAGGTCATCCCCCTCCACGCCGGCGACCCCGCGCCGCCTCCGGCCCGCCCGGCGCGCAGCCGCCGCCGCGCCGAACCCCGCCGGGCGACCCGCCGGCCCGGTCCCGCGCCGGTCACCCCGGACGCGGCCGATGTCGCGCCCGCAGTACCGGACGCCCCGCCGAAGCGAGCGCGAGCCGGCCCCCGTCCGCCCGCACGCCCGGACGCGACCGCCGTCACCCCTGCGAGGTCGAGCGCCGGGCCGAAACGGGCAGGAGCCGGCACGGAGGCCGGCCCCGCCCCGGCGGACGGCCCCGGGTCGTCGACCGGGAAGGCCCGTCGACCGGAGAGGCCCGTCGACCCTGCCCCACCCCGGCGAGCTCCCGCCCGGGTGGGAGGCCGCCCTGGCGGACGCGCTCGCGTTCCTGCGCCGCCGGCTCACCGGCGACTACGCCGTGGACGAGTTCGGCTTCGACGCCGACCTGACCGACAACGTCGTCCTCCCGCTGCTCCGGCCGCTGTACCGGACGTGGTTCCGGGTCGAGACCACCGGCCTGCACCACGTGCCGGACGAGGGCGGCGCGCTGGTCGTCGCGAACCACTCCGGCACCGTCCCGCTCGACGCGCTGATGACCTCGGTCGCGCTCCACGACGATCACCCGGCGCACCGGTACCTGCGCATGCTCGGCGCGGACCTGGTGTTCCGGATGCCGGTCGTCGGCCAGCTCAGCCGCAAGCACGGCAGCACGCTGGCCTGCACCGCGGACGCCGAGCGCCTGCTGACGGCCGGTGAGCTGGTCGGCGTGTGGCCGGAGGGCTTCAAGGGCATCGGCAAGCCGTTCGCGGACCGGTACAAGCTGCAGCGGTTCGGCCGCGGCGGGTTCGTGTCCGCCGCGCTGCGCACCGGCAAGCCGATCATCCCGTGCTCGATCGTCGGTGCCGAGGAGACCTACCCGAAGATCGCGGACGTCCCGGCGCTGGCCCGGCTGCTGAACCTCCCGTACTTCCCGGTGACGCCGACGTTCCCCCTGCTCGGCCCGCTCGGCGCCGTTCCGCTGCCGTCGAAGTGGCTCATCGAGTTCGGCGAGCCGCTCTCCACCGCGGAGCTGGGCCCGGACGCGGCGGACGACCCGATGCTCGTGTTCAACCTCGCGGACCAGGTGCGCGAGACGATCCAGCTCACCCTCTACCGCCTGCTCGGCCGCCGCCGCAATGCTTTCCAGGGATAGGGCCTTCCAGGGATAGGCCCGGGCCGCGGCGGGTCCTACCGCCAGCGGCGCAGGCCCGCGGCCACCGCTCCCGCCACCGCGCCCGCCCCGAGCAGCGCGGGCACCGCGATGCGCGTGGCGCGCCGGCCCGTGCGGAAGTCGCGGATCGGCCAGCCGCGGGCGCGGGCGATGTCGCGCAGGTCGCGGTCCGGGTTGACCGCCACGGCCGTCCCGACCGCGGACAGCATCGGCACGTCGTTCACCGAGTCCGAGTACGCCGTGCAGCGGCGCAGGTTCAGGCCCTCGGTGACGGCCAGCGCGCGCACCGCGTGCGCCTTCGCCGGGCCGTGCAGGACCTCCCCGACCAGCCGGCCGGTGTAGTGCCCGTCCACGCTCTCGGCCACCGTGCCGAGCGCGCCGGTCAGCCCCAGCCGCCGCGCGATGATCAGCGCCAGCTCCACCGGTGTGGCCGTGACCAGCCAGACCCGCTGCCCGGCGTCGAGGTGCATCTGGGCCAGCGCGCGCGTGCCCGCCCAGATCCGGTCCGCCATCAGCTCGTCGTAGATCTCCTCGCCGAGCTCGACGATGTCGGCGACCGGACGCCCCGCGACGAACGACAGCGCGGTGTCGCGCCCGGTGGTGTGGCCGTAGCTGAGCTCGCGGCCCCCGATCCGGAACTTCGTCTGCTGCCAGACGAAGCCCAGCATGTCCGAGGTCGTGAAGAACTTCCGCGCCGCGAGACCGCGGGCGAAGTGGAAGATCGACGCGCCGACCATCATCGTGTTGTCGACGTCGAAGAACGCGGCCGCCGTCAGGTCCGTCGGCGGGGAGAGGGGAACCACGCTCCGTTCGGCCGCCACGGCAGCGGCCGCGGCCGCCTCACCGGCCCGGACGGCCGGGTCGAGGGCCGTCACGGCGTCGAGCACACTCGACGACTCCGCGATGCCTGCGACCTCGGGACGACCCCGCTCTCCTTCTCCCACCAGTGCCTCCGCCTCGACCGCGAACGTGGCGTCAGCCTAACGTCGCCGCCCGGCGCGGTCGGGTGCCGCTCCGCCTGCGGACGACGGCGGGACCTGCCCGGACAGACCGGAGCGGGCCGCCGCGGTGGTGTCGCGGCGGCCCGCCGACCGGTGGCCACAGGTGGAGTACCAGCCGTGCCGGGCCGGTCGTCAGCCCAGCTTCACCCCGGGCAGGCCGGGGGCGAGCGAAGGCACCTTCACCGGCAGTGGCAGCACCGGAAGCGACACCTCACCGCCGGAACCCGCGGCGTCACCGCCGCCGGACCCGCCGGACCCACCCGAGCCGCCCGATCCGTTGCGGCGCCGGTCGTCGGTCGAGTCGTCGTCGGAGTCGTCGGACGAGGAGGACGGCTCGTCGTCCGCCGACGGTGTGTCGTCGTCCGCCGTGTCGTCGGACGGCCCGGCACCGCCGCGCGTGGTCGTCCGGTTCTCCGTCGGGCCCGGAACCGTGGCGTCGGGCACGAGCGTCTGCCCGGTCTCCGTGTCGCCCTCCGTCGGCCCGCTGTCGCGCACCGTCGGACACTGTCCGGCGGCCGGGTCGCACGCCGCCTTCTGCAGCGCGTCCGCCTCGCCGAGCAACCGGTTGAGCAGCGCGAGCGACTCGTCCGCCTTGTCCTGGGCAGGGATCGTCGACCGCATGCCCGACAGCCGCGCGGACTGCTCGGTGGCCCACTGCCGGACGTCGTCGACCTGCGCGGCGTCGGGTGCGGGCCCGGAGAGCAGCAGGCGCGACCCCTCGTTGGCGTTGCTGTCGAACTCCTGCATCGTCGAGCGCACGAGCTGTTGCTCGGTCGGGTCCGCCGGGACGTCGCCCGCCCGCTCGGTCTGGTCCCGGGTCACCAGGCCCTCGACCTCGTCGAGCCGGCGCTGGGCCTGCTCCAGGTGGCGCCGGGCCTTGGCCTGCTCGCCGAAGGTCAGCGCGTAGCCGGTCGACTCCGCAACCCGCTTGACCCCGTACATCGGGTCGCCGGGCAGCGCGTCCCGGCTGGCGAACGTCCCCGTACCGGCCAGGGCGACCAGCGCCGCGGCGGCGGCCGCACCCAGCAGCGCGGCCCGGCGGTGGCCGCCACGCTCGGGCCGGGTCCGGCGCAGGCGCCGGACGGTCGGCCCGAGGTCCGTCTCGACCTCGGGTTCGTCGGCCGGCGCCTCGGGGAACGCGTGCCGCCCACCTGCGCGGGTGCGCAGCGGGGTCGGCTCGGCGTGGCGACCCTGCGGCCGCTCCGCGAGGGCGACCGACGTGGTGACCGGGATCGGGCCCGTGTCGTCGGCGTGTCCGGCGCCGTGCTCCTCGGCGAACGCGGCCATGAGCCGCTGCTTCGCCCGTGCCTTGGCGGCGGGTGCCGGCGACAGGGCCGGCCCGGCGGAGCGCAGCAGTGCTGCGATCTCCAGCTCGCGGGCGAGGCCGTCACTTCCGTCGTCGCCGACGGACGGCGTCCCGCACTCCATCGCGGCGGCGAACCGCTCTTCCTCGCCCCATCCCGCGGGCATGTTGGCCGTCCTCACTGCATCCCTGTGCATCGTGTGGTCGCTGCGCGTCCCCGACGTTCACCCACCCAACGACCCGGGCGGGCCCGGGTTACGGGGCAAGGACCGTTCACCGCATCGAGTCGCGCATTCGCCGCTCCTGTAGCGCGCGGGTCTTCCGGAACGATAGAGATCGGCACTCGCGTCATCGCAGTCATCGCAACCCCTCCGGGAGCAGCTGGGCGAGCCTACGGACCGCGCGGTGCTGCAATGCCTTCACCGCCCCTTCGTTGCGGTCCATGATCTTCGCCGTCTCCGCGACGGACAGGCCTTGCAGGAACCGCAGGGAGATGCACTCCTGCTGGTCCGCGTTGAGCTTGCGGACGCACCGCAGCAGCTCCTCGTTCGTCGCCATGTCGAGCACCTGCTGCTCGGGGCCGTGGGTGCTCGGCGAGAGCTCGACGATGTCCGACGTCGTCGACTCCAGGCGGTACCGGCTGGACTTGACGTGGTCGAAGATCAGGTTCCGGGCGATGGTGACGAACCACGCGCCGATGTCGCGCCCCTGGTAGGTGACCGACGTGATGCGGCGCAGAGCCCGCAGGAACGTCTCCTGGGTGACGTCCTCGGCCAGCGTCCGGTCGTTCATCCGGAACAGGACGTAGCGGAACACGACGTCGTAGTAGCGGTCGAACAGGTCGCTGAACGCGTTCATGTCGCCGGCCTGGGCGGCACGGACCAGTACCCACGAGCCGCTGTCCTCCGGGGACGCGGGGTCCGCGGGCGCCGGACGCGGGTCCGGCGCGGCGGTGGGCGTCACCGCGCGGTGCTCGCCGTTCGGGCCCGGCGCCCGTTGACGCGGCGGACCGGCCAGCGCAGCGGCGTCGGTGAGCCGGGCGGGGACCTTCTCGACCACGGGGTCGAGGGCGCCGGTCGCCGCCGGATCCGCGACCGGGTGCACCGGTCGGGTCAGCGGGGCGGCCGGCACGGCGGTGGTGGGTGCGGCACCCGGAACCGGCCGCGGGCGGCCGGTGGGCGGGACCGGGGCCGGCCGGTCCACGCCGGTGGAAGCGGATTCGCTGCGGAGCAGCCGGGAAACGCGCATCGGGCGGGTCATGTCTCCCGGTCGACCTCGGGAGCGAGTGGTGCGGGGCACCGCGGAACCGTCCGCGGCGTACTGGCGACAGTCGGCATGCCACTCCCTCGGGTGAGCTTGACGCCCGACCCGTCGGGTCGCGCGTTGAGTCGGCTGTAGCGGCGGAGCATACGACCGGCATCCGGAGCCGAAGCGCGCATGCCCGCTCACCCTCCGCAGCAACCGCCGAGTGGGCGGTGACGATCGGTCAGCGTCGTATGGCGCTCCGTGACGAACCGGCGGCGTGCCCGGACTGCGCTCAGCGTGACGCTGTGTGCGACCGACGGTCACTCTGCGTTCGTTCACGGGCCGCGGTCGCCGGGACCGGGTGCGGCGCGCAAGACTGGCGGGAGACACCTGTGGATCACCGCCTCGCCCCGCTGCGGCGTTGATCTCCAGGACACGCGTGAGGAGGTCGCCGCCGTGGACAGCACGAATCGCCCGACGCACCTGGCCGACCTGGTCGAGGCGGCCGCCGCCCGCCACGCCGACCATCCGGCGCTGATCGACGCGGCGACCGACGCCACGCTCACCTGGGGCGAGCTCGACGCCACGGTGTCCGCGGAGGCGCGCAGGCTCGCGGGCGCCGGGGTCGCGGCCGGCGACCGGGTCGTGATCCGCTGCGCGCGCGGGCCCGCGCTCACGGTCGCGGTGCTCGGTGCCCTGCGGGCGGGCGCGGTGGCGGTGCCCGTGGGGCCGGGTGACGTCGGAGCCGTCGTCGCCCACTGCACCCCTCGGCTCCTGGTGGACGACGAGGCTTCGCCCGCGGAGGTCGACGTCGTCGGACCGCCCGACCTGACCGACCGCGGCGCGCCGCTGGCCGCGGTGGGCGGTGGGGAGGACGTCGCGCTGTTGCTCTACACCTCCGGGACGCGGGCCGTGTGCCTGTCGCACCGGGCCGTGCTGGCCAACCGGGCGCAGGCAGCGGCCCTGCGCCCGGCTCCCGTCACCCCCGTGGACCGCGTGCTCCTCGCCCAGCCGCTGTTCCACGCCTACGGGCTGGCCGCGGGCCTGTTCCAGATCTGCTGGGCCGGTGCGACGGCCGTGCTGCCGGGACCCGGGCGGCCCGACGCCGAGGAGCTCGCCGACACGGTCGCCCGGCACCGGGTCAGCGGACTCGCCGGCGTGCCGTCGACCTACCGCGCGCTGCTCGACCTCCCGCCCGAGCGCCTGCGCACCGCACTGGCCGGCCTGCGGCTGTGCACGTGCGGCGGGGTGCCGCTGCCGCGGCCGTGGGCGGCGGCCTTCCAGGAGGCGACCGGGCACCGCATCGTCGAGGGCTACGGCCTGACGGAGGCCGGACCGGTCGTGACGAGCACGCCGATCGACGGCATCACGGTCCCGGGCTCGGTGGGGCGCCCGCTGCCGGGTATCGAGCTGCGGCTCGTGGACCGCGGCGGCCGGCCGATGACCCAGCCGTCCGGGGTCGTCGCTGCGGCGGCCGACGACTCTGCTTCGTCCACAGGTGAGCAATCGGCAGGCGAGCAGGAGGTCGCGGCGGTCCCGGAACCGGCGGCCGACGGGGCGAACGCTCCCGACGGCAGCGAGCCCGAGCCGGCCGCGACCGGATCCGGGACGACCGGCGTCCGCCCGGAGGCGGGGGCACCCGGCACCGGTGCGATCGACGTCCGTACCGCCGCGAGCCGCGTCGCCACGGACGTCCTGGCAGTGGCGGAACGGGGCGTCGCGGAGTTCCGCGCCGTGGCCGAGCGCGCCGCCGTCGAGGTCCGCGCGGCCGCCGAGCGCGCCGCCACCGAGGTCCGGGCCGCCGTGCGGACCGGCGACCCGGTCGGCGACATGATCGACGACGCGCAGGACGTCGAGGGCCCCGCCGATCCCGCGAGCGACGCCGGGCTCATCGCGCTGCGCGGTCCCCACCTCTTCTCCGGCTACTGGCCCGGTCCCACCGGAGGCCCCGACGCCGACGGCTGGTTCGTCACCTCGGACATGGGCTTCCTCGACGGCTCGGGCGCGCTGCACCTGGTCGACCGCTCGTCGGACCTCGTGGTCGTCAGCGGTTTCACCGTCTACCCGCACGAGGTCGAGCGGGTGCTCGGGGAGCTGCCCGCCGTCGCGGAGGCGGCGGTGGTCGGCGTGCCCGACGAGCGCACGGGGCAGGCGGTGCGGGCGGTCGTCGTGCGTGTGGCCGGTGCGGAGCTGGACGCGGACGCGGTGCGGGCGCACTGCCGCGCCCGGCTGGCCCGGTTCAAGGTGCCGGCCCAGGTGGTGTTCGTCGACGAACTGCCGCGCACGGTGGCGGGACGCCTGGCCCGTCACCTGCTCGTGGACCGGCCGCCCCAGGCCTGACCCGCTGCGCACGACGGCAGCGAAGCCGCCATGCTGGGACCGGCCGGCGGCTGGTCGTTCGCGAAGGAGACACAGAGTGCCCGAGGAGATGTCGGTGCCCGTGGACGGTGCGCGGGTGACCGTCTACACCCGGATCGGCTGCCCCGCATGCGCGCAGGCCGAGGACGACGTCGCCCGCATCTGCGGGGAGCTGGGGGAGACCTGGCGGGCCGTCGACGTCGACGCCGACCCGGACCTGCGCGCCGAGTACGGCGACCGCGTCCCGGTGATCGACATCGATGGCCGCGAGCACGGCTTCTGGAAGGTCGAGGAGCAGCGGTTCCGCTCGGCGCTCGTCGGCTCCGCCCGCTGACCCCGCCCCGTGCCCGCCGACCCGCCCGACCCCGCTGGGGGCGAAGAGCCGCCCCGGGACGGAGCGAACGCGGCGTTCGGTGCGTTGAACGTACCCAACGCCGCGTTCGCTCCGTCCGAGCATCAGCGGATCCCGCGGGGCGCCGCGGCGGGGCTGGGCATCACATCGGTGGCTCTCGCCGTCGGAACCGGGCATCTCGCCGCCGCGCTCGTCGCCCCCGCCGCCTCGCCGCCGCTGGCGGTCGCCGCCGCCGTGGTCCGGCTCGCCCCGCTGCCGCTGGTCGAGTTCGCGACCGCGACGTTCGGCACCGCGGACAAGCCGGTGCTGCTCGTCGGGATCGGCGTCGTGCTCGCCGGCGTGGCCGCGCTCGCCGGCCTCGCCGCGCGGCGGGTGGCCTGGCCGGCCGAGGCGGTCGTCGCCGCGCTCGGGCTGCTGGCCGCCGCCGCGGCGTGGACGGCACCGTCGTTCGCCCAGCTCGACCTGCTCCCGCAGCTCGTGGCGGCGGTCGCCGGGGTGTTCGCGGTCCGCTGGCTGCACCCGCGGCTGCCCCGGGCAGGCACCGTCGCGTCGAACCTGCCCCGCGACACCGTCGCCGACAACGAACCGGCACACCCCGGCGCGGGCGACGCCGACGCCGGTCGACGTCGCGATCCCGGTGCCGTCACGCGCCGCGGTGTCCTCCACGGCTCCGCCGCGCTCGGCGTCGTCGGTGCCGCCGCGGTCGTGGCGGGCGGGGCCGGCCAGCTGCTCGGCCGCGGGGTCGGCGACTCCCGCGCCGAGGTGACCCGGCTGCTCGCCGCCGCCCCGGTCACGCCCGCTCCGCCGGTACCGCCCGGCGCGGACCTCACCGCGTTCGGCGCGCCCCCCGTGATCACGTCCAACGCGGACTTCTACCGGATCGACGCCGCGCTGCGCGTTCCCGCGCTGTCGGCCGCGGACTGGAGGCTGCGGGTCCACGGCATGGTCGACCGCGAACTCACGCTCTCGTTCGCCGACCTGCTCGCCCGCCCCCTCGTCGCCCGCACCCTGACGTTGACCTGCGTGTCCAACGACGTCGGCGGCCCGCTCGTGTCCAGCGCCACCTTCGTCGGCGTCTCCCTGCGCGACCTCCTGCGTGACGCCGGTGTGCACGACGCCGCCGACCAGCTGCTGTCCACCAGCGTCGACGGCTGGACCGCCGGCACGCCGACCGCGGTCGTGCTCGAGCCCGACCGGGGCGCGCTGCTCGCCGTCGGGATGAACGGCGAGGCGCTGCCCCGGGAGCACGGGTTCCCGGTGCGCATGGTCGTCCCGGGCCTGTACGGCTACGTCTCCGCGACGAAGTGGGTCACCGATCTGGAGCTGACGACCTTCGCCGCGTACGACGCCTACTGGGTGCAGCGTGGCTGGGCGCGGCGGGCGCCGATCAAGACCCAGTCGCGGATCGACCGGCCGCGCGCGTTCGCCCCGCTCACCGCCGGGCGCGTGCTGCTGGCCGGGACGGCCTGGGCGCAGCACACCGGCGTCGAGCGGGTGGAGGTCCGCGCCGACGACGGGCCGTGGCAGCCCGCGCAGCTCGCGACCGAGGTGAACCTCGACACGTGGCGGATGTGGCGGGCCGAGCTGGATCTCGGGCCCGGCCGCCACGTGCTGCAGTGCCGGGCCACCGACCGGTCCGGCGCGACGCAACCCGAGCAGCGCAGTGCCCCCGTGCCCGACGGCGCGACCGGCTGGCACTCGGTGGTGGTGACCGCGTCCTGAGCTGACGCGACCAGCGGCAGCCCGCGCGCGCCCACCGGCGCACGCGCGCACGAGCACGATCCGGCTCAAGATCGCAACTTTGTGCGCCCGTTCACGAGCGACTACCGTGGCGGAGCGTCGCCGTCAATACCCGGCCTCCCCTGCGTTCACCGCAGCGGGGTACCTCGACCGCGACCACCCCGATCTCGATCGTCCGAGGAGTGCGTCAGCGTGACGTCGCCGCAGGCAGGCCCGGAGGGCACCCCCGCCCTCGGGGACTCCGGCGTCACGAGCACCGGCCGGGCGCGCACGCGCGCCGTCCCGGAGGCCACCGTCGCCCGCCTCGCGGTCTACCTGCGGATGCTCGGTGAGCTCGTCGAGCGGGGCACGGAGACGGTGTCGAGCGACGAGCTGGCGGCCGTCTGCGGGGTCAACTCGGCCAAGCTGCGTAAGGACCTGTCCTACGTCGGCTCGCACGGCATCCGTGGGGTCGGCTATGAGGTCGGGCCGCTGCTGCGGCACCTGGAGTCGGCGCTCGGTCTCACCCACCGCCAGTCCGTCGCGCTGGTCGGGATCGGCAACCTCGGCCACGCGCTGGCCGGCTACGGCGGGTTCGGGGGTCGCGGCTTCCCGGTGACGGCGCTGTTCGACGTCGACCCGGACCTGGTCGGCATCAAGATCAACGGGATCGTCGTGGACCACGTGCGGGACATCCCGCAGACGTGCCGCGAGCGCGACGTGACGATCGGCATGATCGCCACGCCCGGCCCCGCGGCACAGGGCGCCTGCGACCTGCTGGTCCGAGCGGGTGTCTCCTGCATCTTGAACTTCGCCCCGGTGGTCCTTCAGGTACCCGAGCAGGTGGAGGTGCGGAAGGTGGACCTTGCCGTGGAGCTGCAGATCCTGGCCTTCCACGTCGCGCGCCGGCACCTCGCCGGCCTCGACAGTGATCGATCCGCCGTGAACGGGCACGCGGTGGTGACGTCATGAGCGAGCTTGCGAGCGAATCAGTGTCACAGCGCTCTGCGCTCTGCGCGCGAGCTTGCGAGCGCGCCGTCAGCACAGTGCCTGGCGAAGCCGGCCGAGCGCAGCGAGGCCGAGCGATGAGCGTTCTCGTCGTCGGCTTGTCGCACCGCAGTGCCCCGGTGGAGCTGCTGGAGCGCGCCGCCGTCGGGGTCGAGGAGATCCCCAAGCTGCTGGACGAGATGTTGCAGGGCAGCCACGTCACCGAGGTGATGATGTTGTCGACCTGCAACCGCATCGAGGTCTACGCGGTCGTCGACGCCTTCCACGGCGGCCTCACCGACGTCTCCGGCGTGCTCGGCAGGCACGCCGGGCTGCCGATGCACGAGCTCACCGAGCACCTGTACGTCCACTACGCGGGCTCGGCCGTGCAGCACCTGTTCGCCGTCGCCGCCGGGCTGGACTCCATGGTGATCGGCGAGGCGCAGATCCTCGGCCAGCTGCGCGCCGCCTACGCCGCCGCGGACACCGCGGGCACGGTGGGCCGCACCCTGCACGAGCTGTCGCAGCAGGCGCTGCGGGTCGGCAAGCGGGTGCACACCCGGACCGGCATCGACGCCGCGGGCGCCTCGGTCGTCTCGGAGGCGCTGGCCGCCGCGACGGACGCGCTCGGCCGTGGCCTGGACGGCGTGCGTGCCGTCATCGTCGGCGCCGGGGCGATGGGCGCGCTCGCCGCCGCCCACCTGCGCCGCGCCGGAGCCGCCGAGATCGTCGTGCTGAACCGGTCCGCCGAACGGGCGCAGCGGCTCGTCCACAACACCCGGCGCACCGGAACCGCGGCCCGCTCCGCCCCGCTCGAGAACCTGGCGGACGAGCTGGCCACGGCGGACCTGCTGGTGGCCTGCACCGGCGCCGTCGGCACGGTCATCGCCCGCGAGACCGTGGCCGCCGCGGTGGTCGCCCGCGACGGGCGCCCGCTGGCCGTCTGCGACCTCGGACTGCCCCGCGACGTCGACCCCGACGTGGCCGCGTTGCCCGGTGTCACCGTCGTCGACCTGGTCACCCTCCAGGTGCGGCTGGCCCCCCGCGCGCACGGTGAGGCGGTCGCGGCGGCCCAAGAGCTGGTCGCCGAGGAGGCGCAGGCGTACCTGGCCGCCCGGCGCTCCGCGGAGGTCACCCCGACGGTGACGGCGCTGCGCCGCCGCGCGTCGGAAGTCATCGACGCCGAGCTGCTGCGGCTCGACGCGCGGCTGCCCGCGCTGGACCCCGCGGTCCGCGAGGAGTTCGGGCAGACCGTGCGCCGCGTCGTCGACAAGCTGCTGCACACCCCGACGGTGCAGGTCAAGCGCCTGGCCGAGGGGCCGGACGGCAGCAGCTACGCGCACGCCCTGCGCGAGCTGTTCGAGCTGGACCCGCAGACGCCCGCCGCGGTCGCCGTGCAGCGCCACGGCGACGTGCTCGCGGCACTGGAGGCACCGATGCAGGCCGTCCGCGAGATCTCGGATCCTGGCGACGTCACCTTCGCCACACCGGGAAGCCCTCGGGAGGAGCGTCGGTGACCGCTCCAGCCCAGACCGGTGCACTCCGCCTCGGCACCCGGCCCAGCACGCTGGCCGTCGCCCAGTCCGAACTCGTCGCGGAGCGGCTGCGCGCTGCCGGCCACACCGTCGAGCTGGTCACCGTCAGCACCTCCGGTGACCGCTCGTCCGCCCCGATCGCCACGCTCGGCGTCGGCGTGTTCGTCTCGCAGCTGCGCGACGCGCTCGTGGCCGGTGAGGTCGACCTCGCCGTGCACTCCTACAAGGATCTCCCGACGGCAGCGGACCCGCGGCTCGTCATCGCCGCGGTCCCGCCACGGGAAGACCCGCGCGACGCGCTCGTCGCCCGGGACGGTCTGGTGCTCGGCGAGCTGCCCGCGGGGGCGACGGTCGGCACCGGGTCACCGCGGCGCGTCGCCCAGCTCGAGGCCCTCGGCCTCGGCCTGCGCACCGTGCCGATCCGGGGCAACGTCGACACCCGCATCGGCAAGGTCCGCAGCGGCGAGCTCGACGCCGTGGTGGTCGCCGCGGCGGGGTTGCGCCGCCTCGGTCGCATCGACGAGGCGGGCGAACTGCTCGACCCCCTGCAGATGTTGCCCGCACCCGCGCAGGGTGCGCTCGCCGTCGAGTGCCGCGCGGCCGACACCGCGTTGGCCGCCCTGCTCGCGCAGGTGCTCGACGACGCGGGCGCGCGGGCAGCCGTCACCGCCGAGCGGGCGGTGCTGGCGACGCTGGAAGCCGGCTGCAGCGCCCCCGTGGGCGCGCTGGCCGACGTGGTGTCCGACTGGGAGGTCCCTCCCGGGAGGGGCGACGACGACGGCCGGGTCGTCGACCGCGTGTTCCTGCGCGCGGTGGTCGGCACGGGCGACGGTGCGCTGCTGCGCGCGTCGGCCACCGGCAACCTCGACGACGTCGAGAAGCTGGGTGCGGCGCTCGCCGCCGAGCTGCTCGACATGGGAGGCAGTGACCGATCCGGCCACGGCAGTGACCGATCCGGCCACGACGCGTCCGCCCCGCACTCCGTGCGAGGCGGCCGCCCCGCGCCGGATCAGGAGCCGGCCGCCGCCGAAGGAGGCCCCGCCACGGTCTCCGTACACGTTCAACCAGGAGTAGATCGATGAACCGCGCACCGTCCACCCCCGGACGTGTCGCCTTCGTGGGCAGCGGCCCCGGCGACCCCGGGTTGCTCACCGTTCGGGCGCGCGACGCGCTCGCTACGGCCCCGCTGGTGGTCACCGACCCCGACGTACCCGACGGTGTGCTCGCCCTGGTGGCGGACGGCGCCGAGGTCCGGCCGGCGGTCGGCGAGCCCGCCGACGTCGCCGCGGACCTGGTCGCCGAGGCGACCGCGGGCCGATCGGTCGTGCGGCTGGTCGGCGGCGACCCGCTGACGGCCGACGCCGTCGTGGCCGAGACCCTCGCCGTCGCCGCCGCGGGCCTGCCGTTCGACATCGTCCCCGGCGTCGCCCCGGGCACCGCCGTGCCGACCTACGCCGGCGTCCCGCTCGGCTCCGCGCACGTCGAGGCCGACGTGCGTGCGGGTGTGGACTGGGCGGCGCTCGCCGCGGTCCCGGGCCCGCTCGTGCTGCACGCCACCGCCGCCCACCTGTCCGACCTCGTCGCGGGCCTGACCGCGCACGGCCTCGCGCCGACGACGCCGGTCGCCGTGACCTCCCGCGGCACGCTCACCGCGCAGAAGACCGTGCAGACCACGCTCGCGACGCTCGCCGGCGAGGGCGCGGACCTCGACGGCCCGCTGGTCGTCACGGTCGGGAACGCCGTCGAGCAACGCGCGCGGCTGTCGTGGTGGGAGTCCCGCGCGCTGTACGGGTGGCGCGTGCTGGTGCCGCGCACCAAGGACCAGGCAGGCGTGATGAGCGACCGGCTCGCGGTGCACGGCGCGACCGCCGAGGAGGTGCCGACCATCGCCGTCGAGCCGCCGCGGTCGCCCACGCAGATGGAACGCGCCGTCAAGGGCCTGGTCGACGGGCGCTACCAGTGGGTGGTGTTCACCTCGACGAACGCCGTGCGCGCGGTGTGGGAGAAGTTCGCCGAGTTCGGGCTGGACGCCCGCGCGTTCTCCGGCGTGAAGATCGCCTGCGTCGGCACGGCGACGGCCGAGCGCGTGCGCGCCTTCGGCATCGTGCCGGACCTCGTGCCGAACGCCCTGGAGTCGCAGGAGTCGTCGTCGGAGGGCCTGCTGGCGATCTTCCCGCCGCACGACGACGTGCTCGACCCGGTGGACCGGGTGCTGCTGCCGCGCGCCGACATCGCGACCGAGACGCTGGCCGCCGGTCTGCGGGACCGCGGCTGGGAGATCGACGACGTGACCGCGTACCGCACGGTGCGTGCCGCGCCGCCGCCCGCCCCGATCCGCGAGGCGATCAAGACCGGCGGGTTCGACGCGGTGTGCTTCACCTCGTCGTCGACGGTGCGCAATCTGGTCGGGATCGCGGGCAAGCCGCACGCGCGCACGATCGTCGCGTGCATCGGCCCGCAGACGGCCGAGACCGCACGCGAGTTCGGCCTGCGGGTGGACGTGCAGCCGGAGGAGGCGCGGGTGCCCGCGCTGGTCGACGCGCTGGCGGCCCACGCGGCTCGGCTGCGGGCCGAGGGCGCGCTGCCGCCGCCGCGGAAGGCGAAGATCCGCCGCCGTTGAACGGCAGGCGACGAGGCCGCGGGCCCGGCCCGAGCCGGAAGCCGGTGTTGACGGAGCGTACCCCGGCCTCGTCGCTCCGGAGGCTCGTACGACGCGCCCGTCCGGCGAGTCCGGCGGGCGCGTCGTCGTCGATCTCCCGAACCGGCCTACGGGCCGTCGCGGCGCCGGTAACGTCCGGGATGTGAGCCAGCCGGAGGAGCGCGACGAGCGGCTGATGCGCTGGAGGCCGACGTCGCGGCGCTGCGGTCGCGCTTGGCCGGGCCGAGCAGGACGCTGCCGCGGCGCGGATCCTGGCCGGCGGCGCGGACCGCGACGTGGCGATTTACGTGGTGAGTTCCGCGAGTTCCGCGGTGAGATGCGCGAGCTTCCGCGACCAGAACAACCGCGTCTTGAGCGCGATGCGCGCTGACGTCGTTGACCTCCGCACCGATATGGACGAGGGGTTCGCCCGGGGCGACGAGAAGTTCGCGGAATCGCGGGCTGCTCGACGGCCAGGCGCCTGGAACCAGAAACTCGCCGACATGCAGCGTCCTCATCTCGGGAGGGCGATGTTCCGCCGAGCGGTGAGCGAGTCGAGGACGCGTCCGGCGACGGCACGAGACACCTCGACCGCACCATCGCAGGACGATCGCCGTGCGAGCGGTGCTGATCCGAGCAGCAGCGCTGCGTCGAGCTTGACATCGAGCTCGCGAAGCAGCGGGATGTCGACATCTCCTCGTCACCGGTCGTACGCTGGGGTGATGGCCTTCCCGACCCACCGGCCCCGCCGGCTGCGCGCCACGCCGGCGCTGCGGCGGCTCGTCGCCGAGACCACCCTGCGCCCGCGCCAGCTCGTGCTGCCGATGTTCGTCAAGGAGGGCGCCACCGAGCCGACGCCGATCGCGTCGATGCCCGGTGTGGTGCAGCACACCCGCGACTCCCTGCGCAAGGCCGCCGTCGACGCCGTGACGGCCGGAGTCGGCGGGCTCATGCTCTTCGGCGTCCCCGCCCGGCGCGACGCCACCGGCACCGCGGGCGTCGACCCGGACGGCGTGCTGAACGTCGCGCTGCGCGACGTGCGCTCCGAGGTCGGCGACGCGACCGTCGTCATGGCCGACACCTGCCTCGACGAGTTCACCGACCACGGCCACTGCGGCGTGCTCGGCGCCGACGGCGGGGTCGACAACGACGCCACGCTCGCCGTCTACGCGCGGATGGCCGTGGCGCAGGCCGACGCGGGGGCGCACCTGCTGGGCCCGAGCGGGATGATGGACGGCCAGGTGGGCGTCATCCGGGCCGCGCTCGACGCCGCGGGCCACCGCGACACGGGGATCCTCGCCTACACGGCCAAGTACGCCTCGGCGTTCTACGGGCCGTTCCGCGAGGCGGTGGAGAGCCAGCTGCGCGGCGACCGCAAGACCTACCAGCAGGACGCGGCGAACGTCCGCGAGTCGTTGCGCGAGCTCGCCCTGGACCTCGAGGAGGGCGCGGACCTGGTGATGGTCAAGCCCGCGATGGCCTACCTGGACGTGCTGCGCGCCGTCGCCGAGGTCGCGGACGTGCCGGTCGCGGCCTACCAGGTCTCCGGCGAGTACGCGATGGTCGAGGCGGCCGCGGCGAACGGCTGGCTGGACCGGGACCGCACGATCCTGGAGACGCTCACCGCGATCCGCCGCGCCGGCGCGGACGTCGTGCTCACCTACTGGGCCGTCGAGGTCGCCGCCCGACTGGACCGCGACTAGACGCGAGTGGCCCACCTGGCCGTTCGCGGATTCACCTGCAGGTATGCTGCCGCCCCGCCGAGATCCGAGCGGTGTGATCCGGCGCGTGGGCGGCCGCCCGGCACGGAGTGCGGGGTGGACGCGTCGTGGCCGGATCGGTCACGTCATCTATCTGGTGGAGGAAGTGCACGATGAGCAACGATCCGGCATCCGGCGGCGAGCAGCAGCCCGCGTGGCACGGCCAGCAGCCCTACCCGGGGGGGTACGGCCAGCAGCAGCCGCAGCAGCCGGAGCAGCCGGCTTACGGGTCCTACCCGCCGCCGCCCACGCAGACCGGCGGCTACGGCCAGGCGCAGCCCTCCTGGCAGCAGACCGCCGGCCAGCAGCGGTACCCGGGCTACCCGGCGGGGACGGGCGGTCTCCCGCCGCAGAACGAGTCGCCGAGCTTCTTCGGCGCGCTGTTCGACTTCGGCTTCAACTCGTTCGCGACCCCCGTCGTGATCAAGGTGCTGTACATCCTGGGTCTGGTCGGCATCGGGCTGGTCTACGTCGCCTCGTGATCTCGGGCTTCGCCGACTCCCCGCTGACGGGGCTCGTGGCGCTGATCGGCGGGGCGGTCGTCGCGCTGTTCTACGTGATCTTCTTCCGCGTCTTCCTGGAGTTCTACTACGCGGTGGTGCGGATGTCGGAGGACATCCGGGCCATGCGCAACCGCTCCTGACCCGAGGTGGGCAGCGGTACCGTGGCGGCGTGAGCGGGCGTGCCGGCCGTTCGACACAGGAGCGGCTGACGAGCGTCAGCGAGGGGGTCGAGTGACTATCCCGGGGGACGGGCGGGCGCCCGACGAGCGCGACCGGCCGATCCCGACCCGTCCCCAACCGGACCCGCCCGCGCCGCCGCCCGACCCCCGGCCGTCCGGCCGGCAGCCGTACGTCCCGCGGCCGCCGTACGGTGCGTCCGCGTACCCCGGGTCGCCGTACGACCGCTCCCCGTACGAGTCGCCGGGGCGACCGGCGGACCGGCCGAACCGCCGTACGTCTACAACCCGTACGGCAACTACCCCTACCCGGCCTCGTACCCGACGTCCCCGGCGGGGCTGGGCCCCGAGCCGGTGCTCCCGCCGCGGCGTCCGGGGTCGCTGCATCTCGCGCTGCTGCTGGTCGTCCTCTCGGCGGTGCCGTACCTCCTGGTCGGGCTGCTTGCGGTGGCCGGCGCGGGGCAGGCCGCGACCGCGCTGCCTCCGGAGGACCTGGCCCAGCTCCAGCAGCTGGGGGTCGACCTCGCGCAGGTGATCCGGATCACGGGGTTCGTGATGCTCGCGGTCGCGCTGGGGTTCGTCCTGCTCGGGGTGCTGGCCTGGGGCGGGCGCCGGTGGGCGCGGGCGCTGCTCGCCGCGACGGCCGCCGGGTTCGCACTGATGGTCGTCACATCGGTGGTCGCGGCGGGCTCGCAGGGGTTGCCGCTGGACGCGGCGAGCGGCGCCGTCCTCGCCGTCCCGCTGATACTGGCGTTGGCGGGCGTCGGGTTGATGTTCGCCCCGGCCGCCCGCGACTGGTTCGCCCGCCGTCGCTGACGGGCCTGCTGCCGCCCCGTCGCGTCCTGGGGAAGACTGGGGCCGTGACCACGCCCTCCGTCGCCGAGCTCGGCACCGACGCCTCCCGCGCCCTGTTCGCCCGCGCCGCCGCCGCGATCCCGGGCGGGGTCAACTCGCCCGTCCGCGCCTTCACCTCCGTGGGCGGCACGCCGCGGTTCATGGTCTCGGCCCGCGGCCCGTGGCTCACCGACGCCGACGGTCACCGCTATGTCGACCTCATCTGCTCGTGGGGGCCGATGATCCTCGGTCACGCGCACCCCGCCGTCGTCGAGGCCGTGCGGGCGGCCGCGGGCAACGGGCTGTCGTTCGGCGCGCCGACCCCCGCCGAGGTCGAGCTCGCCGAGGAGATCATCGGGCGGGTCGCGCCCGTCGAGCAGGTGCGGCTGGTCAACTCGGGCACCGAGGCGACGATGAGCGCCGTCCGGCTCGCCCGCGGGATCACGGGCCGGAAGGCCGTGGTCAAGTTCGCCGGCTGCTACCACGGGCACGTGGACGCCCTGCTCGCCCAGGCCGGCTCGGGCGTCGCCACGCTGGGCCTGCCGACGAGCCCCGGCGTGACGGGCGCGCAGGCCGCCGACACGATCGTGCTGCCCTACAACGACCTCGACGCCGTGCGCGCGGTGTTCGCCGAGCGCGGCGGCGAGATCGCGTGCGTGATCACCGAGGCGGCGGCGGGCAACATGGGCGCCATCGCCCCGCTGCCGGGCTTCAACGCCGGGCTCAAGGAGCTCTGCACGGCCCACGGCGCTCTGCTGATCATGGACGAGGTGATGACCGGCTTCCGGGTCTCCGGGTCCGGCTGGTACGGCCTGGAGGGGGTCGCGGGCGACCTCTACACGTTCGGCAAGGTCATGTCGGGCGGGCTGCCGGCCGCGGCGTTCGGCGGGCCGACGGCCTCGATGAGCCACCTCGCCCCGGCCGGGCCCGTCTACCAGGCCGGGACGCTGTCCGGGAACCCCGTCGCGGTCGCCGCGGGGCTCGCCACGCTCCGGAACGCCGACGACGCCGTCTACGCGACGCTGGACGCGAACGCGGACCGGCTGGCGCGGATGCTGGGCGACGCGCTGTCGGCGCAGGGCGTGCCGCACCGCGTGCAGCGCGCCGGGAACATGCTGTCGGTGTTCTTCACCGACGACGACGTGCACGACTACGCGGGAGCCCAGGCCGCGCAGACGTGGCGGTTCCCCCCGTTCTTCCACGCGCTGCTGGACCGCGGGGTCTACCCGCCGCCGAGCGCCTTCGAGGCGTGGTTCGTCTCGACCGCCCTGGACGACGACGCCTGGCAGGCGATCGACGACGCCCTGCCGCACGCCGCCAAGGCTGCCGCCACAGCGCTCTCGCCGACGGACGCAGCGCAGTGATCGGCGCTGGTAGAGCGGCGGCCGCCGACGGACGCAGCACGAAGACACCGGGAACGCCGCCGGTCCGCACCGTCGTCCACCTCCTGCGCCACGGTGAGGTGCACAACCCGGACAGGATCCTCTACGGCCGGATCCCCGGCTTCCGGCTGTCGGCGAACGGCCGCGACCAGGCCGACCTCGCCGCGAAGGCGCTCGTCGACGCCGACCTGACCGCCGTGCTCGCCTCCCCGCTGCAGCGCGCGCAGGAGACCGCCGCGCCCGCCGCCGCCCAGCACGGCCTGGAGGTCATCACCGACGACCGGCTGATCGAGGCCGACAACAGCTTCGAGGGCAAGCGGGTCGCCGTCGGCGACGGCGCCCTGCGCAGGCCCCAGTACTGGTGGCTGCTGCGCGACCCGTTCACGCCCTCGTGGGGCGAGCCGTACCTGGAGATCGCCGAGCGGATGCTCGCCGCCGTGCACCGCGCCCGCGAGCTGGCGTCGGGCCACGAGGCGCTGTGCGTCAGCCACCAGCTACCGATCTGGACGCTGCGCCGGTACGTCACCGGCCGGCACCTGTGGCACGACCCCCGGCGCCGCCAGTGCGCCCTGGCCTCGCTGACCTCGCTGGTGTTCGACGACGGCGAGCTGGTGCAGCTGCGCTACACCGAGCCCGCCGGTCGCAGCGACCCCGCCCAGACCGGCGCATGAGTCCCGCCGGATGCCGGCTCGCGGCACTGGTCGTCGCGGCCGTCCTGCTGACGGCGTGCAGCACCAGCAAGGACGCCGTCGATACCGGCCAGGACTTCACCTTCGTCGCGCCCGGCGGGCAGACGACGATCGTCTACGACCCGCCGGAGAGCCGCGGCACGTTGCGGGAGCTGTCGGGGGAGAGCCTGCTCGACCCGGGCTCGACCGTCGGGCTGGAGAACGTCGCGGGCCGGGTCGTCGTGCTCAACATCTGGGGCTCCTGGTGCGGTCCCTGCCGCGTTGAGGCCCCGGACCTGCAGTTCGTCGCGCAGCAGACGGCCGCGGACGGGGTGTCGGTGCTCGGCGTCGACGTGCGCGACGACCGCGCCGCCGCCGCCGACTTCGTCCGCGACCGCGGCATCACCTACGACTCCGTGTTCGACCCCCCGGGCCGGACGCTGGCCGCGCTACGCGGCTACCCGCGCAACACCGTGCCGTCGACGATCGTGCTCGACCGGCAGCACCGCGTCGCGGCGGTGTACCTGACCTCGATCCGGGTGCCCGAACTCATCCCGCTGGTGCAGCGCCTGGCGGCTGAACCGGCCCCGTAGCGGCGGGACGCTGTGCCGTCGACTCGGCCGGCGCGCTGATCGTCCGGCGCCGATGCGGCCCGAACCGGCGCCGGTGGCGTCCGCGCGATCAGCTCGGTTGATCGTGCGGCGGGTGCAGGCCGCCGATCGCGCCCGAGACCGCCCCACGGCCAGGCCTGCCGCCCGGCTGATCGTCCGGCGGCAATTCGGCCGGGACTTGCACCGATAGTGCCCGCACGATCAGCTCGCAGTCCGGTGAGCTGACCCTCCGGCAGCTATCGGGCGTGAATCGGCGCCGATTCACGCCCCACGATCAACCCGTGTCCGGTTGTGGCGTATAGGCGGGCTCCGCACGATGGATCTACGTCCGGTAGAACCCGGCGGGCGAACTGTCGGTCCCGGCACCTACTCTCGTCCGTGATGGACCCCTCGACCACGCTCGCGGTCAGCGGCCCGCTGCTCGCGGCGGTCGCCGTGGCCGTGCTGGCGGGCGCGGTCAGCTTCGCGTCGCCGTGCGTGGTGCCGCTGGTCCCCGGCTACCTCGCCTACCTCGCCGGGCTCGTCGGAGCGGACGCCCCGCCCGCGACGCCGGACGAGGCCCGCGGCCCACGGGCCGGGCGGTGGCGGGTGGCCGGGGCGGCGGCGCTGTTCGTCGCGGGGTTCACCGCGGTGTTCGGCGCGATCCTCGTCGGGGTCGTCTGGCTGGCGGATACGCTGGTGCGCAACGAGGTGCTGCTGCAGCGCGTCGGCGGGGTCGTCATGATCATGATGGGGCTCGCGTTCGTCGGGGTGGTCCCGTTCCTGGCGCGCGAGCGCCGGGTGCACTGGGTGCCGCGTGCCGGGATCTGGGGTGCGCCGCTGCTCGGCGCGGTGTTCGGGCTGGGCTGGGTGCCGTGCGTCGGGCCGACGCTCGCGGGCGTCGTCGCCGTCGCGGCCGGTACCGGCGGCGGCTCGCTGCGCGGCGTCGTGCTCACCCTCGCCTACTGCGCGGGCCTCGGCCTGCCGTTCGTCGTGATCGCGCTCGGCGCGTCCCGGGCCGTGCGCGCGCTCGGCTGGTTGCGCCGGCACACGCGCGGGATCCAGGTCTGCGGCGGCGTCCTGCTGGTCGCCGTCGGGCTGCTGCTGGTCAGCGGGCTGTGGGGCGGGCTGCTCGCGCGGCTGCAGGTGTCGGTCGCCGGCTTCACCCCGGTGCTCTAGTGCCATGACCACCACCGCGCCTCCCGCCACACCGCCGGACGAGAGCACCCCCGCACCCCCGCGCGCCCCGTGGGCACTGCTGCGCAACGCCTGGCGCGGTCTCACGAGCATGCGCACGGCGCTCGTGCTCCTGTTCCTGCTCGCCCTCGCCGCCCTGCCGGGCGCGCTGCTGCCGCAGCGCTCGCTGAACCAGCGCCTCGTCACCCAGTACTTCGCCGATCACCCGACCCTCGCGCCGCTGCTGGACCGGCTGCAGTTCTTCGGCGTCTTCGCCGCGCCCTGGTTCGCCGCGGTCTACCTGCTGCTGATGGTCTCGCTGGTCGGCTGCCTGCTGCCGCGCACCGTCGAGCAGCTCCGCGGCCTCCGCACCCCGCCGGTGGTCACCCCGCGCAACCTCGCCCGGCTCCCGCACGCGGCGCAGCGGACGGTGGCCGAGCCGGTCGCCGACGTCGAGGAGCGGGCGCGCGGCCGGCTGCGGGGCTGGCGGACGCGGTGGTGCGACGAGCCCGGGGAGCGTCCGGACCGTGTCGGCCGAACGCGGCCACCTGCACGAGATCGGCAACCTCGTGTTCCACCTGAGCCTGCTCGGCCTCCTCGTCGCGTTCGCGCTCGGGAAGCTGTTCGGCTACGAGGGCCAGGTCATCGTGCTGTCCGGGGGCGGCCAGTTCTGCAACACCGGCATCCTCGGCTACGACTCCTTCCGCGCCGGCCTGCGCGTGGACGGCACGGACCTGCAGCCGTTCTGCGTGCGCGTGGACGACTTCACGGCCGCCTACGAGGCGAACGGGCAGCCCGCGAGCTTCACCGCCGCGATCGGCTTCCAGACCGCCGCGGACGTCGCCGCGGGCACGGCCACCTGGCGGCAGGCGACGCTCGCGGTGAACCACCCGCTGCGCACCGACGGCAGCCGGCTCTACCTGCTCGGGCACGGCTACGCCCCGCGCTTCACGGTCACCTATCCGGACGGTCAGCAGCGGACGGGTGAGGTCCAGTGGCGCCCGGTCGACCAGACCACGCTGCTGTCGGAGGGCGCCACCAAGTTCGCCCGCCCGGGCGTGACGGACGAGGAGCAGCGCCGCACCACCCAGCTCGCCGTGACCGGCCTGCTCGCGCCCACCAGCTCGGGCGGGCAGGTGGTGACGTCGGTGTTCCCCGCGCTGGACGACCCCGAGGTGGCCGTGGACGTGCTGCGTGGCGACCTCGGCCTGGACGACGGGCGCGGCCAGTCGATCTTCACCGTCGACCGGAGCAAGCTCGACACCGGCGAGCTGACGCGCGTGGCGCGGCAGAACATGCGGCCCGGCGACGAGATCACCTTGGACGACGGCACCCGGGTCCGGTTCGACGGCGTGCGCGACTGGGTCTCGCTGCAGGTCAGCCACGATCCTGCGCAGCTGTGGGTGCTCGTGTCGGCCGTCTTCGTGCTCGCCGGCCTGATGCTGTCGCTGGCGGTGCGGCGCCGCCGGTTCTGGGTCCGGCTGACGCCGGACGCCGCGGGCGGCACCCGGGTGGAGCTCGGCGGGCTGGCGCGCACGGACCGCGCAGGCTACGGCGAGGAGTTCGACCGGCTCACGGCCGCGGTGCTCGGGACGCGCCCGGATGACGACGTTCAGGAATCCTGGAAGACGGAGGACGGCCCGTGAACGACATGGTGCTCGCCATCTACAGCGACCGGTTGTTCATGGCGGCGGTCGGGGTCTACGTGCTGGCCATGGCGCTGCACGCCGCCGAGTACGCGGCGCTGCGCTCGGCGTACGAGCCCGCGGCGGTGCCCGTGGCCGTCGGCAGCGCGGCCTCGACGGAGGGGGAGACCGGCGCGGCGCC
Source organism: uncultured Actinomycetota bacterium (assembly GCA_963780835.1). GTDB lineage: Bacteria > Actinomycetota > Actinomycetes > Mycobacteriales > Pseudonocardiaceae > Pseudonocardia. Next base: position 13,025 of record CAWADQ010000066.1, on the reverse strand, counting down.
GCCTCCCGACGCCCCGGCGTCGGGCCGGCCCGCACGCAGCCGGGCGGACCGGTTCGGCGGGGCCGCGGCGAACCTGGTCGTGCTCGCCGCGCTGCTGCAGCTCGGGTCGATCGTCACGCGCGGGCTGGCCGCGGACCGCTGGCCGTTGGGCAACATGTACGAGTTCACCTCCGCGGTCTGCCTCGCCGCGGTCGTGACCTGGCTCGTCGTGCTGCGCCGCGTCCCGGCGCTACGGGTCGTCGCGCTGTTCGTCCTGCTGCCCGTCGTGATCCTGCTCTTCCTGGCCGGCACGGTCCTCTACGCCCGAGCCGCCCCGGTCGTCCCGGCCCTGCGGTCGTACTGGCTGGTCGTGCACGTCACGACGATCACCGTGTCGTCCGGGTTACTGCTCGTCCCGGGCATCGCGAGCCTGCTCTTCCTGCTGCGCCGGTCCTCCCTGGGTGGCGCGCTGGTGGACCGGCTGCCTTCGGCGGCGGCACTGGACCGGCTGGCCTACCGCACCACGATCGTCGCCTTCCCGCTGTACACGTTCGGCGTCATCGCCGGGGCGATCTGGGCGGAGGCCGCCTGGGGCCGGTTCTGGGGCTGGGACCCGAAGGAGACCGTCGCGTTCGTCGCCTGGGTCGTGTACGCCGCCTACCTGCACGCACGGGCCACCGCGGGCTGGCGCAGCGGCCGCGCCGCCTGGATCAACGTGGCCGGGTTGGCGGTCGTGCTCTTCAACTTGTTCTTCATCAACATGGTCGTCGCCGGCCTTCACTCGTACGCGGGGATCTGACCGGCAGTGCGGTATGTCTCGCGGTCCGTGACCATCGGCCCCCGTCCAGCCCATCGACCGAGCGGGACGACGCGACTACCTTCGGATTCCGTGCGGAGCAGCGTGCTGGCCAGAAGGAGCAGAAGTCACGACGGGGGGCCGATCGTGACCGAGCCCGATCCGGAGTACTCCGACGGATCAGTCGGGCGCTACGTGCGAGAGCAGTGGACCGCGGACGCGGCGGCGCGTCGCTCCCGCCGCCGGGCGTCGTCGACACTCTCCGCACCTGCCGCGGGTCGCGAGCCCCAGCACGCCACCCCGGTGTCCGGGCTGGAGGTCGTGCCGCCGCCGGACACCGACCCCGCACCCGGCGTGTCGGAGTCCCGGGCGGCCGGCCCGGACATCGTCCGGCCGGACGCTGCCGGTTCGCCCGTCGCGCCGGAGGCACGGGCTCCCCGCACGCAGGTGCCCGAGGCCCGCACGGCGGAGCACGACGTCGCGGCCCGCCAGGCAGTGACCGATCCGGTCACGACGCGTCCGCCCCGCACAGTGACCGATCCGGCTACGACGCACCGGATCAAGGGCGAGGCGGCCGCCCCGCACCGGATCAGCCCGACGCCCCCGCGGGGCGTCGGCCGCTGGGTCGATCCCGGCGCGGTGGCCGCGCAGGAGGCGCAGCGGGCGCGCAGCGGCATGGTGGGCTCGGGCATGGGCGCGCTGAGCGACGATCCGGCGGACCTGTCGTCGGCGCGGCTCCTCCGGCCGCTGAAACGGCCGCCGCAGTCGGGCTGGCGGCGGGTGGTGTACGTGCTGTCCGGCAAGCTGATCAACCCGGGGGAGAGCCCGGCCGACATCCGGCGCCGCGAGCTCGTCGCGCGGATCAACGCGCCGCTGCTGGGCTGTCACAAGATCGCGCTGCTCAGCCTCAAGGGCGGCGTCGGCAAGACCACGATGACGGCGACGCTGGGCGCCACCTTCGCGTCGCTGCGCGGGGACCGCGTGGTGGCCGTCGACGCGAACCCGGACCGGGGCACGCTGAGCCAGAAGATCCCGCTCGAGACCAGCGCCACCGTCCGGCACCTGCTGCGGGACGCCCAGCGCGTCCGCCGCTACACCGACGTGCGCGCCTACACCTCGCAGGGCCTCTCGCGGCTGGAGGTGCTCGCGAGCGAGCAGGACCCTGCGGTGTCCGAGGCCTTCAGCGAAGACGACTACCGGCGCACGGTGAACCTGCTCGAGCACTTCTACAACATGGTGCTCACCGACTGCGGCACCGGCCTGATGCACTCGGCGATGTACGGCGTGCTGGGCGTGGCGGACCAGATCGTGGTGGTCTCGTCCGGCTCGATCGACGGCGCGCGCAGCGCCTCGGCGACGATGGACTGGCTGGACGCCCACGGGCACGGCGACCTGGTCCGCAACGCGGTCGCAGTGATCAACTGCGTCAGCCGGTCCGCGGGCGGGGTGGACCTGGACCGCGTGGCGGCGCACTTCGCCGGGAGGTGCCGCGCGGTGGTGCGCGTCCCCTTCGACCCGCACCTGCAGGAGGGGGCCGAGGTGGACCTGGACCGCCTGGATCCGCGCACCCGGCTGGGCCTGCTGGAGCTGGCTGCCGAGGTCGCGGACGCCTTCCCGTCGTAGGTCAGACAGCCGGGGGGTCGTCGCGCCGCTTGACCTTCTCGTCGAGCTGACGCAGGAAGTCGGGGTCGTCGTCCGGGCCGCTCACCCGTGGCCGGGTCGTGCCGAGTGACTGCGGCCGTCGGACGGCGGGGGGTGCGTCGCTGCGGGACGAGTTCATCGCCTTCCACAGCACCAGTGCGATGATCGCGGCGCCGACGAACGCGATGAGGAACAGCATCGGTACCACCTCCGCCGTTGAGGTTAGCCGAGGCGTCGAGGGTGTGCGTGAAGTCTGCCAACCCGTCCGTCACGACGCTGTGGGCCGGGGGTCAGAAGGGGCGGCGGCTCAGCGCGGAGCCTGGGGCAGCGCCTCGCTCGTGAGGCTCGCGAGCATGCTGCGGACCTCCGACTCGCGGAACCGCCGGTGACCACCCGGGGTGCGGATGGAGCCGATGCGGCCGGCCGACGCCCAGCGGGTGACCGTCTTGGGGTCGACGCGGAAGAGGCTCGCGACCTCGCCCGGGGTGAGCAGGTGCTCAGTGCCGTCCGCAGACTGGGTGGGGGTGGCCATGGCGTCTCCCAAGGGCGTCGATCCGGGGAATCTCGGATGTTCCCGGCCATCGTGACACCGGTGATGCCAGGTACTCGAACGGTTGGGTAGAGGTAAAGAGCCCTTAAAGGACGAATCGGGCGCATGAGCCGTGCTCCTCTGACGACCGTACGCTCGTCTCATGAGTGCCCCCGCCGATCCGCGCGCCCGCTCGGCGCGCGAGCCGGGCCTGGCCGCGACGGTCGCCCTCTACGCGCTGGCCCGCCTCGGCCTGCTCGCGCTGATCGCCGCGCTGCTGCTCATGGCCGGCACCCCGTTCGTCATCGCCCTGCTCGTGGCCCTGATCGTCGCGCTGCCCCTGTCGATGTTCGTGTTCCGTGGGCTGCGGACCCGGCTGGACGTCGCGCTGGCCGCAGCGCGGGCCCGGCGTGGGGAGGAACGTGCGGCGCTGCGGGCTCGGCTGCGCGGCGAGGAGCCCGAGCCGCCGGCCAGGACCGCGCAGGCCGTGGAGGCTGGTGCGGAACCGGCCGGCCGCACTGGATGCCCGGGCCGAGCCCCCGGACGCCGGCTCAGGCGACCGGCCCGAGCGCCAGTCCGACGCCGGTCGTGACTGACCACGCCAGCAGCAACAGCCCCGTGTCGCCGAGCACCCGCACCAGTCGCCGCCCGTCCGCGCCGCCCAGCACCCGCCGGGTCACGGCGACGGCCAGCGGCAGCGCGAGCAGCCCGAGCAGCATCGGCCAGCTGCGGATCCCGGCCAGCGCGGACAGGCCGAGCGGCACCACCACGCACGCGGCGTAGAGCCGCCGCGTGTCCCGGTCGCCGAGGGCGACCGCGAGCGTCCGCTTGCCCACGGCCGTGTCGCCCGGGATGTCGCGCAGGTTGTTGACCACCAGCACGGCGCACGCCAGCAGGCCCACACCCACGGCACCGACGATCCCGGGCGCGCTCACCGTGCCGCTCTGCGTCACGGCCGTCCCGAGCACCGCGACCGGCCCGAAGAACGTGAAGACGGCCACCTCGCCGAGCCCGGCGTAGCCGTAGGGGCGGCGTCCGCCGGTGTAGAACCAGGCACCCGCGATGCACACGGCGCCGACGGCCACGAGCCACCACTGTCGCGTCAGCGACACCAGCGTGAGCCCGGCCAGCGCCGCGACCGAGAAGCACAGGAACGCGGCGTTGCGCACCGCCGTGGGCGCGGCCAGCCGCGACCCGACCAGCCGCATCGGCCCGACCCGCTCGTCGTCCGTGCCGCGGATGCCGTCGGAGTAGTCGTTGGCGTAGTTGACGCCGACCACCAGTGCGACGGCGACGACCAGCGCGAGCAGCGCCCGCACCGGTTGCACCGCCCCCGCGCCGACCGCAGCGCCGGTGCCGACGAGCACCGGGGAGACCGCGGTCGGCAGGGTCCGCGGCCGCGCCCCCGCGATCCACTCACCGACGCTCGCCACGGGCTCAGGCTAGTGCGGTGTCCATGAACGTTTGTGGACACCGCACTACGGACAGCCGGTCAGGTGCCGGGGCCACTGCTGACGAGGCACGGCCGAGGCCGGCAGGAACTGGCCGGTTCCGACGCGCAGCCATCGGCCCGCCACGCACTGCAGCGGCACCGCCGCCCCGTCTGCGGCGAGCCCGACGATCCGCGCCGCCGCGTCCGGTGCGTTGCGCAGGTCGACCCGGCCGTCGACGCGGACCATCGCCAGCGGGCTGTCGCCCGTCCACAGGTAGTCGACGGTGACCCAGGCGTTGTCGGTCAGCCCGAGTGCGTCCCAGAACAGCCCGTCGGCGAGGTCGATGCCCGCGGGATTGAGCACCGTCCGCCCGAACTGGTCCTTGCCGCCGTTGTAGCCGTCCTGCCGGGCGGCCTGCGCCTGCGGCACCCCGGGCGGCAGGTCGCGCCACTGCTCGCGCTTCTCGGCGTTCCAGTAGTCGTCGCGGGTGTTCCAGGGGCCGACGTCCCACACCGGCGCGAACGCGCAGCGGCCGGTGGGGGCGCACACCTTCACCGTGTAGTCGCTGTTGTCGCGCGGCGCGAGGGCCCGGCGCGAGGGCAGGGCGACGAACAGGTCCCGCTCGCCGATGACGTGCCCGTTCGCCGTGGTTGCCGCCGACGAGGCCCTCGCGGGTGGCGAACACCCGGTACCGCCGGGGGTCGCGCTTCGCCGTGGCGTTCGTCGCGGGTCGCGACGTGGGCGGTCAGGGTGAGGTCGCGGACGACGGGCCCCGGCACCGCCCACCCCGTCTCCGTCGGCAGGGTGAGCACGAGGCGCGCCTGGACGTCGACGACGGGCTCGGGGAGCACTGCCCTGAGGGTCCGGGCCGCCGCCGGGCCGGAGGTCGGTACGCCCGGCTCCCACTCCGTCCATCCGCCGCGCGCACGCAGGCCCCGGACGTCCACCGACGCGGCGGCGCCGGGACTGCCCGCGGCGAGGGTGAGCACGGCGTCGACCCGGTCGACGGGTACGTCCATGTGGCGGGCGGGCAGGGTCAGCAGCCCGGGGGTGCCGCCGGCGCCGTGACCGTCGGCGCGGGCGGGGCCGGGCTGCTCGCGGTCCGCGGCGAGCCGGACCGTCCGGCCCGACACCGTGACCCCGACGGCCTCGCCGGCCAGCGGCGGCGACCAGCTCACCGCACTCCCTCGCTGCGCTCGGTCGGCTTCGCCGGGCACTGTGCTGATGGCGTGCTCGCAAGCTCGCACGCAGGGCGCGGGCGCTGTGTCAACTGTTCGCTCGCTACGCTCGCTCACCGTGCTGCCAGGGGCCGCGTTCGCCGCCGACGCGCCGACGAGGGCCGTCGCCGCCACCAGCGCCCCGACGAGGGCCGCCGTGGCGCCGCGTGCCATCAGCATCGTCGCTCGCTCCCGGGGTCGGCGGTCGGTGCCCGGAAGGACATCGCACCCTCGGGAGTCGTGCAAGTACGGAGAGTGGCAGTACCGGAGTGGGTGGACCGGGGTCACCCCGCCGAGTGGGCCTGGGGTCCGCCGCCGGCCGGTGAGACCGTCGTGGCCGCCGACGGCACCGTGGACGTCGGCGCATCCGCGGCCCGGCTGCTCGCGGTGAGCAGACGCGCGACCGCGGCCCGGTCCGGCTTGCCGATCCCGCGCAGCGGCAGGGCGTCGACGGTGCGCACCACGCGCGGTACCGCGGCCCGGCCGAGGACGGCGCGCACCGCCGCCCGCAGGCCGTCCGCGGCCGGTGGGGCGTCGACGACCAGGGCGGCCGCGACGACCGCACCCCACTCCGGGTCGGGCAGGCCGACGACGCACGCCGCACGCACCCCGGGCTGCGCGGTCAGCACGCGTTCGACGGCGGCCGGGGCGACCTTCTCCCCGCCGGTGACGATGACGTCGTCGACGCGGCCGAGCACCTCGAGCCTGCCGTCCACCCAGCGGCCGAGGTCGCCGGTGCGGAACTCGGGGCCGTCGCCGTGCTCGACGAACGCGGCCCGCGGTCGCGGCCGGGTCGTCGAGGTAGCCGGCCGCCAGCGTCGGGCCGCCGATCACGACGCGACCGTCGGCGTCCATGCGGACCCGCACCCCGCCGAGTGGCAGCCCGTCGTAGACGCAGCCCCCGGCCGTCTCGGTCATGCCGTAGGTCGTGACGATCCGCACCCCGGCCGCCTCGGCGCGCGCCCGCAGCCCGGCGTCGAGGGCGGCGCCGCCGACGAGCACGGCGTCGTAGCCCCGCAGCGCCTCCAGCGCGGAACCGCCGGCGTCGAGCAGGCGCAGGAGCTGGGTGGGTACGAGGCTCGTGTACCGCCGGCCGGGGCCGAGCCGGGCCGTCGCGGCGGCGAACCCGTCCGGCCGGAACCCGCCCCGCAGGTCCTGCACGACGGGTGCGGCGCCGGCGAGCAGCGCCCTGACGACGACCTGGACGCCGGCGACATGGTCGGCAGGAAGGGCGAGCAGCCAGCGTCCGGGCCCGCCGAGGCGCGCGGCGGTGGCGTCCGCGGAGGCCCGCAGCGCGACGGCCGGGAGCACGACCAGCCGCGGCAGGCCGGTGGAGCCCGAGGTCGCGACGAGCACCCCGTCTCCGGGTCCGGACATCGGATCGGTCGGACGGGCTGCCGCGGTGGCGGGCGGAGGGACTCGCGCGTACGGGGGCGCGGCGGCGTCGAGGGGCAACACCGCCGGGCCGCCGTCCAGCGCGTCGGCGACGGCGGCCGCGAGGGCGGTCACGGCCTCGGGCGAGCCGTCGAGCCGGATGATCCGCACCGGCCCATCCTCCGTCGCGCGGCGGCGTCATCGCACGTCCTGCGAGCCGTCGCACACCGAGTGCACCCGGCGCACGTGCTGCAGCGGGTGCGCCGGCTTCAGCCGGTGTGCGTCAGCGCAGGTGGGTGTGCGTCAGGCCGCGATCGGGCGATGCTCACTCCGCGCCGTCGATCACCACCCGGGACGGCGGCGGCGCGGGGTGGTCGGGGCCATCGGCGACCTCCCCGTCCACGCGGACCAGGCCGGCGGCGAGGTGAGCACGAGCACGGTCGTCGGCCAGCCCCGCTGCGGTCAGGCGGTCCAGAACGGTCGGGGCGGGAGAGGGGTCGGCCACACCCCCTCAACTCGGCAGCCCACTGTGCCGGTGCGCCGGGCCGGCCGCGATCGCCGGTTCGGGGACCTCAGTAGTGCCAGGGGTACGGGCTCCAGTCGGGGTCGCGCTTCTGCAGGAAGGCGTCGCGGCCCTCCACCGCCTCGTCGGTCAGGTAGGCCAGCCGCGTCGCCTCGCCCGCGAACAGCTGTTGGCCGACCAGCCCGTCGTCGAGCAGGTTGAACGCGTACTTGAGCATCCGCTGCGCCGTCGGCGACTTGCCGTTGACCTCGCGCGCCCACTCCAGCGCGACCCGCTCCAGGTCCGCGTGCGGCACCACCTCGTTCACCATCCCCATGTGGTGCGCCTGCTCGGCGGTGTAGGTGCGCCCGAGGAAGAAGATCTCGCGGGCGAACTTCTGGCCGACCTGCCGGGCGAGGTAGGCCGAGCCGTAGCCGCCGTCGAAGCTGCCGACGTCCGCGTCGGTCTGCTTGAAGCGCGCGTGCTCGGCGCTGGCCAACGTCAGGTCGCAGGTGACGTGCAGCGAATGACCGCCCCCGGCCGCCCACCCGGGGACGACGGCGATCACCACCTTGGGCATGAACCGGATCAGCCGCTGGCACTCCAGGATGTGCAGCCGGCCGGACCGGGCGGCGTCGACCGTGTCCGCGGTCTCCCCGCTGGCGTACTGGTAGCCGCTCCGGCCGCGGATCCGCTGGTCCCCGCCCGAGCAGAAGGCCCAGCCCCCGTCCCGGGGTGACGGTCCGTTACCGGTGAGCAGGACGCACCCCACGTCCGGCGTCTGCCGCGCGTGGTCGAGGGCGCGGTACAACTCGTCGACGGTGTGCGGGCGGAAGGCGTTGCGCACCTCGGGTCGGTCGAACGCGATCCGCACCGCACCGGTGTCGACGGCGCGGTGGTAGGTGATGTCGATGAGGTCGTCGAAGCCGGCGACGGGGACCCACGCGTCGGGGTCGAAGAGGGCGGACGGCTGCTCGGGCTGCGCTGTCGGGGACACGGACCGGCACACTAATTGCCACGGGCGGCGGCGAATGGTTCACCACCGCCCGTATCGGCTATTCACTGGAGCGAGTGACACCCGCCCGGGCACGCGGGAGGACACGTGGATCGCAGTACCGGCACGCCGCTGGGCTTCGTGCTCGTGGTGCTGCTCGCGATCGGGTTCGGCTGGGCCCTGCTCGGACACGCGGAGCCCCACTCCGGCACGGCGCTGAGCAGCTTCGGCACGTCCTCGTCGGTGAGCGCCGACTTCGCCGCGGCGCAGGCCCAGCCCGCGCTGGTGTGGCCCCAGGAGATGCCCGAGCCGATGACGAACTACGTGGGACGGCGCGTCAACGCGTTCGGCCTGCGGGTCACGTCCGTGGACGCCGACGAGGGCTTCTGGGTGGAGAAGGACGGCCGCACGGCCTGGATCCAGATCCTGACGCCGACCGAGAGCCCCTACACCGTGCTGCCCGGTCAGATCGTGAGCCTGAGCGGAAGCGTGTACCCCCACGACCCGCGGTTCCCCTCGGAGATCTTCTTCTGCCCTGACCGGCAGGCGAGCGCATCCCGGCTGGCCGCGGTCCCCACCCACATCGCGATCAAGGTGGAGAGCCTGAGCTTCGGCAACGGCTGAGGCCGACGGGGAACTCCGGACGTCGCCGTCTCGTTGAACCGTCAACCCGTTTCCTGGAGCCGCCCGTGACCGCGCACGCCCCGACCCGGCCCACCGGCGCCCGCCCGTGGGCGCTGTCGGGTACGGCGCTGGTCGCGGCGGGCGTCCTGGCGGTGCTCGGGCTGCACGTGGTGGCCGTGGACGTCGACCCGGTGCGACGGACGCTCAGCCAGTACGCCCTGGGCCCGTGGAAGCCGGTGTTCGACGCCGCGGTGCTCGCCGTCGCCGTCGGGTCGCTCGCGGTGCTGGCCGGGCTGGCCCGGGCGCGGCTCGTGCGCCTGCGCGGCGTGGCGGTGACGCTGCTGGCCGCGTGGAGCATCTGCCTGGTGGTCGTCGTCGCCTTCGAGAAGATCGACTGGTCGGTCGGTCCGACGCCCGCCGGCTACGTGCACCGCTACGCCAGCCTGCTGGCGTTCGTCTGCCTGCCCGTGGCCGCGCTGGCGCTGGGCCGGGCGTGGCGCACCGACGCGCGCTGGGGCCGGTTCGCGACGGCCACGTGCTGGTTGGGCGCCGTGGCGCTGGCCTGGCTCGCCCCGATCCTGCTGGGCTTCGTGCTGCGGCCCCTGACCGGCGTGCCGTGGTGGCAGTTCGTGCCGCTGGGCCTGTTCGAGCGGGGGCTGGCGCTGACGGAGGTCGCCACGGTCGTCGTGATGGGGACGTGGGCGGCCCGCGCCGGCCTGGATCAGCCCTCGCCCTCCTGCGCCTTGGCGTAGAGCAGGTGCAGGAAGTCCGCGCCCGTGACGGCCGTGAGCGCCGCGGCGATCAGCCGGGTCAGCCGCGGCGCGAACACGAGGCCGATCGTGAATCCGGCGGCGATCCAGACGTCCAGGCAGAACGGGCAGGTGATCAGCTCGCCGATCGAGTGCCGCAGGCCGTCGCGGTGCCGGACCTCCTCCATGACCTCGCCGGGACCGCCGGTCTCCCGGTAGCGCGTGAACGGCGCGCGCAGCGGGCTGGTCACGGCATCTTTCGTCAGCGTGCGCGAGAGCTTGTGGGTGCCGGCTGCGAGCAGCACGAGGTCCCAGGGGCCGACCCCGTCCGGCAGGCGGCGCCCCGTGGCCGACGCGAGCCCCGCGGCACCGGACAGCAGCGCCCCGAACAACGCCATGATCACGACGTAGCCGCCGAGCGGGCGCTGCTCGTCGCCGCGGTAGGCGTCGGCCGTCGCCTTCGCGGTCCGCGCGACCTGCGCGACACCGTCCTGGAGCTGCTCCATCACCACGTCCCATCCGTGCACTCGTGCGGACCTCGCGGACTACCCCCGGGTTCCGGCAGGCATGCAGCGGGACGTCGGCCTACTCCTCGTGAAGCCGGCCCCCCTCGACCACCCAGCGCCGGGTGCTGCGCACGCTCTCGAGCATCCGGCGGTCGTGCGTCACCAGCAGCACCGTGCCGGGGAACGCGTCGAGCGCCTGTTCCAGCTGCTCGATCGCGGGCAGGTCGAGGTGGTTGGTCGGCTCGTCGAGCACCAGCAGGTTCACCTCGCGCGCCTGCAACAGCGCCAGCGCCGCCCGCGTCCGCTCGCCCGGCGACAGCGAGGCCGCCGGCCGAGGCACGTGCTCGCCGGTCAGCCCGAACTTCGCCAGCAGCGTGCGGACGTCGCTCTCCGACCAGTCGTTGCCGGACGGCCCGCGTCGCGGAACGCCCGGACCAGCGGCTCCGGCCCGAGGAACAGCCCGCGCGCCTGGTCGATCTCGCCGACCCGCACGGACGAGCCCAGCCCGCCGCTGCCCTCGTCCAGCGGGAGGCGCCCGAGCAGCGCGCCCAGCAGCGTCGACTTGCCCGACCCGTTCGCCCCGGTGATCACGATCCGGTCCGCCCAGTCGACCCGGGCGTCGATCGGCCCGAGCGTGAACGACCCGCGGCGCACCACCGCGCCGGACAGCGACGCCACGACCGTCCCCGAGCGGGGTGCCGCGGCGATCGTCATCCGCAGCTCCCACTCCTTGCGCGGTTCCTCGACGACCTCCAGCCGCTCGATGGCCCGCTCGGTCTGCCGGGCCTTCGCGGCCTGCTTCTCGCTGGTCTGCTGGCGGAAGGCCTTGACGTGCTTGTCCGGGTCGGTCGCCTTGCGCCGCGCGTTGCGGACGCCCTGCGCCATCCAGTTGCGCTGCATGACCGCGCGGTCCTTGAGCGCCCCGCGCTTGTCGTCGTACTCCTCGTACGCCTCGCGCGCGTGCCGTCGCGCCACCGCCCGTTCGGCGAGGTAGCTGTCGTAGCCGCCCTCGTAGACCCCGACCTGCTGCTGCGCGAGGTCCAGCTCGACGATCCGGTTCACCGTGCGGGCGAGGAACTCCCGGTCGTGGCTGACGATGACGGCCGGGCTGCCGGAGGCCCGAGACCGCGGGACCGAGCCGTTCCTCGCCCGCCGTCGCGGGCCGCGGTCTCGGGCCCCCGTCGCAGACCGGTGACGTACCGCTCGAGGCGCTCCAGCCCGTCGAGGTCGAGGTCGTTCGTGGGCTCGTCGAGCAGGAGGACGTCGTAGCGCGACAGCAGCAGCGCCGCCAGGCCGGCGCGGGCGGCCTGGCCGCCGGACAATGCCGTCATCGGCATGTCGAGCGCGACCCCGAGCGCCACGTCGTCCGCAACGGCTCCCGCACGCTCGTCGAGGTCCGCGCCGCCGAGGGCGAGCCAGCGGTCGAGCGCGGTGGCGTAGGCGTCGTCCGCACCGGGCGCGCCGGCCCCCAGCGCCTCCGCGGCGGCGTCCATCGCCGCCTGGGCGTCCGCGACGCCGGTCCGGCGGGCGAGGAACGCGACCACGGTCTCGCCGGGGCGCCGGTCGGGTTCCTGCGGCAGGTGCCCGACCGTGGCCGCCGGCGGGCTGACGGCCACCGCGCCCTCCTCCGGAGCGGTCTCCCCGGCGAGGATGCGCAGCAGCGTGGACTTGCCGGCGCCGTTCGCCCCCACGAGGCCGACGACGTCACCCGGGGCGAGCACGAGGTCGAGACCGGAGAACAGGACGCGGGCGCCGTGTCCGGCGGACAGGCCGGTGGCCTTGACGGTGGCACTCATCTCCAGAGAACCGTACCCGGGGTGACGGCGGGGCCGGACGGGTAGACCGCACCCATGAACCAGGTTCCGAATGTTCGGCTCAACGACGGCGTCGAGATCCCGCAGTTCGGCTTCGGCGTGTTCCAGGTGCCGCCGGACGAGACGGCGGCGACGGTCCGCGCCGCGTTCGACGCCGGCTACCGGCACATCGACACCGCGCAGATGTACGGCAACGAGGAGGGCGTGGGCAGGCGCTCGCGGAGTCCGGCCTCTCCCGCGACGAGGTGTTCCTCACCACGAAGCTCAACAACGACGGCCACGGCTACGACACAGCGATCCGCCGGCTGGACGAGAGCCTGAAGCGGCTCGGCACCGACCACGTCGACCTCTACCTGATCCACTGGCCGCGGCCCCGGGAAGACCGCTACGTCGACACCTGGCGCGGGTTCGAGAAGGCCGCCGCCGAGGGCAAGGCGCGCTCGATCGGCGTCTCCAACTTCACCGTCGCGAACCTCGAACGGCTCGCGGCGGAGACCGAGACGGTCCCCGCGGTCAACCAGGTCGAGCTGCATCCGCGGTTCACCCAGGACGAGCTGCGCGCCTACCACGCACAGCACGGCATCGCGACGGAGGCGTGGAGCCCCATCGGGCAGGGCCAGGGCCTGCTGGACGACCCGCTGCTCGGTGAGCTGGCGGGCAAGTACGGCAAGTCGCCTGCCCAGGTCGTGCTGCGCTGGCACGTGCAGCTGGGCAACATCGTCTTCCCGAAGTCGATGCACCCCGAGCGCATGAGGGAGAACATCGACGTCTTCGACTTCGAGCTGGCCGACGACGACGTCGCGGCGATCAGCGGCCTGAACGTCGACGGCCGCCTCGGCCCGAACCCCGACCGCTTCGGCTGATCCC
>CAWADQ010000065.1:0-42440 GCA_963780835.1 uncultured Actinomycetota bacterium | reverse complement strand
GTGGTGATCAGGCTGGCCGACCAACTCGTCCCGACTAACTACGGAGCGTGACCTGATGCCTTCACCTCAGGGGCCACTGCTACCGCGGCGTCGGCTCGGCACGGAACTGAAACGTCTACGAGGCAACAAAACCCTCGACGAGGTTGCCGCCGACACGTTGATCTCGACGTCGAAGCTCAGCCGATTGGAAAACGGACAAGGCGTTCCCCAACAACGCGACATCCGCGATTTGATTGACTACTACGAGGCGGACCGCATCACCGGGGACCGCATCAGACGATGGATGACGGAGGGGCGCCGCCAGGCCTGGTGGAAAGAGTATTCGGACGTCATTCGCGACACCGCCGACACTCTTTTCGACTTCGAGTCGGGTGCATCGGTGATCCGCGTCTACTCACCGACACTCCTGCCCGGGCTTCTCCAGACCGAAGCCTATGCGCGCCGCCTCATGGCAACCCTTTACCCGAACTACACCGCCAGCCAGGTGGACAAGATCGTGGAGATCCGCCAACGTCGCCAGCAGATCCTCCTGAGCGACGCCGACGACGCCAGCCACCTGCAGGCCGTGGTCGACGAGGCCGCCGTGCTCAGAGCCCGCGCCGCGGGCACCGACGACGACGCGCGTACGCAGCTCGGCCACCTGCACGACATCTCGCGCCGGCGCAACGTCTCGATACGCATCCTTCCCCTCACTGCGGGACTCCATGCGGGTGTCATGGGCCTGTTCGAGATATACCAGTTCTCGTCGGACATCGACCGAGACATCGTGCACATCGAAACCCATACCGGCGACCGCTTCCTCGAGGAGCAATCGAGCGTCCTGGAATATCTGCGCTTGTTCGACGCCGTTTCCCACCGAGCGTTGGACAACGATCAGTCCCGCGACCTGCTGACCCGGCTCGTCGAGGCTCCGCCAGAATGAGGAGATGAGTTGATTTCGACAAGACGGCTACGCCAAGTCCAGTTTCTCCGGAACCGGAGGCTGCGTTGAGGTGCGCATCCTCGCCGACGGAATGATCGGCCTCCGTGACTCCAAGGACATCTCCAAGCCACCCCACGTGTTCACTGAACGTGAGTGGCACGCCTTCGTCGCGGGAGTGCGCGCCGGCGAGTTCGATCTTCCGGTGGGATCTGCCTGATGGCCTGTGCGTCGCGAGAGCGACGCAGGAGTGACCTCGCGATGAGCCCGCCGGACGCAGCATCCTCGGCGGGCTCATGGGGCACGGCAGGAGGCAGTGGGTGTCGACGACATGCCGGCGGGCAACGATCGCGTGAGCGCTCCAGCACACCCTTGACAGCCCGATGTAAGCGTTTACAGTAAACGTCATGACCACGGTTCACGACGTCGCCCGCCGCGCAGGCGTGTCGATCGCGACCGTCTCTCGCGTCTTCGGCCACCCCGACGCCGTCGCCGCCGCCACCCGACCGCGCGTGCTCACCGCGGCCGACGAGCTGGGCTACACCCCCAACACCTCCGCGCGCGCCCTCGTCCGCGGTCGCACCGGCTACCTGGGCCTGCTGGTGCACGATCTCGCGAACCCCTTCTACGCGACGATCGCCAAGGCGGCTCAGCTCGAGGCCCGCCGCCGCGGGTTCGCGCTGTTCTGCGCCGACTACGGCGACCGGCCCGACGAGGAGCCGGCGCTGGCGAAGGAGATGGCGCGCCACGTCGACGGCCTCCTGCTCTACCCGAGCCGGCCCGCCGACGACGCGCTGCGCGCGGCGACCGCCGACCTCGGGCCCACCGTCCTCATCGACGGCCCCGTCGAGGGCGTGCCGCACGTCGTCATGTCGACCGCCGAGGGCGTCGACCAGGCCGTCGCCCACCTCGCCGCGCTCGGCCACCGCGGCCTCACCTACCTCGACGCGGCGCCCACCACGATGTTCACCAGCCTCGACCGGCGGCGGAACATCGAGACGTCCTGCGCGCGGGCCGGGGTCGAGCTCGCCGTCGTCGGGCCGTTCTCCCCCGGCTTCGAGTCCGGGGTCCGCGCCGCCGACCTCGTCATCGCCGAGGGATCCACGGCCGTGGTCGCGTTCAGCGACCAGATGGCGCTCGGGGTCGTCCGCCGGCTGACCGAGCGCGGCGTGCGGGTCGGCGCGGACATCAGCGTCGTCGGCGTCGACGACATCTGGATCGCCGCGCAGGTCACCCCCGCCCTCACCACCGTCCGGATGCCGTGCGCCGACGCGGGCGCCGCGGCCACCCGGCTGCTCGCCGATGCCCTCGACCCCACGAACGACCTCACGACGTCCCGCGTCGTGCTGCCCACCGAGCTGATCGTCCGGTCGAGCACCGGCCCCGCACCGCATGGAGGAACCAGATGACCACGTCGAGCCGCCGCCAGCTCGGCGTCGCCATCGCCGGATTCGGCTGGATGGGCCGGGTGCACACCCAGGCCTACGCCCGGGTCCTGCACCATTTTCCGGAGCTGCCGTCGCCCGAGGCTGGTCGCCGTCGCCGACGAGGTGCCCGGCAGGGCCGAGGAAGCGGCCGCCCAGTTCGGCTTCACCAGCCCACCCGCGACTGGCGCGACGTCGCGACCGACCCGGGTCGAGGCGGTCAGCATTGCCGCGCCCAATTTCCTGCACCGCGAGATCGGCGTCGCGATGGCCAAGGCCGGCAAGCACATCTGGATCGAGAAGCCCGTCGGGCTGACCGCGGACGACGCGCGCGCCGTCGCCGACGCGGTGAAGGAGGCCGGGGTCCAGGGCGCGGTCGGCTTCAACTACCGCAACGCGCCGGCCGTCGCCGCCGCCAACTAATTGCTCGAGCGGCGAGTTGGGCACCGTGACCCACGCCCGGTTCCGGCTGCTCAGCGACTACGCGGCGCACCCCGACGGCGCGCTGACCTGGCGCTACGAGCGCGAGCGCGGCGGCAGCGGAGTGCTCGGCGACCTGGCCTCGCACGGCGTCGACCTGGCGTGGTACCTGTTGGGGGACATCGAATCCCTGATCGCCGACACCGCGACCTTCCTGACCGAGCGGGCCCGCCCAACGGGTGCGACGGCCGGTCACCAGCGCGCCACCGGCGGCGAACTCGGGCCGGTGGAGAACGAGGACTACCTACGAGCCTGCTGCGCTTCGCCTCTGGCGCCCGGGCCATGCTGGAGGCCAGCCGGGTCGCGGTCGGCGAGCAGAACAACTACGGCTTCGAGATCCACGGCACCAAGGGCGCGGTGTTCTGGGACTTCCGCCGGTTGGGCGAGATGGGCGTCAGCCTGGGCGGTGATCCGCCTACCAGGACCAGTCGGTCAGCACGGTGTATGTCGGGCCGGCGCACGGCTACTACGGGGCGTTCCAGCCGGGCTCGGCCAACAGCATGGGCTATGACGACCTCAAGGTCATCGAGGCCTACGACTTCCTGCGCTCGATCGCGGACGGCACGCCGCACGGCGCCACGCTGGACGACGCGGTGCGCAGCGCGGACGCCCTGGACGCGATGGCCGAGTCGGCGCGGACGGGGACGTGGGTGTCGCTGCCTCGCTGATGTGCGGCTCGCGGTCGTAGCACTGATGGGCATCGGCCGACGCTTGCCCCGCGTCGTGCGTCCGGGCAGGGTGACGCGGATCCCGGACCGGCACGAAGGGCTCGCGATGGCAGGCGACGACGCTGCGGAGCCCCCGCGGGCGCGGCGGTCCTCGCCGTGCTCGCGGACCTGCGCTACTGGGCCGACCGCGGCGTGCGGATCGCCGCCGTCGAGCCGGGAGACGCCCACGGCGTGCGGATCGGCGTCCGCAGTCACCCCACAACGGCGCAGCAGGCGCTGTGCAGCCACTACTCGTTCCCGGTGGCCTGCTGGTCCTACCCTTGACGTCCTCCCCGCCTGAAGGGCGGGGATTCCGGTCTGCGCGGCTCATGCCGTGCTCCCGGCGGGTTCTCGTTTCACGGCCGGTTGCGGGACCGGGTCCCGGCTGACACCAGCTCCACGAGCGTTTCGCTGTCCGCCCGTCCGGCGGCGAGGATGTTGCGGGCGGCGTTGACGTCCCGGTCGTGCGTCGCCCCGCACCCGCAGGTCCACTCCCGCACGTGCAACGGCTTGGCCTCGCCGACGGCCCCGCACACCGAGCAGGCCCGGGTGGAGGGCAACCACCGGTCGACCTTCACGAACGTCCGCCCGTGCCGGCGCGCCTTGTAGGCGAGCATCTGCCACGAACGTCGACCAGCCCGCATCGTTGACGCTGCGGGCGAGCCGGGTCCGGGCCAGCCCGGACACGGCCAGATCCTCCACCGCGATCAGCTTGGTTCTCGCTGAACGACGGTGGTCGACAGCTTGTGCAGCCAGTCCCGGCGGGTGTCCCCGACCCGGGCGTGGCAGCGGGCGACCTTGCGGCGCGAGCGCTCCCGCCGGTCGCCGAGCCCTTCTGGCGGCGGGCCAGTTCGCGCTGCGCGCGTGCGCAGCTTCGCGGCGGCCTTGCGGGCGATCCGCGGGGTGTCGACCTTCCGTCCGTCGGACAGCACCGCGAAGTGCGTCAGGCCCAGGTCGATCCCCACCTCGCGCCACCGGCGGGAGCGGGGCGTCGGGGGCGTCGACGACGAACGAGGCGTGATACCGCCCGGCCGCGTCCACCGTGACCGTCACCGACGACGCCTCGCCCGGCAGCGCCCGGGACCAGCGCACCGGCACGTCCCCGATCCCGGGCAGCCGCAACCGGCCCGCGTCGGTGACCCGGAACCGGGCCGCCTTGGTGAACCGGATCGACTGCGCCCGGTCCCGCTTCGACCGGAACCGCGGCGCGCCGAGCCGTCGGCCCTTCCGCGTGCCCTTCACCGAGGCGAAGAAGTTCCGGTAGGCGGTGTTCGCGTCCGCGAGGGCCTGTTGCAGGACCACGGCCGAGACCTCGGCGAGCCACGCCCGCGCCGGGGTCCGCTTCGCCGCGGTCAGCGCCTTGGACAGGGCCGCGTCGGTCGGGAACGGCTCCCCGGCCTCGCGGGCGGCCCGGCGGGCGGCGATCGCGTCGTTGAACACCACCCGGGCGCACCCGAACGCCCGCGCGAACGCGTTCCGTTGACCCGGGGTCGGGTCCAGGCGGTAGGCGTACCGGAGCTGCACACGAGCACCGTAGGGTCGCGGACCGACAAGAACGGCCTGCGCCCCGGCAGGCACTGCGCGTTCCTGCTGCACGCGCACTGGTGTTCGTGACGAAGTACCGGCATCGCGTGTTCGGTGACCGCCACCTCGCGCGGATGGAGGAGGTCATGCGGGCGGTCCGTGACGACTTCGAGGTTCAGCTCGTCGAGTTCGACGGCGAGAACAACCACGTGCACCTGCTGGTCAACTTCCCCGCCCAAGCTCGCCCTCTCCCAGCTGGTCAACACCCTCAAGGGCGTCTCCCCCCGCCGCTGCGCCAAGAGTTCCCCCGACCTGCGCCAGCGCTACTGCGCGCGCAACGGCTGTGGTCCGAATCCGTACTCCCGCCTATTCTCTCTGCTCGCGCCCGCTGTCCATCCTCCGGCACGTCATCGAGCAGCAGGACCGTCCCATCCAGGGCACGGCTCAGGCCCCCGGCGGACCTCCCCACGCGGCTTTCACCACACCGCCCTGAAGGGCGGCGCACTAGCCCGCATCCCGGTAGCGCCCGGAGTGAGCGAAAGTGGCTTCGCAAAGTGTACTGACGCTTCCGAAGCCACTTTCGCTTTACGGGGCGCGCCCGTCACTCCAGGCCGGCGTCGAGGGTGATCGTCGTTCCGGTGAGCGCCTTGCTGACCGGGCAGCCCTCCTTCGCGGCCTGGGCGGCCTTCTCGAACCCCGCCGCGTCGAGGCCCTCGACCTCACCGCGGACGGTCAGCGTGATGCCGGTGATGCGGAAGCCGCCTGCCGTGTCCGGGCCGAGCGAGACGTCGGCCGTCACGTCGAGCGACTGCGGCGTACCGCCGGCCTCGGCGATGAAGGCGGAGAGCTGCATCGCGTAGCACGACGAGTGCGCGGCCGCGATCAGCTCCTCGGGGCTGGTGGTGCCGCCCGCGTCGTCGGCGGCGCGCTTCGGGAAGCTGACGTCGAACGTGCCGACCTTGCTGCTGCTGAGCTCGACCTGGCCGGAGCCGTCCTGAAGACCGCCGGTCCAGGCGGTGCGGGCGGTACGAGTGGGCATGTGGTGACCTCCATGTCGTCTGACGTGCCTGGCCGGAGCCTGGCACCTTCTCCTGACCGGTGCTACCCGGCCGCGGGGATGAATGAACACGCATCTACCGTCTGGGCTCCGACCGTCCGATGCCGCCGGAACTGTCGGGGCCGCCCCGTAGGATCGGCCCGTCCCGAACAGCGGCCGACGATCTGGGAGTGGTCATGCCCGACACCGACGGCGGCGGTCCGCGCCCCACAGCCGCCGTGCTCCTCGCGGCGGGCGAGGGCAAGCGGATGCGCTCGGCGCTGCCCAAGGTGATGCACCCGATCGGTGGCGTCACGCTGCTCGGGCACGCTGCGGCGGCCGTCTCGGCGCTGCTGCCCGAGCACCTGGCGGTCGTCGTCGGGCACGGGCGCGAGCAGGTGTCCTCCGAGGTGGAGGCGCTGGGCAAGCAGCTGGGCCGGCCGCTCGTCACCGCGGTCCAGGATCAGCAGCTCGGCACCGGGCACGCGGTGCGCTGTGGGCTCGAGGCGTTGCCGTCCGGGCTCGCGGGCGCCGTGGTCGTCACCTACGCCGACGTGCCTCTGCTGGACGCCGGCACGCTGCGGATGCTGCTGGCCGAACACGCTTCGGCGGGGGCGGCCGTCACGCTGCTCACCGCCGAGTTCGCCGATCCGGCCGGGTACGGCCGGGTGCTGCGCGGGCCGGACGGCGCGGTCACCGGCATCGTCGAGCATGGCGACGCCACGCCGGAGCAACGAGCGATCCGCGAGATCAACAGCGGCGTGTACGCGTTCGACGCCGCGTTCCTCACCGCGGGCCTGGCGGACCTCTCGGGCCACAACGCACAGGGCGAGCTCTACCTGACAGACCTTGTGGCCGCCGCCGTCGCCCGAGGTCTGCCGGTGCGCAGCGTGGGATGCCCGGACCTGTGGCAGGTCCAGGGCGTGAACGACCGGGTGCAGCTCGCGCAGGTGCGCGCCGAGCTGAACCGGCGGGTGCTGGAGCGCTGGATGCTCGCCGGGGTGACGGTGATGGACCCCGCGACGACCTGGGTGGACGTCGGGGTGCACCTGGGCCGGGACGTCGTGCTCTACCCGGGCACCCAGTTGTACGGATCCACGGTCGTCGACGACGGCGCGCAGGTCGGGCCGGACACCACCTTGACGGACGTCGTGATCGGCACGGGCGCGACGGTGGTGCGCACGCACGGCAGTTCGTCGGAGATCGGCCCGAACGCGTCGGTGGGTCCGTTCGCCTACTTGCGGCCCGGCGCCCGGCTGGGTCCGCGCGGCAAGATCGGCACCTTCGTCGAGGTGAAGAACGCTGAGATCGGAGCGGGCAGCAAGGTGCCGCACCTGACCTACGTCGGAGACGCGACGATCGGCGAGGAGTCGAACATCGGCGCGTCGTCGGTCTTCGTCAACTACGACGGCGTGCGCAAGCAGCGCACCACCATCGGCTCGAACGTACGCACGGGCTCGGACACGATGTTCATCGCCCCGGTCGAGGTCGGCGACGGCGCCTACACCGGCGCCGGCACGGTACTGCGGCGCGACGTCCCGCCGGGGGCGCTCGCGGTGTCGGCCGGATCACAGCGCATCATCGAAGGTTGGGTCGAGAAGAATCGGCCGGGCACACCTGCTGCAGAGGCAGCCGGTCGTCACCGCTCGGGGGCTTCGTCCGACACCGCCGGACCAGACGACGGCCGAGGAGGCCCTCCACGATGAGCTCGATCTCGGCCACACCGAAGAAGAACCTCATGCTCTTCTCCGGCCGGGCACACCCGGAGCTGGCCGAACAGGTGGCCAAGCACCTCGACGTCACCGTCACCCCGCAGTCGGCCTATTCCTTCGCGAACGGCGAGATCTTCGTCCGGTTCGAGGAGTCGGTGCGTGGCTGTGACGCGTTCGTCCTCCAGGCGCACTGCGCGCCGATCAATGACCAGATCATGGAACAGCTGATCATGGTCGACGCACTGAAGCGGGCGTCCGCCAAGCGGATCTCCGTGGTCATGCCGTTCTGGGGCTACTCCCGCCAGGACAAGAAGCACCGCGGGCGCGAACCGATCTCGGCTCGGCTGATCGCCGACATGTTCAAGGTCGCGGGCGCGGACCGGATCATGACCGTGGACCTGCACACCGCCCAGATCCAGGGCTTCTTCGACGGCCCCGTCGACCACCTGTTCGCCCTGCCGGTGCTCGCCGCGCACGTGAAGCAGACCTACCCGGGTCAGTCGCTCGCCGTCGTGTCGCCGGACTCCGGGCGCGTGCGGCTCGCCGAGCGCTGGGCGGACTCGCTGGGCGGCACCTCGTTGGCGTTCGTACACAAGACGCGGGACCCGCGCACGCCGAACGAGGCCATCGCGAACCGGGTCGTCGGTGAGGTCGAGGGCAGGCTCTGCGTCGTCATCGACGACATGATCGACACCGGCGGGACGGTGGCGAAGACGGTCGAGATCCTGCTGCGGGACGGCGCCTCGGACGTGATCGTCGCCGCCACGCACGGCATCCTCTCCGGCTCCGCGTCGGAGAAGCTGGCGTGTTGCGGCGCCCGTGAGGTGATCTTCACCGACACGCTGCCGATCCCGGACGGGAAGCGGTTCCCGCAGATGACGGTGCTGCCGATCGCGCCACTGCTGGCCGAGGCGATCCACCAGGTGTTCGAAGACGGCTCGGTGACGAGCCTGTTCGACGGCAACGCCTGACCGACCGCGTGCGCGGTCACGGGACGCCAGCGCCCCGTCCAGTGACGTCGGTCGGGTTATCGGCGGATCCATGCGTTCGTCCGGCAAGGCGGAGGAAGGCCTTCGTACCGGGCGTACTCGGGCCTTCCGACAACGCAGCCGGCGGGCGGCTGGGCCGCCGAGAAGCCGGGTGGACGTTGCTGGACGGGGCGCTAGCACCATCGGGCAGTTGATCGCGGGCTGCCCGATGGCGGAGGGTGGGGGTACCGCCGGGAGGTGGGATCCCCTCCCCTCCCTCCCGGCGGAACGCCCCGGTTCGATCTCCGCTCGCCCCGCGACCGGGCCCCGCAGGCGATGACGTAGACTCCCCAGCAGTTCCGCGGCGAGGGCGGGTGTAGTTCTGCAGCCCGCCGTGATCGACGTGGCCGGCCTCCCGGCCCCTCGTCGCGCGCTTCCACTTGAAGACGATCGAGGAGTTTCACCGTGGCCGAGGCCCGAATCGACGCCGACGTCCGCACGGAGTTCGGCAAGGGCGCCGCCCGCCGCACCCGCCGTGCCGGCCGCATCCCCGCCGTGCTCTACGGGCACGGGACCGACCCGCAGCACCTCTCGCTGCCGTCGCTGGAGTTCGCTCGCGCGGTCCGCGAGCTGGGCCGCAACGCGGTGCTGACACTGAACATCGGCGGCCGCCCGCAGCTCGCGCTCACCAAGACGGTCGTGACGCATCCGATCCGCCCCTACATCGAGCACGTCGACCTCGTGGTGATCACGCGCGGTGAGAAGGTCGGCGTCGAGGTCCAGGTCGTCGTCACCGGCGACGCCGCGGTGGACACCCTGGTCACCCAGGAGCTGAACACGATCGAGGTCGAGGCGGACGTCTCGAGCATCCCCGAGCAGATCGAGGTCTCCGTCGAAGGCCTGGTGGCCGGTACCCAGATCCACGCGTCGGACGTCCCGCTGCCCGAGGGCACCACGCTGCGGACGGACGCCGACATCCTGGTCGTCAACGTCGTCCAGGCACCGACGGCGGCCCAGGTCGAGGCGTCCATGGACACCGAGGGCGCAGGCGTGGTCGAGGAGGCCTCGACCACCGCCGACGAGGGCTGAGCCGTGGCGCCGGGTCCAGCACTGGTGGTCGGGCTCGGCAACCCCGGGCCCGAGTACGCCGAGACCCGGCACAACGTCGGTGTCCGCGTCGTCGACCTGCTCGCGGCGCGGGCCGGGGGCGGCCGGTTCTCGAAGCACAAGGCGAACGCGGACGTCCTGGAGGGCCGGCTCGCCGGGCGTCGCGTCGTGCTCGCCGTCCCTCGGACGTACATGAACGTCTCCGGCGGCCCGGTCGCCGGGCTGCTGCGCTACTACGGCGTCGCCCCGGTGGACCTGGTGGTGGTGCACGACGACCTGGACCTCGGGTTCGGCGTCGTGCGCCTCAAGCTGGGCGGCGGCGAGGGCGGCCACAACGGACTGCGCTCGATCAGCACGTCGATCGGCACGAAGGACTACCTGCGCGTCCGCTTCGGCATCGGCCGCCCACCGGGGCGGCAGGACCCGGCGGACTTCGTCCTCAAGCGGTTCTCGGGTGCGGAGCGCAAGGAGCTGGAGTTCGCCGTGGACCTCGCCGCGGACGCGGCGGAGGCGCTGCTGCACGACGGTCTCGAACCGGCGCAGAACCGGTTCCACGCCCTCTCCGGCTGACCGCACGCGGCGAGCCGGATGTAGCGAAAGCGGCGTTGGGTGCACTCAACGCACCGAAAGCCGCTTTCGCTACATCCGGGCGCTACCCGCGGGCGGCGAGCAGGGCGCGGGTCGCCGCGCGGCGCAGCTTCCCCGACGGGGTCTTCGGCAGGCTGCCGGGGCGGAGCACCACGACCTCGGCCGGTCGCACACCCACCGCCGACACCACGCGGGACGTCACGTCCTTGGCGATCCCCCGCGCCGCCTCCGGCTCGGTGGCGCGCCGGGACTCCACCGCGACGAGGAACGACTCGCGGTGCCGGGCGCCGTCCGCCTCCAGACGCACGGCGACGGCGTTGCCCGCACGCACTCCGTCGGCGCCCGAGGCGGCCCGCTCGATGTCGGTCGGGTAGATGTTGCGACCACCCATGATGATCACGTCCTTGCGGCGGCCGCAGACGACCACCGCGCCGTCGGTCAGGTAGCCCTCGTCGCCGGTGTCGAGCCAGCCGTCGGGGTCCTGCGTCGCGACCGGGCCCGCGACGGTCAGGTAGCCCGGCGTCACCGACTCGCCGCGCAGCTGCAGCACCCCGACCTCCCGCTCGCCGAGCACGGCACCCCCGTCACCGACCACCCGGATCTCGATCCCCGGCAGCGGTGGCCCGAGCAGCGGGAACCGCCGCGCCGGGCCGTCGCCTGCCGGGACGGCGCGGCGGTGCTCCTCCAGCTCGACGGCGTCGATCTCGTCGACCTGCAGCCCCGTGTCGATCGGCGCGAACGACACGCCCAGCGCCGTCTCGGCCATCCCGTAGGCACAGACGACCGACTCCGGGCGCAGGCCGAACCGCGCACCGGCCGTGGTGAACGCGGTGACGGCGGCGGGATCGATGGGTTCCGCCCCGTTGAGCGCGAACCGCAGCGTCGACAGGTCCATCGATCCCTCGTCGGCGCGGGCGAGCTGGCGGGCGAGGACGGCATAGGCGAAGTTCGGTGCCGCCGTCACCGTGCCGGCGTACCGCGAGATCAGCTCGGCCCACAGCAGCGGCCGCCCCAGGAAGTCGGTCGGAGTGGCGCTGACCAGCTCGATCCCGACGGTCATCGGGACGGTCAGGAAGCCGACCATGCCCATGTCGTGGAAGAGCGGCAACCACGACACCATCACGTCCCGCCCGGTGTCGAGCCGGGCGGCCTGCACCATCGCGCCGATGTTGGCGTGCAGGTTGCGGTGGGTGATGCGGACGGCCTTGGGCTCCGCGGTCGAGCCGCTGGTGAGCTGCAGCAGCGCGGTGTCGTCCTCGCCCGCGACGTCCGCGTCCGGGGTGACGGGTTCGCCGTCGAGGTCGGCGAGCAGGCGGCACGGGATGCCGTGCTGGGCCAGGACCCCGGCGAGCGCCTCGAAGGGCGCCCCGAGCAGCACGATCTTCGCGCCGATCATCGTGAGCACCCCGACGGTCTCCTTCGCCCAGACCGCGAGGTCGGTCCGTGGGGTGGGCTGGTGCAGCATCGTCACGCTGCCGCCGACGAGCCAGACGGCCTGCGCCGCCGGGGCGATCGCGGCAGGCTCCCCGGCCAGCACGCCGACGGCCGAATCCCGGCCGATTCCGGCCGCCGTCAGCGCACCCGCGGCCCGGCGGGCCGACTCGTGGATCTCGGGCCAGGACCGGCGGACGGGGGTGCGCGGTTCCCCGGTGGTCATGCCGAGGGCTGAGCCGGCGGCGGTGTCCAGCAACATCGTGAGGAACCGGGACATGCCCGCGAGCGTACGACGCCGGAAACCTGCCGTGCTGCGCTCGACGTCCGGGAACGGCGCGGCGCGTCCCGCGTAGCATCGGCGCCGTGCCGGACCAGGGAGAAGACCGCCCCATCGAGCTCGCCGCCGCGGTGGCCGACGTCCTGCCGGGGGCGCGGGCCGACCTCGAACGCCTCGTCCGCATCCCGAGCATCTGGGCCGACCCCGCGCGCGCCGACGACACCCGGCGCAGCGCCGAGGCCGTCGCCGCGCTGGCGCGGGACGCGGGCGGCCGCGACGTCCGGATCGTCGCCGCCGCGGGCGGCGCCCCGGCGGTGATCGCGCACTGGCCCGCGCCGCCCGACGCCCCGACCGTGCTGCTCTACGCCCACCACGACGTGCAGCCCACGGGCGGCGACGACCTGTGGACCAGCCCGCCGTTCGAGCCCACCGAGCGGAACGGGCGCCTCTACGGCCGTGGCGCGGCCGACGACAAGGCCGGCGTCATGACCCACCTCGCGGTCCTGCGCGCCTACGGGGGCCGGCCGCCGGTCGGCGTCACGCTGTTCGTCGAGGGTGAGGAGGAGTCGGGCTCCCCCACCCTCACGGCGTTGCTGCAGGAGCACCGCGACGCCTTGACCTGCGACGTCATCGTCATCGCGGACTCGGCGAACGCCGCCGTCGACGTGCCGGCACTGACCACGAGCCTGCGCGGGCTGGTCGACGTGACGATCGAGGTCGCGATGCTGGAGCGGCAGGCGCACTCCGGCGTGTTCGGCGGGCCCGTCGGCGACGCGCTGACCGCGCTGTGCCGCACGCTGGCGAGCCTGCACGACGAACGCGGCGACGTCGCCGTCCCCGGCCTCGTCACCGGAACGACCGACGCCCCCGACCCCGACCTGGACACCTTCCGCGCCGACGCCGGCGTGCTGCCCGGCGTCGAGCTGATCGGCACCGGCTCCGTCGCCGAGCGCTCCTGGCTCAAGCCGGCCGTCGCCGTGCTCGGCATCGACGCCCCGCGCACCGACGAGGTGGCGAACGTCCTGCTGCCGCGCGCCCGCGCCGTCGTGAGCCTGCGGCTGGCCCCCGGCGACGACGCGGCGAAGGCGCAGCGGGCGCTGGCCGAGCACCTGGAGGCGCACGTCCCGTGGGGCGCCCGGGTGACGGTCACCCCGGGCCGGGGCGTCGCCGAGCCGATCTCCCTCGACACGAGCGGTGTCGCCTACGACGCCGCCCGCCGCGCCTTCGCCGAGGCGTACGGCACCGCCGTCGTCGAGTCCGGCCTGGGTGGCTCGATCCCGTTCATCGCCGAGTTCGCCCGCACGTTCCCGGGTGCGGCGGTGCTGGTCACGGGCGTCGGCGACCCGGCGAGCCGCTGGCACGGCATCGACGAGAGCCTGCACCTGGAGATGTTCGGGCGCTGCGTGCACGCCGAGGCGCTGCTGCTCGCCGAACTCGCTCCCGACGTGCGGAGCTGATCGCGAAGCTGGTGCGCACCGGTCACACTGGCAGCGTGCGGATCGGCCTGCTCGGCCCGGTGACCGCCGGCCCGGACGGCGTGCCGGCGCCCGGCGGCGTGCTGCTGCGCGGTGCGCTCGCCCGGCTCGCGCTCGACGCCGGCCGTGTCGTGGCCACGGACGTGCTGGTCGACGCCCTGTGGGGGACCGACCCGCCCGACACCGTCACCAACGCGCTGCAGGCGCTCGTGGCGCGGCTGCGGCGGGCGCTCGGCGCCGGCGTCGTCGCCACCGTCCCCGGCGGGTACCGGCTGACCGTCGACCGTCAGGGCGTCGACGCGCTCCGGTTCGAGTCGCTCGTCGCCGCCGCCCGCGGCCTCGACCCCGCGCAGGCCCGTCCGCTGCTCGTCGAGGCGACGGCGCTGTGGCGCGGCCCGGCGCTGGCCGACGTCCGCCGGTTGCCGTTCGGCGAACCGGCCGCGGTGCGGCTGGAGGAGCTGCGCGCGGTCGCCGTGGAACTGTCCGCGGAGGCCGCGCTCCGCCTGGGGGAACCCGATGCGGAGCTGGATGCCCTGGAGGCGCTGCTGGCCGCCGAGCCGCTGCGCGAGTCCGCCGCTGCGGTGCTCGCCCGGTGCCTGCACGCGACGGGTCGACAGGTCGAGGCGCTGGCCGTGCTCGACCGCACCCGGGACCGGCTCGCCGACGAGCTGGGCGTCGATGCCGGGCCGACGATCTCCGCCACCCGGCTCGCCGTCCTGCGGGGTGGGGCTGTCGTCGACCGGGCGCCCGCCCCGCTGACGAGCTTCGTCGGGCGCACGGCGGACGTCCGGCGGGTCACGGCCCTGCTCGCGACGGGTCGGCTGGTCACGCTGACCGGGCCCGGCGGTGCCGGGAAGACCCGGCTGGCCCGCGAGGTCGTGCGGGTGCGCCGGGGCGAGACCCGGGTCGCCGAGCTGGCTCCGCTCGGCGGTGCGGACCAGCTGGCCGCCACCGTGCTCGCCGCCGTCAGCACCACCGAGATCGTGTCGCGGATCCCGGACGAGGCCGATACGGCCACCCGCCTGCTCGCGGCGCTCGCCGGTCGCGAGCTGCTGCTCGTGCTGGACAACTGCGAGCACCTCGTCGACGCCGCCGCGCATCTCGTGCAGACCCTGCTGGAACGCATTCCGGGGCTGCGGATCCTCACCACCAGCCGGGAGCCGCTCGCGGTGCCGGGTGAGGTGCTGCATCCGGTCGACGCCTTGGCGGACGACGACGCCGTGCGCCTGTTCGCCGAACGCGGCGCCGCCGTCGCGCCGGGGTTCGCCGTGACGGCCGCGCTCCAGCCGACCGTCCTCGAGATCTGCCGTCGCCTCGACGGGCAGCCCCTGCCGATCGAGCTGGCCGCCGCCCGCCTGCGCACCCTGGCTCCCGAGGAGATCCGCCGCCGGCTCGACGACCGGTTCCGGCTGCTCACCACCGGCCCGCGGACCGCACTGCCGCGCCACCAGACGCTGCGCGCCGTCGTCGACTGGAGCTGGGACCTGCTCGACGACCCGGAGCGCGCGCTCGCCCGGCGGCTGTCCGTCTTCGCCGGTGGTGCGACCGAGGAGGCCGCGCTGCGCGTGTGCGGGCTCGGCGACGCGACGCTCGACCTGCTGACGGCGCTGGTCGAGAAGTCGTTGCTGGTGGCGGCGCCGGGCGACCCGACGCGCTACCGGATGCTGGAGACGATCCGCGAGTACGCCGCGCAGCGTCTGGACGAGGCCGGTGAACGGCCGACGGTGGAGGCGGCGCATGCGGCGCTGGTCGTCGAGCTGGTAGAGACCGCCGAGCCCCGGCTCCGGCGGGCGGACCAGCTGGAGTGGGTCGCCCGGCTGCGGGCCGAGGCCGACGACGTCGCCGCCGTGCTGCGGCGCGCCGTCGCCACCGGCGACGCGGCGACGGCGCAGCGGCTGGTGGCCGGCTCCGCCTGGTTCTGGTTCATCCGCGGGCTGTTCAGCGAGGCGACGGACCGGCTCACCGAGGTCGGCGCGCTCGAGGGCCCGGCACCCGTGGCGGCCCGCGCGCTGTGCACGGCCTACCG
Organism: uncultured Actinomycetota bacterium; assembly: GCA_963780835.1. Classification (GTDB taxonomy): domain Bacteria; phylum Actinomycetota; class Actinomycetes; order Mycobacteriales; family Pseudonocardiaceae; genus Pseudonocardia. The sequence continues at coordinate 26,763 of CAWADQ010000065.1, read as the reverse complement.
GGCGATGGCCGCGGCCGGTGACGGGGACTTCGCCGCGGCGTCGGCTCTGCTCGGCGACGCGGAACGGCTCGCGGCGGAGCTGCCGGCCGAGCGGCACCCGGTTCTGCTGCTCATGGGTCCCGTCGCAGCGGGCTTCGGGCACGGCGATCCGGTGCCGCTGGAGCGGCTCGCGGCCGATCCGCATACCGATGCCTGGGCCCGGGCCTTCGCGCTGTTCTCGCGGGCACAGATGGCGGAGAACGAGGGCGATCTCGACCGGCAGCGGGCCGACACGCGGACCGCGCACGAGACGTTCGCCGCGCTCGGCGACCGCTGGGGCCTGGGGATGACGCTCTCGTCGCTGGGCGACCTCGAGAGCGTCGCCGGTGAGCACGATGCCGCGATCCGCGCCTTCGACGAGGCGATCGCACTGGCCGTCGAGCTGGGCAACGACGACGACCTGCCACAGTTCCAGGCCCAGCGAGCCCGGCTGCTGGTCCGGCGCGGCGACCTCGCGGCGGGTCGCGCCGAGCTGGGTCGCATCGTCGCGCTCCCCGGGTTGCATCCGGAGCTGATCGGGGTGCTGCACGGGTACCTGGCGGATGCGGCGCGGCGAGCGGGCGACCTCGACGAGGCACGCGCCGAGCTCGCACGCGCGCAGGCACAGGCCCACCCGGGCCCGGGCGTCCTCCAGCGCCAGGCTCTGCAGAGTGCCGCGAAGAGCGCGATCGCGCAGGCCGCGGGCGACCACGCGACGGCGGCCGTGCTGCTCGCCGACGCGGTGGTGCATGCGGTCGAGAGCAAGGACGGGCCGGTGACCGCAGCGGTCGCCGAGCGGGCCGCCGCACATGCGCTCGCCGAGCACGACCCGCTCGCGGCGGCGACCCTGCTCGGGGTCGCCGCCGCGCAACGCGGAGCATGTGATCTGGGCGATCCGGAAGTGCGCGCCACGCTGGACGAGGTCCGCACCGCGCTGGGCTCCGACGCCACGCTCGACCACGTCCGGGCCCTGCCCCGCGCGGACGTGATCGCACTGCTGCAGGACTACGTCCGGGGCCTCGATGTCGGGTCCGTCCCCGGCCCAGTGGCCGCCGCAGGATCCGACCCGACACCCGCAGCGGCATCCGACCCGTCGCTCGACTCGGCCTCGGCGACCAGCCGCGCGTAACGCGTCCCCGCCGCGAGCAGCAGCAACCCCGCGCCGAGGAACGCCGCGACCCGGGCGAGCCCGTCCAGCGCGACCAGGTCGAACAGCACCAGCTTCGCGACGGCGGCGGCCACCAGGACCAGGCCGGCCACGCGCAGTGCCGGCCGCCGGACGCCGCGGGCGAGCAGGACCAGCGCCACGACCACCCACGAGACCGTCACGACGGCGTGGCCGGCGACGAAGCCCGCCCGGGACGGCGCCACGAGCAGCGCGAGCGCGATCACGAGCCCGGCCGCGCCGTAGAGCCCGACCAACCCGACAGGCGCCCACAGCCGCGCCGCCCGGGCGTCCGCACCCAGCATGCCGATCCGTGCCGATCCGATCAGCGCGGCCACGGCGGCGGCCAGCACCAGGGCCGACATCGCCGCCGCAGCCACCAGCGCCGGCCGCTGCACGGTGATGCCCAGGACGAACGGAGCCGCGGGGTAGGAGGCCAGCGCCTCGGGCGGTACCTGCCCGCCGAGTGTGGACAGCACGCCGGTCAGCCCGACGATTCCGCCGACGACCAGCAGCGGTCGCGACCGCAGCACCGCCGCGACCACCAGCAGCACCACTCCCTGGCCGAGCAGGGCGGCCGTCTCGGCGTTGCCGTCGAACGCGACGGTGGTGGCCTCGAAGAGCGCGACGGCACCGGCCGCGAGCGCCACGACCCGGAGCACGTGGTCCCGGCCGGGCAGTGCGGCGACGGCGAACAGCAGCACGGCAGCGAGGAAGGCGAGCACCGCCCCGGGCACGTCACCGACCGCCGCGGCATAGGTCAGGGCCGGCAGCGGTGCGGCCACCACCAGACCGATCCGCAGCCCGCGCGGCAACGGCTCCGGCCGGACGGTCCACGCGGCGGCCGTGACGCCGACCAGCAGCACGGCGGTCGAGGCGGCGGCGCTGCCCCACCGGTCGGCCGGCTCGGCGAGCCCGGCGACGAACGTGCCGTACAGCACCGGCCACCCGGCGGCGATCCCGGCGAGCACCGGCCACCTGCGCCGCAGCGCCACGGCGGTGGCCGCGACCTGCAGAACCAGGACGAGCGCGACGAGCAGCGGGGTCGGTCGCTCGGTCACCACGGGGGCGAGCAGCGCCGCCCCGACGACGGTGCCGCAGCCGAGCAGTACGGCGCGCCACCGGTCGGCCAGCGCGAGCCCCCCTGCCGCAACCAGCAGGGCCAGCAGCAGTCCGACCGGAACGGGCAGGTAGCGGTAGAGCGCGGTGGCCGCGGCGACGACGAGGTAGAGGGTGGCGATCCCGGTGCCGGTGACGGCGAGCGCACCGGTGCGCGCGGTCTCGCGGCGGTGCAGCCGCATGCCGAGCCCGACCAGGGCCAGCCCGAGCACAGCGCCGGCCCCGACGCGCACCGGCGGGGCGAACCAGCCGCGGGCGGCGGCGAGGGCCAGGAGCAGGACGACTCCGAGCAGCGTCACGCCGGCACCCGTCCAGGCCAGCAGCCGGGCCCCGGACAGCGAGGCGAGCCAGGCCCGCGCGGAGCGGCGGGGCACGGGCGGCGGCAACGGCGCAGAGGGGAAGGGCGCGGCCACGAAGGGCGGAGGCGACGGCGGAGGCGGCCCGGCGGCGAAGGGTGGGAGCTGCGTCGACGGCGCGGGCGGAAAGGGCGGCTGCGCGTAGGGCGCAGCGGCCTGCCACGTCGACAGTTCCGTCGCGAGGGCGTCGAGGCGCCTGCCGAGCATGCCCAGTTCGGTGGCGATCGCAGCGACCCGGTCGGCGCGCGGTGCGTTCATGGAGCACACCTTGGCCGATTGCTACTCGCCGGTAACCCCTGCTGGCACCACCGTCCCGTCACGGATCGATCACGATCGCGCTATGTCCGCCGCCGGTACAGGGCCACCGCCAGCGGTCCGAACACCGCGACCAGCACGGCGCTGGCCAGCAGCGACGCGGTGGCGGGTCCCGCCACGGCTCCGCCGGTGAGCAACCCGCGCGCCGCGTCCGCGACCTTCGAGACGGGGTTCACCTCGACGAACCCCTGCAGCCAGCCGGGGAGCGTCGCGGTGGGCACGAAGACGTTGCTGCCGAACGTCAGCGGCAGCATGATCAACGCCCCGAGCCCCTGCACCGACCGGGGCTCGCGCACCACCATCGCCAGGGCGGTGAACACCCAGCACAGGGCGAACGCGAACACGGTCACCAGCCCGAGCGCGCCGAGTACACCGACGACGCCACCGGTCGCCCGGAACCCGAGCAGGAACCCGAACGCCAGCATGATCGCACCGGACGTGAGGTAACGGACGAGGTCCGCTCCGATGGCGCCGAGCAACGGTGCCGTGCGGGAGATCGGCAGGCTGCGGAAGCGGTCGAAGATGCCGGTCTTCAGGTCGTCCGCGAGTCCCGTACCGGTGCCCGCCGAGGCGAACACCACGGTCTGCACGAGCACCCCGGGCAGCGCGTACTGCAGGTAGGTGCCGGGGTCGCCGGCGATCGCACCGCCGAAGACGTACACGAACAGCAGCAGGAAGATCACCGGCTGCAGGGTGACGTCCAGCAGCGCCTCGGTGGAGTGGACGGTCTTCGTGACACCCCGCCACGCGAGCGTGGCCGACTGCCGCAGCACGTCGGGCAGCCGCGAGCGGCTCAGCACCACGGGCGGCGGGGCGGCGGGGCGGACAGCGGTGGTGGTCATGCGGCCTCCTCGGCGGCATCGGCGGCGGGTCGGCCGGTCAGGGTCAGGAACACGTCGTCCAGCGACGGCAGTCGCAGCCCCAGCTCGGCGACGGGCAGGCCGGCGGCATCGAGGCGATCGGCCACCCGGACCAGCAGCCCGGGATCGGGCACGGCGACGGTGAGCTCGCCGGCCGCATCGGCCGCCGGCGCCGCGCCGGGAACGAGCCCGGCGACGAGTGCGGTCACCGCCGGCAGGTCCGTCGGGTGCAGGGGGCGCACGTGCAGCCGCTGGCCGCCGACCTCGGCCTTGAGCGCGGCAGGGGTGCCGGCCGCGATGACGCGGCCGTGGTCGAGCACGACGAGGTCGTCGGCGAGCTGCTCGGCCTCCTCCAGGTACTGCGTGGTCAGCAGCACGGTGGTGCCGTCGACGGCCAGCGCACGGACCTCGTCCCAGACCTCGTTGCGGTGGCGGGGGTCCAGCCCGGTGGTCGGCTCGTCGAGGAACAGCACGTCCGGACGGCCGACGAGGCTCACGGCGAGGTCGAGCCGGCGACGCATGCCCCCGGAGTAGGTGCGCACACGGCGGCCCGCGGCGTCGGCGAGGCCGAACCGGGTGATCAGTTCGGCGGCGCGGTGCCGGGCCTCGCGGCGGGGCAGGCCGAGCAGCCGGGCGACCAGCACGAGGTTGGCCGTGCCGGACAGCGCCTCGTCGACGGCGGCGTACTGCCCGGTCAGCCCGATCCGGGCGCGTACCGCCTCGGGTTCGGCGACGACGTCGTGGCCCAGCACGCGGGCACGTCCGGAGTCCGGGCGCAGCAGCGTGGCGAGCACGCGCACGGTGGTGGTCTTGCCCGAGCCGTTCGGCCCGAGCAGGCCGAGCACGGTGCCGCGGCGGACCGCGAGGTCCACGCCGTCGAGCGCCCGGGTCGTCCCGAAGCTCTTGCCCAGGTTCTCGACCTGGATGACGGAGTTCATGCCGGCAGCATGCGCCGGGGGTCTGACAGAACGCTGACCGCGCGCTGACCGGGCCCGCCGGGTGGACCGCCGCGCCGTCAGCCGCGGCGCGCCAGGAGCCCGGCGAGCAGCGTGGCGAGCAGGTCACGCACGGCGGCACCGAAGTCCATCCGCATGGCGGCCAGCTCCGGGTCGGCGGCGTAGGCGGCGAGCATGGCCGCAGAGGGCCGGCTATAGGCCCACAAGCGAGCCCGCGACCAGCACCGTCGCAGCGGCGAACCGCGCCGCCGCGACCTCCCCCAGCTCGGGGACCACACCACGCACGAGCCGGCCGAGCCCGATCGTGTCGGCCAGCGCAGCGCGCTTGAACCGCGCGGCGACCTCGGCGGAGACGTTGTGCTCCAGGACCGTGGCCGACGCGCTGCCCAGCTCGCACAGCATGGGGCGGTCCACGAGCGTCCGGGCGAGCACGGTCGCGACCTGCTCGATCCGCTCGTCGACCGGGACGGCGGCGTCGCCAGGAGGAAGTTCGAGCGCCAGTGCGTCGAGCCACTCGCGCCACGCGGCGTCCAGCAGCTCGAGCAGGACCGCCTCGCGGGACTCGAAGTAGCGCAGCACGTTCGACTTGGCCAGGCCGACCCGCCGGCTGAGTTCGTTCAGGCTCAGTGCCGCGACGGGCATCTCGGCGAGCATCGCCTCGGCGGTGCGCAGGATCGCCTGCCGTCTCGCCGCGCGCTGCTCCTCGTTGCGGGCGCGCTGGAACGTCACGGCCGGCATCGTACAGACCGACGGTCCCTTGTCAGCAGACCGGCGGTCTGTTACGTTACAAGAGACCGATGGTCTCTTTTGAGGAGGACGCCGTGTACACCGTTCCCGACCAGACCGGCCGGCTCGCCGTCGTCACCGGCGCCAACAGCGGTACGGGCCGCGAAGCCGCAGAACGCCTCGCAGCAGCGGGCGCACACGTCATACTTGCGGTGCGCACCGTCGCGAAGGGCGAGGCGGCACGGGACGAGATCCTGGCCGCGCACCCGGCCGCGCGGCTCGAGGTACGCCGCGTCGACCTGGCCGACCTCGCGTCGGTGCGGGAGTTCGCGGACGGCCTGCTCGCCGACGGTGCACCGGTCGACATGCTGCTCAACAACGCCGGGGTGATGGCACCGCCACGGCGGTTCACCACGGCGGACGGTTTCGAGCTGCAGTTCGGCAGCAACTTCCTCGGCCCGTTCGCCCTCACCCTGCGTCTGCTGCCTGTGCTGCTCGCGGCCCCGGCACCGCGGGTGGCGACGATGAGCAGCCTGGCGGCGCGGAGCGGCCGCATCCGGTTCGACGACCTGCAGTGGGAGCGGCGCTACCGGGCCTGGGGCGCGTACGGGCAGTCCAAGCTGGCGGACCTGATGTTCGCCCGGCAGCTCGCCACGGTGGCGGCCGAGCGCGGCTGGCCGCTGCGCAGCGTCGCGGCCCACCCCGGCTTCACCCGCACCAACCTGCAGACCGCGGGGCCCAACATGGGCCGGTCCCGACCGTCGTTGATGTCGTGGGGCACGAACGCCCTGCCGCTGCCCGCCCAGCTACCCGCGCAGGGCGCCGAGCCGCTGCTGTTCGCCGCCGCAGACCCGGCAGCCGAGAATGGGAGGTACTACGGCCCGGCGGGCCGGTTCGAGCTCACCGGACCCACGGCGCCCGCCCACGTCCCGGCCCGGGCCCGCGACACGGCCGTCGCGGCGCGGCTCTGGACGGTCGCCGAGGACCTCACCGGCGTCACCCTCCCCGCCGCCGTCGCCTGATCCCGCGAGTCGGCACCTTTGCCGGCCTGAGTTGCACGTTCCGGCCACGCACCGGAGCTGACGAACGTGCCGACTCGCACCAGCAAACGTGCCGACTCGCGCCCATCAACGTGCCGACTCGCGGCGGCGAACGTGCCGACTCGCGGGTTACGACTCGGCGAGTTCCGCCGCCGCGAGCCAGTCCAGCTCCACCTGCTCGCGTTCCGCGACCACCGCCCGGAGCTCGGCGTCCAGCGCCAGGAGCCGGTCCGGGTCCGTCGCGGCCTCGGCGAGCTGCGCGTGCAGCTTCTCCTCGCGCGCCGACAGCGTCTCCATCCGGCGCTCCAGCCGCTGCGCCTCCTTGCGGGCCGACCGCTGCTCCGCCGCCGAGAGCCCGGACGTCCGGGGCGTCGACGCGGGCGCCTGCACGGCCGTCGACGCGACCGCGTCGCCTGCTGCCGCGCGCCGCGCCAGGTACTCGTCGATCCCGCCCGGGAGGTGCGTGATCCGGCCGTCGCCGAACAGCGCGACGACCGTGTCGCACACCCGCTCCACCAGGTACCGGTCGTGGCTGACCACCACCAGCGTGCCCGGCCACCCGTCGAGCAGGTCTTCGAGGTGCGCGAGGGTGTCGACGTCCAGGTCGTTCGTCGGCTCGTCGAGCAGCAGCACGTTCGGCTCGGCCATCAGCAGCCGGGTCAGCTGCAGCCGCCGCCGCTCGCCGCCGGAGAGCTGCGCCACCGGCGTCCACTGCCGGGACGCCGGGAACCCGAGCCGTTCCAGCACCGACGACGCCGTCAGCTCCAGCTTCCCGAGCCGCACGAACTTCGCGACGGCCTCGGTGGCCTCCAGCACCCGCAGCTCGCCGGGCAGGTCGACGAGCTCCTGGTTGAGCTGCGCCAGCTGCACCGTGACGCCCTGCACGCGTCGTCCCTCGTCGAGCGGACGCTCGCCGGTCAGCGCGCGCAGCAGCGTCGTCTTGCCCGAGCCGTTGATGCCCACGATCCCGATCCGGTCGCCCGGCCCGAGCCGCCACGTGACGCGGTCCAGCAGCACGCGGTCGCCGATCCGGACCGTCGCGTCCTCCAGCTCCAGCACCGTGCGCCCGAGCCGGTTCGTCGCGAAGCCGAGCAGCTCGACGGTGTTCGCGCGGCGGCGGGACGTCCGCGATCAACGCCTCGGCCGCCTCGATCCGGTACCGGGGCTTCGACGTGCGCGCGGGCGGTCCGCGGCGCAGCCAGGCCAGCTCCTTGCGGGCCAGGTTGCGGCGGCGCGCCTCGGCGGCGTCGGCCTGCCGGAAGCGCTCGGCCCGCGCGTAGACCCAGTCGGCGTAGCCGCCGAGGTAGCTCTCCACACGCCCGCCCGCGACCTCCCAGGTCCGGGTGCAGACCGCGTCGAGGAACCACCGGTCGTGCGTGACGACCACGACCCCGCAGCGCCGGGCGATCAGGTGCTGCGCCAGCCAGCCGATGCCCTCGACGTCCAGGTGGTTCGTGGGCTCGTCGAGCACGACGAGGTCGGGGTCGCCGATCAGGGTGGCGGCGAGCGCGACGCGGCGCTTCTCCCCACCGGACAGGCCGTCGACGGTGCGGTCCAGGTCGTGCAAGCCCAGCCCGTCCAGCACGTCGCGGACCTTGGGATCCGCCGCCCATTCGTGCTCGGCGCCGTACCGGGACAGCACGACGTCGCGGACCCGCGCCCCGGGAGGCAGCGCGTCGCCCTGCGCGAGATGGGTCAGGTTGAGCCCGCCGACCCGGCTGACCCGCCCGCCCTGCGGCTCCCGGCGACCGGCGAGGATGTCGAGCAGTGTCGTCTTGCCGCCGCCGTTGAGCCCGACGACGCCGATCCGCTCCCCGCGCTCCACGCCGAGCGAGACCGCGTCGAGGAGCACCCGCGACGCGTCGCCGGGCACGTGCGCGGTGACGGCCTCGAGGTTGACGAGGTTCTGCGCGCGGGCCATCAGGCGTGCACCGGGGGCCGCGAGACGGGCGGGGGTTCGTCGGGGTCGACCAGCCGGGCGCCCGGTACGGGTCCGTGCACGACCCGGACCGTCCGGCACACCCCGACACCGGCGAGCTGGGCCGCGACGTCGATCGCGCTGTCGGCGTCCGAGCAGAGGAACGCGCACGTCGGCCCGGAGCCCGAGACGATCCCGGCGAGCGCGCCGGCGTCGACCCCGGCGCGCAGGGTCCGGCGCAGCTCCGGGGTCATGCTCACCGCGGCGGCCTGCAGGTCGTTGCCCAGGCAGAGCGCCAGCTGCCGCGGGTCGCCGCCCGCGACGGCCTCGAGCACGGGTTCGACCGGCCGTTCCAGCGGGCGCGAGCCCCGGTTGTCGAGATCGCGGCGCAGGCGGTCCAGCTCCTGGTAGACCGCGCCGGTGGCGAGACCGCCGCGGTGCAGGGCGAGCACCCAGTGCTGCGAGTGGCGCGAGAGCACCGGGACGATCGTCTCGCCCCGCCCGGTGCCCAGCGCGGTGCCGCCGTGCAGGGCGAAGGTGACGTCGCTGCCGAGCTGCGCGGCCATCCGGGACAGCTCGTCCCGGGTCAGGTCGAGCTTCCACAGCGCCGACAGGCCGACGAGCGCGCCCGCGGCGTCCGCGCTGCCCCCGGCCATGCCGCCGGCGACGGGGATGCCCTTGCGCAGCACGACGCGGACGTCCGGAACCCGGCCCGTGTGCTCGGCCACCAGCTCGACGGCGCGCCAGGCGAGGTTCGCGCCGTCCGTCGGCACCTCGCCTGCGCCCTCGCCGTGCACCTCGATGCCCGGATGCTCGGTCGCCGCGACCGTCACCTCGTCGAAGAGGCTCACGGCGTGGAAGACCGTCGAGAGGTCGTGGTAGCCGTCGCTCCGCAGCGGTCCGACGGCCAGATGCAGGTTGATCTTGGCCGGGACGCGCACGGTGACCGGTTGGGGAACGGCGGACAGCACACGACCACCCTACGTGCGCGCCGGACCGGCCCTCCTCGCCGAGCCCGGCTACCCGGTCCGTCCGGGCCGACGGAATGCTCAGTCGGTCGCCGCCGCTGCGCGCTCGGGCTCGCGTCCGCGAGCCAGGTGGCGCGGCAGGTCGAACCCGAGCACGGCCGCGATCCCGATCAGGAGCACCCCGGCGGGCAGGAGCAGGGACTGCGCCATCGCCGTCGAGAACGCCGCGTGCAGGGCGGGCGGCAGCTTCGCCACCCCCGCCTCCAGGCCGCCCGACGCGGCCTCGGGCAGGACCGCCGACAGCCGCGCCTGCATCAGCGCGGCGATACCGGCGCTGCCGAGCACCGCGCCGACCTGGCGCGTGGTGTTGTAGACGCCCGCGCCCGCGCCGGCGCGGTCCATCGGCAGGTTGCGCGTCGCGGCGGTGCCGATCGGGGCCCACATGAAGCCGCTGCCGACCCCCATCAACGCGATCGGCAGCAGCAGCGCCCAGGTCGGCGTCTCGGGCCGCATGACGGCGGCGAGCCACAGCAGGCTGGCGGCGAAGCACGAGAGGCCGAACGCGGCGATCCCGCGGGGGTGTGCCCGGTCGGTCAGGCGGCCGACGTACGGCGCGAGGCAGCGTCGAGATCACCGCCGACGGCGCGAGCAGGAGCGCCGCACCGGTCGGGCTCAACCCGCGCACCCCCTGCGCGTAGAGCGTGATCGGGAACGCCTGCGCGGTGACGGACAGCCCGAGCGTGGTGATGGCGACGTTGGCCAGCGAGAAGTTGCGGTCGCGGAAGAGGCCCAGCGGGATCAGCGGTTCCGGCACGCGGGTCTGCCAGGCGACGAACAGCCCCAGCACCACGACGCCGCCGATGATCAGCCCCCACGCGGCCGGCCCCCACGCGAAGGTCTGGCCCTCCTGGATGCCGAACACCAGCAGGAACATCCCGACGGCGCTGAGCGCTACGCCGACCAGGTCGAACCGGCGCACCACCGTCGACAGCGCGGGCACCAGCCGGACGGCGAGGACGAACCCGACGACGCCGACGGGCACGTTGACGATGAAGATCCACTGCCAGCCCAGGCTGTCGACCAGCAGGCCGCCGACGATCGGCCCGACGAGGACCGCCACGCCGGCCACGGCGCCCCACAGGCTCATCGCGCGCCCGCGCTGGTGCGCCGGGAACGTCCGGGTGATCACGGCCATCGTCTGCGGCGACAGGATCGACGCCCCGAACCCCTGCACGACCCGCGCCACGATCAGCCCGCCGATCGAGCCGGTGAGCCCGCACCACAGGGAGGCGGCGGTGAAGACGGCGAGGCCGATCAGGTACATGCGCTTGGGGCCGAACCGGTCGCCGAGCCTGCCGGTGATCAGCAGCGGGACCGCGTAGGCGAGCAGGTAGGCGCTGGTGACCCAGACGACGGCGTCGACGTCCGCGCCGAAGGCCGCCATGATCGCCGGAGTCGCGATCGAGACGATCGTCGCGTCGACGAGAATCATGAAGAACCCGAGCACCAGTGCCCACATCGCGGGCCAGGGGCTCGCGTCCTCGCGCGTCGTCACCGCTCGACAGTAGGCCCCAGCCCGGCCCCGCCGCCTGCCGACCGCCGGCGTCCGGTCGGCGCCTCTGAGGTGAGCGAACGCGGCGTTGGGTAAGTCAGACCGACCCAACGCCGCGTTCGCTCATTCCGGGCGGGCGGCGGCGAGGCGGGCGAAGTCCGTGATCGCCAGGCGCTCGGCCCGCGCCGTCGGGTCGATCCCCGCCGCCCGCAGCGCGTTCTCCGCCGCAGACGGCGAGCCCGCCCATCCCGCCAGCGCGGACCGCAACACCTTCCGGCGCTGCGCGAACGCCGCGTCCACGACGGCGAAGACCGCGGCCCGGTCGCCCGGCGGCGGGTCGTGCCGGGTGAACGCGAGCAGGCCCGAGTCGACGTTCGGCACCGGCCAGAACACCGCCCGCGGCACCGGCCCGGCCCGGCGCGCCGCGGCGTACCACGCCAGCTTCGCGCTCGGCACCCCGTACGCCCTGCTCCCGGGGCCCGCGGCGAGCCGCTCCGCGACCTCGGCCTGCACCATGACCAGTCCCCGGCGCACCGACGGCAGTTCGGCGAGCAGGTGCAGCACCACCGGCACGCCGACGTTGTACGGCAGGTTCGCGACCAGCGCGGTCGGCTCGACCGGCAGGTCCGCGGCCCGCACGCGCAGCGCATCCGCGGTGACGACGTGCAGCCGGTCGGCCAGCGCGGGAGCCCGGTCGGCGACGGTCGCGGGCAGCCGCCCGGCCAGCAGCGGGTCGATCTCCACGGCGCACACCGCGCCGGCGGCCTCGAGCAGCCCGAGGGTCAGCGAGCCCAGTCCGGGGCCGACCTCGAGCACGACGTCGTCGGGTGCCAGGTCGGCGGCGCGGACGATCCGGCGCACGGTGTTGGCGTCGTGCACGAAGTTCTGCCCGAGCCGCTTGGTCGGCCGCAGGCCCAGCTCGTCGGCGAGCGCCCGCACCTCGGCGGGCCCCAGCAGCCGAGCGCCGTCCGCGGGGTGCTCCGCGAGCCCGCCGCGTCCGGCGGCGTTCAGAGCGCGCGCGACGGCCGCGTCGGGGGACGGGGCGCCGTCGGGGGACGCGCCGGCCGCGGTCCCACCGGGACCGGCACCCGTTCCCCCCGCCGCATCCCGGGCCGCGGCATTCCAGGCCGGTGCATCGCTCACCCGCCGATCGTGCCGTCGGCGGTGCCCGGCCGCCGCACGGGGTGCCGGTGAGTCGGAGTGTCGGCCCATCAGGTCGGCAGCCCGAGCTTGCGGGCGCACGCCGGCCACGATCCGTAGCCGCCGCGCTCGTCGCGCACCCGCGACGCGACGGCGATCTGGGCGTCCCGCCCGGCCTGGTGCGGCAGCGGCGCGTACTGGTCGCCGTCGTACGCGACCCACGTCTGCCGGTCGAACTGCAACCCGCCGTAGTAGCCGTTGCCGGTGTTCGTCGCCCAGTTCCCACCCGCCTCGCAGCGGGCCAGCGCATCCCAGATCCCCGCCGCCACCGAGGGCGCGACCACCGTGTCCGGCACGTCGTCGTTCGTCCCGACCCGGACCACCCGCTTGCGCGGCGGCGTCGTGGCCCCGGCCCGCACCTGCTCGCGGCGGACCTCCTCGCCGTTCTGCACATGCACCCGCATCACCACGGTCTGCTCACCCGGCCGACCCTTCTCGACTACCTCACGACGCCCGCGCGGCAGCTCGGGGTCCTCCACGATCTCCTCCGGTGGTGCGATCCGCCGGACCTCCACCACCTCGCCGACGCCGTTGCGCACCACCTGCACGGTCATGCCGTCGGTCAGCGGGGTGTCACCGGAAGGCACCGAGACGTCGTCCACGCCCAGCCTCACCCCCTGCTCGGAGAGCAGGGCCCCGACCGTGCCCGCCATCGTCGTGACGCCCTCGGGGGCCCGGGTGCCGTCGACGAACGACACCGCCCGCGGGATCCGCAGCTCCACGGCAAGACCGTCCGGCGGGATGGTCGTGCTCGGCGCCGTCGACATCTGGATCGGCTGGGCCTCGAGCCCGACGCCGCGCAGCGCCTCGTCGACCGACGCCGCGGTGGTCCAGATCCGTCGCTCCGACGGCCCCTCGACGAGGGTGAGCGCGCGCGCCTTCGCGAAGATCACGCGGTCACCGTCGGCCAGTTCGGTGCCGAGCGCGGGCTCGACGCGGTCCTGGGGCATGGCGGCGACACCGGCCGAGGCGAGCGCTCCCGCGACGTCGCCGGCGAAGGTGTGGACGATGCGGTCCTGGCCGTCGACGGTCACGACCACCGTCTTGTCCGCTGCCACGGCCGTCGCGCTGCCGGCGACCAGGATCGTCAACACGACGACCACCGCGGCGCGGACGAGGGCGCGGCCGCGGCGCGGCGGGGCGGCCGGCTCGCGGGGCCGGAACCACCGCGAAGCACTCGGTGGGCAGGTCGTGGACGTCGTCCGGGACGACCGGGATCCGCTGGGTGAGCCAGTCGTCGAGGTTCTCGAGCTCACCGAGCAGATCGTCCCCGGGGACGTCGACATCGGGTACGTCGGTACCGGGGAGCTCCGACCGCTCCAGGGCCGCACGCCTCGCACGCGCCGGTGCCGCCTTGCGGCGGCTGCGCGGGGAGACGTCGACCACGTGGCATCCAGACCTCGTCGGGCCCGGGGCAGGAGCGCGGGCACGGTGGCCGAAGCCGTGTGGTGGGGGAGCACCCCGACCACCGTTCCCGCCCTGCTGGGGAGCGGTCCCACCCCGGCTTGGCGATGACAGAACGGTAACGGTCGGTGACAATCTGAAGCGAATCGCGACACGCCGTGATCGCCGAACGGTGCTGCGGCTCACGTCGAGCGCGCGGCCCCGGCGCCCGGTGCGGGCGCCTCCGCGACCGGTGGCAGGGCGTCGAGACCGAACACCGCCTCCGCGGTCCGCCGGGCGCCGTCGGCGACCCGCTCGACAGGTTTCCCCCGGACGTGGGCCAACGCGCGCACCGTCCACGGCAGGCAGTAGGGCTCGTTCGCCCGGCCGCGATGCGGGTGCGGGGTGAGGAACGGGGCGTCCGTCTCGACGAGCAGCTGGCCGTCGGGCACGAGGGCCGCCGCCGCACGCAGCTCCGCCGCGTTCTTGAACGTGACGGGCCCGGCGAACGACAGCACGTACCCGGCGTCGACGCAGGTCCGGGCCATCGCGGCGTCCCCGGAGAAGCAGTGGAAGACGACGGCCGGGGGCGCGCCCTCCTCGTCCAGGACGCGCAGGACGTCGTCGTGCGCGTCCCGGTCGTGGATCATCAGCGGCTTGCCGAGGCGCTTGGCGAGGTCGATGTGCCAGCGGAACGCGCGCTCCTGGGCGTCCCACGGCGAGTAGTCCCAGTAGTGGTCGAGGCCGGTCTCGCCGACGGCGACGACGCGCGGGTCCGCGGCCAGCCGCTCGATCTCGGCGTAGTCGGCGTCGGTGACCGCCGCCGTGCGGGTGGGGTGCAGGGCGACGGCGGCGGCGACCCGGTCGTCCCAGTGCGCGGCATCGACGACCCAGCGGGCGCTCGCGAGGTCGTCGGCGACGGTGACGACCCTGGTCACGCCGACGGCCGCGGCCCGGTCCAGCGCCGCGCCGACGTCCGCGGCGTCGACGCAGCCGCACGCGTCGAGGTGGGTGTGGGCGTCGACGGTCGGCACGCCCAGCGGCTCGGGCGGCTCCGGCCGCTCCCGGCGCCCGTACGCCCGTCACGGTCGCGATGCGCGCATCGGTACGCGACGCGGGCGCTCATCGCGAGATCGGCGCCCACTCCGGGCCCGTCTCCCCCAGCTCGGGGTCCAGCTTCGCGAAGATCGGCGTCGGCTTCCCCAGCGGGCGCCCGACCTCCACCGGCGTCGACGTCCAGCGCGCCTGCTCACCGGCGTAGTCGCCCATCAGCACCGGGTACGCGGGGCCCTGCTCGATTCCTGGGCTACCCAGGTCGTCGACCTCCCGGACCTCCGGCTGCGCCGCCCACACGCCCGCGCCGCCCAGCGCGTCGTGCACCTTCTGCGCGGCGTGCGGCAGGAACGGCGTGAGCAGCGTGTTCGCGTCCTGCACCACCTGCAGCGCGGTGTGCAGGATCGTGTCGCGCCGGTCCGGGTCGTCCTTGCGCTTCCACGGCTCCTGATCACTGAGGTAGCGGTTCGCGGCGGTCACCACCCGCATCGCCTCGGAGATCGCCTGCTTGAACTTGCTGCGCGCGAGCAGGCCGCCGACGGTGTCGAACGCCGCCTGCGACGTCGCCAGCAGCGCGGCGTCCGCCTCCGTCGGCGCCGTCGGCTTCGGCACGGCGCCGACGTTCTTGTGCGCCATCGAGATCGACCGGTTGACGAGGTTGCCCCACTCGTTGGCCAGCTCGAAGTTGGTGCGGCGGACGAACTCGTCCCAGGTGAAGTCGGTGTCCTGGTTCTCCGGCCCGGCGACGGAGATGAAGTAGCGCAGCGCGTCCGGCCCGAACTCGCGCAGGAAGTCGGTGACGTAGATGACCGTGCCGCGGCTCGTGGAGAACTTCGACCCGCTCATCGTCAGGAACTCCGACGACACGATCTCGTCCGGCAGGTTCAGCGTGCCGAACGCGCCCGGCGTCCCGCCCTTGTCGCCCGCCCCGTTCTGGCCCAGCAGCAGCGCGGGCCAGATCACCGAGTGGAAGACGATGTTGTCCTTGCCCATGAAGTAGTAGCCACGGGCCTGCGGATCGGTCCACCACTGCTTCCAGGCGTCCGGGTCCGGCCCGCGCCGCGCCCACTCGACCGACGCCGACAGGTAGCCGATCACCGCGTCGAACCAGACGTAGAGCCGCTTCATCGGCTGGTCCCGCCAGCCGTCGAGCGGCACGGGCACGCCCCAGTCGAGGTCCCGGGTGATCGCGCGCGGCTTGAGGTCGTCCACGAGGTTCGTGGCGAACTTGAGCACGTTCGGCCGCCAGTCGGTCCGCGTGGACAGCCACGAGCCGAGCGAGTTCGCGAACGACGGCAGGTCCAGGAAGAAGTGCTCGGTCTCGACGAACTTCGGCACCTCGCCGTTGATCTTCGAGCGCGGGTTGATGAGGTCCGCCGGGTCGAGCTGGTTGCCGCAGTTGTCGCACTGGTCGCCGCGCGCGCCGTCGTAGCCGCAGATCGGGCAGGTGCCCTCGACGTAGCGGTCGGGCAGCGTCCGTCCGGTGGACGGGCTGATCGCCCCCATCGCCGTGCGGGTGAACACGTAGCCGTTCTCGTACAGCGCGGTGAAGAGCTTCTGCACGACCTCGTAGTGGTTCGACGTCGTCGTGCGCGTGAACAGGTCGTAGCCGAGCCCGAGGCCCTGCAGGTCGTTCACGATCACGCGGTTGTACTTGTCGGCGAGCTCGCGCGGGGTGAGCCCCTCCGCGTCGGCCTGCACCTGGATCGGGGTGCCGTGCTCGTCCGTGCCCGAGACCATGAGCACCGCGTCGCCCGCCATCCGCCGGTAGCGGGAGAAGACGTCGGAGGGCACACCGAAGCCGGAGACGTGGCCGATGTGCCGGGGGCCGTTGGCGTAGGGCCACGCCACGGCGGTCAGCACGCGGGAACTCATGCGACCAGCCTAGGCTCAGCGTGGAATCGCATCTCCGGGGCACCATGAGGGCATGGACTCTGACGGCACGGCCGAGATCCGACGCCTGCTGACCGGGACGCACACCTGGGCCGTGGTCGGGCTCTCGACCAACACGTTCCGGCCGGCGTACGGCGTGGCCCGGTTCCTGCAGGGCATCGGCAAGCGGATCGTCCCCGTGCACCCGCGGGCCGAGACCGTGCACGGCGAGGTCGGCTACCCGACGCTCGCGGACATCCCGTTCGACGTGGACGTCGTCGACGTCTTCGTCAACTCGCGCCGGGCGGGCGAGATCGCGGACCAGGCGTTGCAGACGGCGGCGCGCGGCGTGTGGTTCCAGCTCGGGGTGATCGACGAGGCGGCCGCGGAGCGGGTGCGCGCCGCAGGACGCACGATGGTGATGGACCACTGCCCCGCGATCGAGTGGCCGCGCCTGGGACTGGGCTGACCGCCCGCTCCGTCGTTGCAGGAAGGTGGCTTTCCTGACCCCCGCACGGCTCCCGGTGTGCCGGGATTGCCGGGATACGGTGGGGGCGTGAACATCGAGGTGACGCCGCTCCCGGGGATCGGGGTGCGCAAGGACTTCGCGCTGCGCGACGGGCGTCGCATCGGGGTCGTCGCGCACCGCGACGGCAAGCTCGCGCTGATCGTCTCCAAGGCCGACGACCCCGACGCGACGCTGGCCGAGCTGCCGCTGACGACCGACGAGGCCGGGGCGCTGGCCAACCTGCTCGGCGCGCCGCAGCTGGTCGCGCAGCTGGCCGAGGAACACCGCGACCTCCCCGGCATCCGCACCGGTCGCCTGACGATCGCGTCCGGCTCGCCGTACGACGGCCGCACGCTCGGCGACACGGCCCTGCGCAGCCGTGCGGGCGTCTCGGTGGTCGCCGTGATGCGGGCGGGCCAGGTTCACCCCAGCCCGCTGCCGGACTTCACGCTGACCGCGGGCGACCTCATGATCGCCGTAGGCACGTCCGAGGGCCTCGACCGGGCTTTCAAGATCCTCAAGCACGGCTGACGCCATGAGCCACACCGCGCTCGAGCTGATCGAGCTCGGCGCCGTCTTCCTCGGGCTGGGCCTGCTGGGCCGGTTGGCCGGCCGGATCGGGATGTCGCCCATCCCGCTCTACCTGATCGGCGGCGTGTGCTTCGGAACCGGCGGCATCGTCCCGCTGGGCAACATCGGCGACTTCACCACGCTCGCGGGCGAGGTGGGTGTGGTGCTGCTGCTCCTGCTGCTCGGCCTGGAGTACACGGCGGCCGAGCTGACGACGGGCCTGCGCCGCTCGTGGCCTGCCGGGGTGCTCGACATCGTGCTCAACGCGGCGCCGGGTGTCGCCGTGGCGCTCGCGCTGGGCTGGGGTCCGGTCGGCGCGACGGTGCTGGGCGGCGTCACCAGCATCTCGTCGTCCGGGATCGTCGCGAAGGTGCTGGCGGACCTCGGCCGGCTGGGCAACCGGGAGACCCCGGTGATCCTCTCGGTGCTGGTGTTCGAAGACCTGGCCATGGCTGTGTACCTGCCGATCCTCACCGCGGTGTTGATCGGCGTGTCGTTCCTCGGCGGGCTGGAGGCCGTCGCCATCTCGCTCGCCGTGGTCGCGGTGGTGCTGGTGGTCGCGCTGCGGTACGGGCGGTTCGTCTCGGCGGTCGTCGACAGCCCGGACCGCGAGGTCTTCCTGCTCAAGGTGCTCGGCACGGCGCTGCTGGTGGCCGGGATCGCGTCGGCGCTGCAGGTGTCGGCGGCGGTCGGGGCGTTCCTGCTGGGGATCGCGATCTCCGGCTCGACGGCCGAGAACGCGACGCGGCTGCTGGAGCCGCTGCGGGACCTGTTCGCCGCGGTGTTCTTCGTGGTCTTCGGCCTGAACACGGACCCGAGGACGATCCCGCCGGTCCTGGGCTGGGCGGTCGTGCTGGCCGTGGCGACCACCGTGACGAAGCTCGCGACGGGCTGGTGGGCCGCGCAGTGGCAGGGCATCGGCATGCTCGGCCGGGCCCGCGCGGGGGCGGCGCTGATCGCGCACGGCGAGTTCTCGATCGTCATCGCGGGCCTGGCGGTGTCCTACGCGGCGGTGCCGACCGAGCTCGCCGCGCTGGCGACGGCATACGTGCTGCTGATGGCGGTGTTCGGCCCGATCGCGGCGCGGGTGGTGGAGCCGGTGACGCGCTGGGCGCGCAGCAAGGTCCCTACGCGGGCGGCGGCCCCGGCCAGGGCTCCTGACGGGTACCACGCACCGATGCAGCGAACGGCGGTGCACTCGACGCACTGAAAGCCGCTTTCGCTACACCCGGCGCCCGCGTCACTGCACTGCCCTCGCTGCACTCGGTCGGCGCTTCGCGCGGCGCTGTGTCGACTGTCGCCGCTGCGCTCGCTCAGCCCCGCGCCGCGAGCGCCGCGTTGTACAGCTCCCGCTTCGGCACCCCCGCCGCCTCCGCCACCGCCGCGGCGGCGTCCTTGAGCCGCTCCCCCGCCGCGACCCGCTCCTGCACCGCGTCCACCAGCGACTCCACGGACGGCGCCGCCGCCGGGGCCGCGCCGGCGAGCACCACCGTGACCTCGCCGCGCACCGGATCGTCCACCGCGCCCTCGGCGAGCTCCGCCAGCGTCCCCCGCCGGACCTCCTCGTGCTTCTTGGTCAGCTCCCGGCACACCGCGGCGTCCCGGGACGGCCCCAGCACCTCCACCGCGGCGGCCAGCGTCTCGGCCAGCCGGTGCGGCGACTCGAAGAAGACGACGGCCCGGGGCTCGGCCTGCAGCGTCGCCAGCCACCGCCGCCGCTGACCGTCGCGGCGCGGCGCGAACCCCTCGAAGCAGAACCGCTCGACCGGCAGGCCGGACAGCACCAGCGCCGTGGTGACCGCCGACGGCCCCGGCAGGCAGGTCACCGGCAGGCCCTCGGCCGCCGCCGCCGCGACCAGCCGGTACCCCGGGTCCGAGACCGCCGGCATGCCCGCGTCCGTCACCACCAGCACCGTCCGGCCGGCCCGCACGTCGGCGAGCAACCGGGGCAGCCGGGCGACCTCGACCGCGTCGTAGTGGCTCACGACGCGCCCGCGCACCGTGACGTCGAGCGCGGCCGCGAGCGACCGCAGCCTGCGGGTGTCCTCAGCTGCGACGACGTCCGCGGTGGCCAGCGCGTCGCGCAGCCGCGGCGAGGCGTCGCGGGAGTCGCCGAGCGGGGTCGCCGCGAGGACGAGACCTCCGGGCACGGAGCTGTCCGAGGCATCGTCCATGCTGCAAGAGCCTACGATCGCCCCCGTGGGGGAGAGCACCGTCGTCGGCGGCCCGACCCGGGTCGAGCCGGTCGAGGTCGACCCGGACGTCCGCAGCGGCCTCGTCGACGAGCGCGACGTCGTCCCCGAGGTCCCGGCGCTCGGCCCCGGCGCCCCGCTGCCGCAGCCGCCCGCACCACCCCGGCTCCGGCTCGGCCCCCCGCCTGCGACGGACCGGCTGCGCGGCTGGATCGTCACGCTGACGCTCACGCTGATCGCCGGCGTCGTGCGGTTCGTCGGGCTGGACCGGCCCACGGACGGCGGCACCCCGGTCTTCGACGAGAAGCACTACGTCCCGCAGGCCTGGCAGATGCTGCGCAACGGCGGCGTCGAGGACAACCCCGGCTACGAGCTGGTCGTCCATCCTCCGCTGGGCAAACAGCTCATCGCGATCGGCGAGTGGCTGCTCGGCTACGACGGCTGGGGCTGGCGTGCCGCGGCCGCGCTGGCCGGGACGATCACCGTGCTGCTCGTGATCCGGGTGGCCCGCCGGCTCACCCGCTCGACGCTGCTCGGCGCGGCCGCCGGCGTGCTGCTGATCTGCGACGGGCTCTCGCACGTCCAGTCGCGGATGGGCATGCTCGACGCCTTCGCGGCGGTGTTCGTCCTCGCCGCCTTCGCCACCCTGCTCTGCGACCGCGACGACGTCCGCGCGCGCATGGCCGTCGTGCTGGCCGAAGGCCGGATCGACGACTCCCCCTACGGCCCCCGGCTCGGCGTGCGCTGGTGGCGCTTCGCGACCGGTGTGCTGCTCGGGCTCGGCTGTGCGGTGAAGTGGTCGGGCGTGTACTGGCTCGCCGCGTTCGCGGTGCTCACCCTGGTCTTCGACCTGACGGCACGGCGGGCCGCCGGCGTGCGGCGGCCCTGGGTCGGGACGATCGTCCGCGACCTCGCGCCTGCCGTGTGGGTGCTGGCCCTGCTTCCGGTGCTGGTCTACCTCGGGGGGTGGTGGGCGTGGTTCCGCAGCGAGACGGGCATCGACCGCAACGTCGTCGGCCTGGACCGCGGCGCGAACGGCGTCGGCCCGGACGGTCCGTGGGCGTTCGTCCCCGACGCGCTGCGGTCGCTGTGGTTCTTCAGCGGGCACGTCCTCGACTTCCACGCCGGGCTCACGACGCAGTCCAGCGGCCAGCACCCGTGGGAGTCCAAGCCGTGGACGTGGCCGATGGGCCTGCGGCCGATGCTCTATTACTACGCGTCCGGCGACAAGGTCACGGGCTGCGGCACCGGCGACTGCGTCAGCGCCGTCATGCTGATCGGCACCCCCGCGCTGTGGTGGCCGGCGATCCCGGTGCTCGCGTGGGGTCTGTGGCGGACGGTGACGCGGTTCGACTGGCGCTACGGGGCCGTCCTCGTCGGCTACGGCGCGGGCATCCTGCCGTGGCTGGCCAACATCGACCGCCAGATGTACTTCTTCTACATGGCGCCGGTCGCGCCGTTCCTGGTGCTCGCGACGGTGCTGGTGATGGGCGAGATCCTCGGCCGGGGCGACGGGCCGTGGGAGCGCCGGCAGACGGGCCTGCTGGCGGTGGCCCTGTGGGTCGGCCTCGTCGTGGCGAACTTCGCCTACCTGTGGCCGATCCTGGTGGGCGTCCCGATCACCCCGGACGCGTGGGACGCGCAGCTCTGGCTGCCGTCGTGGCGCCCGTAAGCTGTCACCGACCCGGCCACGACGCGCCGGATCAGGCCGCCGAGGCGAGCAGCGCGCTCGCCGTCAGCGCCAGCCCGACCCCCGTGAGCTGCAGCCCGGTCAACCGCTCCTTCAGCACGATCCTCGCCAGCAGCACGACGACCACCGGGTAGAGCGACACCAGCACCCCGCTCACGCTCAGCGAACCCGTCCGCGTGGCCAGCAGGAACAGGACGTTCGCGGCGGTGTCGAGCACGCCGCACAGCAGCATCAGCGCCACCCCGTGCAGCGGGCCGCGCTGCGCCGGGACCAGCAGCGCGAGGGCCAGCAGCGTCACGGAGACGACCCGGCCCGCGACCAGCGGCCACAGCCCGGAGCCGTCGGGGGTGAGGTCGAGCGCGACGAAGAACAGCCCGAACCCGGCCCCGGCGCCGAGCCCGAACACCAGGCCGGCACCGGCCGCGGCGTCGCCCCGGCTGCCGGCGCTGGCCAGCGCGATCGCGACGAGGGCGACGACCAGCGCGAGCCACGCCGCCGCTCCCGGCCGCTCCCCGCCGAGCACCCCCGCGACGAGCGGCAGCCCGGCGCCGACCACGGCGGACAGCGGCGCGACGACGCCCATCGGCCCGACCGCCAGCCCGCGCATGTAGAGGAGCAGCCCGCTCATCCCGCCGACGCCCGCCAGTGCCCCGAACCCGACCGCGGCCGCCGAGACGTGGCCCGGCACCAGGAACGCCGCCGGGAGCAACGCCAGGAGTCCCGCCACCTGCGCGACCGCCGTGACGCGCAGCACCGGGGTCCTGCGGGCGGCCAGGCCGCCTGCGAAGTCGCCGAAGCCGTACGCGACGGCCGAGGACAGGGCGAAAGGGACCGACATCAGAGC
Source organism: uncultured Actinomycetota bacterium (assembly GCA_963780835.1). Taxonomy (GTDB): domain Bacteria; phylum Actinomycetota; class Actinomycetes; order Mycobacteriales; family Pseudonocardiaceae; genus Pseudonocardia. Next base: position 4,458 of record CAWADQ010000065.1, on the reverse strand, counting down.
CTCGTACAGTGAAGTGGACGGAGGAGGACAACACACCGTACGTTACGGTCGTGTTGCCGAGCAGTGCAACTCAATGGACCGCGAAGTACGGCATACTGTCCTCGTGCAGTCCTCCGACGACGTCTCCGCGGCCGTCGGCCGCAACGTCCGGGCACTCCGTCAGCAGCGCCGGATGACGATCGACGCGCTGGCCGCGGCATCCGGGGTCAGCCGCGGCACCGTCATCCAGGTCGAGACCGCCCGCGGCAACCCGAGCATCGCCACCCTGTGCAACCTGGCGTCGGCCCTGCGGGTCGGGGTCGCGTCGCTGGTCGACGGCGACGCCGCCCCGCGGCTCACCGTCCGCCGGGCCGAGCAGGCCGTCCCGCTGTGGAGCAGCCCGGCCGGCAGCAGCGCCGTGTTCCGCATCGGCACGGACCCGCCGGACGTCGTCGAACTGTGGGACTGGACGCTGCAGCCCGGCGACTCCTTCGAAGGCGAGGCGCACCCCATGGGCACCGTGGAGGTGTTGTCCGTGCTGGCCGGCAACCTCGGCCTGCGCACCGGCGGCGCAGAGACGGTACTGGCGACCGGCGACACCGTGATGTTCGAGGCCCACGCCGCGCACCGCTACGCCTGCGTCGGTCGCCAGCCGGTGCGCTTCACGATGGTCGTGCTGCAGCCGGGTGACGCCGGCCTCGTGCCGCCGACGAGCATCGCACCGGCGCCGCCGCCGGCCTGACATCCGGACGTCACCGACCGACCGTTCGTCGTTCCATCCCTCGCCGCCCGACGCGCCGAGCGCCATGGGTTCCACCGCTCGCCGCGTGGAACTCCCACCTCGCCGGTACGCAGGCAACCGATCGGGAACCTCCCGCTAGGTTCAGTTCCGAAGCCAGAACGGGCCGGTCGCGGAATCGGACAGCGGGACTCCCCACCCGCCCGGCGAACCCCGACGCCGGACGTCCAACCGGCCCGTGGCTTCGGAAGGCAGGTACGTGGCTCGGCATTCGCTCCCCCGAGGCCGTCACGTGCGCTACACCCTCCCGCAGCGGGCCACCCGGCACGCGCTGCTGAACGAGGGTGCGCACGGGTCGGTCGGTTCGTCCCCGGTGCGCCGGGGCATCGCCGTCGCGGCCGTGGTCGGCGGCGCGCTGTCCGTGGCCGGCGCAGCCGTCGCGGTCGACCGGCTCCCGTTGACGCACGACGCCGTCGACGACGAGCTGGCGTCGATCGGTCTGGCCGCGGACGGCCGGGACGACGACGCGACGGCGCACGACGACGCGACGGCGCACGACGCATCGACGGACGTCAACGCGACGGCCACGGACCCCGCGGACGACGAGCCCGCCACGACGGGGTCGCCGGTGCTCGACACGAGCGCGCTGGTCGAGACCGTCCGCGAGGCGAACGAGGAGGGCAGGCGCCTCGCGGAAGAGCAGAAGTCCGACGACTCCGATGACGGCTCGACCGCCACCGCGGCCCCTGCCACCACCGCCGCTACCAGCACCGCCCCTGCCACCACCGCCCCTGCCACCACCGCCACCGTCCCCGCGCTTGCGGGTGCCGGGCGCACCGCGTCGAAGCCGGGCGAGCTGATCGACACCAACGAGTGGTACCTGACCCTGCCCACCGGCAAGGCGGGCAGCCCGGACACCATCGAGGGCTCCCAGCTCGCGACGTACCACAGCAAGTTCTTCGACCTGACCACGGCGCGCGACGGCATCGTCTTCAACGCCGGCGCCGACGGCGTCACCACCAAGAACAGCCACTACCCGCGCTCGGAGCTGCGCGAGATGAACGGCAGCGAGAAGGCGTCCTGGTCCAACACCAGCGGCACGCACGTCTTCGACGTCCGCGAGGCGTTCACCAAGCTGCCCAGCGCGAAGCCCGAGGTCGTCGGTGTCCAGATCCACGACGCCGAGGACGACGTCATGCAGATCCGGCTCGAGGGCAAGAAGCTGATGGTCCAGTACCACGACGGCAAGTCCGAAGCGGTCCTCGACCCGGACTACCAGCTCGGCACGCCCTTCGACACCCGGATCGTCGCCGCGAACGGCAAGGTCGACGTGCTCTACAACGGCGAGAAGAAGGCCGAGCTGCCGCTGTCGGGATCGGGCTGGTACTGGAAGGTCGGCGCGTACGTGCAGTCGAACGGCAGCACGGGCGACGGGGCCGGCTCGACCGGTGAGGTCGTGGTCTACAAGGCCGACATCTCGCACTCCGGCGCGTCGGCCTCCGACGACGCCGAGTAGAACCCAACCGTCCCGGCGGGGTCAGCCCGCCGCACGCTCCGCCGCTGCCACCGTGTTGTGCAGCAGCAGCGCCGTCGTCACCGGCCCGACGCCGCCGGGCACCGGGGTCAACGCGCCCGCGCGGCCCATGACGGCCTCGGCGTCCACGTCGCCGACCAGGTTGCCGTTCTCGTCCGGCGTGGTCCCGACGTCGACGACCACCGCACCCGGCGCGACGTGCTCCGCCCCGAGCATCCGCGGCCGGCCAACCGCCGCGACGAGGATGTCCGCCTCGCTGGTGCGCGCGGCCAGGTCGCGGGTCCGCGAGTGGCAGACGGTGACGGTCGCGTCGCGCGCCAGCAGCATCATCGCCGCCGGCTTGCCGACGACCAGGCTGCGCCCGACGACGACCGCGCGCCGGCCCGCCAGCTCGATGGCGTTGTCGTCGAGGATCCGCAGCACGGCGGCCGCGGTGGCCGGCGCGAAGGCCGGCAGGCCCGCGATCAACCGCCCGAGGCTCACCGGGTTCGCGCCGTCCACGTCCTTCCCCGGCGCGATCGCGGTCGCGATCTCGACCATGTCCACGCCCGGCGGGAGCGGCACCTGCAGGATGATCCCGTGCACGGTGTCGTCGGCCGACAACCGCTGCAGGGCCGTCCGGACGGTGGCAGCCGAGGCGTCGTCCGCCAGCCGCTCGACGCGCACGTCGATCCCGACCTTCTCGCCGGCCCGGGCGATGGCGCGGGTGTACCAGGCGGCCGACTCGTCCGACGTCGCGAGCACGAGCGCCAGCGAGGGAACGACGCCCACCGCGCGCAGCCGCTGCACCGTCGCGGCCGCGTCGTCCCGGATCGCCGCGGCCGACTTCTTGCCGTCGAGCAGCTGTGTCGTCCCTGACTCGGTCACTTCTTCAGCCTCTCGACGATCCGGGCGGCAACGTCGTCCGCCTGCTCCATGGCCCGCTCCAGCTCACCGACGCGGTCGAGCAGGTCGCGCGAGACGCCGTCGTCGGTGAGGAACGCGGCGTTGACGGTGATGTTCGTGATGCTGCCGCTGAGCGCCGCACGCGCCGTCGCCGCGGCGACCCCGACGTCGGACAGAACGTTCGGGTTCGCGGGCTCGACCATCTCGTCGGCCAGGGCCACGATCCGCATCGCGACCCGGCCGACCTGGATCGGCGGCTCCGCAGCGCCGAGCGTCGCCTTCTGGATCGCCGCGCTGCGGGCGGCCTTCTCCTCGTCGGTCGCCTTCGGCAACGCATACGCCTCGCCGACGGCGCCGAACGCGGCGGCGTCGTCGACGGCCAACCGGGCCGCCTGCGCCCGCAGCTCCGCGGCTTCGGCCACGATCGCCCGCATCGACTCCTCGCGATCCGCCCATTTCTTTCCGGTGGTGTAGTTCGCCACCATTTCCAGCAATGCGGCGGCCGATGCCGCGCACAGTGCCGCGACCGCACCGCCGCCCGGCGCGGGAGTGCGACCGGCTAATTGACCGAGCCAGTCGGCGATGGGCGCGTCAAACATGGTGCCAATTCTATCAGGCCCGCGAGCAGGCGATCATCGGCCTGGATGGAGAATGGCGCACAATCAGTGGCATAATCAGTGCACAATGAGCAAGCTGCTGGAGCTCCTTCCGCCGGGAAGCGCCGTCGCCGCCGACGGCACGCTGATCATCGCAGGCTGCCGCGCCGACGAGCTCGCCGAGGAGTTCGGCACGCCGGCGATGATCGTCGATGAGTCCGCGCTGCGTCGCCGAGCCCGCGAGTACCGGATCGAGCTCGCGGCGCGCTGGCCCCACTCGCGGGTCGTCTTCGCCTCGAAAGCCTTTCCCTGCACCGCGGTCCAGCGGGTGATGGTGCAGGAGGGGCTCGGTCTCGACGTGGCAGGCGGTGGTGAGATCCGCACGGCGCTCAAGGCGGGCGTCGATCCGGCCCGGATCGTGCTGCACGGAAATGCGAAAGGGATGGACGAGCTCACACTGGCCGTGCAGCACGGTATCGGGCTCGTGGTGGTCGACGGGCCCGACGATGTGGACCGGCTCGAGGAACTCCTCCCGTCCGGCAGCAACCAGGACGTACTCGTGCGGGTCATTCCCGGCGTCACGGCCGACGTGCACGCGCACGTCATGACCGGACACGAGGGCTCCAAGTTCGGCCTCGCGCCACCCGCCGCCGCGGAGCTGATCGCCCGCATCGAGCGCAGCGACCGGATCACGATGCGCGGGCTGCACGTGCACGTCGGTTCGC
>CAWADQ010000064.1:0-137945 GCA_963780835.1 uncultured Actinomycetota bacterium | reverse complement strand
TTTGTACGAGTTGAACCTTGGCGAGAATCTCGTCAGCGGTCGCCGTCCACACGAACGGCTTGGAGTTGGCGTTCCAGTGATCAATGTAGTCGCGGATCTGCTTGACCAGGACGGTGACGGAGGTGAAGGTGCCGCGCCGGATGGACTGGCGGGTGATGATGCCGAACCAGGTCTCGATCTGGTTGATCCAGGACGAGCCGACCGGGGTGAAGTGGAAGTGCACGTGCGGGTTGCCGCTCCAGCCACGCCATGACCCCGAGGGTCGTATGTGTGGACAGGTTGTCCAGCACGACGTGCACCTCGGCGCCCCGGCGTGGCCTTCACCCTGATTTCGGGGGCTCGGCACTCCCTGCACCCCCATGAGCGGGACCCCTAACGACGCCGCAGGTTTCGCTTGATGCTACGGACCGCTCAGTCGCTCCCCCTTACAGGGCTTTCGACGCTGGGCTTCGACCCGACCCGTTTCCAGACCGAGCCGCCAGCCTGCTACCGGGCCTCCTGGCAGCTACCCGGACCGGACTCACACCGGCAAGCGACGACGAGCTTCAGACCAGAACACGACTCTGGACGATCACCTCCTGATCACTGGGCGCACCGGCTGCAGTACTAGACTCTGCGCGGCTTCAACCGCAGCGATGGGGCCGCGGGCACCGCAACGAGCAGAGGGGGCGCAGTGGCGCTAGAGCCGCGCCAGCCCGTCCGGCTCGCCCGCACCCTTCGCGAGCTCCGTGAGTCCGCGCCGCCGGGACGTCGAGCTCACCCAGGCCCAGCTGGCGTAGGCGCTGAGCGCCGAGGAAGCCGGGTCGCCCGGCAGCGCCAGTTCGTGGGAGTCCCTCACCAACCCGAAGGCCCCCCGCCGAGCAGGCTCAGCGCGTATGCGCGTTTTTCGCGAGCCGCCGTTCTCTGCATCCCGAACCGCACCTCTTCCCGAGAAAGCACCTCACTCCCGAGGAGCTCGCCCGGTTCAAGCGAGTTCGAGGCAGCACCTGCTCGGGCTGATGCAGCCGGGCAGCCCGAGCGGCCGCAGCACTTTCGCGTTCGACGAAGGTCCGATCACGATCCTCTGCCCGGAAGCACCGGCCCACGAACGAGGCCTGCTTGCCGAGCCAAGACCAACCCCAACTTCAATCGGCTCCAGCTCTTCGCCGACAAAGACGCCTTGCTGGAGATCTGGGGACACGTCCGCGCCGAGAACCCGACGCTCACGACCTGCATCCGCATTCCGGCTGCCCACCGAGCTTGCTGCGGACGACTTCTCAGGCGCACGTCGTCCTCCTGGGCGGCGTCGGCTGGAACGACATGACCCGACGTATCCAGCGGCGATCAGCCAGGTTCCCATCACCCAGGTCGAGGACTCCTCGCTCAAGACCGGCGACATCTTCATCGTCGAGGACACCGAGGGCGAACGCCGGTTCTTCCCGGAGCTGGGACGACGGCCCCGAAGGCACCGGCGAGCTCGTGGACGACGTCGCGCAGATCGTCCGACTGCGCAGCCCGTTCCAGAGCAGCCGCACGCTCACCATCTGCAATGGTATTCACAGCCGCGGCGTCCTCGGCGGCGTCCGCTGCCTCACCGACAAGCTGGTCCGCGAGGCCAACGAGCGCTACCTCATCCAGCGCTTCCCGGAGGGCCACTTCGCCATTCTGGTGCGAGTGCCCGTGGTGTCCAACGCGAGCCTGTCGCCTGACCTCCAGGACCCTTATGCCCGGCTCTACGAGTGGGCTCCTAGCACCGGGATGCGCAAATGAGCGAGCCCTTCGACGGCCGGATGCGCCATCGGTCATCGCACTCCAAGCTGCTGGCGAACGTGCAGGACTCGTACGACGAACCGGTGGGCGGACTGGACGCGATCGTCGTGCCGGCCGCTCGCCGTGCGTCGTCGCTGGACCTGCTCATCGACCTGTCGGCACGGCTCAAGGCTGTGTTGGTGGTGCTGTGCAGCAAGAACAGCACGGTCGAGGAGGTCGCCGACCGTGTCGCCAGGAACCCCCTCGCCGAGGCGTTCATGATCGATGTCCCGAAGGGCTTCCAGCTGCGGCAGATGCCCAGACGCACGGCGGCAGCGGAGTTCCGGGATGCGAGCGGGGGCCGCGTCAGTGACCTCAGCACGAAGCGGAACCTCGGCCTGCTTCTCGCCAGGCTCATGGGCTGGGGCAAGATCGCCTTCATCGACGACGACATCACACTGACCGATACCGCGGTGTTCCGACGCCTGTCGAAAGCCCTCGACAACACGAATATCGCCGGAATGGTGTGCCGCGACTATCCGGACAACTCCGTCGTATGCCACGCACTGCGGCTTGCCAAGTTCCACCAGGACAACTTCGTCTCCGGAGCCGTGCTGGGCGTGGACTGCCACGCCCTACCGCTCACCTTCTTCCCCGACATCTACAACGAGGACTGGTTCTTCTTCAGCAAAGCGGTAGCCAGCCATGAGCTGATAAGCGTCGGCGACGCGACCCAGCTCCCCTACAAGCCCTTTGCCGACCCTGGCCGAGCCCGGTCCGAGGAGTTCGGCGACCTGCTGGCCGAGGGGCTCTACTCCTTGATCGGCGATGCCGGTGACGCAGCTCTGGGCTACGACGCGGTGCTGGACCTGGCCACGTGGCAGTTCTGGCACGACTGGATCGATGGCCGCAGGGAGACCCACGAGATCATCAAGAGCTACCTCGCCGACTCGGATACCCTCGAAACTCGGCAGGCGATGCGTTCACTGTCGGCCGCCGAGGACCAACTGGCGACGATCAAGCCCGACACCTGCATGGCGTTCCTCGATGCCTGGCGAGCCGACCTGACGGACTGGGCGGCGTCGTCGGCCGCGGTGAACACGGTGTCCGGCGCCTGGGAAGCCATGGCCGTGCTCGGCGTACGGAAGTGGCAGCATGCGGCTTGGGGGTGACGCCTACGCCAGCGCATCACATCGGCTGGCCGCCCGTTCCTTGCAGCTCAGGTACTCGTCCGGCCGGTGAGCGGCCTTCACATCCGTACCGGGCAGTCCGGCGCTCCAGGATCACCGGCAAGCGTGTCCGACCCGGCCTGCCCGATCGGTAGGGCGTGTTCGACCTGTCTCATCTCTCCGTACCGGCGGTGGCCTCGGAGCTGATCTCGTCCGTCTCGTCCGAGCCGATGTCCCCGATCTTGGGCGCCTTGCCGTTCATGTTGCCCGCGCGTCGGTAGAGTTCTGCGTGCTGACGGCGGAGCCCGCGGGCCTGGGCGGCGAGACGACGGCGACCTTGGGCCAGCTGTTGTTCGCGGACTCGCATGTTGAGCTGCTCGAACGTGATACCCGCGGCGAAGCCGACGAGCAGGAGCAGCCCCGCGATCAGGACGACAGCCGGCAGTGGGGCTGCCGGGTCCGCCGGCGCGCTGCTGCCGAGGATCGGATACAGCGCCAACGATGCATGGGTGGGCTCGAGGACCGTCATGCTGGCCCCCTTCTTGGATCATGGAATGGCCGCAAAGCACGGATCTCGGATCCATGCTTGAGGCCGCACTACGACCCATCACTGAGGCACTAGCAAGCGGCTACCGGGGCTCGCGATTGCGCAACACGCGAGCTACAATCGCGCGTTCTCCGCGTCCGCCGTGGCGACCTCCGCCGCGAGCAGCCCTGCTGGCCCCGTCGCCAAGTCGAACAGATCGCTCACCACGCCGTCGCTTCGGTCGAGTGTCCGCGCGCGGCGGAGCAGAGCGGTGTCCCCCACGTCGGCCAGCGCCCGGAGGTCGGCAGGAGATGGACCGCCTGCGAACAGCGGTCGTTCGGGCAGGTCGCTCGAGGCGAGGCGCCCGGCGAACTCGCGGAGCCGTTGGGCGATCGAGGTGCCGGACACCTGGGAGGCGGCCAGCAACCGGCGCCATTCGTTCAGGAACGCCAAGGCGCGGCGGACCTCCTGAAGTTCCTCGTCAGTGTCGGCGAGCGCAGGAGGCGCCTTGCTGAGCGTGTCGAAGACATCGACACGCAGCGGCACCACGTCCGCGCCGGACAGCTCGACGATGCTCTCGAGATGCACAGTGGACGAACCGCGCGGCGGTTTCGCCTCGACCGTCAGTAGCGACTGCCCGCGCGGTTCCTCGGAGCGCCCATCGAGAAGCCGCACCCGGAGGCGCTGCACGACGGGCTGGCTGAGCGCGCGCCGGTAGGCGGGAACGCGGACGAGAAGCGCGGGACGGTCGCCCAGTTGGGTCTCGGCCACGGTGATCTCGGCTGCATCCGGATCATGGGAGAGCGCGAGAACGCGAGCCTGGACCTGTCGCGGATCGATCATGCTGGCCCGCCGGGTCCGCGCCGGCCGCCGTCGCGCCGATTGCGTGGGCGCCTCGGGCCTCGTCGTATCCGAAGACATCCGAAGTGCGGCGACGGTCTCCCAGGCGCGCCGTACGTCCGACAGCTGCCGGTCGGCGGCATCGTCGACGTCGGCGAGCAACTCCGCGTAGCCCGCGACCAGCGGCTCCAGGACACGGACGAGTCCCGCTGGCAGCACAGCGCGGTGCGCAGCCAGCGTCCGGAGGTAGCGGGCGACACCGCGCGAGGCGCGTCGCGCGAGATTCACGGCCTCGCCGAGGATGACATCGCGGGCCTCGGAACCGACCGGGAGCGTCCGAGCCGCTCGTCCTCGTGCCACGCCACGCTCCGCGTCCACCAGCGATTGGTCCAACGCCGAAGGAAGCCAGAAGTTCAGGGCATCGATCATGGCGACGCGGGCCCACAACGGTGCGGAACCAGGCCTGAACGTCGGCGAGGGATCCGCCAGACGGCCGACATCGCCCACGTTTTGCGTCCCCACCAGGGCTGTCAGTAGCGGTATGGTGATGCTGTCGACCGCGTCGGCGGAGACCGGGCATGGTTGCGACGGTGCGGTGAGGTCGACCCCCACGCAGACTCCCGCTCCGACGTGCGCCGCATAGGCCAGCCTGCTCCGCGTGGAATCAGGATGAGCGCCGGAAGCCATCATCGAAAATGGCCTCCCTGGGGGCGGCTCAATTCACAGGTTTCCGTAGGCTAGCAGATTCACTTGAGTTTCGCAGTTTGCTGGCCGGTCGCGACTGGTGTCAGGGCTGGCGGCTGGGGCCTGCGTAGAGGATGAAGGTGTGGTCGATGCCCTGTTCGGGGGTTCCCGTCTTGGGTCCGAAGGATGTGGGCAGTTCGGCCTCGGTGTAGCGCTGGTCGCTGGCGAGGTAGATCCCGATGGCCCAGCGGTCGGCCGATCCTTGGTAGCGCAGGCGCAGGATCGGCTGGGGTTGCCGGTGGCCGGGCAGGCGGGCCGCGACGTAGCAGAACTGGCCGCGGTAGGTCACGTCCGGTATGCCGAGGTGGGGCCAGCCCTGGGTGACGTGGGCGGTGATCCGCGCGGTGACGGCGGTGCGGGTCTGCGGGCTGGGGTGATCGGGCACGTGGCGCATGATGGCCTGCCGCGGGAGACGCGCCGCGGTCACCCGGCGTGTCGGACCGATCCGTGGCCGGTGTGTCCCTACCGTTCGCGTGGTGATCTTGCCGGAGTCGTGGGCCGGGGTGTTGGAGCCGTGCCGGCCGGTGTTCGCGCGTCGGGGCACGTTCGTGGTGTTCACCGTGCTGGCCACCGGGATGGTCGCGGCGACCGGGCGGCGCTCGGTGGTCGGGATGCTGGCCGGGGCCCGGATGGCCCAGCAGATCTCGTTCCATGCCGCGTGTCGGTTCTTCTCCTGCGCGGTGTGGGACATCGACCGGCTGGGGTTGATCGTGGCCCGGCTGATCGTGACCCGGCTGCTCGGGCCGGGCGAGCCGGTCACGGTGGTGATCGACGACACCCTGTTCAAGCGCTGGGGCCGCCAGGTCTGGCACGCGTTCTGGACCCACGACGGCGCCGCCCAGGGCGGCAAGAAGATCGCCCGGGGGAACCGGTGGGTGGTCGCCGGGATCGTGGTCCGGTTGCCGTTGTGCACCGCACCGGTGTGCCTGCCGGTGCTGATGCGGCTGTGGGCGGGCAAGGCCACCACCACCCCGGTGGAGTTGGCCGCCCAGCTGCTGGCGCTGATCACCGCCGCGTTCCCGCGACCGGGACGTGCACGGGGTCGGGGACGCCGCCTACCACGGCAAGCCGCTGCTGGTGGCGGGGATGACGTGGACGACCCGGCTCCCGGCCAACGCCTGCCTGTTCGACACCGCGCCGCCGCGGACCGGCCGCCGCGGGCGTCCGGCGTTGAAGGGCCGCAAGCTCGGCCGGCCCGCCGCCCTGGCCACCACCGCGGCCACCACCCCCCCCGCGGCCTGGGGCACGAGCAGCGTGTACCGGTACGGGCGCACCGAGACCGTGCAGCTGGCCGAGCGGGCGTGCATCTGGTACGGCAGCTTCGGCAACACCCCCGGCCGGTGCGTGCTGGTCCGCGAGCTCGGCTCGAGCAACGCCTACGACCTGGCCCTGTTCACCCTCGACCAGACCGCCACACCCGCCCAGATCGTCGAACGGTACGCGATGCGCTGGTCGATCGAGCCGGCCAACGCCGTGGGCAAGCAGCAGATGGGTGTCGGGCAGGCCCGTAACCGGGTCAAGAACGCCGTCGAGCGGACCGTCCCGTTCGGGATGCTGATCCAGTCCCTGGTCGTGGTCTGGTACGCCCTGCACGGCCACCACCCCGACGACGCCCTCGCCCGCCGACTCGCCCAGCCGTGGTACCAGACCAAGACCGAGCCGTCCTTCGAAGACATGATCACCAAGCTGCGCAAGACCCTGATCGTGGCCCGGTTTACACCCGATTCCCCAGGTCAGCCCAATCCTGATCTATTACACGACTACGCCCTGGCCTGCGCCGCAGCCGCCGCGTAACTGCGAAACATGAGGATTCATTCCGGCTTCTGAACATCGTCGAGCCAGAGGGTCGCTCGTTCGCGAGCGCGCGTCCACCCCAGCCGCGCCGGAATGAGCTCTGCGGGAGCGGCGGAAGCGGCGAGGTGGCGCATCGTGTCGGCGTAGAGCCCGGGCAGCCCTCCTGCCCGCCGCAACGCCGCAGGATCGACGTCCGCCGCGAACGGCCTGCCGAACCGCCGGATGCGGGTCGCCCGCGCGCAGAACGTCATCGGCGTGTTTCGCACGACGGACGGCGTGTCGGCCGACGGCTTGAGCCAGGTCCACGGATCATCCTCCACCCACCGGCGATAGTCGGCGTAGGCGTAGACGAGGACGTCGTGCGGCGTCAACCCCGGCTTGGCCAGGAGCGATCTCAGTCCCAGGAGATCTTGCTGCTCGCGGACGACGGTCCGCCCGGCCCGCCACGTCAGCATCGCGTAACCGGAGTTCGCCGCCGGCGCCGGGGCCAGGACGGCCAACGGGATGGCCTGGCCTTCGCGCATCGGGCACAAGGACTGCGGCAGCATCCGGGCAGCGTCCCCGAACTCCACCCATGCCTCGGCGACCCGGCCGAGGGCCCGCCACTGCATTCCGCTTGCGATCGCGTACAGCACGGGCAGAAGCCCGGCGGCCTCCCCCTGCGCTTCGCCCACGACCTCCGGGTAGAGCACGCGGAGCACTTCGCGCCAGTTTCCGTCCTCGATCGCACCCATGCCCGCGTCCAGCCACGCGGGTGGTGTGGAGGGCCGGCTGCCCGGGCGGGTCATCGCTTATTGGTCGAGGCTGAGACGGGCCGGTGCCGGTGAGCGGACGCCCGCGCAGGAGGTTACTCCTGCGAGTGCGGGCACGTCCGCCGTGCCGGAAACCGTCGCCGACCCGCAAGGCATGCTCTCGCCTACACCTCGCGACGACAGGACGGGCACGGGAACATCGGACTGGGTCATGGCGAACCGCCTCGGGACGGTGGGGCATCCTCCTTGAACTGACTCTGGGGAGTTGCGGATATCACTCCCCCGGAGCCGAATCAAGTGTATTGGACGTTCCCGGTTTTCGTGCCAGTGAAGCCCACAACGAGCCGAAAGCCCTCAAAGGAAGGAGGGGATGCGCCGTCGGAAGATTCAGTCCGAATTGGTGTGACTATTGTTGAACAGCAGAATTGTTCGGTGGCGCGACTCGCGGACACTGACGCGATTGCGTGTCGACGATCATAGCCACCACACGCTGCAGGGCAGTTGACGATCAGGTGTCATCTCGAGGCCGACACCCGCGGTTGATCGTCAACACTGATGTCTTCTGAAGTCACTTTCCGCTCTGGTGTAGTGCGAGTCATCACGGTGTAGAGTCCTCGCGGACGACGGAGGATCAACGATCCCTGCCGCTCGTCGGTTGACGTGGAGGGCACGCCATGGCTTCGGGGAGCAGTAGCGCGGCGCTTAGCCTCGCCCAACGCCTCCGCGACCTGCGCGACCATGAGTGGGACGATGTCACCGTCCGGCAGGCCCACCTGGCTACCGCTCTCGACGCTTCGCCAGCCACCATCAGTTCCTACGAGTCGTCGTCCGCACCCAAGACACCGACCACCGCGCGCCTCACCGCATACGCCCAGTTCTTTGCCACCCGCCGGTCGGTGAACGGGAAGGGCCCGACGCTCCACGACCCTACGGGCTTTGCCCCTGATGAGCGGGAGCGGTTCGAGCAGCTCAAGGCCGAGTTGCTCGTGCTGCATGCGGCGATCGGCAGGGATCCGGCCCCGGACGAGCCGAAGCGGCGCCAGCTCCTGCAGTTCGCGGGCGCAGAACCGGTCGTCGTCGTCTGTCCGGAAGCACCACAGGACTCCCTCGGCCCACTCGCTGACGAGAAGAGCCTCAACCACACCCGGCTGCACCGGTTCGCGGACGCGGACGCACTCCTGGAGGTCTTCGGGCACATCCGCGCACTGAATCCGGACCTGAAGGTGTTCCACCGGCTCCCGTCGGAGATCCAGCAGACCGACCTGCAGAGCCACATCGTCCTGCTCGGCGGCATCGGCTGGAACCCCACGATCCGCCGGATCCTGTGGCACCTCAAGGAGGAGCTGCCGATCGAGCAGATCGATGACGGGAGCGTGTCGGAAGGCGACGTCTTCCGCGTCCGGAAGGCTACGGACCGCGAAGAGTACACCCACCTGCCCGTATTCGACACCGACGAGAGAACCGGCGACCAAGAATTGGTCGAAGACGTGGGCCTACTCGCCCGCCTGCCGAACTCGTTCAACTTCGGCCGCACCATGACGATCTGCAACGGAATCTACAGCAAGGGCGTTCTCGGTGCAGTACTCGCCATTACCGACGAGACGGTTCGCCCGACGAACGAGGAGTACCTGGCCAAGCGTTTCCCGCGCGGCGACTTCGCGATTCTGGTCCGGGTTCCGGTCGTGTCCGGTCACCCGATCGCCGCCGATCTACAGAACCCGCGATCGCGTCTCTTCGAATGGTCACCTGAGCCGCCGGCGGAGGAGTAGAAGACCCATGGCACCTCCCTCCGCCGCTGCGCCGGATCTGCGGTGCGGACCGCCCCTAGGCCGCGGACATGTCGTCGCACAGGACACTGGCGCACGACGTCTCACGCACCCGGCCTCCGTCGGCATCCGCTGCGCCGGTCGGCTGGACGCGATCATCGTCCCGGCTTCGCGCGGCGCGGCCGCACTCGACGGCGCCGCGCACCTGTCGGCCCGGCTCGGGGTGCCACTCGTCGCGCTGTGCAGCAAAGACACGCGCGCCGTCGAGGCGGCGGCCCGACTCGCCCGAATACGCGGCTGCCACGCCTTGGTCATCGACGTCCCGTCGGCCTACCGGCACGACTGGATGCCGACCAGGACGGCCGCCCCGCGGTTCCGCGTGGCCAGCGCTCACCGACGGTCCGACCTCAGCCTCAAGCGCAACCTCGGGCTACTGATGGCTCGGCTGTACGGCTGGGGGAAGATCCTCTTCCTTGACGACGACATCGGAGACAGCGTCCACGGGACCCCGCTCGGCCTGCCGACGCCGATCGTGCGGCGGCTGGCTGCAGAACTGGACGTCAGCCAGATCGCCGGTCTCACCTGCAGCGATTTCCCGGATCAACTCCGTGGTGTGTCACGCGCGACGGCTGGCCGGTTTCCGGCAGGACACCTTCGTGTCCGGGGCGGCGCTCGTCGTGAACTGCAACGACCAGCCCGTGCCGTTCTTCCCCGATCAGTACAACGAAGACTGGTTCTTCTTCTCGCCGCTCGGTGGCACGAGCGCAGCCTCGGCCTGGTCGGCACCGCCACGCAGGCCCCCTACGACCCGTTCGCCGACCCGAGGCGCGCCCGCGAGGAGGAGTTCGGCGACCTCCTGGCCGAGGGCCTCTACACGCTGTTCGAGCACCAGGCGCCGCGAGATCAACTACTTCGCGCGGCTGGACGCGGCCGACGAGCGGTACTGGGAGCGATACATCGAGGCTCGCCGGGAGATGCTGGGCCTGACGAGGCTGAGCCTGGAGATCGCCATCGACTACGCCCACGACGCCGACAGATGCGCAGCCGCCCTGGACTCCCTGGACGCCGCACAAGAGCAGCTGAACCGGTTGTCGCGCCGGCATCTGCGCCGACTATGTCGCCGCGTGGGCGGACGACCTGCGCGAGTGGGAATGGTCCACCCAACGCATACGCGCCGTCGGAGCCACGAGCGAAGTGATGAGCGAACTCGATCTACCGGAATGGTGCGTGGTCGGCCGCAGGAATTTGCTCGCACAGATCTTTATCAGAAATCGGTCTCACCATGAGCCGTTCCTTGACGGGTGTACGGTCGGGCCAAAGCTTGGGTGAGCCCTGTACTCGATCGGCCCAGCCGAAACCCAGCTTGACATAGGCGTCGGCTGCCGTTTCATTGGTGTCGAGAACCCAGAGCTGCAGAGCCTCGGCGCCTTCGCCACGAGCCCAGCCTTCCAGCTCCTTCACCATTCGCCGAACCAGCCCTCGTCGGCGTCGGCCGGGCTTGACCCAGACGGATTCGATGAACCGCTTCTTCGGTCCTTCGTCGTCCGGGGCGGCCAGACACGCGATGCCGACGATCTCGTCACCCTGACGAGCCACTACCCACCGAGACCCCGTGAGCAGAGCGACCCACTCCCTGCGCCGCCGCCGCCGTTCGACGACATAGGTCGTGACGAACGCCTCCGGTGCGTCCTGCAGAGCCGCGAGGCGCATCGCCCTGAGGTGACGCCAGTCGGCGGGCTCCAGAAAACTCGTAACGGGCCTCGGAGTGCTCTCCACCGGCTCGGTGGGTCGGCCGGACTCCGGGTGATCGACAGGCCTCGGGAGCGTGTCCAGGGGCGGGAACACCTGAGTCATGATTCAGTATCCAATGCCGCCGCCGATTCTGCTCGGGGCGCGCCGTGCCCGCCCGGACCTGCACCCCAACCGCGCACCGCGACCGATGCCGACATGAGCTGCCGAATCGGGCGGCGCAGAGCGTACGCCTGGAGGTCGCTGTTGATGTGTCTTCTTCGAATGTTAGCGCCCACTTGTTACCGAGCGTGGTCCCCCGTCGATCTTGTCCTCACGCTCTCTGAGTAGGATGCACGCGGCTGATCGGGTATGTTGTGGGTGTTGGGGCTTGCCGGCGTTCGGGGTCCACCGCGGCACCCGAGGCGCATGACCATATTGTGTCCTCGATCATCAGAGGTCGGGCGGGAGGACCTACTGTACGCGGCGACGTCGGGAGGGAGGGTCGGCCGGGATCGTGGATCAGGTGTACTGGGCGCCGAGGCGCGGTGATCACCGGTTGCGCGACGACGGGGGTGATCCCGGCCTGCCGGAGACCAGCACCGCCGCTTCGGCGAGTCGGGGTGTGGGGGATGCTGGCCCAGCTGGACGCATCGGGTGATCGACTCGTGTGGGGTGGGCAGGTAGGGTGGGGTGTCGGTGGGCACCTACTCGGCTTGGCGGCGGTGACCGGGTCTGCCAGCCCCGCTCCAGGGCGTTCGCCGATCTGGTGGAGCGGGACCGCGCTGGGCCGGATCACCGGATCGGGTCGGGGCGTTGGATCACCGCCGGTTCTGGGACGCGATGGACGCGGTCACCGTGCACAGCTGGAACAGATCGAGGCGGCGCTGACCGCGGGATGATCCAGGTGTTCGGCCTGGAGGTCCAGGCACTGATCCTGGACATTGACCAACTTCGCGACGTTCATCGACTCGGGCAACCAGCGGGCCCCGATCGCGCAGCGCGGGAAGGCCAGCAGAAACGCTACGACCTGCGCATCGTCGGATTGGGGCTGGTCGCCACCCGCGACGGCGGGATCCCGCTGCTGTCGCACGCCTACCCGGGCAACAGGTCGACGTCACCCAGTTCACCGCGATGATCCAGATGTCCGCCGCTACACGCGACGTTGGGCGGGCCCGGCGCGGCCACGCTCACCTTCGACGCCGGCCAGAACTCCGCACCCAACTTCACCCGCCTCGGCGAGCTGGGCCTGCACTTCGTCGGGTCGGTGCCGCCCAGCGACCATCCCGGGCTGCTCGCCCGCCCCGCCACCGACCGCCACCTGGTGCCCGCCTACGCCGAGGAGCACCTGACCGCGTTCGAGGACACCGCGATGGTGCTGGGCCACGCCGCCGGGTCATCCTCACCCATCTGTCGGCCTGCACACCGCCCAGCAGGCCGGGTTCGCCCAGACCCTGCGCAAGGCCACCGCCGCGCTGACCGAGTGGCCGACCGGCTGGCCCGCGGCCGCACCCGCCGCCCCCCTCGAGTGCAGGCCGACATCGACACCATCTGCGCCCCCCGCTGGGTCGCCCGAGTGATCACCACCGAGCTACCGGTGACACCCCCGCCACGCTGCGCCTGTCCGCGGACTCCAACGACGACGCCGCCCTGGAGGAGGAGATCTTCGGCAGCGGATCCTGGTCACCGACCACGACGACTGGCCCCTCGAGCAGGTCATCGACGCCTACCGCTCCCAGGAACACCTCGAAGCCGCGTTCCGCCAGGCGCAGGACCCGCAGGTGGTGTCCTTCGCCCCGATCCGCCACTTCACCGACCACAAGATCCGCGTGCACCTGTTCACCTGCGTGCTCGCCCTGGCCATCGCCCACCTGATGCGCCGCGAGGCCACCCAGCCGGACTGCCGATGTCGGTGCCCGCGCTGCTCGCCGAGCTCGACGGGATCGGCGAGACCGTCCTGCTCTACCAGGGCGAACGCGGCCGCCCCCGGGCTCGTCACACCATCACCAGCTGACCCCCACCCAGCACGCCTCTACACGATCTTCACCTCGCCAGGTACGCCCACCGGCTAGGGGTAATACACGATGAGCGAACTGGGGCCTGCGGAAGGCGGAGCCTCAGTTGCTGGGCTGGGGGTGAGGGGTTTCTTGGGTGTGTAGGGTCGTGAGGTGTCGGGGGGAGGGTGGGGGGTGTGGTTGGGGGGGTGGTGAGCGCGGATCCGGTCGGGGCTCCTGGCGGGGGCGTGGGGTTCAGGTGGCCAGAAGGTTCCGTCAGGCGCGCAGGGGCCAGAGTTGGAGGTTCAGGGCGGTACGGCGTTGGCAGGCGTGTTCTTGGTGCGGGTGGCGCAGTTGATCCGCCGCCCCTGGTGGCGACTGGGCGAGGTGGTTCGGTTGGGTGGTGGGGAGTCTTGAGGGGGTCGGGGCAGCGGCCGGGCCGGGAGCAGGGCGTCGTGTTCGTGCAGGTCCAGGCTGCGGGTTTGGGGGTGCAGGGGTCCGCAGCGGGCAGCTCCGGCACAACACCCCGAGGTCAGGTCGGTTCGGCGACAGTTGCCGAGTCTGACGGCCGGACAGGTCAGGTGCCCGAGTCCTCGTCGACATGATGAGGGTGACCGCGGAGGGGCTGCAGGTTGGGTTGCAGGTCGTGCCCGGCCTGTTTGTCGCTGCCCGCAGGTCACCGGTGCCGTGGCCGGTCGCCGTACAGGTCAGCCCTCCGCCGTTGCCACCCGCCACGGCACCCGCGGCCACGGCACCCTGGCATCTGGGGGGTGAGGACAGAGTGTCATCGGTGGGGTCATCGGTGCGGGTCACGGTGCGGTGTCGCTGCCCGGCGCAGCGAGGTCCGCGGCGATGGGCCCGTCACAGAGGTGGCTGCTCGTCGCGGTCCTGCTCGTCGCGGTCCTGCTCGTCGCGGTCCTGCTCGTCGCGGTCCTGCTCGTCGGGTATGGTGGTGGTTGGGGTTGGGGACGGCGTCGGCCACGACGCGCCTGGTCGCGTCGGAGTTCTCCGGGGGATGGTCAGCGCCTGTCGGTGATCAGAGTCGGGTTCGTTGAGGTGCGCCGGTAGGTCTTGGGTTGTGTGGGATTGGGGTATGCCGGGCCTGCTCGTCAGGTGGAGATCACCCGGTCCGGGGCCACCCGCCTCTCGTCCGCCACCGCCCGTCCCGCCCTCGGAGCCCTCGGCCGGTTCCACGTCCTGCCCGGCCACCACGCCAGCAACGCCACCGCCGCCGCGGCCGTCTCGTCCAGTTCCACCTGGTCGGACCCGGCGCCGGTCAGCGCGGCGACCACCGCGTTCGCGTCGGTGACCAGCGCCGACACCATCTTGCTTCGCCTGCGGGTCGGTCCAGTCGATCCGGGTTAGGGCTGGGTGTAGTCGTGCCCGCGGCATTCGGCCGCGATCACCTCGGCCGCCCCGGGCACCTGCCGGGCGACCGGCGGTGGCGCCGATCAGTGGGTCACCGTGTCCTGGGTGGCCACCGCGTCGTCCAGACGTGGAGCTCCACTGCCCGACGCCGCCGCCCACGAAGCACCCCGGTTGCCTCGATCACCTGCCGGACCGCGTCGTTGATCCGATGCGGCCGCTGCGAGCCGGCGATCCGCCGCCGCCAGTACACCAGGCTGGACGGGTCGAACCCCTCATCGAGCAGTGACAACCCGCACGCGACCTTCCATCGCAGATCACACGCACCGCCTCGGCGGTCTCCCGGTCCGACAGGCTGTGCACGCCTGCAGGTCAGCACGGCGGCCATCCGGGTCGCCGGCAGCGACGGGCGACCCACCCCGGCGGGGAACAGATCCGCGTAGGTCTTCATCGGGAACGCATCAGCCCGGTGCTCGGCCAAGAACCCGAACATGCTGCCCACCGCGACCAGGTGCCCGACCACCTCACCGGCATCCCACAACTCCCGGCCCGGACCCTCCACACCCTGCACCAGAGATCATCCCAGGGTGCCGGCACAGGTCTGTCACGCGCCGACCGGGTAACCGGGTTTTTCAGCGCCGTCCTAGTAGTATTTGTTAGGTGTGTCGCTCCGGTGATCCGGCCCTTCGGTGATCTTGAGGGTTGTGACTCCGAGGAGTGGCACAGGTCAGGGCCGGGTGGGGCGTTCGCCGGGAGATGCTCGGTGGGCTGGGCGGTCGGATCAGGGGCCAGGGCGAGTCTACTGCGCGGATTGCTGGTGGACGGCAGCGCAGTCGATGCAGCCGATGGCTGCCCGGCTCGGCGTCGATCATCAGAGTTGCAGAGTTCGTCACGTCCTCGAGGGGAATGGCGAGGTTCGGAGGGTCGGGGTGGGCCGATGATTTCCTCGATCCGGAGGCCTACGCCATCGATGACAGGGTTCCCGAGATGGATCGGACTCCCGGGTGGCGGATGTATCGGGAGTGGGAGGTGGGGACTGCAGATCGGGGTGAGGTGCACGGGTCACCGACGGGCGTCGGTAGCGATCATTGGGCACTGTTCGTGCCGGAGTCCTGGGATGAACACAGACCACCGACACCGACAGGTCGCGCAGATCCGGGGGGGGGGGGTGCAGATCCCTAGGTGCGGATCGGGAGATGGCGACTGGCGCTGGACATGCTCGACAGATCACCGGCCCGCGCCACGAGTCGGGAGGGTGGGGTGGGGGGGGTGGGGGCTGCCCCCACGGACACCGCGCCGACGCCGGGTACGGCGACGTCACCGGCTTCCGCTGGGTCTGCAGCAGGCGGGCTGCCCTAGGGTCGCCGCAGGGCAGCACCAGGCCTACGCGGCCGACTCCATCCCGACCGCGCCGGCCTACTCCGGCCGTGGGCGACCATCCAAGCCGCGCTACCGCGACGACCCGAGCAACCTCACCGGCTCGCCGGGGTGCGAGTCCTTTCGGTGATTCAGGTGCAGGGGGGGGGGTGGCGGGGTCGTGCTGGGAGTGGTGGGTGGTGTTCTGTGTGGGGTACCGCCAGTACGGGCGAGTCCGGTTGGGGGAGGTAGGAGGTTGGGGGTGTCCAGGCCACCTGGCGCCGGTGATATCCATTCGATCTTGGCGGGTGCCTGCAGGCCCTTCGTCACGGTGGCGGCAGGGGAGGGGGGGTAGTAGGGGGGGGTGGAGGTAGGTCGCCGCCTCCAGGATGTGGGTGAGTTCGGTCACGGACGGGCGGATCCGGTCGGACTCGGGTCGGGGAGGATCATTCGGTGGTTCGGGAGGGGGGGGGATGGGGTGTCGGTGCAGAAGGTGGCGGTCCCAGCGTATCCCGCGAGTGCAGATAGTCGAAGGAGGGATCGGGGTGATATGGGTTGCCGTCGAGGGAAGGGGGGGGGTGGCCGCGGGCACAGGGGGGAGCCGACAGGGAGGGCAGCATTGCGGTGGTTCGGCGTTCTGGCGGTCGGGGGGGGGGGGTGTGGGGGGAGGGTCGGGGGAGGGCAGCGAGGAGAGGGAGGGGTTCTCTCCCCTCTTGGGAGTGGGGGGGGGGGGGGGGGGAGGGGGGCGAGGGGGGGGGGACAAGGGCGGGGGGGGAGGGGGAGAGGGCGGGTGGGGGGGCAGGGGGGGAGGCGGGGACGAGGAGGGAAGGGAGGGAAAGGAGGAGCAGAGGGAGTTCGGAGGCAGGGCAATCAAGCGAGGGAGGGAGAGGGGCGAGGGGCCACGGTGACGCGCCGGACACGCGAGTCCTCCACGCCCAGAGACCCCCCCCCCCCCCAGCACACGACAGAGCAGGGACAGACAAGAGGAGGCGGCAGCGGCAGCTCCAGGGAGCTTAGGGCGGCTCAAAGAGGAGTTAGAAAGGAAGAAGGAAAGAGAGGGAGGGGGGGGGAGGGAGGAGGGCAGATGGAGGAGAGGAGGAGAGGGAAGGGGGGGGAGAAGAGGAGGAGGAGGGGGGGGGGGGGGGTGGTGGGGAAGAGGGGGGGGAGGAGGGGGGGGGGGGGGTAGGGAGAGGGGAGCAGGGAGGGGGAGGAGGAAGGAGGGGGGGGAGGGAGGGAGGAGGGGGGAGAGGGGGGGGGGGAGTGGAGGGGGGGGGGGGAGAGAGGAGGAGGGAGAGGGGGGGGAGAGAGAGGGGGGGGGGGGGGGAAAGGGGGGGAGGAAAGGGGGAGGGGGGGGGGGGAGGGGAGGGGGGGGGGGGGGGAGGAAGAAGGGGGGGGGGACTGAGAGGAAATCAGAGACATGAGAAGGGGGAACAGTGGGAGGGGCTACAGGAAGCGGGCGTGAGGATCCAGTGTCAGGGGGAGAGCGACGGGACATAACCGACCTGATAACATACTTTAGTACATGCACCCAGCACAGCAGCGAGCCGATCGCGATCAACGCGGTGAGTCCGAACGCGGCCGGGTATCCGCCCAGCTCGACGGTCCACGCCGCCAGTACCGGCCCCACGATCGAACCGGCGTCCCCCGCCATCCCGTAGCCAGCCAACGCCGGGCCGCCGCGGTTCCCGCCCTCCCCGACCACGTCCGCCACCGCGGCCTCCACCGGTGGCGTCATGAGCCCCGTGCCCGCGCCCGACAAGGCACAGACGATCAACAACTCGACCACCGACGTACTGACCCCCAGGCACAGGGTCGTGGCCGCAACGACCGAGGTTCCGACGATCACCGTCGGTCGGCGGCGCCAACGGTCCGCCAGATGACCGCCGAGCGTCAGGGGCGGACCGGCGCAGGCGGCGGACCGCACCCTCCGGAGAACACGGTGGTGTCGCGCCAGCTGTACGGACCAGGCCATCCGTACGGCCACACCACCGCGGAGGTCGCCGCGGCATTGACCGCGACCACCCGGGAGGACCTGCAGCGCTTCCACCAGACAGCGTTCACCCCCACACGTCCGCATTGATCCTCAGCGGCGACCTGACCGAGGATCAGGCTCGCGCGCTGGCCATCGAGCATTTCGGCAGCTGGAGCGGCACAGGTACCGACCCGCGGTCACCCGGGCCCCCCTCCCCGCGTCGGAGCGGGTGTTCGTCGTCGACCTGCCGGGCTCCACCCAGACGACGCTGGCCCTCGCCCAGCCCGGGATCAGCGTGACCGATTCCGACTCCAGCGCGATGCGCGTGATGAACGCGGTGCTCGGCGGCGGCTTCACCAGCCGCATCAATGTCAACTTGCGCGAACGCCACGGATACAACGCCCGTCGCGACGAAGTGAACGCGACGAACCGCCATTGAGCCGCGGCGGCTCCCGGCCTTGCGGTTCAAGACCCGTTCGGCCACCAGAGGCGCCCGCTCGCCTCCGGGCTCGAGCCGCCACCTCTGGAGTCCCGGTCGACCGTCACTACAGTCGGGCCGCGGACGGCGCATCGCGAGCTCGGAGATGACCGATGACGAAGACGGCACGGGAACGGCTGGCGCGCCTGCTCGGCGATTCCGAGCCGGCCGGGTCGTTCAGTGCTCAGCTGCTGGCGCCGGCGCATCTCCTCCAGCTCGAGGTGTCTGGCGTCGGGTCGGTGGGCCTTCCTGTCCGCGCGCCCCTGGCGAAGAAGCTGATCGCGGTGGCGCGACCGGCGATGTTCGGGCGGGCGGAGGAGACGCTGACTGACACCAGCGTCCGTGACACGTGGGAGCTCACCCCGGACCAGATCACGCTCGGCGGGCCCGGCTGGACAGCGCTGATGGAACGTGCACTGGAGCACTTCCGTGACGAGCTCGGGCTCCCGCGAACGTCACGGCTGCGAGCCGAGCTGCACTCGATGCTGGTGTACGGCAAGGGGCAGTTCTTTCTCCCCCACCAGGACTCGGAGAAGGACGACGCCATGGTGGGCACGCTGGTGGTGTCACTGCCGTCGGCGCACACCGGTGGGGAACTTGTCATCGACCACGCCGGGCAGAGCAATGCCTACCGCGCCTCGAAGGAGGAGCTGACCTTCGTCGCGTTCTACGCCGACTGCCGTCACCAGGTCACGCCCGTCAGGTCCGGGTATCGGGTGACGCTCACGTTCAACCTGCTCTCCGCCGCCGAGACGCCGGCTCCGGAGGCAGATCCCGCCACCGAGCTGGTGCACTGCCTGACCGAGCACTTCACGACACCAGCAACCCCGCGGTACGGCAGCCGCGACCTCGCTCCGCCGAACCGGCTGGTCCTCCTGCTCGACCACGAGTACACCCAACGGGGCCTGAACTGGCGCCGGCTCAAGGGCGCCGACGCGGAGCGTGCCGAGCTGCTGCGCGCCGCGGCGAAGCGGGCCGGGTGCGAGACGGTGCTGGCGCTCGCCGAGGTGAAGGAGACCTGGGACGCCCTGCCGTCCGGCAACGACCAGCACGACTACTACGACGACGACTACTACAACGACGAGGACGAGGACGACGTCGACGAGGGCTCAACCGACTTTCAGCTCAACGACCTGATCGACGACGAGATCACCCTCGGCTGGTGGACCAGCCCGGACGGCACGGGCGGCGAGCCGATCTCGCTACATGTCCCCGACTACGAGGTGTGCGCCACCACCCCGAGCGTGGACCTGACGCCCTACCAGTCCGAGTACGAGGGCTACATGGGCAACTACGGCAACACGCTGGATCGGTGGTACCGACGGGCCGCAGTTGTCGTATGGCCCCGGGACCGAGCGTTCGCAGCGCGCGCCGAGGCCGGATCGCAGTGGGCGCTGCACCAGCTCCGCGACCGCATCGAGGCCGGCGACCTGGTTGGCGCACGTGCCGCGGCGGAGTCACTCGAACCGTTCTGGAAGATGGTGGGGGCACAGCCGGGTCTGCTCGGTGCGGCCCTGGACGTGGCGGCGGGCCTGGACGCGGCCGGGACGGCAGCGATGCTGCTCGAGCCGTTCCGTATCGAGACAGTCGCGCAGGAGCATGCAGGCGGGCTGGCGGCGGCGGCCGGGCGGTACGGCGACGAATGGACGCGGAGCGTCGTCGACGGGTGGTTCGGGCCGGGACACCCCTACGGAACCGACCAGTACGAGTGGGTCGACAACAGGCTGTCGGGGCTGTGCGAGGCGCTGCGTGCCGCCGGGGAGCCGACGGTGGCGCGGCTGCTGGTCGCCGGAGCCTGGCGCCGGATGGACACCCAGCTCCGACTCTGGACCACGCTACGCACGAACCGAGCTCCGCCAGCCACAGCTGGAGATGCTGAGCTCGCCACTGGTGCAACTGCTGGAGGCAGCCGACGGCGAACTCCGCGACGAGGTCACTGCGGCGCTGCGCACGTACGGGGACAACGTGGTCGAGTGCCTGATGCCGGCGCTGCGCCTGGCGGACGCGCGGCGGGCGGTGGGACTCGATGCGGTCGCCCGGGACTGCGCGGAGCGGCTCGGCGCGATCGTCGCGCGGCCGCCGCGCGACGAGGACGACTGGTCGATCGCATGGACCGGGTGTGGGTGCGGCCTCTGTGACACGCTCGGGACGTTCCTCGGCTCCCGGTCGCGGCGGGTCTTCGAGTGGCCGCTGGCGAAGGACGGTCGCCGGCACGTGCACACCCAGGTCGACTCCGCCGGGCTGCCGGTGCGACATCAGACCCGGCGGCAGGGGCGGCCATACACGCTGGTGCTGACCAAGACCGACGAGCTGTTCACGCGCGCCTCGGACGCGCGGCGCCGGGCCGTGAGCGACCTGGCGTGGCTGAGATCGACGCGTGCCGGCGCGTTGGCGTAGAACGACTCCTCGCCGCTATTCGGCTGGGATCTTGTGCCGGCCGGTCGTCCAGATCTGCGCCAGCGCGGTTGCGCGGCTGAGCAGCGTGAGCGCCGACGGGCCGGCACTCCAGATCGGCCAGTCGACCTGTACCTGATCCAGGCCCTGCAGGACGGCGGCCAGCCCGCTGATCGACATCCGGACGTCCTGCGCCGTCAACGGCTGTCCGTTGCGGCTCCAGCCGTGACAAAGCGGATGCAGCCTGCCGGCCAGTTCCTCCCCGGTCAGAGGACCTGCAGCGGCAAGCATCGCGACCACGTCGCTCGCAAGCACAGACGTGAACTCATCCGACGGAAACCAGGTCCGCAACCTGCGCACCACTTCACGCTCGTCAGCCGCGGCTCGCGTCGGGCGCAGCACGCCGTTCGCCAGGCGTAGAAGGCCGACGTGACGCATCAGGTCGTGCAATGCGGCCAGCGGCGGAAGGTCGTCCTCCAGGCTGGCCGGTCGCCCGAACGGGCCCCACTGCGGTCGCTGCTGCTGAACCTTCCGAACCACCGCTCGAGGAAGCCGCCCACCCGGGGTCAACCGGACTCCGTCGGCGAGCAGGTCCAGAATCAGCCGCACGCCGGCCGGAACCTCCCCCACGGTGCGCCGCACGAGAAGGTCGGTGCCGGCCTGGTCGAACGGAGCGAGCTCACCGGCCCAGTCGCGCATCCGCTCATGCTCGTCGCTCTCCGGATCGGCCAGCACCGCCCGGAGCTCGGCGTAGCCCGGCGGCCCACCGCAGTCTTCCGGCGGGCAGGTCCCTTCGCCGTACACACAACCGGGCTGATCGGCACCGGGTCCAAGAAGCTCGACGTCGTGAGTCCATCCGTCACCGAAGTCGTACAGATAGACAAACCTCTTCGGCAGGCCTCGCAGCCGCATCCCGGCCTCGTCCACCTGGTCGTCCGGCCACTCCTCGTGCGGCACCCCGTAGCGGATGCCGCCGGCGACGAACTGGTGCAGGTGGCTGTCGGTCCACCCGACCGCCACCTGCAACAGCTCGTGCAGCTCGGGCAACGTGCTCGACGCCGGCACGTCGACCACCCGCAGCACCCGCGGAGCGACCTCGCGCAGCGTCACCCGCAGCCGAATGGTCCGCATCGCCCAACGCTACCGAGCCGCCGCGTAGCGGAACTCGCCACGTCCAGCTCGCCAACCTGACGCCCGCCCGCGCTCTTCGCTCGCGTTCGACCCCAGCCGCCGTGACCCTTGTGGTCGGTGGGGGGCGTTCGGCAGCGTCGTCCTCACGTCCCTTGACGGTCGTCAGCGTGCCGGTGGGGAAACGTTCCGAGCTGGGCGACGTCGTAACCGTCGGGGTAGCTGCGCAGGTTCGGAAGCTGTCGGGCATACCGCGGCTCGGTCCGTGGAGGCAGGACCCGTACGACCCGGCCCCGCGCGGCCAGCCCGGCTCGCACCAGCGCACGGATCAGCGGGTTCGGGCGCGGGAACCCGAACGCGTCCAGCAGCGGGTCATCCATGAGCGCGAAGGAAGCGCGCCGAACCAGCGAGGCCGGGATCCGGTCGCTCGGTGGGAACGTGGCCAGGAGCTTCAAGGTGGACTCCGCGACCGCTCGGCCGCCCTCGTCGAACCCGAAGTGCTCCCGCTCGTAAGCGTCGGCAAGCGCGATGAAGTCCTGGTAGGTCGCCGGGATGGCTTTGATGTTCATGTGCGTTCCCAGGCGGCGGTAGTAGTTCGCGCTCGCCACCCTCTCCGTCTCGGTGAACCGGCGCCACCCGTAGGAGTCCATCCAGCGAATCGGTACGACGACGAACGTCGACAGCACGTAGCGCAGGTCGTCGTTGCTGATCGGGTAGGCCCCGTGCATCTGGTTCATCCGGCGGAACGCATCCCGCGCGGGAGTGCTACCGAACCCGTGCTCAACCACCGCGTCGAGGATCAAGGTGGTGTCGTCGTAGCGCTGCTGGGTCCGCTCGAGGAACTCGCCCGTGCGGGCCAGCAGGCCGCCGATGGTCGGCACCGCATAGGTGCGGAACAGGGCGAAGCTGAGCGCCTGGTTCATGTCCCAGGGGAACTCGTGCGCCACCATGATCCGGTAGATCTCGTGATACTCCGTGACCGGATCCAGCTGCTCGATCCGGCGCCGCCACTCGTACCTGTGCATCGAACTCCCCTCCTCTGCGGAGATCAGCGACGCCCGCGCCTCAGATGTAGACGGTCCGGTCGTCGATGTCGAGGTCGACCGGGGCGATGCGACGCGCGCCCGTCGCAGTTTTGTCGGTGTCGGTGGCTACGCTCGCGCCCGCAGCGAATCACTCGTCCGAGGAGTCATCCCCATGCAGCTCGTGACCATCGACGGCATCGATCCGGACCAGCCTCCGGCCGGTGGTCGGAGCTCAGACGTACGGGAGGGGTGTGGCCTACGCGCGGCAGCGCGCGGTTCTCCACATGGAGTGGGACGGCGTCGACTCCCTGCTGCAGGCGGTGGTGCGAGGTAGCGGTGGCGACGCCTACGAGACGAGCGTGTACTTCAAGCCATCACGCGGCGTAGCGGAACTGGCGTTCGCGTTCGGCGAGTGCACATGCCCGGTCGGGATCAACTGCAAGCACGTTGTCGCCGCAGCGGTCACCGCGATGGGTGCAACCGCTCCCTCCGCGGCGGCCGGGCGCGCGCAGCCGGCGGCGTCGTGGGAGCAGAGCCTGGGAGCGCTGCATTGCACCGGCCCGGCCGGACTCACCGCGATCCGCTGCCGACGTCCCGCTCGCCCTCGAGCTCTCCCTCTCCGTGCCGCAGGCTCCCGCGGCGCAGCGGAACCCGGCGTCGGCGAAGCCGAGACTGCTGGCTCGGCTCGTGCGGCCGGGTCGTACCGGGTGGGTGGGCGACCAGATGAGCTGGGGCAGGCTCGGAACCTCCTACTACTTCAGCGGCTGCCGCGCCTCGCACCTGCATCTGCTACGGGAGCTGTACGCACTGCACACCTCGCGCTGCCGGAGCGCCGAGCTACTACACCCGCGACGACAAGACGATCGACCTCGCCGCATTCGACAGCCGGCGGCTGTGGCCGTTGCTGGACGAGGCCGCCGAAATCGGCCTGCAGCTCGTGCACGCCCGCAAACGGCTAGGGCCGGTCGAGCCCTACGTCCAGGCACAGCTGTGCCTGGACGTCAGTGCGGGAGCAGATCCCGGCTCGCTGACCATTGCGCCGGTGCTGCAGATCGACGGCCGTTCCGGCGACGATCACGGTGACACGATCCCGGTCCTGTTCATCGGGGCCCAGGGCCATGGCGCCGTGCTCGTGTCCCGAACGCAGGTTCAGAGGAACGCCCCAGCCGACTGGAGCCTCCGGCTCGCGCAGCTCGCCACCCCGGCAGCGCCGCCGCTCCAACGGATGGTCCTGGAGGATCAGCGCCTGCCGGTGCCGGCGGGGCAACAGGCCCGGTTCGGCGACGAGTTCTACCCGCGATTGCGCAGACTCGCGGCGGTCACGTCGTCCGACGGATCCTTCACCCCGCCCGCCATCTCCGGACCCACCCTTGTCCTGCGGGCGACCTACGGCGACCGTCACGACCTGACGATGAGCTGGGAGTGGGCCTACGAGGTTGGCGATGTGAAGAAGCGGCTCCCGCTGGCATCAGGCGTCGACGAAGACGTCCGGGACCCCGTTGCGGAACGAGCAGTGCTGGACGCGCTCGACGTCCCACTGGAGCGGTTGGGGCTGCGCGGCGACGGGCCGGAACAGGTGCTCGCGCCCGATACACGGCTGACCGGCCTGGACACGATGCGGTTCTCCACCGAGGTGCTCCCCCTGCTGGCCGACGCCCCCGATGTCGTCGTCGAGGTCAGCGGGGACGTTGCCGCTTACCGGGAGGCGGGCGACTCACTGCAGATCGGCGTGTCGACCAGCGCGGTGACGGGCGAGACGGACTGGTTCGACCTCGGCGTCAGCGTCACGGTCGAGGGACGCGAGGTCCCCTTCGCGGACGTGTTCCTGGCGCTGGCCTCGGGCGAGTCGCACCTGCTGCTGTCTGACGGAGCGTACTTCTCCCTGCAGAAACCCGCGCTGCAGGCGTTGCGCACGCTCATCGAGGAGGCGCGGGCCCTGCAGGACCGGACCGGCGGCCCGCTGCGGATCAGCCGGTTCCAGGCGGGCCTGTGGGAGGAGCTGGCCGCGTTGGGCGTCGTCGAGCGCCAGGCGCGGGCGTGGCAGCAGCAGGTCGCCGGCCTGCTGTCGCTCGACCAGCTCACTGAAACCGAGCTCCCCGCGACCCTGTCCGCACAGCTGCGGCCCTACCAGCGCGAGGGATTCAACTGGTTGTGCTTCCTCTGGCGCCACCAGCTCGGCGGCATCCTCGCCGACGACATGGGTCTGGGTAAGACCCTGCAGGCGCTCGCTCTCATCTGTCACGCCAAGCACGCCGACCCCACCGGAGACCCGTTCCTCATCGTCGCTCCGACCAGCGTCGTGGCCAACTGGGCGGCCGAAGCTACGCGATTCGCACCCGATCTCGCGGTGGTGACGATCACCGACACCCTGCGACGACGCGGCCAGGACCTCGACGCCGTCATCACCGGAGCCGACATCGTCGTCACCTCCTACACCCTGTTCCGGCTCGATGCGGACGCCTACGCATCGGTCGGGTGGTCGGGTCTGCTCCTCGACGAGGCGCAGTTCGTCAAGAACCACCAGTCCCGCATCTACCAGTGCGCACGCCAGTTGCCGGCTCCGTTCAAGCTGGCGATCACCGGTACCCCCATGGAGAACAACCTCATGGAGCTGTGGTCGCTGCTGTCGATCACGGCGCCGGGCCTGTTCCCGAGCCCCACCCGCTTCCGCGAGCACTACGCCCGCCCGATCGAGAAACAGACCGACCCCGAGTTGCTGGCCAGGCTGCGGCGCCGGATCAAGCCGCTGGTCAAGCGCCGGACCAAGGAACAGGTGGCCGCCGACCTGCCGGCGAAGCAGGAACAGGTCCTCGAGGTGGAGCTCGACCCACGCCACCGCCGCATCTACCAGCGGCACCTGCAACGCGAGCGCCAAAAGGTCCTCGGGCTCGTCCACGATGTGGACCGAAACCGGTTCACCATCCTGCGGTCGCTCACCCTGCTGCGCCAGCTCAGCCTGCATCCCGCGCTCGTCGAGCCGGAGCACGCACACCTCGGCGCCAGCAAGATCGACGCGTTGGTGGACCAGTTGCGCGACGTCATCGACGGCGGCCACCGGGCCCTGGTCTTCAGCCAGTTCACCGGTTTCCTCGCCCACGTCCGGGAGCGCCTCGACTCAGCCGGCGTCGAGTACGCCTACCTCGACGGCACGACACGGAACCGGCCATCGGTCCTCCGACGATTCAAGGACGGCGCGGCGCCGGTGTTCCTGATCAGCCTCAAGGCGGGCGGCTTCGGGCTCAACCTCACCGAGGCGGACTACTGCTTCCTGCTCGACCCGTGGTGGAACCCCGCGACGGAAGCGCAGGCGGTGGACCGCACGCACCGCATCGGGCAGACCCGCAACGTCATGGTGTATCGCCTCATCGCCAAGGACACCATCGAGGAAAAGGTGCTCGCCCTGGCAAGACGGAAGGCCGAACTGTTCACCGGAGTGATGGACGACGGCGCGGTGTTCGGCTCCGCGCTGAACGCCGACGACATCAAGGCGTTGCTCGCCTGAGCGGCGCCGAGCACCGACTCGTCGGCATCTGATGGCGGCCGGGCACCTGACGGGGCATGTCGTGAGGTTGCGGCTCTCCGAGGACCCAAGGCGGGTCCCCTTGACCTCGACGGGCCCGTGTGTCGAGCTACACGCCTCGGCTGATCGACGTCAGCACCCGGCAGGATCAAGGAGGGCGTCAGCGATGGAACCCCGAGATGGCCAGGACCCGGCGAAGGTGGTGTCCGGACGACCGCCCCACCTCGATCACGAGGACCTCGTCCGGGCGCAGGCCGAGACGTTGGCGACGCCCCGACGCCCGTACGGGGTGCTGGCCCGCATCCTGTTCACGACCCTCGACACGCTCTACGGCAAGAAACGGACGCTCTCGAAGTTCAAGGTGCTCGAGCTCGTCGCCCGGGTGCCGTACCAGACCTGGGAGCAGGTCGCCTACATCGCGATCACCCACATGCACAGCCAGATCGGGCTGGCCCGGCGGATCTACGACCGGGTCCAGGAGTCCCGGGAACAGCAGGACAACGAGCAATGGCATCTGCTCATTCTCGAGGAGCGCATCGCCCGTTCCGGGAAGTACGAGAACCGGCTCTACTACTTCTGGATCCCGCAGGCCATCGCCCTCGTCTACTACCACATCTCCTGGTTGCTGTTCGTCGTCAGACCGGCCTGGTCCTACCGGCTCAACGCGGACTTCGAAGACCATGCCGAGCACGAGTACATGTACCTGGTCACCGAGCACCCGGAGTGGGAGACCACTCCCTTCGACTCCGAGTTCGCCGCCGATTACGGATCGTTCGACTCGGTGGCCGACCTGTTCCGACAGATCGGCCACGACGAACGCTTCCACAAGGAGGAGTCGGTCAGAGCGCTCGCCGAACCCCGCTTCCGCTGATCCTGCAGCGGTTGTTCGTGCGACGCGCGCGCCACGGGAAGATCACAGGCTCTACTCTTCGCGGCCAAGACCGTGAAGGAGCCGCCGATGTCCCAGCAACCCCAAGGCCCAGGCTGGTGGCAGGCCTCCGACGGTCGGTGGTACCCACCGCAACCACCACCGCAGCCCGGTCCGCCGTACCAGCAGTACGCGCAGCAGCCCGCGCAACCCGGCCCGACCAATGTGCCGTACCAGCAGCACATGCAGCAGCCCCCGCCGGCCCGAGGGGCGCGGAACCGCGGCTGCGTCATCGCCGCGATCGTGACGGTGGCGGTGCTGGTGGTCGGCGCTGGGATCGCCGGTTACTACATCTACCGCGGGGTCTCGGCGGTCAAGGAGATCGCGGGGGGCGCCGCCCCCTTCGGCGAGGCGCACTGTCCGACCGAGCAGGACGTGTCGTCGACCGTCGGGTCACCGGTGACCCTGGTGGTGAGTGGGAACGTCGTCGTCGCCTCGGGGTGCAGCTACGTCGCCGTCGACCAGTCCGCGGGCGCCGACGTGCAGATCACGACCGGCGCGGCACTCGTCGCCGACGAGCAGTTCCAGAGCTTCGCCTCCGATGCCGCCACGCAGGGGGCGACGCCGGAGCCGATCTCGGTCGGTGAGCGGGCGGAGGCTTTCGGCGGACCGGGCCGCAGCGAGGCGATCGCCGTCGTCGACAGCTCGCTGATCCTGGTCGAGGTGTTCAGCTCCAGCGGCACCGACATCGGCGACAAGAAGCAGGAAGCGATCACGTTGCTGGAGCAGGTGATCGCCGCCCGGTGAGCTCGCGACGAGCCTCACGCCGGATCGGCGCCGACGGTGGAGGAGCGACATGGGCAGCTACGAGGTGCGGCCGGTCGGGTGGATCGAGTCGCCGCTGACCGACGTCACCACTGCGCCGAGGCAGGGCGACGAGGGTGCGCCGGACGTCTGGATCGTCGTCCGACCAGAACTGGCCGACGCGCTGCACGGGGTGGAGCCGGGCGCCGAGGTCGTCGTCCTGACCTGGCTGCATCTGGCGCGGCGCGACGTCCTCGCCGTCCACCCGCGCGACGACCCGGATCGCCCGCTCACCGGCGTCTTCGCCACCCGTTCAGCCGACCGGCCGAATCCGATCGGGCTGCACCAGGCGCGGGTGCTGGCCGTCGAGGGATGCCGGGTGCGGGTCGGCGGGTGCGAGGCGGTCGACGGCACGCCCGTCCTGGACCTCAAGCCCGTCTTGGGCACGGCCCCCACACGCTGATCGGCGTGACGCCCGTCCAGAACATGCTCGAGGGCCCGCCTCCGGAGAAGGAAGCGGGCCCTCGGCGCGACAGGAATCAGACGGCGCGGACGGCGGTCGCCTGCGGCCCCTTGTTGCCCTGGCCGATCTCGAACTCGACGCGCTGCCCCTCCTCGAGGTTGCGGAAGCCCGCACCGGTGATCTCGGAGTAGTGGACGAAAACGTCAGCCTGTCCGCCGTCCTGGGCGATGAAGCCGTAGCCCTTGTCGCTGTTGAACCACTTGACGGTTCCTTGTGCCATGTTGCTGCTACCTCGCAGGTGTAGATGGGCCTCCGCGACGTGCGGAGCCCCGGCCGACCCGGCGGCGCTGATTCACCTGAGAGCCCGCGCCCGCACCGGAACATTCCCGCGAGCGTGTGTCACACGAGCACCGAAACGATACGACCGGATGCGATGCTACACGGCCGACCGGTGGGTCACTCGACGTAGCTGCGCAGCGACCGGGAGCGGGCGGGGTGGCGGAGCTTGGTCATCGTCTTCATCTCGATCTGACGAATCCGCTCCCGGGTGACCCCGTAGACCCGGCCGATCTCGTCCAGCGTGCGGGGGCGCCCGTCGGTGAGCCCGAACCGCAGACGGATGACCCCCGCCTCCCGGTCGGACAGGGTCGCCAGCACGTTCCGCAACTCCGCCTGAAGGAACGTGCCGTCCAGCGCCTCGAAGGCGCCGGCCGCCCAGGTGTCCTCGACGAGGTCACCGAACCGCGTGTCGCCCTCGTCGCCGATCGGCTCGTCGAGCGACACGGGCTCGCGCCCGTACCGCTGGAGCTCGATCACCTTCTCGACGGTGACGTCCATCGCCACCGCCAGTTCGGCCTGGGTCGCATCGCGGCCGAGCTCCTGGAGCAAGGAGCGACGGGCCCGACCGAGCCGGGTGATCAGCTCGCCGACGTGCACGGGGATGCGGATCGTCCGTGACTGGTCCGCCAGTGCGCGACCGAGGGCTTGGCGGATCCACCACGTCGCGTAGGTGGAGAACTTGTAGCCCTGGGCGTAGTCGAACTTCTCGACCGCCCGGATCAGGCCGAGATTGCCCTCCTGGACAAGATCGAGGAACGCCAGGCCACGGCCCGTGTAGCGCTTGGCCAGCGACACCACCAGCCGCAGGTTCGCCTCCAGCAGGTGGTCCCGCGCCCGCCCGCCGTCGCTGACGATCAGGCGTAGATCGCGGTTCATCTGGAAGCCGAGCATCTCGCCCGTGTCCGCGGCGCATCGCAGCCGTTCGGCGGCGAAGACGCCGGCCTCGATCCGCTTGGCCAGATCGACCTCCTGCATGGCGTCCAGCAGCGCGACCTTGCCGACCTCGCGCAGATAGACCCGTACGGGATCGGGCACGGTGGCGAGGTCGCTCATCCGACGCGGCGGTCGGGTCGTCATCCGGCGGCCTCCACAGCAGTCGTCGTACGCCGCCGAGGGTGCCGGGCGCGCACGTCGCAGTGCCGGTCCTACAGCGTAGCTGTACGCCGTAGACAATACGCTGTAGCGGCGACGGATCCTGCAGGAGTCGACGAATCGATTCCTGACCGTCCGGGTAGCCGGGCGTCGGTCGGTCGAGACGGCGGACGCGCAGTTCAGAGCCGCCGCTGGCAGACTGCGGGAGTTCCTCGGAGACCGGTGGGGTGACATGGACGGGGTTCCGTCGGCGGGCGGAGCGGTCGAGGTCGGGACGACCGCGACGGGATACGGGACGGTAGGGGTGCGACCGCACGACGAGGCTCGGCCGCGGTCCCTGGCGCAGCTCGGGCTGGGCGCGCAGGCCGACCCTCAGATGCAGGCCGTCGCGGAGCGGGTGCAGCGCTGGTTGGACGTCCCGGTCGCCCTCGTGATGCTGGCCGGATCGGATCGGCAGGTGTTCCCAGGCGTGACCGGGCTGCCCGAGTCCTGGGTTACCTCCCGGTCCGCGCCGCCGCGGCACCTGTTCCGCCCGCAGGTCGTGACCACGACCGAGCCGCTGATCGTGTCCGACGCCCGCGGGCATCCCCTCCTCCAGGACAGCCCGGCCGTGCACGAGCTGGGCGTGGTCGCCTACGCCGGGATGCCGTTGACCGACGAGGAAGGCACCGTCCTCGGTGCGCTGTGCGCGATCGACAGCGCGCCGCGGGAGTGGACGGCCGCGCACCTCGACCTGCTGCGCGGCCTCGCCGAGACCTGCTCGACGGAGCTGCGGCTGCGGCTCTCCCGGGACTCCGCGCGCGAGGAACGCCGGCACCGCGACGAGCTCGAGCAGCGGCTACAGGGGTCGTTCGACCGTAGCCAGGCGTTGCTCGCCGCATCCGAGGCGTTCAGCGACACCGTCACCGTCGAGGACGTGCGGCAACGGGTCAGCGAGCTGGTGAAGATCGAGTTGCGCCCGTCGTACGTCGGGCTCGCCCTGCTCGACGACGTCGGGCGCATGCACCGGATCCGCGACACGCGACTTCCCCGCAGGGTCGAGGACGCCGGACCCTGGCTGGCCTACGACCTCCTCACCGCGGCTCCGACGGCGACCGCGGTGCGGCAGCGGCGGATCGTCGCCTACGAGGACCGGGCCGGCTTCGACGCCGACCACCCCGAACCGGCCCGCCGGCTGATCCGCGACCTCGACCTGCACGCGATCGTGGTCGTGCCGCTGGTGCACGTCGGAGGACCGTTGGGCGCGCTCGCCCTCGGCTGGGACGCCCCCCGCCGTCTCGAACCGGTCGAGCTGCTGACCATCACGACGTTGGCCGGGTACACCGCGCAGGCACTCGACCGGGCCCGGCGGCTGCAACACCGCGACAGCGCCGCCCACCTGCTGCAGCGGGCCATGCTCACCACCCTGCCGGACGAGCCCGGCCTCCCGATGTACGCCCGCTACCAGCCCGCGGACTCCCGCGAGGACGTCGGCGGCGACTGGTACGACGCCGTGCCCCTGCCGGACCCCGGACGTCCCGACGGCCGGCTCCTCGCCGTCTCGGTCGGCGACGTCATCGGTCACGCCCTCGATGCGGCGACCGTCATGGGGCAGGTCCGCTCGATGCTGCGCCAGGCCGCGTGGGACCACCCGGGCGAGCCTCCCTCGCACACCCTGCGCGCGTTCGAGCTCGCCGCCGACGGCATCGGGCTGCCGGCGATGGGCACCGCCCTGCTCGCGCACCTGCACCGCGGTGCCGACCAGCGGTGGGCGATGACCTGGACCAATGCCGGGCACCCGCCGCCGATCCTGCTCCCGCCGGACGGTGAGGCGAGGCTGCTCGACGGCCACGACCTCCTCTTCGGGTTCCCGGGCCTCGCGGCCTCGCCCCGGCGCGACCACCACTACGACCTCGAACCGGGAAGCACGCTCTTCCTCTACACCGACGGCCTGGTCGAACGCCGTGGCAGCGACCTCGACGAGGGCACCGACCGGCTCCTCGGGCTGCTTACCGCGAACCGTGACCGCGCCCCGTCCGAGCTGGTGGATCTCGCCGTCGACACCCTGGCGCCCGACTCCCCCGACGACGTCGTCGCCTTCGCCGTCCAGTTCCCCGACCTCGTCCCGGCGACGACGTCACACCCCCGGTGACGGCGCGAAACACCCGTCGACGGCACCCCCGGGTGTAGTGTCGGGTTTGTCGAGGGTACGTCGACGTGCGCACTCAAGCGGCGTCGTTCTCGGCCAACCCATACCGGTCACCTGGCTGACCGGAGACGGGAGCGCCGACGTGACGTCGGATGTGCTCGCCCCCTCCCCCACCCTGGACGGTCGTCGATGAGCTGGAACATGCCGGTTCACCGCGGCCGGGAGCACGACGAGCGGGCGGCGCGCGGCCTCGCCGCCGACGCACGAGACGCAGTCCAGAACGCCCGTACGGCGCGCACGGTCGCCCAGCACGCGACGGACGCGCAGGACTGCCGCATCCTCCTGGAGATGCTCGGCCTGCGTCTGGACGGCCTGAGGGCGGAGAAGCCGAGCTGACCTCCGGCTGATCACGAACGACCTCGGCTCCACCGTCCGCGTGCCGAGCTCGTTGACGTTCCCCAGCACGAACTCGCCCACCCTGGCCGGCTCGCCCTGCCCGGGCGCGCGGGCGTGCCGCCCTGGCCGCGGTCGGGCGCACGGATCGTGAACAGCAGCGCCACTGGGTCGGCGTCGAGCCGGCGGCCTACGAGAGCCAGGACGTCCACCGCCTCCCGGTCCAGCCCCTGCGCGTCGTCGCACACCACGAGCAGCGCCCGATCTCCCGCAGCAGCCGGTGCAGCGCGGTGTAGCCGAGTTCGGCCTCCGCCTCCACCCCTGCCACCACGGCGACCTGGAGGTCGGCTGCGCGGGCGCCGCCTTCATCCGGCGCTTCGCCTGAGCGGCCGCTGCCCGAGGGCGGCGCCGCTGGTGATCTCGACGATGTCGATGCCGCCCGCCAGCAGCGCCACGCCGGGCAAGCCGTCAAGATCACACGTGCTCACGGGAGCGCGAAGATGTGGATCGACTGGTCCTTCGCGCGGCCGGACCCTTCTCCCGAACCGGGCTTGACCTTGTCGGAGACCACGACGACCCGATCGGCTCCCAGCCACGACACGCCCTCGACCGTGCGGTAGACGGTCCGGCCGCGGGAGTCGGTCGGGAACCGGAAGACGGTGCCCTCGTCGACGAGGTCCGTGCCGCCTCCGCGCAGGCGGCCGACCCACAGCGCCGACGACGCCTGCGACACCACCGCGAGCCGGTCACCGGCAACGGAGATGCCGCTGTAGTCCTCGAACTCGAGCGTGCGCGGCAGCCTGACGGTGCCGGTGTGGACCCAGCCGCTGCGCGGACCTGCCTCGGTGAACACCTGGATTCGGCCGCCGCCCGGCCGGCGTCCGGCCGACCCGCCGAGGCACCGGTTGCCCTCGCAGAGGGCAAGCAGCCAGATCCGGCCGTCACGGCGCAGGCAGGTCAACCCCTCCAGGCCCTTGTTCGCGTCGGGCAGCGGGAAATCCAGCCAGTCGCTGCGCAGGTAGCGCAGGGAACCGTCGAACTGGTGCACCTTGGCCTGGTAGGCCCTCGGGCCGGCCGGCAGTCCCTCGATCAGCGCGAAGAACCGATCGGAGCCGGGATCGTAGGCGATGTCCTCGAAGCCCTCGGCCTCACGACGGTCCTGGGTGAAAAGACGATTCGCGGGCGCGCCGGCGACCAGACCCGCGTCCAGCCGTGCGATGTGGGGCAGGTTGTCGAACACGACGTACACAGAGCCGTCCTTCGCGAGCACCCCGCTGGCCTCCAGCCGCGGGCCGGCGGCTCCCCCGAGCAGCTCGACCAGCTTCGCCTCGTGCTCCAGGCGCAGCTCGGCGGCAGGCGCGCGACTCCCCACGTGGCTCAGCATGGCGACTCCGCCTCACCCCGGCTACCGGCAGGACCACGTGCCCTCCGTCGAACCGCGCCGGGCCTTCCGACCCTGTCGAGGCCCGGACCCCTGCGAGGACGCTAGAACCATCAAGTAATTCCGACGAAGGAGCCGGAAATGGGTGTGCTGCGCCTGGGATACGTGCATATGCGCGTCACGGACCTCGAAGAAGCCAAGCGGCACTACGGGTACACCATGGGTCTGATGCCCGCCCGCGAGGAGCCCGGACGCGCGTTCTACAAGGGTTGGGACGAGTGGGACCACCACTCCGTCGTCCTCGAAGAAGGCGGCGTCGGTCTGGTCAAGATGGGCTACAAGGTGGCCCGGGACGACGACCTGGAGATCTACGAGAAGCGCGCCCAGCAGTTCGGCTGCCTCGTCGAGCGGATGAGCAAGGGGGACAACCCCGAGGTCGGCGACGGCGTCCGGATCGTCCTGCCGTCCGAGCACGTCATGGAGCTCTACAGCGAGATGACCCTCGTGGGCACCGCTGTCGGCAGCGTCAACCCCGAGGTCTTCCCGCGGCACCTGAGCGGCGTCGGCGCACCCCACGTCGACCACCTGCTGCTGTCGACCTCGGACGTCAACCTCATCGACCGCTTCTTCCACGAGGTGCTGGACTTCTACGCAGTCGAGCGCGTCCAGACCTCCGTCGAGAAGGACGCCGACTACATCGCCACCTGGCTCTCGACCGGGATGCGCCCCCACGACATCGCGTTCCTCGACGGTCCGCAGGGCAAGATCCACCACTTCGCGTTCGGCCTCAAGGACTGGTCGGACATCCTGCACGCGGGCCAGATCTTCTCGATGGACGACGTGCCGGTCGACATCGGCCCGACCCAGCACGGCATCACCCGTGGCGAGACGATCTACTTCTTCGACCCGTCCGGGAACCGCAACGAGGTGTTCGCCGGTGGCTACGAGGCGTACCCCGACCGGCCCACGGTCATCTGGACGCCGGACCAGCTGGGCAAGGGCATCTTCTACATCGACCGCGAGCTCAACGAGCGGTTCACCACGGTCCTGACCTGAGATCAGCCCCCATGCCCGCATGCGATGCTGCGGGCATGGGGATGCCTCGATGACCGGCCCGTTCGGCGACGAGCCGGTCCGGGTCGTCCACGGCTCGGGCACTACCAGGCTTGCAGCCTCGACACCTTCGGTTCGACTGGACCTGTTGAAGGATCCTCGATGGCGTAGCCGAGCTCGCGCAGAATCCGCACGGCCTCGTCAGGTGCGTCTCGGACAAGGGTCGCGATCTGGCGCCTTCGCCACCGTTCGCGACCGGCGCAGAGCAGAGCGTCCGCACCCCCAACCCGATCGACGCCGAACTCATAGAGGATGAAGGTCAGCACGTCCTCCAGGCAGGGGCGCATCCGAGCGCCGCCGACGGGAAAGTGCAGCTCCGAGAACGAGCCCGAGTGCGTCGGATTGCCGAGCGTCAGCAACCGGGAGGCAGCACCCCTGCTCCGCGTGGATGTTCCAGTGACAGGCCGGAACGGTGTGTGCGTCGCGGAGAAAATCCAGACGAGCGATCGGCGTCTTGTCGGTCCACCCACGCAGCTCGTAGTCCGACCGGTGTACCGCCAGATAGGTCCCGCTCGTATCGGCAGTGCACTGATAGGTGACCCGTAGGGACGCGACGGGTTGCTTGTTTTTCGTGAGAGTGATCAGACCGTTCCGTGCAGCCACCTGGACCCGGTAGCGCATCTGCCCTACGACAACCTCGACCTTGACTTGGCGATCCTGCTCGGCAACGTCGTCAGGACGGGGCAGTACGCCGTCGAGCAGATCTTGCAGTTCCTGAGCGAAGGCGAGGACTTCCGACTCGACCCGGAACGTCACTCGTCCTCGCCGAGAAGGAACCGGACCGCCTCCACCTCAAGCAACGCATCCCGCTCTTCCGGGGTGAGCGCATGGTCCTTCGCCCGCCGAAACAGCGTCGGCTCGTCGATGTCGATCCGCGCCAGGACGGCGCGCCGACGCTCGAGCAGCTGATCACGAGTGAGATGAACCAGTTCGGCGGTCATAGTGCCCTCCTCGGTTGTGGGCCAAGACCAGTGGAGCAGTGACCACCGACAATTCTGACTCGATGCTGGTGGTGACAGTAGTCACACCACCTGATGGGCGCTCGGCGCGGAACTCTCTCGGATAGCACCGGCACCCCCACCCGTTCGGGTAGGGCGGCGGCGGGACCCGAGCTGCGATGCTCTCTGAGGGTTGTTGCGGCCGATCGAGCCCGACGGGGGCGCTCATGACCTCTGCCGCGCGGGGTGGGGTTCCGGTGGACGCCTCGACCCGCTTCCGTGCGCCGACCTACGTCCGCAACGTCATCGAGCGGCGGCGGCTGCTCGGGATGCTGCGGGCCGGGTCCGGCCGCCAGCTCGTCGTCATCCACGCACCCGCGGGCTACGGCAAGACGACCCTGGCCGTGCAGTGGCTGCGGGTGCTGGAGGACGAGGGCGGCGCGGTCGCCTGGCTCGGCCTGCACCGCGACGACAACGACCCGCACTGGTTCCTGTCGCACCTGCTGGAGGCCGTGCGCCGGGCACTCCCGGAGGCCGGCGACGCCCTCGGCGATCTGCGGGAGCTGATCGAGCAGAGCGCCGAGGACACCCGGCGCTACACGCTCTCCGCGCTGCTGGAGCTGATCGCGCGGCACCCGGGGCGGTTCGTGCTGACCTTCGACGACTGGCACCTGATCGACGACCCGCAGGTGCACCACGCGCTGGTCCACCTGCTGGACTTCGCGCCGCCCAACATGTCGCTGATCCTCACCAGCCGTACCCGCCCGCGCCTGCCGCTCTCCCGGCTGCGGGTCCGCCGCCAGCTGACCGAGGTCGACGCCGCGACGCTGCGCTTCGACGTCGACGAGACCCGCGCGTTCCTCGTCGACCTGAACGGGCTGTCGCTGCACGGCGACGACGTCGCGCGGCTCTCCGAGAGCACGGACGGCTGGGTCGCGGCCCTGCAGCTCGTGTCGCTGTCGCTGCGCGACTCCGCCGATCCCGCCGCGCTGATCCGCGACTTCTCCGGCCGCCACCACTCGATCGGCGAGTACCTCGCCGAGAACGTGCTCGGCGCCCTGCCCGCCGACATCCTGGAGTTCCTGCTGGTCACGTCGGTCTGCGACCGGCTGTGCGGCGATCTGGCGGGGACGCTCGCGGACCGGCCCGACGGCCAGGCGATGCTCGAGGAGCTCGAGCGCCGTGACCTCTTCCTTCGGCCGCTCGACGCCGAGCGCGAATGGTTCCGCTACCACCACCTGTTCGCCGACCACCTGCGCCGACGGCTGGAGCGCGACCGCCCCGAGCGGGTGCCGCGGCTGCACCAGTGCGCATCGGTGTGGTTCACGGGCCACGACCTGGTGCCCGAGGCCGTCACCCACGCCCTCGCCGCCGCCGACGTCGAGCGGGCGACCGACCTCGTCGAGCGCCACGCCATGCCGCTGGTCGAGCACAGTCGCATGGTCAGCCTGCTCGGGCTGACCGCGCGGCTTCCCGCCGACGCCGTGGGCGGCCGCCCGGCGCTGCTGATGGCCGTCGCGTGGGCGAACTGCCTGCTCCAGCGCCCGGAGGCGGCCCAGCTCGCGCTCGATCACCTGCGCCGCGTCCTGCCGGGCGGCGACGACGAGATGCGCAGCGAGGCCGACGTCGTCCAGGCCTGCATCGACGTGTACGCCGACCGCACCGACCGGGCCGAGACGCTGGTCAGCCGCAGCCTGGAGTGTGCCGGGACCTACCGGCCGTGGATCGTCGCCGTCGCCGCCAACATCCAGATGTTCTGCGACATCCATGCCATGCGGTTCCGGGACGCCCGGGAGCGGCAGCGGTGGACGCGCCCGATCCACGACCGGACGATCGGGCCGTTCGCCGGGGTCTACGGACGCTGCTTCGCCGGGATCGCCGCGCTCGCCCAGTTGGATCTCGCCGCCGCGGAGGAGCACCTGAACGGTGCGGTCGCCCTGGCCCGCGACTCGGCGGGCCGCCGCTCGCACGCGGCCCAACTGGCCGGTGCGCTGCTGGGTGAGCTGCACTACGAACGCGGCGAGCTCGAGGAGGCCGAGCGGCTGCTGGAGGAGAGCCGGGAGCTGGGCGCGGAGAGCGGCGTCGTCGACTTCATGGTCGCGAGCTACGCGCTCCTGGCACGGATCAAGGCTCACCGGGGTGCGGCGGCCGACTCCGCGGAGCTGCTCACCGAAGGCGCCAAGGTCGCCGAGCGGCTGGGCCTGACGCGGCTGCGGGCCGCGGTGGTGGCCGAACGGATCCGGCAGCTGCTCGATGCCCGCCGGGTGCACGAGGCCCGCTGGACCGCGCAGGACCTCCCCGACGGCGGCGGCTGCCACGGCGGGATCGCGGTGGCCGTCGACCAGATCCGCACCGGCTCGCTGGCCGCGGTGCTGTCCGCCGAGGGCGATCACGACGGGGCGGAGGCCCTGCTCGAGGAGCTGATCGCCGACCTCGACCGGCGCGGTCAGGCGCGCGCCGCCGTCTGCGCCTCCGTCGCGCTCGCCGGCGTCCAGGAGCGGGCCGCACGGCGCATGGCGGCGGAGCGCAGCCTCGCCTCGGCGCTGTCCCGCTGCGTCCCGGCGGGCCTGCGGCAGCCGGTCCTCGACGGCGGACCGGAGGTCGCGACGGTGCTGGGCAGGCTCGTGGCGCGCGCCGAGTCGGGCAGCTGGCCCGGCACCGGCCCCCCGATCGCCGCGGGCGTCCTGGCCGAGTTGCTCGCGCAGGCCGCCGTCGACGCGCCGGGCGCCGGGCGCGCGGCCGACCTCAACGCCCGCGAGCTGGCCGTCCTGCGCATGCTCGACGTCGGGCGCAGCAACCAGCAGATCGCGCACGCCCTCGGGGTCACCGTGAACACGGTGAAGTGGTACCTGAAGAACATCTACGCCAAGCTCGGCGCCACGAGCCGGGCCGAGGCCGTGTCGACGGCCCGGCGCGCGGGGCTGCTCTCCTGACCGACGGCGTTCTCGACCGACGGCGTTCTACAGCGACGCGTACAGCGCCCGCTCGAAGTCCCCGTAGGCCTTCCACGGACCCTCGGTGACGAACGGCAGCGAGTTGGTGTAGATCGACGCGCAGATCCCGGTGGTGCGGTCGACGAAGAAGTGGGTGTTGAACAGCCCCGCCCAGGCGCCGGTACCGGCCCGGCGCATGCCCGGGATGTCCATGGTGTTCAGCAGCAGGCCGTAGCCCCACTTCCAGCCCGGGCCGGCGTTGAACGACGCGGTGATGGGCGGGTCGGCGGTCGGGATCTCCGCGGGGAAGTCCAGGTCGCCGATCTGGTTGGTGAACGCGGCGTCGACCGTCTCCTGCGCCAGGATCCGCTCCCCGTCCAGCTCACCGCCCCGCAGCAGCGTCCGCTCGAACCGGATGTAGTCGCGCGGCGTGGAGTACAGGCCGTGCCCGCCCGCCCACCAGTCGGGCGACTGGTTGAGGAGCTCGCCTGCGGAGACCCAG
Organism: uncultured Actinomycetota bacterium; assembly: GCA_963780835.1. Taxonomy (GTDB): domain Bacteria; phylum Actinomycetota; class Actinomycetes; order Mycobacteriales; family Pseudonocardiaceae; genus Pseudonocardia. Next base: position 98,712 of record CAWADQ010000064.1, on the reverse strand, counting down.
TTCCCGTCCTCCCCGGGGACGTGCACCGTGACGCAGTTCGCGGAGCGCTGGTCGTCGAGGCGGAACATCGTGTCGCCCATCCCGAGGGGCTCGGTGATCTTCTCCTTGACGACCACGTCCAGCGTCGTCCCGGCCACGGCCTCGACCACCCGGCCCAGCCAGTCGATGTTGATGCCGTACTCGAAGCGCGTACCGGGGTCGGCGAGCAGCGGCGCCTTGAACGCCTCGGCTGAGCCGGGCACGACGTTCGGCAATCCGGTGACCTGCTCGTAGCGCATCAGGTCGGCGTCCCAGAACCAGTACCCGAGCCCGGCCGTGTGCGTCACCAGGTTCCGGACCGTCGCCCGGCTCGCCGGGGGTCGCAGGCGCGGCGTGTCGCCGTCGAACCCGTCGAGCACCTGCAGGTCGCCGAACGCGGGAAGGTAGGTGTCGACCGGGGCGTCGAAGTCCAGCTCACCCCGCTCCATCTGCTGCAACGCCGCCGCCGTGCACACCATCTTGGTCATGGACATGATCCGGAACTGGGTCGCGGTCGTCACCGGGTCGTCGCTCTCGCCCACGACCCGGACCCCCGCACCGCCCTCGTAGAGGACGCCGTCGCGGTCCGCGGCGATCGCCGCCACATGCGGCACGGCGCCGGTGCCGACCGCCTCCTCCAGCACCTTGTCGATGGCGCTGCCGTCGAGTCCCGTGCCCATCACTGGCCTCCGTTGGTCGTCGCGAGTCATCGGATGGCGAAGCCAGGGTAGCCGTTCTGCGCCACGTCGTCGCACTTCTGCCGGTAGGTGCCCACCCCACCGGTGTAGGACAGGACACGGCGCGGCTTGCCCGGCACGTTCGAGCCGAGGTACCAGCCCGTCGTGTTCGCGATCAGGGTGGCGCCGGCGGTCTCCTCGTGGTGGGCGACCCAGGCGTCCTCACCCTCCTTCGTCGCCTCGATCGTCGACCCGCCCTGCTCACGGACGTGCCGGATGGCGTCGCTGATCCACTCGGTCTGCTGCTGGAGGCAGGTGGTCATGTTGCACAGCGCGGCCGAGGGCGCGAGCGGGACGGCCGTGGTGAGCATGTTCGGGTAGCCGTGGACCTGCAGTCCCATCATCGTGCGGATGTCGCGGCCCCAGTCGTCGGTGAGGCTGCGTCCGTCGCGACCGCGCACGTCGATCCGGGTCAGCGAGCCGGTACCGGCGTCGAAGCCGGTGGCGAGCACGATCACGTCCAGCTCGTGGACGGTGCCGTCGGCGAGCTCGATCCCCTCGGGGACGATCCGGGCGATCGGGTTGTCGCGCACACCGACCACCTCGACGTTCGGCTGGTGGTAGACCTCCAGGTAGTTGCGCTCGAGCGGCACGCGGTGGGTGCCGAAGCCGTAGTCGGTGGGCACGAGGATGTCGATCAGGCGCTGGTCGGAGAGCCGGGCCCGCATCTTCTCCCGGACGAACTCGGACACCTCGTCGCTGACGTCCTGCAGGAAGAACATCTCTCCGAAGCTCGCGAGCCACAGCTTCAACGAGCCGTCCTCGTAGATCTCCTCGAGCACGGCGCGGCGCTGCTCGGGCGAGCACTCCGCCCAGACGTGCACGAAGTCGTACTCGAACCCGGTGAACGTGTGCGGGATCGTCGCCTTCAGCTCGTCGAACCGCGCCTTGTACGCGGCCTGCTCCTCGGGGCCGTACGCCGGACTCTTCATCGGGAGCACGTACTGCGGGGTGCGGGCGAAGACGGTCAGGTGCGCGACCTGGTCGGCGATCGTCTGGATCACCTGGATCCCGGTGGCGCCGATGCCGACCACCCCGACCCGCCTGCCGGCCAGTTCGACGCCGCCGACCGGCCAGCGGGAGGTGTGGTGGATCTCGCCGCGGAAGCTGTCCTGGCCCTCGAACACGTTCTCCATCGGCGCGGACAGCATTCCCGCGCAGCTGACGAAGAACTGGGCGTCGACGACGTCCCCGCGGTCGGTCCGGATCGTCCAGCGCCCGCGGTCCTCGTCGTAGTGGGCACTGGTGATGGCGGTGGAGAACTGGATGTCGCGGCGCAGGTCGAGCCGGTCGGTCACGTACTGCATCCAGCGCTCGATCTCGGGTTGGCCGGGGAACTTCTCGCTCCAGCTCCAGTCCTTGTAGAGGTCCTCATCGAACAGGTACTGGTAGATGTAGGCCTCGCTGTCGAAGCGGGCGCCCGGGTAGCGGTTCCACCACCACGTGCCGCCCACGTCACCGGCTTTGTCGAACGCGCGCACGCGCAGCCCCTGCTGCCGGAGCTGGTGCAGCTGGTACAGCCCGGCCACGCCGGCGCCGAGGATGACGGCGTCGAGCTCGAGGGTGTGTTCGGTACCGGAGGTCATCGTCGTCGGCGCTCCTTCGGCTCACGACGCCGCCCGGGGGCGACGCCTGTGTCGGCCGTCACAGCTTGCGGGAGCGGCGCAGCGCGGTCGCCCACCCGAGCGGGTAGTCGGCGCGGGCGGTTGGCGGCGCTACTGATTCGTTCGAGTGATCCTCGCAACGGCCGTTACGTCGGAGAGCGATGACTCGTTGTGGCATCGTCATCACACCAGGGTCACCGACCGCCCGAACGGTCGATCGGGAAGTGAGACAGCTGACGAACAGTGCGATGCGGACGGTTGTTCGCGGTTCCGGCGCGGTGTTGGTGGCCGGAAATGCGGGCCTCGCAGTCGCCCTGCTCGACGACGGTCTGGTGTTCTCGGCGCAGGGGTGGGCTCGGTGGGCCTATCCGGTGCTGTCGCTCGTCGCTGCCGGGATGGTGCTGCTGCGAGCCGGCTTGGTACCCCGGCGGCAAGCGGCGTGGGGCATCGTGGGGATCGGGCTGCTGTGCTCGGCGATCGGCGACGTCCACTACTCCCTGACCGGGTTCGGCGAGCAGGCAGGCACGACAGCGTCGTTGTCCGACGCCCTGTGGCTCGCCCCCTATCTCGCGTTCTACGCGGGAATGGGTCTGCTGGTCCGGGCCGGCACCCGGCATTTCCACGCCAGCGTGTGGCTCGACGGCATCGCCGTCGCCCTGGCCTTCGCGGCGCTGAGCGCCCTGGCTCTCGACGTGCTGCTCACGGACAGCCGGGCCCCGTTCGTCCTGCTGCTCTCCTACCCCCTCGCGGACCTGGTGTTCACCGCGCTCGTGGTCGGCATCTGGGCGGCTCGCGGGTGGGAGCTGAACGGGTTCTGGGCACCTCTCGCGTGTGCCGGCGTGACCAACGCCGTCGCCGATACCGCCAACCTCCTCATGATCGCGACCGGCACCTTCCGGGAGGAATCCCCGGTCACCAGCCTGTGGTCCGCTGCGGCGCTGTTCGTGGTGATCGCCGCGTGGCGCGACGTCCGCGATCTCGCGCCGACGCGGCTCGACGGCGGGCGGCTCCTCGTCGTGCCGGTGGTGGTGGCGCTCCTGTCGCTGACCGTGCTGCTCGGCGACCTCGTCACCCCGGTGCTTCCCCTGACTAAGATCATGGCCGCCGCCGCCATCGGTGCCGTCGTCGTCCGCACGGCGCTCACCTTCAAGGAGGTCGCGCTGCTGGCCGACGCCCGCCGGGCCGCGCGCACCGACGAACTGACCGGCCTGGCGAACCGGCGGGCGTTCCACCAGCACCTCGCGGCCGCCTTGGATCCCCCCGACCACCCGCCCCGGGCCGCCGTCCTCATGATCGACCTCGACCGGTTCAAGTCGGTCAACGACACGCTCGGGCACCACGTCGGCGACCGGTTGCTGACCCTGGTGGGGCAGCGGTTCTCCGGCCGGGTCCGGGCGGCCGACGTCGTGGCGCGCCTGGGTGGCGACGAGTTCGCGGTACTGCTGCACGATGCCGATCTGCCGGCTGCCCGCCGAGCCGCGTTCGCCCTCCACCACCAGCTCGACGAACCGTTCAGCATCGAGTCGGCGACGTTGCAGGTCGGCGGCAGTATCGGGATCGCGGCCTGTCCCGACCATGCCGACGACGTGGAAGGGCTCCTGCGGTGCGCCGACGCCGGCATGTACGCCTCGAAGGCGCGCGGCGGGGGCGTCACCGTCTTCGACGCGGTGGCGCCGCAGCCCGACCTTGCGCGCACGGCGAACGGCACCGGCGCGCACCGGTTGCCCGGCAACCTCGCGGGCTCGTTCCGGCTGCGCTTCCAGCCCCGGCTCGACCTGCGCTCGCGCAGGTTCACGGGCATGGAGGCGCTGGTGCGCTGGCACCACTCGCAGCGGGGGCTGCTCACCTCGGAGGAGTTCTTCCCGCCGGCGGAGCACGCCGCGTTGCTGCCCCGGCTGACGGACGTCGTGCTGCGGGAGGCTCTCGCTCGCTCTCGTGCCTGTAGCGAGCTGGGCCGCCGGCTCACCGTCGCCGTGAGCGTCCCCGGGACGGGCCTGCACGAGCCGGCGTTCGCAGACCGGGTCGCCGCCCTCCTGGCCGAGTTCCGGTTGCCCCCGTCGTCCCTCGTGATCCAGATCGCGGAGCGGGGAACTCCGCTCGCCGAGCGCGGGTGCCGCGAGGCACTGCACGCTCTCCGCGCGACGGGCGTCCGCCTGGGTCTCGACGACTTCGGATCGGGCTCGTCACCGTTGACGCGTCTCCACGACCTTCCGGTCGACGAGATCAAGCTCGACCCGCCGCTCGTGACCGACCTGGACACCGATCGCCGGGCGGCGATCATCGTGACCTCCGCGACCGCGTTGGCGCACGGATTGGGCATGTCGGTCGTCGCAGACGGGATCGAGACCGCCGCCGTGCTCGACGCCGTGCTCGCGTCCGGCTGCGACCACGGGCAGGGCCGCCGCATCGCGCGACCGCTGACCTTCGTCGAGCTCGAGTCGTGGCTCGACGGAACGGCCTCCCGCGCCGTCGCCGGACGCGACCGGTTGTGACGGCCGCGCTGCCGAGGTCCGCGCCCGCAAAGGTCAGTGCCAGACTGCGCAGGTGACGGGACCGTTCGGCGACGGGCAGGTCCGGGTCGTCCACGGCTCCGGGACGGCCCCCCAGGAGGACATGGAGCTGTCCACCCGGCTGCTGGCCGCCTTCGCCGATCCCGATGTGCCCGGGCGGTTGCGGGTGCACAGCCCCCGCCCGACGGCGGCGTTCAGCCGGGTCGACTCGCTGGCGGCGGGCTTCCCCGCGGCCGAGGACGCCGCCCGGACGCACGGTTTCACACCCGTGACCCGGCCCGCGGGCGGGCGGCTCGCCGCGTACCACGAGGGCGCGCTCGTGCTCGACCTCGTCGCCCGCCACCCGCAGGCCCGCGACGGCTTCCGCGAGCGGTTCGCCGTGCTCGGCGCGCAGCTCGCGGCGGGACTGCGGACGCTCGGCGTCCCGGCGGGGGTCGGTCCGGTGCCCGGCGAGTACTGCCCCGGCGAGTTCAGCGTGAACGCGGCGGGCACGACGAAGATCGTCGGCACGGCGCAGCGCCTGACCCGGCACGGGTACCTGTTCAGCGCGGTTGTGCTCGTGACCGATCCCGAGCCGGTGCGCGCGATCCTGGTGGACGCCTACGCCGCGCTCGGCTTCGACTGGCGGCCCGCGTCGGTCGGCTGCGTCGCGGACCACGTGCCGGACGTCACCGTGGCCGACGTCGAGGACGCCCTGCTGCCCGGCCTGCACGAGTTGCTGCCGGGCCTGACGGTGCCCGGCGGCTGAGGTTCAGAGGAGCCGGAAGTACGCGCGCACGACCGTTCCCTCGGTCGTGGTGTGCATGCGCACCAGATCCGCCAGGTGGTTCACCATCAGCAGGCCGCGGCCGTTGAGCGCGCCCGGCGCGGCCGGGCGGCGGCCGACCAGCGGGTCGTCGATCACGCCTGAGTCGGCGACCTCGCAGACGACATGTCCGGCGTCGGCCCACAGGCGCAGGACGCCGGCGCCGCCGCCGTGCCGCAGGCTGTTCGCGGCCATCTCCCCCACCGCCAGCAGCACGTCGTCGACGCGCTCGGCCGCCAGCCCGATGCGCGCGGCGTGCTCGGCCGCGCACCGGCGGGCGCGCCGCAGCCGCGCTGCGTCGAACGGGACGACGGTGGCGTCGGCGGGCTCGGGCAGCGCCCGGTTGTGCTCGGTCATGATCTGCTCGGGCGCGTAGTCGGGGCTCGGCCACGACGTGCCCGACTGGATCAGGGTCGGATGGGTGGCCACCGCGTCGGCGATCACCACGGGGTCGAGGCTCGCGACGTCGTAGGGGCAGAGGATCGTCGCCGACCGGCCCGAGAACGCCATGTTGATCAGTGCCTCGTGCTGGACGCACGCCGGATACTCGAGGTCGGACCGGCCGGGCCAGATCGGTTCGCCGATCACTCGCACGCGCTTGTCGGGATGGGCGTCGACAGCCGCGCGCAGCACCTCGGCGATGATCCTGCCCGGGTTGCGGCCCGCCTCCGACATGTCCACGAGCCGGACGCGCTCGACGAGGTCACCGAGTGCCTCGCGCAGCAGCTCGAGGCGAGGGCGCGGCACCGCCACCACGACCGGCTCGTCCGCGGCGAGACCAGCACGGATGAACGGGATCGTCTCCGAGAGGTACTCCCACGGCCCCTGGTAGAACAGCGCGGGGTGGGTGAACGCCTCGACGGCGTTCGCGGTGGCGGTGGCGCTGTGGCCCATTCCTCATCCTCTACAGCCGGGCGTCGCCCCCGCCGCGGCCCGACACACCCCTCCGGGGTCGGGCCCCGGTTCGGGCACTTCGCTCCGGTCGCGGAGTGTACTGACGTCCGACCAGTTGTTGTCCAGCTTTAGTACAAGTTTGCGCCGCCCGGCGTCAGTCCGCCGAGCGGGGCGGTCCATGATGAGCGCCATGCCCGCGACCAGCGGCGACCACCCTGTCGCCCTCGCCATCTCCGAGGTGGCGCGGCTGACCGGGTTGACCACAGCCACGTTGCGGGTCTGGCAACGCCGATACGGGCTCGGCGCCAGCCGGTCGTCAGCCGGCGGCCACCGTCGCTACAGCCCGCTGGACGTAGCGCGGTTGCGTGCCGTGCAGCAGCTCGTCGCCCAGGGCCTGCCGACCGCGGAGGCCGCGCGGGTGGTCCTCGGCCCGGTCCAGCACGGTTTCGACCTGCCGCCCGAGGCCGACCCGACCGCCCACCTGCTCGCCGCAGCCGCGCTCGACCTCGACGGGCCGTCGTGTCGGAGCCTGCTCCACGAGCATCTCGCGACCCATCCGGTGGAGCGGACCTGGGAGGACGTGCTGCGTCCTGTGCTCGGAGCGATCGGCGACCGGTGGAGCGAGCTGCCTCACGGGATCGCCGTCGAGCACCTGCTGTCCCACATCGCCGCAGCCACGCTCGAGGCGACGGTGCCGACCGCCGCACCCGGTCCGCCCGCGGTCATGCTGGCCTGCGTTCCGTTGGAGGAGCACGACCTCCCGCTCGTCGCGCTCGCCGCGGCGTTGGACCACCACGGCATCGCGACGACCCTGCTGGGCGCGGCGACCCCGACCGGCGCGCTCGTCCATGCGATCGAACGCAGCCGGCCCTCCGTCGTGATGCTGCTCGCGCTGCTCCCCGTGCTCGCCGATCCGGGCGTGCTGGCCGCGCTGCCGCCGACCGACCTCCTGGTGGCCGCGGGCCCGGGCTGGGAGGGCAGCGTGCTGCCCGGCGGTGTGGAGCGGGTCGACGACCTGCCTGGTGCCCTCCGGATGATCGGCGAGGCCCTCGGACCCGGGTGACCCGGGTCGAAAGGGAGTCGAACGTCCCACCGCCGTCGCTGAGGCTCGAGCGGACGGTCGGAGCCTGCTAGGTCGCCCGGTCGCGGGGGCGCGGGCCGATCTCGACCACGCACAGCGTCGGCGTCACGAACGGCACGAGGCGCACGACCTCCTCCGGCGCACCGAGCTGCGCCAAGGCGCCGCGGATGAGCCCCAGGTGAGTCGCGCAGACCACCGACTGGCGGTCACGGGCGAGCTCGTGGAACGGGCAGTTGTGCAGCCGGATCTCGGCGCCATCGGCGGCCAGCTCGGGCTGGAACCCGATGTCGTCGAGCATCTGCACGACACGCTGCAGCGCGGTCGTAGGGTCGCGGTCGCCGACCTCCGCGTCGGCCGACCGCACCCCGAAGCGGCGGCCGGCCTCCTCGGCCGCGGCCTGCGGGTCGTCCGCGTCGTCCAGGTATGCGGCGAACACCGACGCCAGCAACCGGTAGTTGCGCAGCCGGACGTCAGTGGGCGACGCCTCGGGGGCCGCCGCCCTGTAGACGTACCGCGGCCGGCCCCGGCGGCCCCCGCCGTCACGCAGCCGCGTCGCGAAACCGTTCTCGACCAGCAGATCGAGGTGCCTGCGCACCGTGTTGTCGTGCAGGTTCATCCGCTCGGCCAACTCCCGCACGCCCATCGGGTCGCCGGCTTCGCGCAGGGTCTCGAGCACGGCGATCCGGCTGATCGACGCGAGGACGCGGTGCACGCGTACATCGGGCATGTGCGGCGGTCGTTTCTTCCCTCTGCCGGCGGGGCCCGGCACGTGCTCCCGACTGTGACAGGTTCGTCCGCGTGGACACAGGGGAGGCCCCGGCCGAAGAACCTTGATCGGCAACTGATCACCTGGGAGACTATTTTCCACTGCGGATTGTGTGTTAACTGACGCCACTCCATGAACACCGTTGGAGGTGGATGGTGCAAGCGAGGAGCGCCGGTGGGCGGGACGCGCTGACGACGGGCACTTCCGCAGGTAGCCCGGGCCTGATGCTCGGGCTCGCCACGGTCGGGTTCCTCGTCAACTTCTGGGCATGGGCGCTGATCAGCCCGCTCGGGGTGGCCTACCGCGAGCAGCTCGGCCTCACCGCGTTCCAGCAGGCCCTGCTCGTCGCGGTGCCGGTGATCGTCGGGTCCGTCGGGCGCATCCCGGTGGGTGCCCTGACCGATCGGCTGGGGGCACGGGTGATGTTCCCGGCCGTCAGCTTCCTGACGATCCTGCCGGTGCTGTTCGTCGGCCTGTTCGGCGACACCTACCCGCTGCTCCTGATCGGCGGGTTCTTCCTCGGCCTGGGCGGCACCGCATTCGCGGTGGGCGTTCCGCTGGTCAACGCCTGGTACCCGCCTGCCCGCCGCGGCCTGGCGCTGGGAATCTTCGGGATGGGCATGGGTGGCACCGCGGTGTCGGCGTTCACGACGGTGCAGCTCGCCACCCGTTATGGCCGCGCGTTCCCGTTCGTGCTGGTGGCGATCGTGCTCGCGGTCTACGGCGTGGTGGCGGCGCTGATGCTGCGCGACGCTCCGGGGCGCACGATTCCGAGCGGCTCGTTCCTGACCCGCACCTGGGCCACCCTCCGCATGCGCGCCACGCTGCAGCTCTCGGCGTTGTACGCCGTCGGCTTCGGTGGCTTCGTCGCGTTCAGCGTCTACCTGCCCACCTACTTGAAGAACGCCTACGGGCTCACCCAGGCCGACGCCGCGTTGCGCACCGCCGGCTTCGTCGTGCTCGCCGTCGTGATGCGCCCGATCGGCGGCTGGTTGTCGGACCGGTTCCATCCCGTCCCCGTGCTCACCGGATGCTTCGGGTTCGCCGCGGTACTCGCCGTGCTCGCGGCCGCGCGGTTCCCGCTGATCCCCCTCGGCACGATCGCGTTCCTCGGCCTCGCCGCGGTGCTGGGCGGCGCGTCCGGTGCGACCTTCGCGCTCGTCGCCCGCGTCGCGCCCGCCGAGAAGGTCGGCGGCGTCACCGGCGTGGTCGGCGCCGCGGGCGGGCTCGGCGGGTTCGTCCCACCGCTGGTGATGGGCGCCCTCTACGGCGCGACGGGGGGCTACGGCATCGGCCTGCTGCTGCTCGCGCTCGTCGCGCTGACCGCCGCGGCCTACACCTGGCTGGTCCTGCGCCGCGAATCTCGGACGACCTAGAAAAAGGACGGCCGTGACGCACTCTCCACCACACGCGCAACGGCACCTCCGCACCTGGACGGCGACGTCACCGAGACGCTGCTGCGCACCCGCCGCTTCCTGCAGCCGAGCCGCGGTGTCGGCCGACCTGCGGACGCTGCACCAGATCGGCGGCCGCGACGCCGACACCTTCTACCGGGACCGCTGGAGCCACGACAAGGTCGTCCGCTCCACCCACGGCGTCAACTGCACCGGCTCGTGCTCGTGGAAGGTCTACGTCAAGGACGGGATCATCACGTGGGAGGCCCAGCAGACCGACTACCCGTCGGCGGGGGCGGACCGGCCCGAGTACGAACCCCGCGGCTGCCCCCGCGGCGCCGCGTTCTCCTGGTACACCTACTCCCCCACCCGCGTGCGCTACCCCTACGTCCGGGGCTCGCTGCTGCAGATGTACCGAGCGGCGAAGGCCCGGCACGGCGACCCGGTGGCGGCCTGGGCCGTCGATCGTGGAGAACCCCGAGCAGGCGCGGCTCTACAAGTCCCAGCGCGGGCACGGCGGCCTCGTGCGCGCCTCCTGGGAGGAGGTCGTCGAGATGGTGGCGGCGGCGCACGTGCACACCATCAAGCGGTACGGGCCGGACCGGGTCGCGGGCTTCTCCCCCATCCCGGCGATGTCGATGGTCAGCCACGCCGCCGGCGCCCGGTTCGTCTCGCTGATCGGCGGGGCGATGCTGTCGTTCTACGACTGGTACGCCGACCTGCCCGTCGCCAGCCCGCAGGTCTTCGGCGACCAGACCGACGTGCCCGAGTCCGGCGACTGGTGGGATGCCGTCCTACCTGATCCTCTGGGGCTCGAACGTCCCGGTGACCCGCACCCCGGACGCGCACTGGATGACCGAGGCGCGTTACCGCGGCCAGAAGGTCGTGGTGATGAGCCCGGACTACTCCGACGCCACCAAGTTCGCCGACGACTGGCTCGCACCCCATCCCGGCACGGACGCGGCGCTGGCGATGGCGATGGGCCACGTCGTGCTGAAGGAGTTCTTCGTCGACCGGGAGACCCCCCGCTTCGTCGACTACGTGCAAGCAGTACACGGACCTGCCGTTCCTCGTCACGCTGCGCAGGCACGGGGACGCGTTCGTGCCCGACAAGTTCCTCACGGCCGAGGACCTGGGCAGCACACGGGCGAGGGCGTCGCGTTCAAGACCGTGCTGATCGACGACGTGACCGGCGAACCGACCGTCCCCAACGGCACGCTGGGCGACCGGTTCACCGAGTCCGGCATGGGTCGCTGGAACCTCGACCTCGGCAGCATCGACCCGCGGCTCACGCTCCTCGACGCGGGAGGCCCCGTTCGACACCGCAGCCGTCGACCTGCCGCGCTTCGACAACCCCGGCGGCGCGGGCGGCGTGCTGCGCCGCGGGGTACCGGTCCGCGAGATCGGCGGGCGGCTGGTCACCACCGTCTTCGACCTGCTGCTCGCCCGGTACGGCGTCGGCCGGCCGGGGCTGCCCGGGAGCTGGCCCGCCTCGTACGACGACCCCACCGAGCCGGCACACCGGCCTGGCAGGAACAGTTCACCGGCGTGCCTGCCGCGGCGGCGGCGAAGGTCGGGCGGGAGTTCGCGGCCAACGCCGAGGAGTCGGGCGGCCGCTCGATGATCATCATGGGGGCCGGGACGAACCACTGGTTCCACTCCGACACGATCTACCGCACGTTCCTCGCGCTCACCACGCTCACCGGCTGCCAGGGCATCAACGGCGGCGGGTGGGCGCACTACGTCGGGCAGGAGAAGTGTCCGGCCGGTCACCGGCTGGTCGACGCTGGCCTTCGCGCTCGACTGGGTGCGCCCGCCGCGACAGATGATCCAGACCGCGTACTGGTACCTGCACACGGACCAGTGGCGCTACGACCACACGACCGTCGAAGGGCTCGCGACGCCGCTGGGCTCGGGCCGATTCGCCGGGAAGACGGCCGCGGATGTGCTCGCCCAGTCGGCGCGGATGGGCTGGATGCCCTCGCACCCGACGTTCGACCGCAACCCCCTCGACCTCGCCGACGAGATCGCGGCCACGGGACAGAGCCCGGCCGAGTACGTCGTGGAGCGGCTGCGGTCCGGCGAGCTGCGGTTCGCCTGCGAGGACCCCGACGCGCCCGAGAACCTCCCGCGGGTGCTGACGATCTGGCGGGCGAACCTGCTCGGGTCGTCGTCGAAGGGCAACGAGTACTTCCTCAAGCACCTGCTGGGCACCGACTCGTCGCTGCGGGCCACCGAGGCGCCCCCGGGGCACGCGGCCGAAAGACGTGGTGTGGCGCGAGCAGGCGCCCACCGGGCAAGCTCGACCTGCTGGTGAACCTCGACTTCCGGATGACCAGCACCACGGTCTACTCCGACATCGTGCTCCCCGCCGCGACCTGGTACGAGAAGCACGACCTCAACACCACGGACATGCACCCGTTCGTGCACTCGTTCAACCCGGCGATCGCCCCGCCGTGGCAGACCCGCACCGACTTCGCCATCTTCAAGGCCATCTCGGAGGAGTTCGGCCGGCAGGCCGCCACGCACCTGGGCGTGCGCAAGGACCTGGTCGCGACGCCGCTCACCCACGACACGCCCGACGAGTACGCCAACCCGCACGGGATCGTCCGCGACTGGAAGGCCGGCGAGTGCGACCCCGTCCCCGGGGTGAGCATGCCCAAGCTCGCGATCGTGGAGCGCGACTACGGCGCCGTCGGGGAGAAGTGGGCGGCGCTGGGGCCGCTGGTCGAGAAGCTCGGACTGCCGGTCAAGGGCATGGTGTCGATGCCGGACAAGGAGGTCGGCTACCTGCGGGGCAAGAACGGCGCGGTGCGGGGTGGCACAGCCGACGGGCGACCGTCGCTGGCCCGTGACGTCGACTGGTGCGAGGCCATCCTCGCGCTCGCCGGCACCACCAACGGCCGGGTCGCGACGACGACGTTCCAGCGGCTCGAGGAGCGGACGGGGATGAAGCTGGCCGACCTCGCGGCCGAGCACGAGGGCAAGCTCATCACCTTCGCCGACACGCAGGCCCGCCCGGTCCCGGTGATCACCTCGCCGGAGTGGTCGGGCAGCGAGCACGGCGGGCGGCGCTACTCGCCGTTCACGGTCAACGTCGAGCGGCTCAAGCCGTGGCACACGCTCACCGGGCGCCAAGCACTTCTTCCTCGACCACGACTGGATGACCGAGCTCGGCGAGCAGATGCCGGTGTTCCGCCCGCCGCTGGACATGACCGCGCTGTACGGCGAGCCGCGCTTGGGCGAGACGGGCGAGCTGGGGCTGACGCTGCGCTATCTGACTCCGCACAGCAAGTGGTCGATCCACTCGGAGTACCAGGACAACCTGTTCATGCTCTCGCTGTCCCGCGGTGGCCAGCACATCTGGATGAGCGACCGGGACGCCGCGAAGATCGGCATCCGGGACAACGACTGGATCGAGGCCGTCAACCGCAACGGCGTCGTGGTGGCCCGGGCGATCGTCTCGCACCGGATGCCCGAGGGCACCGTCTACATGCACCACGCCCAGGACCGGCTGATCGACGTCCCGCGGGCCGAGACCGTCCGGCAAGCGCGGTGGCATCCACAACTCGCTGACGCGGCTCTTCCTCAAACCCAGCCATCTGATCGGCGGGTACGCGCAGCTGACGTTCGCCTTCAACTACCTGGGCCCGACGGGCAACCAACGCGACGAGGTCACCGTGATCCGTCGGCGCTCCCAGGAGGTCGAGTACTGATGAAAGGCGCAGTCTGATGAGGGTCATGGCACAGATGGCCATGGTCATGAACCTGGACAAGTGCATCGGCTGCCACACCTGCTCGGTCACCTGCAAGCAGGCGTGGACCAACCGGACCGGCACCGAGTACGTCTGGTTCAACAACGTCGAGACCCGGCCCGGGCAGGGCTACCCGCGCACGTACGAGGACCAGGAACGCTGGCAGGGCGGCTGGACGCTCAACCGGCGCGGGCGGCTCACCCTGCGCAGCGGCAGCCGGCTGCGCAAGCTCTTCACGATCTTCTCCAACCCGAAGATGCCGTCGATCGACGACTACTACGAACCCTGGACCTACGACTACGAGACGCTCACGAACGCCCCGCTGCAGGAGCACACACCGGTCGCCCGGCCGAAGTCGCTGATCAGCGGCGACGACATGAAGATCCGGTGGAGCGCGAACTGGGACGACAACCTGGCGGGCGCGCCCGAGTTGACGTCGGCGGACCCGGTGCTGACTGCGATCCGGGACAAGGTGTCCGACAAGGTCCGGCTCGAGTTCGAGAAGACCTTCATGTTCTACCTGCCACGGATCTGCGAGCACTGCCTCAACCCGTCGTGCGCGGCGTCGTGCCCGTCGGGCGCGATCTACAAGCGCGCCGAGGACGGCATCGTCCTCGTCGACCAGGACCGCTGCCGCGGCTGGCGGATGTGCGTCACCGGCTGCCCGTACAAGAAGGTCTACTTCAACCACCGCACCGGCAAGGCCGAGAAGTGCACGTTCTGCTTCCCGCGCGTCGAGGTCGGGATCCCGACCGTGTGTTCGGAGACGTGCGTGGGCCGGCTGCGCTACATCGGGCTCGTGCTCTACGACGCGGACCGGGTGCTCGCCGCAGCGTCGACGAAGGACGACACCGACCTCTACCGCGCTCAGCGGGAGGTGTTCCTCGACCCGCACGACCCGGAGGTGATCCGGGCGGCCGAGCAGGCGGGGATCCCCCTCGACTGGGTCGACGCGGCGCAGCGGTCGCCGGTGTGGGCCCTGATCAACCGGTTCGAAGTGGCTCTGCCGCTGCACCCGGAGTACCGGACGATGCCGATGGTCTGGTACATCCCGCCGCTGTCGCCGGTCGTGGACGTCGTCCGCGAGACCGGCGAGGATGCCGAGGCCGCGGGCAACCTGTTCGGCGCGATCGACGCGCTCCGCATCCCCGTCGAGTACCTCGCCGAGCTGTTCACCGCGGGCGATCCCGCTCCCGTGAACGCCGTGCTCCGACGGCTGGCGGCGATGCGCTCGTACATGCGCGACATCAATATGGGCCGCGAACCGGACGACTCCATTCCCGCGGCGGTGGGGATGGACGGCGAGACCGTCTACGACATGTTCCGCCTGCTGGCGATCGCCAAGTACGACGAGCGCTACGTCATCCCCGCCGCTCACGCGGAGCAGGCGCACGCCCTGGAGGAGTTGGCCACCGAGTGCAGCCTCGACTACGAGGGCGGCCCGGGAATGGGCGGCTCAGGGCCGTTCGGGGAGAGCTCGGGCGGGATCACGCCCCTCGCAGTGGAGAACTTCCACATGCTCAAAGAGCGCCAGACCGCGGACGAGGTGACACCGCTCCGCGGTCGGGTCAACCTGCTCAACTGGGACGCCAAGGGCGGCACCGAGGGCCTGTTCCCGGCCAAGCCGGCCGCGGAGCGGGAGGCGCCGGTGGACGTCGACGACCCGGGCGCCTCGTGAGTGCCCTGACCGCCCGGGAGGTGGCAGTCGTCCGCCAGGTCGCCGGGCTCCTGCTGCAGTATCCCGACGACGCCCTCCGGCGCGACCTCCCGATCCTGCGCACCGCCGTCGGCGGCCTGCCCGCCCCCGTCGGCGGCCCGCTGGCCGGGTTGCTCGACCACCTCGCGCGTACCCCCGACGACGTCCTCGTCGCCGACTTCGTCGCGACGTTCGACCTGAGCCGCCGCCACGCGCTGCACCTGACCTACTTCACGCACGGCGACACCCGCAAGCGCGGCCTGGCCCTGCTGCGGATCAAGCAGACCTACCGCCGGTTCGGCTACGTGCTCGACGACTCGGGGGACGACGCGGAGCTGCCGGACCACCTGAGCGTGGTGCTGGAGTTCGCCGCCACGGTCGACGCCGCCGCCGGCACACGGCTGCTGCTGGAGCACCGCGCAGGGCTCGAACTGCTCGGGCTCGCGCTCACCGACGCCGGCTCGCCGTACGCGGCGGCAATCGCGGCGGTGTCGGCCACGTTGCCGCCGCTGCACGGCTCGGTGCGCGACGCCGTGGCCCGCCTGGCAGCCGAGGGGCCGCCGGGCGAGGAGGTCGGACTCGACCCGTTCGTTCCTCCGGAAGTGAGTGGAGCCCGCCGATGACCCCCCGCCCGATCGACATCGTCCTGTGGGTGGTCGTCCCCTACCTGTGCCTGGCGGTCTTCGTGGTGGGCCACGTGTGGCGCTACCGCTACGACAAGTTCGGCTGGACCACCCGCTCGTCGCAGATGTACGAGCGCCGCCTGCTGCGCTGGGGCAGCCCGCTGTTCCACTTCGGGATCCTCGCCGTGTTCTTCGGCCACGTCATGGGCCTGGGCGTGCCGAAGAGCTGGACCGAGGCCGTCGGCATGTCCGAGGCGGTCTACCACTTCCTGGCGGTGACCGTCGGTGCGGTGGCCGGGGTGTGCACCGTCGTCGGGCTGGCGATCCTGATCTACCGTCGCCGCACCGTCGGACCGGTGTTCAGGGCGACCACGCGGATGGACAAGACGATGTACGTCTTCCTCAGCGCGGTGATCCTGCTGGGCCTGTGGAACACGGTGGCCAGCAACATCTTCGGCCACTACGACTACCGCGACGGGGTGTCGGTGTGGTTCCGCGGGATCTTCCGGTTCGACCTGCACCCCGAGCTGATGGCGCAGGCACCGCTCGGGTTCCAGATCCACGGGATGCTGGCGATGCTGCTGTTCGCGCTGTGGCCGTTCACCCGGCTCGTGCACGTGTTCAGCGCACCGATCGGCTACCTGTGGCGGCCGTACGTGGTCTACCGCAGCCGCGAGTCGCGGATAGGCTCGCGCGCACCGCAACGAGGGTGGGAGCGAGTGGGCAGCGGCGCCCGCCGCTGATCGGTGTTGCACTTGTTGGCCTGCGTGCAACACTTCATGCATGCCCACCACTCGCCGCCGCCACATGATCACTGAGACCGACGAGGTGAGCGAGGCCCTCGCCGCAGCTGCGACCCGGTGGCCCGACGTGCCGGCCACCGAGTTGCTCCGCCGGCTCATCGCGGAGGGACACGCCGCATTGCGCAGCTCCCTGGACGCCGAGAAGGCGGCCGTCGAGGCCAGCAGCGGCGCGCTGACCGGCCTCTACCGACCGGGCGAGCTCGACGCGCTGCGCGAGGAATGGCCCGCGTGATCGTCCTGGACGCGTGCGTGCTGATCGCCCACCTCGACGGGAACGACGCTCACCACGACCGGGCCACCCGGTTGCTCACCGATCTGGCCGGTCAGCCGAAGATCACGAACGTCCTCACACGAGCCGAGGTTCTCGTGGCCGCCGCTCGCGCCGGACGTCGGCGAGCCGTCGAGGACATCCTCGACCAACTCCACGTGGGCACCGACGAGCTGCCGTCCGACTCCGCCGGACAGCTCGCCGAGCTGCGGGCCCACACGGGACTGCGGATGCCGGACTGCTGCGTGCTGCTCACCGCAGAACGCACCGGGGCCGAGGTGGCCACCTTCGACGCGCGGCTCGGCCACGCCGCGGTCGCGCGAGGACTCGTCGTCCGATCCACGGGCTGCTAGGGGTAGCGGGTGCTCAGCAGGTTGAAGATCGCCGGGCGCATCGCCTGCAGCTGGTTGCGGTCGACCGCCAACAGCGCGATGCACTCCGCGAAGTTCTCCTCCGCGTTCTTCTTGCCGACGTCGCTGATCGCCGCCGAGCCGGTCGCCGCCTTGGTGAACAGCGGCATCACCGCCGGGTCCCGGTCGGCGAGCGCGTGGCCGACCTCGTGGTTGAGGGTGAACTGCCCGGCGGTGAAGCCTCCGTGGGCGAGCGCGGTCCCGGAGAAGGCCTTGGCCACCATGTTGATCGTGCGGGTGGCCGGGGTGTAGGAGCCCTCCTCACTGCCGAGCTGCGAAGCGCTGCTCCGGTCGAAGCGGGTCCCGTTGATCCGCGCCAGCGTGGCGGCGCCGTGCCGGCGCAGGCCCTGGTCCAGCAGCTGGATCTCGGTGGCGCTGTACGCCGTCACGCCCGGCGCTCCGGGCGCCGGCGGGGTCAGCACCAGCGTGAAACCCTCGGTGGCGAACGCGGTGGCGAAGGCGGCCGCCGTCGTCGCCGTGCCCGCGCCGGGCGCCCGCGACGCAACGCCGCCGATCCGCTCGATCAACAGGTGCGGCCCCTGGGTGAGCTGCAGGTGGGTGAACCGGAATATGCCACCCGGCTGATTGATCGGTGTGCCGTTCCTGTCCCTACGCCCCTGTGCGTCGTTGATGGTCACCGTGGTCGTGGTCCCGACCGGCAGGCCCGACGGCTGGGCTGTGATGAGCAGGGAGGCCACGTTGACCAAGCCGTCGCGGATGTCCCTCTCCGGGTCCGTCGTCCCCTGCGGGACGCCGTCGCCGAAGATGGCCGTCGTGCTGCCGAGGTTGCCGGTCTTCTTGACCGTGCCGCTGAAGATCGCGTAGCCCGCGTCCATGGTCGCCTGGTCGCGGCGGCTCGTGTCGAGCTTGAGCGCCGCCCGGGTGGTCGCCTGGATGTCCCCGAAGCGCTGCGGGAGCGGGTCGGGTCGCGGCGTGGGCGGGGGCTTGATCTGGCAGAGCAGGCCCGGGATGCCGAACGCCAGACCCACCGGCGTGCCCGCGCGGACCTGCTCGGCGTCGCCGTCGGCGAAGGCGGACGCGCCGCCCGCGGCGGCCTGCCGATCATCGGCCGGTGCCGGCGCGTCGGCCGACCCCGCCTCCGTCTCCGTCGTCGGGCCGAGGATGGGGCACTCCGGCAGCTCGCCCGGGAACAGCTCGTCCAGCCGGGTCATGGTGCCGGGGCCGACGTCCCCGAACTGCGTGAAGCCGAGGTTCTCCTTCGCCTTGAAGTCCCGGACCGCGGCCGCCGTCTTCGCCCCGTAGACCATGTCGGCGCCGGTCGGGCCGAGGTCATGCCCCAGGTCGATCAGGGCCTGCTGGATCTTTGCGGTGGACCGGCTCACGTCGCCCTGCGCGAGCCGGGCCCGGTCGTTCAGGCAGGCCTCGAGCGTGGCGTCACCGACGAAGCGCGGTGAGGTGAGCGTCTTCGCCCCCTGACCGGAAGGCGCTCCCGGCCCCGGACCGGATTCAGCCGGCTGACGCAGCGACGCGCCCTCGAGCCCGGGCTCGGACAGGTCCGCGCGCTGGACCGGCTCCTCCGCGCACGGGCAACCCGCGTGCGTCTCGCCGCCGCATCGCTGCACCGACGGATCGGAAACCAGCCGGCTGACGGCCCGGTTGCCGGCCGACGCCTGCAGCCCGAGCAGGCGGTGCACCGGGGTCGCCCGGGCCACTGTGGCCGCCCGGGCATCGCGACCCGCGTGTGCGGTCGCACGCTCGTGCGGCATGGCCGCTCTATACCCGCCGCCGGCCACCGCTCGGAAGGAGGCGAAGGCGACCGAACGGGCAGAGGCGCCGGACCGCTCGGGCAGCACACCCGCTGTCGGTGTGCATACCCCGGCCATCCCCGTCTCTCAGTCGAGGCGGGCGAGCAGGGTCGTCGTGACATCGCGGCACACGCCCGCGCCGTAGTCGAGCTTCCGCGCGATCGGATACCGGAGCATCACGGCGAGGGTGTAGTGGTCCCACGCCGCCACGCAGTTGACGTTCCACTTCCCGGTCGCCGCATGCGCCGTCCATCCGTTCTTCACCGCGAACGTCGTCCCGGCGGGCAGTGCCTGGGGAATGCCGAAGGCGTCGTCGGGCTCGACGCTGCGCAGGTCGGTGACGATCTCGTCACCGCCGGGGTAGCTCGGCGCCTTGTCGAGGACGCAGTCAAGAATCGTGGTGGCGTCGGTGCGGTGATCTGGGCGTACGACCAGTACCCGCGCTTCGTCGTGCTGACCGCGACACCGCAGACCGAATTCAGGTCGCGCAGTACCTGGTCCGCGCCCGACCGACGGTAGAGCCGCTCCGCGGCCTCGTCGTCGCTGCGGCGGATCGCGGCGTCGATGTCGGCCCGGTCGCTCGCCCGGACGCTGCGCCCCCGGTCGCCCGCGATGCGCAGGAAGTCGGTGGTGATCCACGCCTTCATGCTCGACTCGGCGTTCGTCCGCTCGGTGCTGCTGTTCGCCGAGCCGACCCGCCGGTCCCCCGCGCTGTCGGCCAGCGACCATGACAGCCACAGTCCGTCGTCGTCGGTCGTGCGGAGTGGTCACACCGGTGTCGAACACGCTGCGCACGACCGGTGGAGCCGTCGTGGGCGGCGCGGCCGGCGGAGCCGCCGTCACCGTCGAGGGCGCGGATGCCGCCGGCCTCGAGTCGAGGATCCGGCCCGCGGTCCCGGACCCCGCGGCCACCGCGACGATCCCGATGAGGACGGCGCCCGCGACGAGCGTCGATCTGCGCAACGACACGTCGGGACGCTATCCGGCGCCGCCGGAGAGGCTGCGATCACCCGGCAGGACGACGCGGCGTGGGCCACGGGCACCATCCGCCTGTCAACGACTGTCTCCCTCCGGGGTGAACCCGAAGGAATGGCGAAATGCGCCGCCCCGCCGTCCACCAGGGAATACCTTCCCTCGTCCCGAACACGTTCGATACCTCTCCCGAAAATGCCGGTAATGCACGGCCGGCGTCGCTCGAAAAGCAGCACGACATGTTTCACCCGCTCGCATTCGAGGAGGGGTTCGATGAATGCCCTGTCGAAAAGAATCGGCGTGATGGTCGCGTCGGCGACCGTCGCGTTCGGTCTGGCCGCGGTAGCGGCACCGGCGGCGTCGGCGGCGACCGTCGCGACAGCGTCGACGACGGTGACCGTCGCGACCGCCCGCCCGTCGGCGTGGTGGTGCAAGCCGGCCCACGCGGGCCGGAACTGGCGCTGGGACGACGGCCGCCGCGGTGGCCACTGGGACGAGCGGGTGTGGAACCGGCGGCAGCACCGCTTCGAGTGGCAGCACCAGTGGCGTGACAACCGCTACTGCGCAGCGGTGCGTACCGACGGGCCGCCCCGCCGGTTCGACGGACCGCCCCGCCAGTTCGACGGACCGCCCGCGAACCCGCAGGGACCGGGGCACCGCCGGCCCTGAGGCCCGTCCGGTAGGTCCGCCGCGTGGAGCTCTCTCCAGAGCTCCACGCGGCGCCGGGCGCCCCCCTCGTAGGCTGCGAACGTGCTGCATGCGGCGAGGACGGCGCGATGACCCGCCCGCTCGAGGGTCGCGTCGCCCTCGTCACCGGGGTCGGGCGGCGGATCGCGATCGGTGCCGCGATCGCCCGCCGGCTGGCCGGTGACGGCGCCGCCGTCGTCGTGCACTCCTGGATTCCGCACGACGCCGAGCAGCCCTGGGGCGCCGACCCGGGCGGCCCCGAGGCCGTCGTCGCCGAGATCCGGGCGGCCGGCGGCCGGGCCGAGCACGTCAGCGCCGACCTGGCCGACCCCGACGCCCCCGCCCGGATCGTCGCGGCAGCCCGCCGGGCGTTCGGGCACGTCGACGTCGTCGTCGCGAACCACGCCCGCAGCGGCGCCCAGAACCTGGAGCAGCTGACCGCGGACGAGCTGGACCGCTGCCACGCCGTCAACACCCGCGGCAGCCTGCTGCTCGCGCAGGCGTTCGCCGCCCAGCACGACGGGCGCCCCGGTGGCCGCATCCTGTTCTTCACCTCCGGCCAGTACCACGGCGCGATGCCCGACGAGCTGCCCTACATCGCGTCGAAGGGCGCGCTGCACCAGCTCACGGGCAGCGTGGCCGCCCATCTCATGCCCCGCGGCATCACGGTGAACTGCGTGAACCCGGGCCCGAACGACACCGGGTACGCCGACGACGCGCTGCGGGCGTCCGTCGCCGCCGTCAGTCCCGGACGGCGCTGGGGTACGCCGACCGACACCGCACGGCTCGTCGCGTGGCTGGTCAGCGACGAGGCGAGCTGGGTGACTGGCCAGGTGATCGCGTCGGACGGCGGCTGGTCGGCGCGCGGGTGACCGGTCAGCGCCAGAACCGGTCGAGTATGTCGGCCGTCGCTTCCGGTGCCTGGGTCATCAGGAGATGGTTCACGCCGTCCAGCACACGGTGCTCGGCGGCGGGGAACCACGTCTCGAGGAGCGCAGCAACCTCGGCGAAGCGGGGCGCGCTGCCACCGGTCCATCGCCGTCCCCGGACCCTCTGCCCGGGCGAGCTCGACGAGCGGGGCCGTGCGGGCCGCCGCCTCGTCCGGCGGCAGGAGCCCGACCGGCGCCGGCTCGAGCAGTGCGAGTGAGCGCAGTCGGGCCGTACCCTGCCGGGCGAGCTCCAGGGCGACAAGACCGCCATAGGAGTGACCGACCACGTGGACCGGCCCGAGGTTCAGATGGGCGAGCAGCCGGCCGCACAGCCGGGCGTCCTCCTCGATGCTCCAGCCGGTCGCGGGTGCCTCGCGGCGATAGCCGGAGCACCGACACGCCGTGCTGCGGGAATCGACGGGCAAGCACCGCGGTCAGGGGCTGGGTAATTCATCACGAACGGCCGGGCGTGCGGCAGCACCACCGGCACCCCGTCGCCCGTGAGCTCGTCCTCGACCCCGATGCCGTCCAGCTCGACGCGCTGCACCCGGCCATGGTGGCCCTCTGGAACTGCGCCAACAAGGAGCCGCGGGCGGGCGACCGCTACCGGATGTTGTTGATGACGGACATCGCGGTCTCGTGGCGGACCCTCGCCACCTCGCTGAGCAGCGCAGCCATCTCCGCCTGTCGCTGAAGGCGCTCCTGCAGCACGAGCCGCTCCTGATCGGACGTATCGGCCGACGCGGGCCCGCCGGACAGCGTCAGGCCGACCGCACCGCCGACGAGAACCACAGCCACCCTGATCGCGATCCGTCGCATCACCATCGTCCACACCCTCCAACTGACCGAAACAGACGAGCGGTCTTCAGCACCCACACGCGGCCGGACCGGCACCGGTTCACCGGTCGCCCGAAACTCCGCAGCCGAGACCTTCGTCCCGGACCAACGTCCCCGGTTCCTCATCGCCGGTTCGTAGCCCCCTGGCCAGGTGCGAGGGTGAGCCTCCCACCGCGAGGAGGCCATCGATGCTCTCTGACACCAGCCGGCCCGTGATCGAGGCGACGCTCCCGGCGGTCGGCGCGAACATCGGGGAGATCGCGAAACGGTTCTACCCGCACATGTTCGGCGCCCACCCCGAGCTGCTCGACGGCGTGTTCAACCGCGGCAACCAGGCCCGCGGGGAGCAGCAGCAGTCGCTGGCCGGCTCCGTCGCGTCCTTCGCGACCGCACTGCTGGAGACCCCGCCGCGCACGCCGGAGAGCCTGCTCCGGCGTATCGCGCACAAGCACGCGTCGCTGGGCATCCGCGCCGACCAGTACCAGATCGTGCACGACAACCTGATGTGGGCGATCGTCGACGTCCTCGGCGACGCCGTGACCCCGCAGGTCGCGGCCGCGTGGGACGAGGTCTACTGGCTGATGGCCAACGCGCTGATCAACCAGGAGCGCGGCCTCTACAGCGCTCGCGGTGTGCACCCGGAGACGGTGTGGCGACCGTGGCAGGTGGCGAGCAAGATCCGCGAAAGCGCCGACGTCGTCACGTTCGTCGTCCGCCGCATCGACGACCGGCTGGTCAAGACCTCGCTGCCCGGCCAGTACGTCACCGTCAAGGTCCTCATGCCCGACGGCGTGCACCAGCCGCGCCAGTACAGCCTCACCCGCGCGGACGACGGCGAGCACCGGCAGTTCTCGGTCAAGCGGGTCTCCAACCCGGGCGAGCCGGACGGCGAGGTGTCCACTCTGCTGCACGACACCGTCGGTGTCGGGGACGAGTTGACCCTGTCGCTGCCCTACGGCGACGTCGTCCTCGACGACTGGCGCCCAGCCGTGTTCTGCAGCGCCGGCATCGGCATCGCCCCGATGGCCGGCATGCTCTCCCATCTCGCCGCCGCCGATTCCGGGCTCTCCATCACCCTGCTGCACGCGGACGTCGACGAGAGCTCGTTCGCCCTGCGCCGGCAGGTGGTGACGGACGTGCTCGCGCTGCGCAACGCAGCGCTGCACGTCTGGTACGAGAAGGGCGCCGTCACCAACGAGCCGCTGGACGGCGTGTACGACGGTCTGATGGATCTCGGACAGGTCGACCTGCCGGACGGCGCCGGTTACTACCTGTGCGGGCCGCTGCCGTTCATGCAGTTCGTCCGCAGCCGCCTGCTCGAACGCGGCATCCCCGCGCACAACATCCAGTACGAGGTGTTCGGCCCCGACCTGTGGCAGGCCGACCTGGACTGACAACGACGCGCCGGTGGATGTCGTATTTCACGGACGCCACCGCGCTCCTCCCGGAGGCTGAGCACGCCGGACAGTGCCCGTCCCCGGAGGCATCCCATGTACCCCACCACCGTCGTCACCGACCTGGCCGACCACCGCGACCTGTTCCGGTCGAGCGTCGCCGCGCTGGCCCCCGGCCCGCTGCGCGACGTGCTCACCGCCGTGGCCTACGCGCGTGACGGGGCCGCCCGCTTCGGCGCCACGACGCCGTCGGACGACCGGTGGCGGGCGGTGGTCGCCGCGGCGGAGCGCGCAATGGTCGCCGCAGCGGAGCGCGAAATGGTCACAGCGGCGGAGCGCGCAATGGTCGCCGCGGCGGAGCGGGCGGCCCAGGAGGCCGCGCCGACCGCGCTGCGGCTCGTCGCCTGATCGTCGAAGATCAGGCGACCTGGCGCTCCCGGCCTTCCCAGTACGGCGCCCGGAGTGCGAACTTCTGGACCTTCCCGGTGGCCGTGCGCGGGATCGCCGCCCGGAACTCGACCGACGTGGGCGCCTTGTACCCGGCCATCCGCTGCTTGCAGTGCGCGATGATCTCCGCCTCGGTCGCGCACGCGCCGTCGGCGAGCACGACCAGCGCCTTGACCGTCTCACCCCACTTCTCGTCGGGGACCCCGATGACGGCGACCTCGGCCACCGCCGGGTGGCTGAAGATGACGTCCTCGACCTCGATCGACGAGACGTTCTCGGCGCCGGTGATGATCACGTCCTTCCGCCGGTCCGAGATCGTGAGGTGGCCCTCACCGTCGAGCCGGCCGCCGTCGCCGGTGTGGAACCAGCCGCTCTCGACGGCCTCGGCGCTGGCGTCCGGGTTGTTCCAGTAGCCCGCGAGCACGACGTTGGCGCGGGCCAGGACCTCGCCGGAGTCGGTGGTCGCGAGCCGGACCCCCAGCGCGGGCGCGCCCGCGCGGCTGAGCTTCGCGGCGCGCTCGACGGCCGGCAGGGCGTCGTCGGCCGGCCGGGTGCGGTTGAAGGTCAGCAGCGGCGCGGTCTCGGTCAGGCCGTAGATCTGCAGGAACTCCCAGCCCAGCTCCTCGGTCACCCGCTGGATCGTGCGCGCAGGGGGTGGCGCCCCTGCGCCGATGATGCGCACGCGGCCGCGGCCGGGGATCTCACCGTCCCAGTCGCGGGCCGCGTCGAGCACGGTGTTCCAGACCGCGGGGGCGCCGCCCATCAGCGTCACGCCGTGCTCGGCGACGCGGCGCAGGATCTCCGGCCCGTCGACCTTGCGCAGCACCACCTGGGTGGCACCGACCCCGGCGGCCAGGTACGGGATCCCCCAGCCGTTGCAGTGGAACAGCGGCATGGTGTGCATGACGACGTCGCGCTCCCAGGCACGCAGGTGCAGACCGAAGGTGACGGCGTTCATCCAGAGGTTGCGGTGGGTGAGCTGGACGCCTTTCGGCCGGGCCGTGGTCCCGGACGTGTAGTTGATCGTGGCGGTGGCGTTCTCGTCCGGGGCCGTCCAGGGCCGCGGCGCGACGTCGAAGCGCATCGCGAGCGCCTCGCTCTCGGCGCCGAGCACGATGCGGTGCGGGGCCCGGACGTCGCGCAGGGGCTCGTCGAGCTCGGGGTCGACGAGCAGCACCGAGGCCCCGCTGTGCTCGACGGCGTAGCGCACCTCGTCCGCGCGCAGCCGGAAGTTGACGGGCACGGCGATGCGGCCGCTCGCGGGCACGGCGTACAGCAGCTCCAGCAGCCGGGCGGAGTTCTGGCTCACGACGGCGACGCGCTCACCCGGGCGCACGCCCAGCGCGTCCAGGCCGGCCTGCCAGGCCCGCACGCGCCGGGCGAGCTCGCCGTAGGTCGTGCGGGGCACGGGCACCGCGGGCTGGTTCGGCTCGTCGACGACGGCGACGGTGTCGGCGAAGACGGTCTCGGCGCGATGCAGGAAGTCGTCGACGGTCAGGGGGACGAACACGGCTCTCTCCTCTGGTCGTGGGGGTGCGACGACGGTAGGAAGCGGCCGGCCCCGGCCGTAACCAGGAAATCCTTGGGCTTTGCAGCGGCGGGAGCACGGCCGGCGGGAAGGGGGCGCAAAGACCACGGATTCCTTGGTTATCGGCGCGTGCCGGCCTGCCTACCGTCGCTGCGCATGCCCACATCACCCCGTTTCGCCCGGACCTTCGCCGTCACGTCCTGCGCCTGGTTCCTCTTCGCGCTCGACCGGCTGGCCGTCACCACCGCCCTGCCGAGGATCAGGAGCGATCTCGGTGCGAATCTGGTCGGCGCGGAGTGGACGGTCAACGCCTACACGCTCGCGTTCGCCCTGCTCCTGATCGGCGGGGCCGCCCTCGGCGACCGCTTCGGGCGCAGGCGGATGTTCGCCGTCGGCGTCGCGACCTTCACCGCGGGCTCGGCCGCCGCCGCGCTGGCCACCGACGTCGGCGCACTCGTGGCCGCGCGGGCGGTGCAGGGCGCTGGCGCGGCGATCTTCGTTCCGCTCGCGATGACCCTGCTCACCGTCGCGACGCCGACTGAACGCCGCGGGAGGGCGCTCGGTGCCTGGGGCGGGATCGGCGGTCTCGGCGCGGCGCTGGGACCCCTGCTCGGCGGCGCGCTCACAGCGCTGCTCGGCTGGCGGTCGATCTTCTGGATCAACGTGCCCCTCGGGCTGGCGCTGGTGGCGCTCGCCGGGCCGTGCCTCGCCGAGAGCCGGGGGCCCCGGACCGCGCTCGACCTGCTGCCGCTGCGCCTGTTCCGGAGCAGGGCCTTCACCACCGCCAACGCCGTCGCGCTGCTCTTCTACGCCGCGCTGTTCGGGGGGCTCTTCCTCGTCACCCACCTGATCCAGGTCGGGCTCGGCGCCGCACCGCTCGACGCCGGCCTGCGCCTGCTGCCGATGGCCGCCATGCCGATGCTGCTCGCCCCGGTGGGCGGCGCGCTGGCCGACCGGTTCGGCGCGCGCCCGCCGATGGTCCTCGGCGCGGCGCTGGTCGCGGCCGGGGCGGCCGGGCTCGCCGCCGGGACCGCACCGGGGGTCACCTACGGCGCGCTCATCACGCCGCTGGTCCTCATGGGCGCGGGCTCCGGGCTGTTCTTCGCCCCGGTCGCTCATGCCGTCCTCGGCGCGGTCCCGCCGCACGAGCACGGCACGGCCTCGGGAGTGTCGACGACCGTGCGCGAGCTGGCCGTCGTGCTGGGCGTGACGGTGCTCGGCGCGGTCTTCGCCGCCCACGGCGACCTCGACTCGCCCGTCCGGACCCTCGCCGGCGTCGCACCGGCGCTGTGGCTCGCCGCGGCCCTCGCCGCTGCGGCCGTGCCGGTCGCACTCGCCCTGCCCGCTCGCCCCCGGTCCCGCTCACCGATCGGAGATCGTCCCCGTGTCGACGCCCTCTCGTCCGGGCCGCCGGACCCGCGGACCACGCCGCGATCCGCGCGCTGCTCGACGTCGCCTACGCCCCCTATGCCGCCGACGTCGACGCCGCCGTGTGGGACGACTACCGCACCGACCTGCTCGACCTCGACCGGCACGCCCGCGACGGCGAGTTGTGCGTCGCCGTCGTCGACGGCGAGATCGTCGGCTACGCGGCGTTCTACCCCGATGCCACGGCCCAGGGCCTGGGCTGGCCGCCCGGGTGGGCGAGCGGCCGCGGGCTCGCCGTGCACCCGTGCCACCGCGGCCACGGCGTCGCCGCCGCGCTCCTGCGCGAGTTGGAGCAGCGCACCCGCGAGTCGGGCGCGCCGGTCTTCGCTTTCCACACCTCGCGGTTCATGGGCACCGCGCGGGCGCTCTACCGGCGGATGGGCTACGAGCGGGCCCCGGAGTTCGACCGCGACATGAACGCGCACTTCGGCGCGGCCGCGGGCGCGCGCCCCTGGCCGGCGCTGGCCTACCTGAAGCAGATCGACGCCTGCCCGGCCGCCTTCGCCGACGCGGCGTGACGCCGTGGACTCCCGGGCGGTCCGGGGCCAGGATGGACGGCGCCGCCCGGTCCCGCAGCGTCGCCGGATCGGCGCGGTGGCCCCGGGGCGACCCGGGGCCCGGCCCCCACGGCAGGAGGCCCGGCGATGCTCGGGCGGAACACGGCACCCGTCGTCCTCGGGCGGGACACCGCGCTCGCGGAGGTGGCGACCTTCGTGGACGCGATGGAGGTGGCGCCTGCCGCGCTCCTCCTCGAGGGCGACCCCGGCATCGGCAAGACCACGGTCTGGCGATCGGCGCAGGCCGCCGCCGTCGCGCGCGGACACCGCGTGCTGGCCGTCACCGCCGTCGAGGGCGAGGCGGATCTGCCGTTCGTCGCCCTGCGCGACCTGTTCGAGTCCGTGAGCCCGGACACCGCGCTCGCGCTGCCACCGCCGCAGCGCGCGGCGCTCGACGTCGCGCTGCTGCGCTCCGGCGACCCCCGGGCCGTCGCCGACCAGCACGCGGTGTGTGTCGCCGCGCTCGGCATCATCCGCACGCTGGCGGCGGAGCGACCGCTCGTGCTCGCCGTGGACGACGCCGGCTGGCTCGACCGCTCGTCGGACCGGGTGCTGCGCTACGTCATCCGCAGGCTGGCCGCCGAACCGGTCGGGGTGCTCGCCGCCCGGCGCCCGGGGTCGGTGGCTCCCCTCGGGCTCGACGGGCCGCCGCTGGGTGCCCGGCTGCACCGCGTGGCGCTCGGCCCGCTCGACCCCGACGCCATCCACACCCTGCTCACCGAGCAATGCGGGCTGCAGCTGCCGCGCCGGCTCACCCGGCGCATCCACGCCGCCTGCGGGGGAAACCCGTTCTCTGCGGTGGAGATCGGGCGGACCCTGTCGGCCCGTGGGGAGCGGATCGTCGACGAGAACGCGCTGCCGCTGCCCGGCGGCGTCCTGCGGGTCACGGCCGAGCGCATCGCGGCGCTGAGCCCGGCCGCGCAACAGGCGCTCGCCGTCGTGGCGGTCTCCGCCGGTGCCTCTCCCGCGCTGCTGACCGCCGCGCTGGGCGACGACGCCGTCGACGCGCTGGACGAGGCCGTCGGGGAGGGGCTGCTGCAGGTCGACGGGTCCGCGGTCCGGTTCGCGCACCCGCTGATGCGCTCGGCCGCCGCGGCCAACCTGACCGTGCGGGAGCGCCGCCGGATGCACGCCGGGCTGGCCGCCCTCGTCGGCGATCCCGACGAGTGCGCCGTTCATCTGGCCGCCGCGACCGTCGGTCCCGACGAGTCCGTCGCCGCCACCGTGGAGAGCGCGGCGCGGCGCGCCTTCCTGCGGGGTGCACCGGACGTCGCGGCCGTGCTGGCGGCGCGGGCCGTGGCCCTCACCCCGCCCACGGCCGGCGACGCGCTGATCCGACGGCGCATCCACGTCGGGGAGTACCGGTACCGGGCCGAGGACATGGAGGCCGCACGCGCCGCGCTCAGCGAGCTCGTGGCCGAGCTGCCGGGCGGCGAACTGCGCGCCGAGGCGCTGCTGTGGCTCGCCTGCGTGCGCAAGGCCCAGAACGGGATGACGGAGGCGGCCGAGCTGGCGCGCGCGGCACTCGCGCAGGCGCAGGGCAACCGGCTGCGCGCCGCCGCCGAGCGACTGCTCGCGCTGGCGCTGGTCTTCGTCGGTGCCGTGTCGTCCGCCCACCGGCACGCCGCCGTCGCCCTCGTCACCGCGCGAACCACGGGTGACCCGACCTCGATCGCCGAGAGCGAGGCCACGCTGGCCTGGACGCAGTTCTGGGTGGGCCGCGGCCTGCACACGCACCTGCTCGAGGCGGCCCGCTCCTGCCCGACGTGGAGCTGCTACGCCCCGCAGGAGGCGACTCCGGACATCGTCGCGGGGATCCTGCTGTGCTGGTCGGACCAGGTCGTCCCCGCGCGGGCGGTGCTGCTCGCCGAGGACCGCAGGCTCGCCGAGCTGGGCCAGGACCGGCCCCGGGCCCTGGTCCAGTACACGCTGGCCGAGCTGGAGTGCCGCGCGGGCGACCTGGCCGCGGCGCTGCGCTGCATCGAGGAGGGGCTGACGGCGGCCGAGCTGGTGGGCGACGACTTCCACCGCTCCCTGCTGATCTGCATGCGCGGGCTCGTCGCCGCGCGCCGGGGGCGTCTCGACGACGCGCGCGCCGACGCACACCGCGCCGCCGCCCTCGGCGCTCGAGATCGGTACGACGGTCACGCTGAGTTTCGCCGCCTCGCTCCTCGGCTTCGTGGCGCTGTCGGCAGGCGACCCCGCCACCGCGCACCGCCACCTCGGGCCGGTCTGCGCGAGTCTGCCTGCCGACGGGGCGTTCGATCCGGGCTATGCGCGGTTCGTCCCGGACGACGTGGAGGCGCTCGTCGCGCTCGGGCGGACGGACGAGGCCCGGCGGGTGCTCGCTCCGTTCGCGGACCGGGCGGCCGCTCTCGACCGGCCGTGGGCGCTGGGCGCCACGGGCAGGTGCCGGGCGCTCCTGCACGCCGCCGCCGGCGAGCTCGACGCGGCGCAGGAGACCGTCGACGCCGCCCTCGCCGCCCACGACCGGGTGCCGCTCCCCTTCGAGCGCGCGCGGACGCTGCTGGTCGCCGGCTCGGTGCGCCGTCGCCTGCGTCGCCGCCGCGAGGCCCGCGCCGCGCTCGAGGAGGCGCAGGCCGAGTTCACCCGCCTCGAGGCGGTCGTCTGGGCCGACAAGGCGGCTGCCGAGCTGGGCCGGATCGGGGGACGCACCGGATCACCGCTGGAGCTGACCGACGCCGAGCGGCGCATCGCCGAGCAGGTGGCCGCGGGCCTGAGCAACAAGGAGGTGGCGGCGGCGCTGTTCCTCAGCGTCAGCACCGTCGAGGCCGCGCTGTGGAAGGTCTACCGCAAGCTCGACGTCCGCTCCCGCACCCAGCTCGCGGCGCGGCTGGCCGAGCGGCGGGAGCTGAGCCTGCGGTCACGCCTCCTCCCGCGCGCACCGGAGGATGGCCGCGACCGACCGGTCGACGTCCGCCTCGTCCGTCGACCAGTTCGACACCGAGATCCGCATCGCGGCCCGCCCCTGCCACACGGTGCCGCTCATCCAGCAGGTGCCGTCGTGCTGGACCCGCTCGACCACCGCGCGGGTCAGGTCGTCGGAGTCCCTGTCCGATCCTGCACCGAAGCGCACCAGCACCTGGTTGAGCACCACGTCGTTCAGGACCTCGACGCCCGGGGCCGCGCCGAGCTGCGTCGGCGAACCGGCGAGCCAGCGCGCAGCTGCGCTCGACCAGATCGGCGACGCCGCCGCGCCCCAGCGCCCGCAGCGCGGCGTACACGGCGAACCCGCGGGCGCGCCGGGACAGCTCGGGGTTGTGGTCGAGCGCGTCGCGCTCGCCGCCGACCCGTGCACGAGATAGCCCGCCCGCGCGCCCATCGCGGCCCGGTGTGCCTGCGGGTCGGCACAGAAGACCAGGCCGCAGTCGTAGGGCACGTTGAGCCACTTGTGCGCGTCGGTCGCCCACGAGTCCGCCCGCCCGACGCCGTCCAGCAGCGGCCGCAGCCGCGGGCTCGCCGCCGCCCACAGCCCGAACGCGCCGTCGACGTGCACCCACGCGCCGTGCCGGTGGGCGATGTCGCTGATCTGCCCGACCGGGTCGACCGCGCCGGTGTTGACGTTGCCGACCTGCGCGCACACGATCGCCGGGCGGTCGTCGAGCGCCTCGTCGAATGCACTGGCGAGCGCGTCCACCCGCATCCGCCCCTGGGCGTCCGCGGGGATCGGCTCGATCGCCGCGGTGCCGACGCCGAGGAAGCGCAGCGCCCGGTCGACGGTGCCGTGCCGCTGCTCGCCCGCGAGCACGCGGACCCGCGGGGCACCCCACAACCCCGCCGAGCTCGACGTCCCATCCGGCCCGGCCGAGCACGGCGTGCAGCGCGGCCGCCAGCCCGGTGACGTTGGCCATCTGCGCGCCGGTCACGAACCCGACCGACGCGTGCGGCGGCAGGCCGAGCAGGTCGGCCGCCCAGGCGCCCGCGACCTCCTCGACCACGGCCGCGGCGGGCCCGAGGACGTACAGGCCCGCGTTCTGGTCCCAGGCGGAGGCCAGCCAGTCGGCGGCCAGCGCCGCGGGCGTCGCACCTCCGACGACGAAGCCGAAGAACCGGCCGCTGCCCGACGCGATCACCCCGGGCCCGGCCGCCGCGGCCAGGTCCGCGACCACGTCCCGCGCGTCGAGCGGCCGCTCGGGCAGCGGACCGCCGAGCGCCGCGCGCAGCTGCCCGAGGTCGGCGGCGGGGTGGACCGGCCGGTCGGGCAGGCCGTCGAGGTAGGACACGGCCTGCGCGAACGCCTCGCCCAGCGCGCCTCTCCAGTCCGGCCGGTCCATGGCGCACCCCCGTCGGGCTCGAACACCGAGGACCAGATTGAACGGCGTGCGGCCGGCGACGCGGAAGTGTGACGGATCCGGGAGCGGGTCAGGCAGGGGCGCGCAGGTCGATCAGCAGAGCGAGTCGGACTCGTGGGTCAGGCCGAGGCGCACCAGCCCGGTCTTTCCTAGGACACCGGCTCCGTCGTGTAGTGGAGGGTGTGGACCCGGATCGCGTCGTCGCTGAAGACGAAGGTGTCGGTGCCGTCCGTGACGCGCACGGTCGGCGCCTCGGCCGTCCACTCGAGGTACAGGACGTCGCCCTCGAAGACCAGTCTGGGCACGTCCAGCTTGCGTCGGGCAGTTCGGCGAGGAACCCGACGTACGCCTGCCGGATCTCGTCCAGGCCGCGGTATTCGCCGCGCGGAGTGATGTACACCGAGTCGTCGGTGTAGTCGGCGAGGATCCCGTCGAGGTCGCCCGCGACCAGTGCCCCGCCGTCCAGCCACCAACCGGCGCACCTGTACTGCGCCGTCAGCCCCCGCAGGACACCGTCGTCGTGCTGAAGTCGGGCGTGCCGGGGTTCACGATGGACGACATGCGCGTTCCTCACCGAGAAGGGCGCGGCCCGGCAGTACCGGCCCGAGCGGCGGACTGCGATCGCCCTGGGCTCCCCGTTGGGCGCCAGCGGCGCCCGGCTCGCCCTGACCGCCGCGCTGGAACTGCACGACCGCGGAGCCCGGCGCGCCCTGGCGACCATGTGCATCGGCGTCGGGCAGGGCATCGCCGTCCTGTTCGAGGCCGCCTGAGCTGTCCTGCAGATCGACGCCGCAGCGAAGCAAGGCGGGGATCCGCAGGTGGAGTCACTGAGCAGGAGGACACCATGACCTTGGCAGACGACTACCTCGACCTCGACGGCCTGTTCACCGCCGAGGAGCTGGCCCTGCGCGACCGGGTCCGCGCCTTCGTCGACGAGCGGATCCGCCCGAACATCGCCGCGTGGTACGACGACGGCGACCTTCCCGCGCGAGCTGGTCAAGGAGATGGCCGCGCTCGGCCTGCTCGGCATGCACCTGAAGGGCTACGGCTGCGCCGGCCGCACGCGCCGTCGAGTACGGCCTGGCCGCGATGGAGCTGGAGGCCGGCGACTCCGGCATCCGCACCTTCGTCTCGGTGCAGGGCTCGCTGGCGATGAGCGCCATCGCACAAGTTCGGCTCGGAGGAGCAGAAGCAGCGGTGGCTGCCGGGCATGGCCGCGGGCGAGCTGATCGGCTGCTTCGGGCTGACCGAACCGACCGCCGGCAGCGACCCCGGCGAGCATGGCCACCCGCGCCGTGCGGGACGGGGACGGCTGGGTGCTCACCGGCGCGAAGCGCTGGATCGGGCTGGCGTCGATCGCCGACGTCGCGATCATCTGGGCGCAGACCGACGACGGCATCCGGGGTTTCGTCGTCCCCACCGCACGCCGAGGGCTTCACCGCGACCGCCGATCGAGCCCAAGCTGTCGATGCGCGCGTCGATCCAGTGCGACATCACCCTGGACGGCGTCCGGCTGCCCGCCGACGCGGTGCTGCCCGGCGCGCCGGGCCTCAAGGGCCCGTTCTCCTGCCTCAACGAGGCCCGCTACGGGATCATCTGGGGCGCGATGGGCGCCGCCCGCGACTCCTACGAGACCGCGCTGCGCTACGCCCTGGCAGCGCCGCCAGTTCGGCACGCCGATCGCGTCGTTCCAGCTCACCCAGCAGAAGCTCGTCGACATGGTGCTGGAGATCCAGAAGGGCGTGCTCGTCGCGCTGCAGACCGGGCGGCTCAAGGACGCCGGAAAGCTGCGTCCCGAGCAGATCTCGTTCGGCAAGCTCAACAACGTCCGCGAGGCCATCGCGATCTGCCGCGCGGCGCGCACGATCCTCGGCGGCAACGGCGTCACGCTGGAGCTACTCGCCGCTGCGGCACGCCGACAACCTCGAGAGCGTCCGCACCTACGAGGGCACGGACGAGGTGCACACGCTGATCATGGGTCGGGCGATCACCGGCATCGCCGCGTTCGGGGGTGCCTGACGATGGAGAGAATTCTCGTCGTCGGCGCCGGCACGATGGGCGCGCAGATCGCCATGGTCTGCGCACTCGCCGGCCACGACACCACCGTCACCGACCTCACCGACGACGCGCTGGCGCACGCGGAGTCGTCCCTGCGTTCGCGGCTCGATCGGGACGTCGCGAAGGGCCGCCGCACCCGCGACGACGTCGACGCCGCCTTCGCCCGGCTCACGTTCACCACGGACCTCGACGCGGCCGCGTCGACCGCGGACCTCGTGATCGAAGCGGCCGTCGAGAAGCTGGACGTCAAGCGGGAGGTCTTCGCCCGCCTCGACAAGCTCGCACCGCCGCACGCGATCCTCACCACGAACTCGTCGGCGATCATGTCGTCGCAGCTCGCCGACGCCACCGGGCGCCCGGACCGCGTCGCCAACATGCATTTCTTCAACCCGGCGCTGGTGATGCGCTGCGTCGAGGTGCTCGGCGCGGACGAGGCGACCGTCGAGGCGGTCGCCGACCTGGCCCGCCGGCTCGGCAAGGAGCCGGTGGTGCTGCACAAGGAGATCCCTGGGTTCGTCGCCAACCGGATCCTCGGCGCCGTCCGCGACGAGGCGATCTTCCTGCTGGAGAACGGCATCTCCTCCGTCGAGGACATCGACACCGCCTGCCGCACCGCGCTGGGCTACCCCATGGGCCCGTTCGAGCTCATGGACCTCACCGGGATCGACATCGGCTACCACGCCAAGCTCGCCCGCCACGCCGTCACCGGCGACCCCCGCGACCTGCCCAGCCGCACCGTCACCGAGCTGGTCGAGCGCGGTGACCTGGGCCGCAAGACCGGGAAGGGCTTCTACACCTACGACGCCGACGGGAACCGCCATGAGCACCGACTACTACCTGCTCGACGAGCTGCTCACCGACGAGGCCCGCGAGGTCCGCGACCGCGTGCGTGCCTTCGTCGACTCCGACGTGCTCCCGGTGATCAACGACCACTGGGACCGCGCCGAGTTCCCTGGGCGCTCGTGCCGAAGCTGGCCGGGCTCGGCATCGTCGGCTCGACGATCGAGGGGTACGGCTGCCCGGGCCTGTCCCGTCTCGCGGCGGGGATGGCGACGGTGGAGATGTCGCGCGGCGACGGCAGCGTCAACACCTTCCTCGGCGTGCAGTCCGGCCTGGCGATGGGCTCGATCAACCTGCTGGGCAGCGAGGAGCAGAGGCAGCGCTGGCTGCCCGGCATGGCCACGCTGGACCTGATCGGTGCCTTCGCCCTGACCGAGCCGGACCACGGCTCCGACTCCGTCGCGCTGGAGACCACGGTCCGTCGCGACGGCAACGCGTGGGTGCTGAACGGGGCCAAGCGCTGGATCGGCAACGCCGGCATCGCGGACGTCGTCGTGGTCTGGGCCCGGGACACCGACGACGGCAAGGTCAAGGCGATCGTCGTGGAGAAGAACCTCGACGGCACCGGCGTAGAGATCGCGCTCGACTACGCCAAGGCGCGCACCCAGTTCGGCCGGCCGATCGCGAGCTTCCAG
This sequence comes from uncultured Actinomycetota bacterium, assembly GCA_963780835.1. GTDB lineage: Bacteria > Actinomycetota > Actinomycetes > Mycobacteriales > Pseudonocardiaceae > Pseudonocardia. The sequence goes on along the minus strand of CAWADQ010000064.1, from coordinate 62,957 downwards.
CTCGTGCAGGCCAAGCTCGCGGAGATGCTCGCCGAGATCACCGGGATGCAGCTGTACTGCTTCCGGATGGCAGAGCTGCAGGAGCAGGGCCGCTGGACCGGGCCGATGGCGTCGCTGGCGAAGCTGAACCACGCCCGCAAGGCCCGCCAGATCTGCCTGGACGCCCGCGACATCCTCGGCGGCAACGGCCTTCTCCTGGAGAACCACGTCGCCCACCACCTCACCGACATGGAGGTGGTGCACACCTACGAGGGCACCGACAACATCCAGGCGCTGCTGGTGGGCCGCGACATCACGGGGATCTCGGCGTTCGTCTGACCTGCGCCGCTGCGCCGTCCGGCGGTGCCGCCGACGACCGTGCGCCGCCATACTCGGCGCCCTCGTCGGGGGGACGAATGAGCACATTTCGGGAGTTCGAGCACGCGGGCTGGGAAGACCCCGACACCTGCACGGCCTACCGCGACCGGCTCGGCCCGGTGGTCGCCCAGGTGGTCGAACCCCTGCTCGACGCGGTGGAGGTCACGGCCGCGGACCGGGTGGTCGACGTCGCGACCGGAGCCGGGATCGTCGCGGCGGCGGCCGCGCGTCGCGGTGCATCGGTGATCGGTCTGGACTTCTCGGCCGAGCAGATCCGCCGGGCCCGCGTCGCCCATCCGTCGATCGCCCTCGCGCGTGCGGACGCCGGCGCGCTACCGCTCGCCTCGTCGAGTATCGACGCCGTCGTCAGCAGCTTCGGCATCCTGCACTTCCCAGATCCCGAAGCGTTCCTGCGCGATTGCGCGCGGGTGCTGCGCCCGGCCGGGCGCCTGGCGTTCACGGTGTGGGCGCCCCCGGACCGGTCACCCACCTTCGCGGCCGTCTTCAGGGCGCTGGCGGAACACGGCACGATGGACGTGGGCCTGCCGCCCGGTCCGGACTTCTTCCGCTACACGGACCCGGCGGCCGCGACCCGGGACCTGACCGCGGCCGGGTTCGCCGACGTGTCGGTCACCGAAGTCGCCCAGACCTGGGAGCTGCCGTCCCCGGACGACGCCGTCGACGCCCTCCTGCACGGCACCGTCCGCACAGCCGCCCTCCTCGCGCGGCAGCCGGCCGGCGTGCTGGCGGAGGTCCGACGCTCGATGCGGGAAAAGCTGGCGGCATACGACGAGGGGGACGCCGTCCGGGTCCCGATGCCGGCGGTGGTCGTGCGGGCGACGAAGCCGTGAGCCGCAGACAGTGCGCCACGCTTCGATGCGCTTCGCACGGCCGGAGTGGCCGATCGTCAGAAAGTGCCCTTGATCCGGAAGGTCTCCCCGCCGTTGGTGTTGAAGACTTGCGCGACATTATTGATGTCGCGGTAGTCCCTGCAGAAGATGACGTACTCGCCTCCATGGCTCCGATGCGGTGGGCGCACGGGTGTCCATCGCGCTCCAGTCACCACACTTAGAGCGCTCACGAGCGGCTTCGATCGCGCGGAGAACGCAGGTGAGCTGAGTCGAGCCGGTCGGTCAGAAGGGCGGCGGATCCGGGTCAGCATCGTCGTGGTGGCGCGTTGCCGTGCTCGGCGTCGAGTGCTGGACGGTGCGGTTCAGGCGCCGGGTCGGGTCGGTAGTCGTGGGGCTCGGTGGTGTGCCGGTGCCCGGTGGGGGTGGTCCAGGTCAGCCGGCCGTCGGGGTGGGCGTGGACGTGCCAGCCCTCGGCGTGGGTCTTGAGCCGGTGGTGGTGGGTGCAGCAGGCGGCGAGGTTGGGTTCGCTGGTGGTGCCGCCGTCGGACCAGGCGGTGATGTGGTCGAGTTCGGCGTCGGCGGCTCGTCTGCGGCAGCCGGGGAACCTGCAGTGGACGTCCCGGGCCCTCACGTGATCGGCGAGCCCGGCCGGTGGGTGGTAGGTGGTGCGGCCGTGGTCGAGCAGGGTGCCCGACAGCGGGTCGGTGACCAGCCGGCGCCACACCCCGTCCGCGGCCGCCTCGCGGGCGAGGGAGGCGGGGATGGGGCCGTGCCCGACGAGCTCGGCGGGCTGGTCGTCGGCCCCGATCAACGTGGAGTACGGGATGACGACCTGGATCAACGGCTTGCCCGGGGTCACCGGCTGGATCGGGCGGCCCGGGCCGGTCGCGACGTCGCCGGTCGGCCGTCGCCGCGGTCGGTCGCTCGGCCTCGACCCTCGCCGGCCGAGCCGTCGTCGGCGTCGGTGTCGGCGTCGGCGTCGGTGTCGTGTCGGAGCAGGCGGCCGTTGAGCAGGGCGGCGAGGATGTCGGCGCGGCGGGCGTCCATCGAACGGGGATCATCAGAACCCAGACCGCGGGCCAGCCGGGTCAACCACGTGAACGCCCCCGCGGCATCGGTCGCGGTGAGCATCGCCCACAACGTGCCCATCCCGTCCGGCTCGGCGGTCACCACCACCCGCCGGTCCCGCCGCGCCTGCGGATGCCGCTGCTCGGCGCCCTCGGGATCCGCGGCGATCACCGCACGCGCCAGCGCGGCCTTGAGCTGGGCCACGGTCTGCTCCGGCGCCCGGGACAGCACCCGCGCCTCCACCGCCCGGGCGAGCTCGTCGGACAACACCACGGTCGCGTCGTCGACCGCGCGGGCCTTCGCGGTGTCGATCCGCCCGGACTCCCACAACGCAAACGTCGCGGGCAGCGTCGACAACAGCCGCCACGCCAGCCCGATCCGGGCACACGCGCTGCCCCGGGACAGGTGCAGCGCCACCCCGACCTCATCGGGGGCGTACTCGCTGCCCACCCCCGCCGACCGCGCCGAATACGGCGCCGTGTCGGTCGGACGCCGCCGGGCCAGCTCGGCCAGCAGCCGCGCCTGCCGCGCCGCCGCCCACGACCCGACCCGGTCGAACCCGATCATCGCCTCGATCAACGTGTCGTCCGACAGCCGGGCCGGATCCGCGGTGGCCGAGTCCAGATCCAGCGCCAACCACCCCGACGGCTCACAACTACCGTAGGCGAGCACCAGCTCGTCCGACCCGGCATCATCCCGCTCCGCGGGCAGCCAATCAGGGACCCCGTCAAGATCGGCGTCAGATCGGCGTCGGCGCCGGCCAGCAGCCGCTCCAGCACCCCGTCGAGGTCGTCGACGGGCACGTGGCAGCCCTCACCCTCGCGGGACCCGGCAACCACATCTTCGAACATGTGTTCGATAGTACCGCAAGATCGCTTCCCCCGCGAACGGCGACCGCGGGCCATCGCGGTCCTACCGGGCAGAGACGATCTCACTGAGCGATCTAGCAGGGTTCAGTCGCACGCTTGAGCTGGCAGCCGAGAGTCGCTGTCACATGCCTATATCGGGCCGTCGCATCCGCAGCCGGGCTGTCGCACCTCCTGGGACAGGTGCGACGGTTGCAGCCCCTGTGCGTCAGCCTGACCGCGAGATCGCGGGTGACTCACGGGAGGTTCGGCGGCGCCCGCGAATGCGCGACCTCAGAGCTGGCCCGCTTCGGCACCGCAGTGACCACGTCGGCCGACCGCACCACCGTCCGACAACCCCGCCCACGACCGCCCGTGGCCTCTCCGCCCGACCTACCGCCCGTCGCCGACCACCACCTCGTCCCCCACCGTCAGACCGGACACGACCTGCGTCAGCTGGTCCCCGACGACCCCCGCCTGGAACGGGACCTTGCGCTGGACACCGCCGGGGCCCACCACCGTCACGGTCGTCTGCCCGCCCTCCCGGCGCACCGCGGAGTTCGGCACGGCCAGCACGTCGCGCAGCTCTTTCGTGTGGACCGCGGCCTTGGCCGTCTGCCCGTTGCGCAGCCGCGGGTCGGTCTCGGTGAGCAGCACCGTGACGTAGTAGCCGATCACTCCGGACGAGGCCGTCGCGCTCGGGGCCACCGCCAGCACGGTGCCGCGGCGAGTGAGGTCGGGGACGGCGTCGAACGCGACGTCCACGTTCTGGCCCGCCGTGATCCGCAACGCGTCGGACTCCTCGAACGGGACGACGACCTGAAAGGTGTCGACGCCGTCCAGCACGAGGAACTGCGTCCCGCCCGGCCGGGCGACGGCCGAGGCGGCCGCTTCGGTGGACGCGCCGACCGTGCCCGGGATCGCCGCTTCGGTGCCCGGGGCCAGCGCGCTCGTTCTCGAGCTGGCCGCGACGTACTCGCCGACCGCCCCGTTGAGCGCCGACACGGTCCCGTCGACCGGTGCCCGCAGGATCGTCTCCTCGACGTCCTGCTGCGCCTGGCGCACGACCGCGTCCAGCCCGGCGATCACCGCCTGCTGCTGGGCGATCGTCGACGGTCGGTCGGTGGCGGCCGAGTCGAGGCTGTTCTGCGCGGTGACGACCCCTTGCCGCGCGTTCTCGATCGACACCTGGCCCGTGGCCGCGTCGACGTCCCGCCTCTGCCGCGCCGCGTCCCGCGCAGTGCGGCTGACGACGACCCGCCGGTCCGCCGTCGCCACCGCGGCCCGGTCGGAGGGGACGCGGCTGCAGGTACCGGATCCGATGGGATCGACGGGCGCGGTGAGGGCGGAGTCGTGCCCGGTCGACGTGCCCCACCCATGCCGGTCGGGTGCCCGTCGCGACCCGTGCCGGTCGACGTCGCACCCATCCTCCCGTGCCGGGTCCTGTGCCCCGGTGCGTCGTACGTCGGCGTCGTCCGGCGTCGTCCGAGGTGGCGGCGTCGTCCGAAGTGGCGGCGTCATCCGAGGCAAGCGTACCCGTACCCGTACCCGTCGACGCCCCCGTTCCGCTGCCCGTTGTCGGGCTCGTCGTGGAGGCGGCCGAGAACGGCAAGGTGAACGTCCTGGGCGTCGCGTTCCCCGTGCCCGTCGACGCCCCGCACGCCTTCTCGTCCGCGTCGAGCTGGTCCTCGGCGTCGTCCTGGGCGTCCTCGTCGAAGTCGAGCTGCTTCTCCGCGCGGTTCACCGCCGAGTCGTCGGCTTCGCTGGTCGCCTGCACCTGGTCCTCGGTGGCGTCGAGGATCGCCTGGGCCTGCTCGACCGAGTTCTGGGCGCCCGGCACGGCCGTGCTGTTGACCAGCCGGTCGAGCACCGCCCGCTGTGCGTCGAGCTGGGCCTGCTGCTGCGCGAGTGTCCGGCGCGCCGGGCCGTCCTCCAGGGTCGCGAGCACTTGTCCGGCGGTGACCCGGTCGCCCACCCGAACGTTCACGGCCATGAGCCGGCCGCCGCGGAGGAAGCCGAGGTTCTGCTCGCTCGACGCCGACAGCGCGCCGGACGACGACACCGCAGTGAAGACGGTCGTCCGCTCGACGCGCTCGGTCTGCGCCTGCGGGGGTGCGGACGAGCTCGTGCAGGCGGCGAGCGCCAGGGCCGCGGCCAGCAGGCCCGGGCCGGGGGTACGGCCGAAGCGGCGCAGGGCCGAGCCGCAGGTCCGCAGGGCACCGACCACCGACACCGCCCTCGACCGCGGAACCGCCAGAACCAGGGCAGGCACGCCGTACACCTCTTTTCCAGCGCGCGAAGAGCGCGTCCATCTGTTCACCTTTGGGCCAAACGAGGGAGGTGGACGGCGTGGAACGACAGGTCAGGCAGTACGACCCCAAAGAGAAACAGCGTGCCGAACGCGGTGACGGACCGAGGCGGGGGCGGTACCGGTCGGGGTACGACACGTCGAGATCCGGTGAAAGGTGCGATCGGCAGGCAACCGATGATTCCCACCGGTCGGACCGGTCGACCGGACAACGGATCGGAGGACCGCATGACATCACGACTCGACAGCACGGTGGCCGTGGCGGACGTCTGGCAGCTGCTCGACGGCCAGGTCGAGGCCGGCCGCATGCCCGGGTACGTCGCGGCGGTGCGGGTCCGCGGGCACGAACACGTGCGCGCGGGCGGACGCACCGGCGTCGAGCCCGGGAGCCCGCCCATGCGCGACGACACGCAGTTCCGCATCGCGTCGATCACCAAGCCGATCGGCGGAGCGCTCACGCTGACCCTGGTGCGTGACGGCGTGCTCGCGCTCGACGACCCCATCGCCCGCTGGCTGCCCGAGGCCGCGGAGCCGCGCGTGCTGGTGGCGCCCGACGCCCCGCTCGACCGCACCGTGCCCGCGGAGCGGGCGATCACCGTCCGCGACCTGCTCGCCGGCACCTCCGGCTGGGGCATCGTCATGGAGCAGACGCCCCTGCAGGCGGCCATGATCGAGCGCGGCGTGTTCGGCAGCCCCCTGCACCGCGACGTCTCGGCGGACGAGTTCGTCGACCGGATCGCGAGCCTGCCGCTGGCCTTCCAGCCGGGCACCGGCTGGATGTACGAGACCGGCATCGACCTGCTCGGCATGTTGCTGATGCGGGCCACCGGACGGTCCCTGGCCGACCTGGTCGCCGAGCGGATCACCGGTCCGCTGGGCATGGCGTCGACGGGCTTCCAGGCGTCGGACCCCACCCGGCTCGCGACCGCCTACCTGCCCGGCCCCGACGGGCTGGCCGTGCTCGACCCACCGGACGGCACCTTCGCCGTCCCTCCACCGTTCGAGGAGCTCGGCTCGGGGCTGGTGTCCACCGCACCGGACGTCCTGCGGTTCTACAGCGCGCTGGCCGACGGCGGCGCGCCCGTGCTGACCGCGGACGAGGTCGCGCTGATGACCGCGGACGCGCTCACCCCGCAGCAGCGGCGGTCCGCGCGGGTGTTCCTCGGCCCCGGCGAGTCCTGGGGCCTGGCCACCGGGGTGGACGTCGAGGCGGCCGAACCGTGGCAGGCGCCGGGCCGCTGGGGCTGGACGGGCGGGACCGGGACCACGGCATACGTCGACCCGGTGCGCGACACCGTCGCCGTGTTGCTGACGCAGCGCGCCATGACCGGCCCGCTCGACGGCTTCGAGGACTTCTGGACGGCGGTGGCCGCGGCGGCGTGACGGGCCCGCGAGCGGGAGGATCGAGGGCGTGTTTCACGGGAAACGGCGCTGAATGCGCGTCACGCTCGTCGGGCCGGCGTACCCGTGGCGCGGGGGCCTTCCGCTGCTCGTCGCCGACCTGGCGCACCGGTTGGCGGCCGAGGGGCATGCGGTCCGGGTGCGGACCTGGACCCACCAGGGGCCCGCTCGGCTGCTGCCGACGCAGGCGCTCACCGCCGCGGAGGGCGCCGTGTACCCGGCGGAGCCCGTGCTGTCGTGGCGCAACCCGGTCGGGGGGTGGCGGGTCGGCCGGGCGGCCGCGGCATCGGACCTGGTGATCGTCGTCCACTACACGACGATCCAGGCGCCGGTGCTGTGGGCGGTCGCGCGGGCGGCCCGCCGCGGTGCGCGGGTCGTCGCGATCTGCGCGAACGTCGTCCCGCACGAAGCCCGGCCCGGCGACCGGCCGCTCACCGCGCTGCTGATGCGGGCGGTCGACGCGGCCGTCGTGCACACCGAGGCTGAGCGCCGGGCGCTGGCGGCCCTCACCGACCGCCCGGTGGCCGTCGCCCCGCTCCCGCCGCACCTCCCCGACGGCCCGCCGCGTCCCCGCGCGCCCGGGGTGCGCCGGCGGCTGTTGTTCTTCGGCAAGGTCCGCCGGTACAAGGGCCTCGACGTGCTGCTGCGCGCGCTGGCACCGCTCGACGGCGTGCACCTGACGGTCGCGGGCGAGGTCTACCCGGACGCCACGGACCTGGGCGGGCTCGTCGACCGGCTCGGCCTGCGCGACCGCGTCGACCTCCGACCCGGCTACCTGCCGGCCGAGCGCATTCCCGATCTGTTCGCCTCCGTCGACGCGCTCGTGCTCCCCTACCGCAGCGCGACCGCGTCCCAGCACGTCGCGCTGGCCAACCGGCACCGCGTGCCCGTCGTCGCGACCCGGGTCGGCAACTTCCCGGACGTGATCGACGACGGCGTCGACGGCCTGCTCTGCACGCCCGGCGACATCGCAGCCCTGACCCGCGCCCTGCGCGAGCTGTACGCGCCCGGTCGGCTGGACGCCCTGCGGGCCGCGGCGCCGGTCAGCGACGACGAGCAGGTGTGGAAGACCTACCTCGAGACCCTGCTGACGGTCGACGGGGATGATCGACGGATGCCTCGGGGACAGGGCGCCGCAGGACGGTTCGCACGGTTGAACCGCTGGGAGGCCGATCTCGTCGAGCGCCGCCTGGCGATCCCCGCCGGGCCGCCAGGCGCGCCACTGCTGCACATCAGCGTCCTTGCGAACGGAAGCAAGCTCTGGTTCGCGATCGCCGCGGCCATGGCGCTGCGTCCCGGCCTCCGGCGCGCCGCGGGCGAGGGCGTGGTCGCGGTGCTGCTGGCCACCGGCACCACGCAGATCCTCAACCGCCTGGTCGACCGCCCGCGCCCGCCCGCCGACTCCCCGGCCCGCCGCGCCCTCCCGCACCAGCCGACGGCGCCGTCGTTCCCCTCGTCGCACACCGCCGCCGCGACCGCGTTCACGACGGCGGTGGCCCGGCGCAACCCCTGGGTCGCCGCCGCGCTCGCCCCGCTCGCCGGCACGCTCGCGTACGGCCGCGTCCGGTTGCGGGCGCACTGGCCGACCGACGTGCTGGGTGGGGTGGCCCTCGGGGTCGGGGCCGGTCGCCTCGCCCGGTCTGCGGCTACCGCGATCTGCCGGCTCCGCGTACGTCCTACTGTTCAGCCGAGCTCGGCGAGCGCCGCGGCGGCCAGCGCGACGGGATCACCGGCGAGGCGGCGGTAGAAGGTCACCCGGGCGGACCCTGCGGCCGGTCCGGCGCCCCATTCGACGGCCTGCCGCAGGAGCGCCCGCGCGGCGGACAGGTCGCCCTGGCTGCGGCGGACGTCGGAGAGGCCGACCCGGGCGAGGGCGGCGAACCACCCGGCCCCGGCGGTGTCGGCGACCGCGACGGCCTCGGTCAGCGCGGCGTCGGCGTGCGCGAGGTCGCCGTGCATGAGCGCGACCCGGCCCGACCGGGCGAGTGCGAACGAGAGGTAGTGCGGCAGGTCGAGATTCCGCGCCACCGCGACGGCCAGCCGGCTCTCGGCCGTCGCCGCGGCGAGGTCGCCACGCTCCTCGCCGAGCCGCGCCCGCACGAGGTGCGCCCAGCAGCGGTGCGGGTCGTAGTCGATCAGGGCGCTGCGGCGAAGGACCTCGCGGCTGGCCCTGTCGACGAGGCCGAGGTCGCCGGTGGCCAACCCCCGGACGCACGTGACGACGTCGTTGTTGCAGACCTGGTGGTGCAGGCCCGCCGCGTCGAGGACGGCCCGGGCCTGTGCGAGGAGTGCTGCCGAGCGGTCGTGGTCGCCCGCGGCCTCCCAGGTGAGGCCGAGTGCCTGCCGGGCCACCGCGACGGCCACCTCGTCGCCGTGGCGGATGCTCAGGGCGAGGGCCTGCTCGCCGGCCGGTAGCGCGACGTCGAGGTCGAGCTGCTGGCCGGCGATGTACCCGAGCACCGCGAGCGCCCACCCGCGCGCCGCGGGATCGGCCTCGGAGGCGGGCCCGCGCAGCGCGTCCTCGAGCCACCGGCGTCCGTCGCGGTGCCGGTCCGTGCTCCCCCAGAACCACCAGAGCGATCCGGCGATCCGCAGCGCGTCGTCCCACGCCCGGGACGCGACGGCAGACCTGCAGGCCGCCTGCAGGTCCGGCAGTTCCCGCTCGACGCGCCGCCGCCACTCGCGGTAGGCGCTCGACATGAACCCCGCGGCGGCGGCCGCGGCGAGCTCGACGAAGTACGCGCGGTGGGCGCGGCGGGCCGCATCGCCGGTGGACGTGGCGGCCAGCTGCTCCAGGCCGTACCGGCGCAGCGTCTCGAGCAGGTGGTAGCGCATCTCGCCGCCGTCCGGGTCCGGAACGGCGACCACCAGGGACTTGTCGACGAGGCCGGCGAGCAGCTCCAACGTCCACGCCGCGTGCGCGGCGGGGTCGACGGCCTCGGCGCCCGCCAGCGTGAACCCGTTCTCGAAGACGCACAGCCGGGTGAACAGCTCCCGCTCGGCCGTCGCCGAGCAGCGCGAAGCTCCAGTCGATGACGGCCCGGAGGCTGCGTTGCCGGGCGACCGCCGTGCGGGGCGACGCGGTGAGCAGGTCGAACGGCCGGTCGAGCCGGCGCGCGATCTCGCCGATGCCGACGTGGCGGGTCCGCGCGGCGGCCAGCTCGACGGACAGCGGAAGGCTGTCCAGCCTGCGGCAGATGTCGGCGATCGGGCCGTCCGCCACGAGGTCGCCGTCGGCCGGCGTCACCCCGACCGACCGGGCGCGTTCCGCGAAGAGCGCCACCGCGGCCGGGAGCGGGAGGGGGAGAACGGGGAACAGCACCTCGCCCTCGACGGCGAGACCCTCCCGGCTCGTCGCGACGACGTGCAGGCCGGGAGCCAGGTCCAGCAGCTCCGCCACGAATGATGCGACCTCCTCGACCAGGTGCTCGCAGTTGTCCAGCACCACCGCGGACCGTCGACGTGACAGGAACCGGGCCAGGCCGTCGAGGAGGTCGCCGCCGTCGCGCGCCAGCACAGCGTCGTCGAAGCCGAGAGCGTGGCCCACCGCCTGCCCCACTCCGCCGGGCGTCACCGGCGTCAGCTCGACCCAGCCGACGCCGCCCGGCAGGCGTTGTTCCAGCACGACTGCGACCTCGACGGCGAGGCGGGTCTTGCCCACGCCGCCCGGGCCGACCAGCGTGACCAGTCCGGGCCGCTCGACCAGGCGCGTGAGCTGCGCGATCTCGGTGTCCCGGCCGAGGCAGGACGTCCGCGGGCGGCGCACGCGCCCGGCCCGCTCCGGGTACGGCGCGAGTCGGCAGGTTCGTGGGCACGGCGGTGCCCACTCGGCGGCGACGAGTGCCGGATCGTGCGCCAGGACCGCGGCCTCCAGCCGGCGCAGCTCCGGACCGGGCCGACGGCGAGCTCCTCGGCCAGCATGCGGCGGGCCTGCCGGTAGGTCCGCAGCGCGTCGCTCTGCCGCCCGCACCGGTACAGCGCCACCATGAGCTGGCCCCACCGGCGCTCGCGCAGCGGCGTCGCCGCCACCGCCGCCTCCAGCTCCGCGACCACCCCGGTGTGGTTGCCCCGCCGCAGCTCCCAGTCCACGCGGTCGTCGATCGCCGCATCCCGCAGCTCGGCCATCCGCGTGCGGACACCGGCGGCCTCGCCCCCCAGCGTCGCGCCGGCGAACGCCTCGCCGCGCCACAGACCCAGCGCCTCCTCCACCAGCCGGACGGCCCGGGACGGATCGCCTGCACCGGCAGCGGCCCGGGCGTCCCCGACCAGGCGCTCGAACCGGAGCGCGTCGACCGCGTCGCGCGGCTCGTCGAGGCAGTAGCCCGGCGGCCGGGTCACGACGCGGCCCGGCGCGCCGCCCTCGGCCAGGACCCGGCGCAGCTTCGACACGAGCTGCTGCACGGCGTTCTCCACCGTCGGGGGCGGGTCGTCGTAGAGCGCGTCGATCAGCCGGGCCGACGACACCGTGGACCGCGGGTCGAGAGCCAGGAGCACGACAAGGCCCTGCAGCTTTGCCCCGGCAACGGGCAACGGCGCCCCGGTGGCCGACACCACCTCCACCGGGCCGAGCAGCCGATAGTCCACGCCGATCCTCGCCGCGTCACGGGATTCCCCTGTCCTGCCGGGGTCGCCGCAGCACAGCGCCACGTCAGCCCGAGCACAGGAGCGGCGCCGATCGTAGGCGGCAGCACCGCGCAGGTCACCGTTCCCGCTACTCCCGGAGGTTCCCGTGACCACGATCGCCGCCGACCCGACGCTCGACCTCGCCGACATCCAGGGCGGCATCCTGCATCCCCGTCCCTCGCCGTACGTGGGCGCCTACCTCCTGCTGCGCATCGACGACCGGCACGACGGCCGGGAGATGCTGCGGCGGCTGAGCGGCTCGATCGCCTCGGCGGCCACGTGGTCGGCCGCGAGCGGCGCCTGGCTCAACGTGGCACTGACCTACCGCGGGCTGGAGGCGCTCGGCGTTCCCGAGACGTCGCTCGCCACCTTCGCCCCGGAGTTCCGGGCGGGGATGGCGGCCCGCGCCGCGGTGCTCGGCGACGTCGGGGAGAGCGCGCCGGAACGGTGGGAGCACCCGCTCGGCACCGCCGACGTCCACGTCGCCCTGGCCCTGATCGCCCGCGACCAGCCCGGACTCGACGCCCTGCTGGACCGCGCGCAGGCGGCCCACGCCGAGCTCCCGGGCGTGCCGGTGGTCTGGCGCCAGGACTGCTACGCGCTGCCGACCGAGCGGGAGGCGTTCGGGTTCCGGGACGGCATCAGCCATCCGGCCGTCGAGGGCAGCGGGATCCCGGGCAGCAACCCCCACGAGGCTCCCCTGCGCGCCGGCGAGTTCCTGCTCGGCCACGTCGACGAGACCGGCGACGTGGCCCCCGCCCCGCAGCCCGAGGCGCTCGGCCGCAACGGCACCTACATCGTGTTCCGCAAGCTGCACCAGAACGTCGCCGCGTTCCGCCGGTACCTCCGCGACCACTCCGCCGACGCCGACGAGCAGGAGCTGCTGGCCGCCAAGTTCGTCGGGCGCTGGCGCAGCGGCGCGCCCCTCGTGCTCGCGCCCGAGCGCGACGACCCCGAGCTGGGCGCCGACCCGGCCCGCAACAACGCCTTCCAGTACCGCGCCGACGACGAGGCCGGCCTGCGCTGCCCGGTCGGGTCGCACATCCGGCGGATGAACCCGCGCGACGCGATCGTCACCGGCGAGGTGCGCCTGCACCGGATGATCCGGCGGGGCACCAGCTACGGGCCCGTGCTGCCCGACGGGGTGCTGGACGACGACGGCGCCGACCGCGGCCTGTGCTTCGTGTTCGTCGGCGCGCACCTGGACCGCCAGTTCGAGTTCGTGCAGAGCATGTGGTGCAACGAGGGCCGGGCGTTCAGCGCGCCCGGCCGAGAAGGACCCGCTGGTCGGCCCGAACGACGGCGACGGCGTGTTCACGATCCCGCGGCGGCCGATCCGCCGACGGCTGACCGACCTGCCGCGCTTCGTGGTGAACCGCGGCGGCGAGTACTGCTTCGCCCCCTCGCTGACCGGCCTGCGCTGGCTGGCGGACCTGACGGACTGACCCGTTCCACACCCAGAGAAGTTCCACACCGAAGAGAAGGAGATCGAGATGAGCACCGACACCTACCCCACCACCGTCAAGTCCGGCCGGGGCTCGCACCACGGCGTCGTGTCCGAGGTGAGCGCGTTCCTGCACGTCCGCCCGGGCGAGGTCGAGGAGCTGCGGGCCGCGATCGGCCGCTTCCAGGCCCGGCTGCGCAACGCCCCGTCCGAGTACATGGTCAAGTTCGGCCTCGTCGACATGCGCCACGTCATCTTCGACGGCGACACCCGGCTGTGCTGGATCACCGCATTCGACACCGACTGGGACCCCTACATCGACGACTCGATCACCACGCTGGGCATCGACACCTGGATCGACTGGGCGAAGCACACCGTCGAGTTCGACGCAGAGCTGCTGAGCCACCACAACCGGGGTCAAGAAGTGGATCCAGTCGGCCCAGATCCCCGCGGACGGCTTCTTCCGAGCCATCCCGAACCTCACGCTCGGCGAGGTCAAGAAGGACCAGCGCCTGCGGACGGCGTTCGAGAAGGTGCTCGACGAGCCGGGGGCCCTGGAGGCACTGCAGCAGCCGGTGCTGAAGCCGCTGCTCGACGAGGCAGCCGTCTGACGACCCGATGCGACGCGGCGGTCCGGTCGAGGTTCTCGACGGGACCGTCGCGGCTGCGGGGATCAGGTCCGTCTCTCGCGCGACCGGTGCAGCACCGCGACACCCATCGCGGCGAACGCCAGGTCCCGCACGCCTGCCGACAGGCGTCCGCACGACGTCCGGCATCGCCGCGGTCACCGCCATCAGCACCATGCCCGCGACGAGCGTCCACCCGGTCCACCGGGGCAGCACGCCGGCGCGGGCCACCGCCACACCGAACGCGATCCCGGCCACCACCATCAGCACCGAGTGCACGTCCAGCCAGGGTCCGAGGCGCACGACCAGCGCGTTCCAGTCGGGGGTGCGCTCGACGATGGCGTACAGGACGGTGCCGGTGAAGAAGACGAACGTGTAGGAGTACGTCACCGCGCCGGCGAGACCGAGCAGGCCGATCGCGGGCCGCTGCACGGCGTAGAGACCCAGCACGAACAGCGGGATCGCCGCCTCGCCCGCGTAGGTCAACGCGAGTTGCAGGGGCGAGAAGCCGCCCTGCGCGAGCTCGATCAGGTCCGAGACGAAGTAGATGACGGAGAAGGCGAGAGCGGCCAGGCCGACCGGTCGCGCGAGCGTCCGGTCCGTCAGGAGCGTGTCAGCGGTCTGCGTCATCGAGGTCCCTGTTCTGCGAGCGGACGGTGCGCGGCACGGCCAGGACCAGGAGCGGGACGGTCGCGCTGACGGCCGCGAGCACCAGCGAGAACGTGACGGTCGCCCCGGGCGGGAGGACGACGAGCTTGAACGAGTCGATCGCCGTGTGCAGGAGGGCCGGTGCCCAGATCGTCCCCCGGCCCATCTCCCAGAGATGGGCGAACGCAACCGTCGTCGAGGCCGCCACGACCATCGCGGCCCCGCCGACCGCGAGCCCCGATCCGAACACGATCGGCACGTGCGCGGCGACGACCAGCGGCATGCTGGCAACGACGGCCCGGCCGAACGTGCGGTCCGCACGCAGGCGCCGGTAGGCGTACCCGCGCCAGACGAGCTCCTCGGCGAGCCCGTGGAACGCGAAGATCCCCACGAGCAGCCACGGCCAGCCGGGCCGCAGCACGGGCGTCACACCCGCGACGACCGCCGGGACGACCAGCACAGGCACGGACACGGCGAGTGCCAGCAGCAACGCCCGCACGCCCGGCCGCCCGAACCCGAGGGCGCGCAGGGCGACGGACGGCCGCGTGTCGTAGAGAACCCGCTCGACGACGAGCGCCACGAGCAGGACCGCAGCCAGGATCGGCAGGCCGAACCGGCCGGTCGCGTCGATCTCCGCGAGCCCGGCCAGGGTGCCGTAGAGCACGGCGAACCCGGCGAGGAACCGCAGCCACCAGACGACCGGCCGGCCCGTCACCGCAGGCACCCCGCAGCGTTCACTTGCGCAGGATCGCGCGTCTCGGCGTCGAGAACCAGGGTGCCGGGTCGAGATCGCGCGGATCGTCGAGCGGGCCCGCTGACCGCTACTGCTGTTGCTGCGTGGGCCGGATGAGCACCTCGTTGACCGCCATGTGCCGCGGGCTGGTCACGACGAACGCGATCGTCCGGGCGATGTCGTCGGCCTGCAGGCGGTCGACCCCCTCGAACCGGGCCCGCATCCGCTCCTGCACCTCCGGCCGGTTGTGGCTGGCCAGCTCGGTCTCGACCGCGCCGGGCTCGATCAGGCTGACGCGCACGTGCCGCTCGGTGACCTCCATCCGCAGGGCCTCGGCGAACGCGCCGACCGCGTGCTTGCTCGCGTTGTAGACGCCGCTGCCCAGGCGGACCTGGCGGCCCGCGACGCTGCTCGTGATCACCAGGTCGGCCACCCGCCGGGGCTCCTGCTCCGCGGCGGCGAGCAGGTGGGGCAGCGCGGCGTGCGCGGTGTACATCGCGCCGAGGGTGTTCAGCTCGATCATCCGCCGCCACTCGGTCGTGTCGGCGCCCTCGATCTGCCCGAGCAGCATCACGCCGGCGTTGGCGACCACCGTGTCGAGCCGGCCGAACCGCTCGACGGCCTGCCCGACCGCCGCGACCACCTGGTCCTCGTCGGTGACGTCCGCGGCGACGGCGAGCGCGCGCCCACCCTTCCCGGTGATGCGGTCCACGAGCGCGTCGAGACGGTCCGTGCGCCGGGCCGCGACGACGACGTCCGCGCCGAGCTCGGCCAGGGTCGCCGCCGTCTGCTCACCGATGCCGCTGCTGGCACCGGTGACCAGCGCGACGGTGCCGGAAAGGGGACTCGTCACCCGTCCATCCCACCTGCGCACCGCCGCGCTGTCCAACCGGGGCCGTCAGATCTGCTGCAGGCCGATCGTCATGGAGTAGTGCGAGTCGGACATGTGGAAGTCGTAGGTCCCGGTGATCTCGCCCGGCGAGCCGTTCCCGTAGACGTCCAGCGAGGCGAGCTTGTCGTCGGCGCTCGTGTCGTCGTCGTCCCACATCTCGATCCGGCCGAGGTAGGCACCGGAGCCGCCGGTCAGGTCCCTCGAGACGTTCACGTTCTGGAAGCCGTTGAGCTCGCCGACGCTGGTCTTCCCCCAGACCCGGGTGCCGTTGACGTTGATGTAGACCTCGTCGGCCACCTCGTTCCCGACGTCGTCGTTCTTGTCGTAGCAGACGATGTTCTTGATCGTCAGCCGGTGCTTGACCACCGGCGCGGGCGGGTGGGACGGCCCCGGCGGCGGGGGCGGCGGGTCCTCGCAGGTCTGGCAGACCCCCGCGAAGGCCGACGGCGCGAGGGCGGCGCCGGTCGTCAGCAGCGCCGAGGCGGTGAGGAGGCCCAGCAGCGCTGCACGCAGGCGGCCGGACGTCGATCGGGTGGGCATGGTTCGCTCTCTCTGGTCGAAGATCGCCCGGACGGAACGCCGGACGGATGGTCAGCCTCCGTTGCCACGCCGTCCGCGTCCGCGTCCCGAGCCTCGCTCCGGGCGCGCAGAAATCCACGTACGGAGTGATCTCCATGCCCCTCGTCGGGCCCGTCCGCACTGGTCCCGGCGGCCTGGGACACTGGGGGGCAACGGCAAGGAAGGGTCGACGACGTGGCACAGCAGGCGATGAGCTCATTGGCAGGGCAGGTCGAGGAGGCCGTCACGACGGCGCTCGGCCGCGTCCGACCCGAGCTCGCGGGCGCGGACCCGCTCGTGCGCCGCTCGGACCGCGCGGACTTCCAGTCCAACGTCGCACTCGCCTCCGCGAAGCGCGTGAAGGCACGTCCCGCCGAGCTGGCAGGCGAGCTGGCGGAGGCGTTGCAGGGCGCCGACGGGCCGATCGCGGACGTCGAGGTCTCCGGGCCCGGCTTCCTCAACATCACCACCACGGACGCCGCCGTGTGGCGCCAGCTCGGGCTGCGCCTGTCCGGCGAGCGGCTCGGGGTCGACGTCTCCGAGCAGGGCAGCCGCGTCGTCATCGACTACTCGGCGCCGAACATCGCCAAGGAGATGCACGTCGGGCACCTGCGCACGACGATCATCGGTGACTCGCTCGCGCGCGTGCTCGGGCACCTCGGCGCCACCGTCATCCGCCAGAACCACCTGGGCGACTGGGGCACGCAGTTCGGGATGCTGATCCAGTACCTCGACGAGCACCCCGACGCGCGGTGGCGCCACTCGGATCTTCTCGCCGGCGACGTCGAGCCCGGCGCGTCGACCGTCTCGGCGCTGGACGGGTTGTACCGGGTGGCGCGGACGGAGTTCGATGCGGACGAGGCGTTCGCCGACCGGTCCCGGGCCCGGGTCGTCGCCCTGCAAGCAGGCGACGAGGCGACCCTGGGGCGCTGGCGCGAGATCGTGGACGAGTCCGAACTCGCCTTCCGGGAGATCTACGGCAGGCTCGGCGTGCTGCTGGAGCCGGGCGACTCGGCAGGTGAGTCGTTCTACAACCAGTGGCTGCCCGAGGTCGTCGAGGAGCTGCTCGCCGCGGGCGTCGCGACGTACAGCGACGGCGCGGTGGTCGTCGAGTCCGAGGAGGTCAAGGCCCCCGACGGCCAGCCCGCCGTGCTGATGGTGCAGAAGCGCGACGGCGGCTACGGCTACGACACCACGGACCTCGCGACGCTGCGCTACCGCGTCCGCGATCTCAAGGCGGACCGGATCCTCTACGTCGTCGACGCCCGGCAGGCGCTGCACTTCCGCCTGATCTTCGAGGCGGCGCGGCGGATGGGCTGGCTAGCCAGAGGAAATGGGCACGAGGGCGTCGAGGCCGTGCACGTCGCGTTCGGCACCGTCCTCGGGCCGGACGGGCGGCCGTTCAAGACGCGCGCGGGCGGCACCGTGCGGCTGATGCACCTGATCGACGAGGCCGTCGACTCGGCCCGGCGCACCGTCGCCGAGCGCGAGCCGGACCTCCCCCCGGCCGAGCTGGACCGCATCGCCGAGCAGGCCGGCGTCGGGGCGGTCAAGTACGCGGACCTGTCGACCTCGCGGGTCAAGGACTACACCTTCGACATCGCGCGGATGGTGTCGCTCACCGGCAACACGAGCGTCTACCTGCAGTACGCGCACGCCCGCATCTGCTCGATCCTGCGCAAGGCGGGCGAGACGGAGACCGCGCCGGACCCGGGCCTGCCGATGCATCCCGCGGAACGGGCGCTCGTGCTGGCGCTGGACGAGTTCGGGGGCGTCCTGCGCGACGTCGCGGCGGCGAGCGAGCCGCACCGGCTGTGCAACTACCTGTTCGACACGGCGAAGGCGTTCACCGACTTCTACGAGAACTGCCCGGTGTTGCAGGCTCCCGACGACGTGCGCGCCAACCGCCTTGCCCTGTGCCGGCTCGCTGCGGCGACCCTGCACGAGGGGCTCGGCCTGCTGGGCATCGCGGCGCCGGAGCGCATGTAGGACGCCGACCGACCCAGGACCGCTGCCGTGATCGCCCGCTACGGGCGCGTGCGGTTGTGATCGCCGGTTGCGGGCGCTCAGGGCCGCGTCGACAACCGCGTACACCCGCAACCCGCGATCACAGCCGTGGACACCCGTAGCGGGCGATCAAGCGCCGACCGAGGTGCCGTGACACCCGCCCGCCGGTCTCATCCACACTCCGCCAGCAGCAGCTCGACGACGGCGGTGAACAGGGGCCGCGGCAGGTCCAGTGCGGCGAGCGCGGGGACGGCGCGGGCCGGCTCGTGGGTCGTCACGGCCCGGTGCACCCGGTCCTTGGTCGTCAGTTCGATCTGTGCGGCGTCGAGCAGGGCGAACAACCGCTCCGGGATGTCCCGGTTGCCGGCGGGGCTGGTGTCTCCGACGAGCCGGAGCACGATGCCCTCCGTCGCCGCGACCGACGGCAGGCGGACGGTCACGCTTCCCGGGACAGCTCGGTCCCTCGGTACACACCGTCCTGGTCGCAGCTCGACCTACACAGCTCGGCGGCGAACACCGCTCGGGTCACCCGGTTCCGGCGGAGCCGTGTCGCCGACCAGCCGAGCTCGGTCACCCTCGGTCGGTCGGCCCTCGGCGGCGGACGCTCACGCTCCGGGACCGGGCCCGGACGGTCGGCTGCGTCGTGCCGTCGAGCCCTGCGACCTCGCGGACGTCCGGCGAACCCGCAGAGCACGACGTCGTAGCGGCGCGTCGCCGGAACGAGCCGTGCTCGCCCTCGACGGGATGGATGCGCAGCTCGTCGCCCGTGAGCGTGAACCGGGTGACGGCCCAGCGCTCGTCGTCCTGATCTTCGGCGAGGGTGAACTCCCCGTCCGCGCCCGCGTACACCCGCAGCTCCAGCGCATCGGGGTTCGCGATACCCTGCTGCGCGTCGGCCGCCAGCGGCAGGATCGCGCCGGCAGGCGCGAGCACCGGGATCGTGTCGAGGTCGCGGTGGAGCAGGATCGTCGTGCCGCCGCGGTAGGTCACGCCGGTGAACACGTCGGTCCACCGGCCCGGCGGGAGCCACGCCCGCACCGCGCCCAGTCCCGTCGCCCGGTCCGCGGGCGTCGTGATCGGGGCGACGAGCAGCCGGTCGCCGAACAGGTACTGGTTGCGCACCCGGTAGGCGTCGGCGTCGTCCGGGTGCTCGTAGTACATCGGCTGCACGAGCGGCTCGCCCTCGACGTGCGCGCGCCGGTTCATCGTGTACAGGTAGGGCACCAGCCGGTGGCGCAGCCGAAGGAAGCTGGTCATCACCCGCCGTGCCCGCTCGCCGTAGCGCCACGGCTCGCGGGTGTTGAACGGGCCGTCGCTGGAGTGCAGCCGGGTGATCGGCGCGAACACGCCGAACTGGGTCCAGCGGACGGCGAGCTCGTCGTCCTTGTAGCCGAAGAAGTGGCCGCCGACGTCGTGGCTCCACCAGCCGTAGCCGACGTTGCTCGCGGTCGCCGTGAAGTACGGCTGGAAGTCCAGCGACGCCCAGGTGATCACCGTGTCGCCGGAGAAGCCGATCGGGTAGCGGTGGCTGCCGACCCCGGCGTAGCGGGAGAACGTCAGCGGCCGCCTCGCCGTGCCGTCGGGTCTGGGGCGCCCGGCGTCGAGGAAGTGGAAGTGGTTGAGCAGCCACAGCGGGTCCAGCCCGGGCATGCGGGTGACCCCGCCCTGCTGCCAGTCCAGCCACCAGAAGTCGACGCCCTCGGCCTCGCGCGGATGGTGCAGCTCCTCGAGGTAGGCCTCCAGGAACGCCGGGTCCGCGGGGTCGAAGTCGACCGGTAGCTCGCTGTCGGGGTCGACGCCCATCCGCCGTGCGATCGCCGCGTAGCGCTCCTCGTGGGCGTGCACGCCCTCGGCCGGGTGCACGTTGAGGGTCGTCGCGAGCCCGCGCTCGTGCAGGGCGGCGAGGAACGCGGGCGGATCGGGGAACAGCTCGCGGTTCCAGGTGTAGCCGGTCCAGCCGCTGCCGTGGCGGGGATCGATGGCGACGAGGTGCCAGTCCATGTCCAGCACCGCGACCGACAGCGGGATCCCCTCGGCGGCGAACCGGTCCATCAGACCGAGGTACTCGTCCGCGGAGTAGGCGTGGTAGCGGCTCCACCAGTTGCCCAGTGCGAAGCGCGGCAGCAGCGGCTGGGGGCCGGTCAGGTGGTAGAAGGCGCGCAGCGCGGCGCGGTAGTCCCGGCCGTAGGCGAAGACGTAGAGGTCGAGGGTGTCCGGGCGGCGCGGCGCGATCCAGCCGTCGTCGGTCAGCAGCACCGTCCGGGAGTCGTCGTAGCAGGTGACGCCGTCGCGGGAGAGGATCCCGGGCTCGAGCGGCACCGGGCCGTCGACGTTGTCGAGGGTGCGCGCCGTGCCGCCGAGGCTGACCGTGGGCAGGCCGAACCGCCAGACGCTCCGTGTCGGAGCGGAAGCCGCCCTTCGCCTGCACCGACAGGCCCTCGGTGCTGAACGGGCGCTTGTCGAAGACCAGCTGCAGGCGCGCGGTGTGGATCGTCAGCCGGTCGGCGGTCTCGACGACCTGGAACTCGGTGGGCGGGAAGGCGCGGTCGACGACGGCCTGGCTCGCCCGGTCCTCGAACTCGCCGGACGCGCTCCACTCCAGCCGCACGAGGCCGTCGGTCAGCAGCGTGATGCGGTACCCGTCGCCCATGACGACGTTCGCCGGGTCGGCGACCGGATTCCCGGTCGGGCGGAAGTGCTCCCGCACGAGCACCTCCCGCTCCTCGTCGGCCCGGTTCCGGATCCTAACGGGGACCGATCGGGCCCACCGGCGTCACCGAGGCCGGGTATGC
Source organism: uncultured Actinomycetota bacterium (assembly GCA_963780835.1). GTDB lineage: Bacteria > Actinomycetota > Actinomycetes > Mycobacteriales > Pseudonocardiaceae > Pseudonocardia. The sequence continues at coordinate 41,804 of CAWADQ010000064.1, read as the reverse complement.
GGCGTTTGATCGGTACGCGCCTCGACTACCGTCCGATGCGGACGACCGCCGATCGAGGTCCTGGACCACGGGCACGGGGAGGCCGAGGTGTTCGCGCGCCACAGTGCCACCCCCACGGGCCACCTCGCGCGCCTGCGCCGCGAAGTGGCGGTGCCGATGTACCGCGACGCCTACGCGCTGATGCTCAACACGGTCGTGAACTCCGCGCTCGGGCTGCTCTACTGGATCGTCGCGGCCCGCACGTCGACACCCGAGGACGTCGGCCGGGGCAACGCCCTGATCTCGCTGATGCTGCTGGTGTCGATCCTCACCCAGGTCGACTTCGGCCAGGCGCTGATCCGGTTCCTCCCCCGCGCCGGGCCGGGCACCGGGCGGCTGGTAGTGACGTCGTACGCGGTGGCGGTCGGGCTCGCCGTGCTCGGGGCGGCCGGCGCGATGGCCTGGTGCCACGTCCTGCTCGACCCGTCGGACCCGCTGTACGTGTCGCTGCCGTTCGCCTGCTGGTTCGTGGTGTCGACGGCGGCGTGGTCGGTCTTCAGCCTGCAGGACTCCGCGCTGACGGGCCTGCGCGCCTCGGTGTGGATCCCGCTGGAGAACGCGGCCTACGGGGTGGTCAAGCTCGGGCTGCTCGTGGTCGTCGCGCAGACGTCGCTGTCGGACGGGGTGTTCACGTCGTGGACGCTGCCCGTGCTCGCGCTGCTGGTGCCGGTGAACCTGCTGCTGTTCCGGCGGCTGGTGCCGCGGCACGCGGCCTCGACGGCCGACCCGTTCGTGCCCGGCCGGCAGGTGCTGACGCGCTATCTCGCGGGCGGCTACGTCGGGCACCTGGCCGGGCAGATGTCCTCGACGTTCCTGCCCGTGCTCGTCGTGGCGCTGCTGGGCTCGGCGCAGGGTGGGTTCTACCTGCCGGCGCAGACCGCCTTCGCGGCGATGACGCTGCTCTCGCAGGCCATCGTGTCGTCGCTGGTCGTCGAGGCCGCGAAGGACGAGGCACACGCCCCGCGCCACGCCGCGGCGATGCTGCGCCGGATCGCGGTGATCGTCTGGCCCGCGGCCGTGGTGGTCGCCGTCGGTGCGCCGTGGCTGCTCACGCTGTTCGGGCCGGAGTACCGGGAGCACGCCACGTTCCTGCTGCAACTGCTGATGCTCACGGTCTTCCCGAAGGTCGTGACGTCGCTGTTCACCACCCGGTGCCGGCTGCAGAACCGCACGGGCCGGATCGCGGTGCTGCAGTCGCTGCAGGCGGTGGTGCTCGTCGGCGGCACCGCGCTGCTCGCCCGCCCGATCGGGCTCACCGCGGTGGGGTGGTCCGCGCTCGCCGCGGAGGCGATCCCGGCGCTGCTGCTCGGGCCGACGGTGATCCGGTGGATGCGGCACGGGCGGCCGTAACCGGTACGCGATGCCGGCGTTGTCCAAACGTGATGTCGGACACGATCAGCTCGACCGATCACGGCCGGTGTCCCACAGTAATCGTCAACCACTCGCGTCGGACACGACGCACGATCACCGCCGGAGCGCGCCCGACCCCGACGGCGCCTCCACGACCCCGCCCGGGCCTCGGACCGGGCACGAAGGAGACCGCCGTGGCGCTCGCCGACCTGCTCCTGATCGTCCCCGCCGCGCTGGCCGGCATCGGTGGCGTGCTGCTCGGCGACCGCGTCGGCCTGCGCATCAAGACGGCCCTCGCGTCGCGCCGGCGGGGCTGACGGCCCAGCACCGGATCCCCGACCACCCGCGATACTCCTGCGGTGGCGCGCACGGTCGGGGTCGAGGAGGAGTACCTGCTGGTCGACCCGGACACCGGGCGCCCGCGGGCCGTGGCGCACGTGGCTCTGGCCAGCCGGCACGCCGCCGAGCTGACCGGCGAGCTCCAACGTGAGCAGCTGGAGAGCGCGACGCGGCCGTGCGCGACCCTGGCCGAGATCGGCGGCGAGCTCCGCCGGGCCCGGGCCGCGGCGGCGCAGGCGGCCGAGGCCGCCGGCGCCCGGCTGGCGGCGCTCGGCACGTCTCCGCTGGCCGTCGACCCCCACCTGTCGTCGAACGAGCGCTACCGGGCGATGGGGCGGCGGTTCGGGCTGACCGTGTCCGAGGAGCTGACCTGCGGTTGCCACGTGCACGTGGGGATCGACTCGGAGGACGAGGGGGTCGGCGCGCTCGACCGGATCCGGCCCTGGCTCGCACCCCTGCTCGCGCTCACCGCGAACTCGCCCTACTGGCAGGGCGCGGACTCCGGCTACGCGAGCTACCGCAGCCAGGTCTGGCAGCGCTGGCCGTCCGCGGGGGCCTACGCACCCTTCGGCTCGCCCGACGCCTACCGCGACATCGTGCAGACGATGATCGACACCGACACGGTGCTCGACCCCGGCATGGTCTACTTCGACGCCCGGCTCTCGGCGCAGCACCCCACGCTCGAGATCCGGGTCGCCGACGTGTGCCTGGACGTCGACGACGCCGTGCTGCTCGCCGCGCTGGCCCGGGCGCTGGTGGAGACGGCCGTGCGGGCCTGGCGGGCGGGGACGCCGGCCGATCCGGTGCGCCTGGAGCTGCTGCGGCTGGCGACCTGGCGGGCGGGCCGCTCGGGGCTGGACGGCGTGCTGCTCGATCCGTGCAGCTGGCGGCCGGCGCCGGCGACGGACGTGCTCGGCCGGCTCGTCACGCACCTGACCCCGGCGTTGGACGACGCGGGTGACCTCGGCGAGGTGCGGGAACGGCTCGCCGAGGTGCTGCGGCGCGGCACGGGAGCGCGGGCCCAACGCGAGGCGGTACAGCGCGGTGCGGCCGACCCGCGGGCCGCGGTGGCGCTGGCGGTGCGCCGCACCACTGCCTGATCCGGGGCGTCAGCGCGAGCCGGCTCCGGCGGTGGCCTGGGACCGCTCGCGCGCCTTCCGGACCGCCAGCCAGATCAGCCCGGCGACGACGAGCCCGAGCACGACGTAGCTCACCGGGCCGAGCCAGCCCTGCACCCGGTCCCAGTGGTCGCCGAGCATCCAGCCCAGCCCGATGAAGATCGCGTTCCACACGCCGCTGCCGATCGTGGTCAGGAGCAGGAAGCGGGGCAGCGGCATGCGCTCGATCCCGGCCGGGATCGACACGACGCTGCGGATCAGCGGCACGCAGCGGCCGAACAGCACCATCTTGCCGCCGTGCCTGCAGAAGATCCGCTCGCCGCGGTCGAGGTCCTTCTGGCTCGTGACGAAGAACCACCGCTTGCCCGCCAGCGCCCGGAGCCGCTCGTAGCCGAGCCAGGCACCGAGGCCGTAGAGCACGAGCGCGCCGAGCACGGAGCCCAGCGTCGCCGCGGGCCAGACCAGCCAGACGTTCAGCGCGCCGGTGCTCGCCCGGAAGCCCGCAAGCGGGAGGATCACCTCGGACGGCACGGGCGGGATCAGGTTCTCCAGGAAGATCAGAAGACCGACACCGATCTCGCCCAGCCGGTCCACGATCGAGAACACCCATTGCGCCACCTCTCCAGGGTGCCCGATTCGTCCGGGGATCCACCTCCCTCCCGCACGACGACCCGGTCACGCTCCCGGCGTCGTGCGGATCAGGCGATGAGCCCGGGCGCCCAGTGAGGCGGGAACCCGGAACCGCTCGCCGTACCGGTCGGCGAAGGCGTCCGCCCGAGCCACGAACGCGGCGACGCCGCCCGGGAAGCCCTCGATGTACTGCACGACGCCGCCGGTCCACGGCGGGTAGCCGATGCCGAGCACCGAGCCGACGTTCGCGTCCGCGACGCTGGTGAGCACGCCCTCGTCCAGGCACCGCTGGGTCTCGACCGCCTCGACGACCAGCATGCGCTCGGCCAGCTCGTGCAGGTCGACGTCGTGGTTCGTCGCCCCGAGCTCGCTGCGCAACCCGGGCCACAGGCGCGTGCGGCGCCCGTTCTCGTACTCGTAGAACCCGGCCCCCGAGCTGCGGCCCTTCCGGTCGAACTCCTCCACCATCCGGTCCAGCACGGCCTCGGCGGGGTGCGGGACGTAGGCGTCGCCGGCCGCGGTCCGGGCCTCGTCCCGGATCTTGCGCGGCAGCGTCAGGGTGAGCTCGTCCATCAACTGCAGCACCGGAGCCGGGTAGCCGGCCTGCGCGCAGGCCTGCTCGATCGTCTGTGGATCGATGCCCTCGGCGAGCATCGCGACGCCCTCGTTGAGGAACGTGCTGATCACCCGGCTGGTGAAGAAGCCGCGGCTGTCGTTGACGACGATCGGGGTCTTGCGCAGGCCGACCGCGACGTCGAACGCGCGGGCCAGCGTGGCGTCCGAGGTGTCCCGTCCCCGGATGATCTCGATGAGCGGCATCCTGTCGACCGGCGAGAAGAAGTGCAGGCCGATGAAGTCGCCGGGCCGGTCGACCCCCTCGGCGAGCGACGTGATCGGCAGCGTCGAGGTGTTCGAGCACAGCAGGGCGTCCGGCGCGACGACCTTCGCCGCCTCGGCGAACACCTCCTTCTTCACCGCGGGCGACTCGACGACGGCCTCGATCACCAGATCCGCGCCGGCGAGGGCGGCGTAGTCGTCGGTCGGGGTGATCCGGGCGAGCAGGGCCGCGCCCTTCTCGGGTGTCGTCTTCCCACGCTTCACGCCCTTGGCGACCAGACCCTCGGAATATGCCCTGCCCTTCGCGGCGACGTCCGACGACACGTCCTTGAGCACGACCTCCCAGCCCGCCAGCGCGCAGGAGTACGCGATGCCCGCGCCCATCATCCCGGCGCCGAGGACGGCGACCTTCGTCGGCGCCCACCGCGCGTACCCGGCCGGGCGCGAGGCGCCGCCCGAGATCGCCTGCATGTCGAAGAAGAACGCCTTCGTCATGTTCTTGGCGACCTGCCCGGTGACCAGGTCGACGAAGTACCGGGTCTCGATGCGCAGCGCGGTGTCCACGTCGACCTGGGTGCCCTCGACGGCCGCGGCCAGGATGTTGCGCGGCGCGGGCAGCGGAGCTCCCTTGAGCTGCTTGCGGAGGTTCGCCGGGAACGCGGGCAGGACGGCGGCGAGCTTCGGCGTGCTCGGGGTGCCTCCTGGGATCCGGTAGCCGGGGGTGTCCCAGGGTTGCCGGGCCTGCGCCCCGCCCTGTCGACACTGTTCCTCGATCCACGACCGGGCCCGGGCGAGCGCCTCCTCCCGGGAGGTGACCAGCTCGTCCACGATCCCGATCTCCAGCGCGGCGGCGGGCTTGTGTCGCTGCCCCTGGCCCAGGACCTTCATGAACCCGTCGGCGATGCCGAGCATGCGGGTGATCCGGGTGACGCCGCCCGCGCCGGGCAGCAGCCCGAGGGTCACCTCGGGCAGCCCGTAGACCACGCCCGGCGCGTCCAGGCCGATGCGGTGGTGGCAGGCCAGGGCGATCTCCAGGCCGCCGCCGAGCGCGGTGCCGGTCACTGCGGCCACCACCGGCAGGCCGAGGGTCTCCAGCCGCCGCAGCTGCCCCTTGATCCGGGTGACGTGGTCGAACGCCGCGGCGGCGTCGTCCGGGCCGTACCGGATCAGCGTCTCCAGATCACCGCCCGCGAAGAACGTCTTCTTCGCCGAGGTGACGATCACGCCGCGCAGCTCCGCCTTCGCCGCGGCGAGGCCGTCGAGGACCTCCTCCATCCCGGCGAGGTAGGCCTCGTTCATCGTGTTCGCGCTGCGCTCGGGATCGTCGAGCACGACGACCGCGATGCCGCGTCGCGAGATCACCAGCTCGCCGCGCTCCCAGCGAGACCGCGCCTGATTCCCGCAGCTCCATCAGACCCGCTCCACGATCGTCGCAACACCCATGCCGCCGCCGATGCACAAGGTGACCAGGCCGTAGCGCAGCTCGGCGACGCTCGAGCTCGTCGAGCAGCGTGCCGAGGCTCATCGCCCCGGTGGCCCCCAGCGGATGGCCCACGGCGATCACCCCGCCGTTGACGTTCACCTTCTCGTGGGGAACGCCCATCTCCCGCATGTACCGCATCGGGACCGCGGCGAAGGCCTCGTTCACCTCGAACAGGTCGATGTTGTCGACCGTCAGGCCGGCCTTCGCCAGCGCCTTGCGGCTCGCAGGCATCGGGCCGGTGAGCATGATCGTCGGATCCGAGCCCGCCAACCCGACCGAGACGATCCGGGCGCGCGGAGTCAGCCCGGCCGCGGCACCCGCGGCCTCCGTGCCGACCAGCACGAGCGCCGCGCCGTCCACGATGCCCGACGAGTTGCCGGCGTGGTGGACGTGCTCGATCCGCTCGACCCAGTGGTAGCGCTGCAGTGCCACGGCGTCGAACCCGCCCGACTCGCCGATGAGGGCGAACGACGGCTGCAGCCCGGCGAGGGCCTCCAGCGTGGCGCCGGGGCGCACGTGCTCGTCGCGCTCCAGGATCGTCAGCCCGTTGCGGTCGCGCACCGGGACGACCGACCGGGCGAACAAGCCGTTCGCCCAGGCCTTCGCGGCCCGGGTCTGCGACTCGACGGCGTAGGTGTCGACATCCGTGCGCGAGAACCCGTCGAGGGTGGCGATGAGATCGGCACCGATGCCCTGCGGGACGAAGCCGATGCCGTAGGCGGTGTCCGGGTCCATCGCGTAGGCGCCGCCGTCGGAGCCCATCGGCACGCGGGACATCGACTCGACTCCGCCGGCGAGGACCAGGTCCTCCATCCCGGAGCGGACCTTCATCGCCGCGATGTTCACCGCCTCGAGCCCGGAGGCGCAGAACCGGTCGATCTGCAGCCCCGCGACCGTCTCCGGCAGGCCGGCGGCGAGCGCGGCGGCCCGGGCGATGACCGCGCCCTGGTCGCCGACCGGGGTGACGACGCCGAGCACGACGTCGTCGATCGCGGCGGGGTCGAGCGCCGGGAATCGCCGTCGCATCTCGTGGATCAGGCCGACGACCAGCGAGATCGGCTTGACCTCGTGCAGCGACCCGGACGGCCTGCCGCGCCCGCGGGGAGTGCGGATCGCCTCGTAGATGTAGGCCTCGGGTATCTGCGCCATCGCTGCCCTCTTCTCGCTCCCCACCTTCATACCCCAGCACCCCGACGATTCCGGGGTCCCGGAGCTTCATGACCGGTCCCGGCGGACGTCCCGGCCCGTGCGTGGCAGGCTGCTCACGAGTCGAGCACGAGGAGGCGAGCAGGGATGCCGCAGCAGGTTCGCGGGGTCGTCGCGCACAAGAAGGGCGACCCGGTATCGGTGGAGACGATCGTGGTCCCGGACCCGGGGCCGGGTGAGGTGGTGGTGAAGGTCCAGGCCTGCGGCGTCTGCCACACCGACCTGCACTACCGCGAGGGCGGCATCAACGACGACTTCCCGTTCCTGCTCGGCCACGAGGCCGCCGGGATCGTCGAGTCCGTCGGCGAGGGCGTCACCGACGTCGCCCCGGGCGACTTCGTCATCCTCAACTGGCGCGCCGTCTGCGGGAACTGCCGGGCCTGTCGCCGCGGCGAGCCCTGGTACTGCTTCAGCACCCACAACGCCGCCCAGAAGATGACCCTGACCTCGGGCCAGGAGCTCTCCCCCGCGCTGGGCATCGGCGCGTTCGTCGAGAAGACCCTCGTCCACGCCGGACAGTGCACGAAGGTCAACCCCGCGGCGAAGCCCGAGGTCGCCGGCCTGCTCGGCTGCGGCGTCATGGCCGGCATCGGCGCCGCCATCAACACCGGCAAGGTCGGCCGCGGCGACTCCATCGCCGTCATCGGCTGCGGCGGGGTCGGCAACGCCGCCATCGCCGGCGCCCGGCTCGCCGGGGCGTCCACGATCATCGCCGTCGACGTCGACGACCGGAAGCTCGGCTGGGCCAAGGACTTCGGCGCCACGCACACGATCAACTCCCGCGAGCAGGACGCGGTCGAGGGTATCCAGGCGCTCACCGACGGCAACGGCGCGAACGTCGTCGTCGACGCCGTGGGCCGCCCCGAGACCTTCACCCAGGCCTTCTACGCCCGCGACCTCGCCGGCACCGTCGTGCTCGTCGGCGTGCCCACCCCGGACATGCGCATCGAGCTGCCCCTGCTCGACGTGTTCGGCCGCGGCGGCGCCACCAAGTCGTCCTGGTACGGCGACTGCCTGCCCTCCCGCGACTTCCCCATGCTGATCGACCTGCACCTGCAGGGCCGGCTCCCGCTGGAGAAGTTCGTCTCCGAGACCATCGGGCTCGACGACGTCGAGGCGGCGTTCCACAAGATGCACAAGGGCGAGGTCCTGCGCTCCGTGGTGGTCTTCTGATGTCGTCACCGGTCGACCACGTCGTCACCTCGGGGACGTTCTCGCTGGACGGCGGCACCTGGGACGTCGACAACAACGTGTGGCTCGTCGGGGACGAGCACGAAGTGATCGTCATCGACGCCGCGCACGACCTGGAGAAGATCGCGTCCGCGGTCGGCGGGCGGCGCGTCGTGGCCGTGGTGTGCACCCATGCGCACGACGACCACGTCAACCAGGCGCCCGCCCTGTCCGACCGCTTCGACGCCCCGGTCTACCTGCACCCGGCCGAGGCGCCGCTGTGGGCGATGGCGCACCCGGACCGCAAGCCGGACCACGACCTGTGCGACGGCGACGTGCTCACCGCGGGCGGGATCGAGCTGCAGGTGATCACGACGCCCGGGCACTCCCCGGGCTCGTCGTGCCTCTACGTCCCGGAGCTGGCGACGGTGTTCACGGGCGACACCCTGTTCCAGGGCGGTCCGGGCGCGACCGGCCGGTCGTTCTCGTCGTTCGACACGATCATCGACTCGATCCGTACGCGGCTGCTCACGCTGCCGGCCGACACCACGGTCCGGACGGGTCACGGCGACTCGACGTCGATCGGCGCGGAGCTGCCGCACCTGGAGGAGTGGATCGTGCGGGGGCACTGAGACTGCTAGCCTGAAGTAGCACATCGAGTGCTACTCTGGGCCGCGTGGAGGACGCGGAGAAGATCGGCATACGCGAGCTGCGCCAGCACGCATCGCGATACGTGGCCATGGCGAAGGCAGGGCTGCGGGTTCCGGTCACCGACCGAGGCGAGCTCGTCGCCTACCTGGTTCCGGCCGACGAGTCCGGTTCGACGCTACGAGCGCCTCGTCGCTGCCGGGCGGGTCCGACCGGCCGTCGGGAAACCTCCTGGACCTGCTGCCGCCTCCTCCCGCCGAGCCGGGCGAGCCGTCCTTGTCGGAGACGCTCCAGCAGATGCGTGACGAGGAAGACTATTGATCTACCTCGACACGTCGGCGTTCCTGAAGACGATGTTCGACGAGCCGCAGTCGGCCGCCATCCGGACGTACCTGGAGGCAGTGGACTCTCCGCGGTTCGTGTCGAGCACGCTCCTCGCCGTCGAGGCCCGGCGCAGCGCCCTGCGCGCCGACCCACGTCGTCTGCCGCGGGTGGATCTCGCGCTCCTGCGCGTCGCCCAGATCGAGATGGACGGACCGGTGGTCGAGACCGCGAGCCGACTGCCGGACCCGATGCTGCGCTCCCTCGACGCCATCCATCTCGCAACGGCCCTGCTGATCCGCGACGACGTCGAGGTGCTGATGAGCTACGACCAGCGCATGCTCGCCGCCGCGGCCGCGCACGGCCTGCCCACCGCCGCCCCTGCCTGACGTGCGTGCGCCGACCGTTCCCGGACAGCGCCTTCCCCGCCGACCCCTACCCCGGCGCCGTCCCGCCCTTCTCCTTCGTGCACCTCGACGAGCACAGCCACCCCCTGACCTTCGACGTCTGCTGGCGCGTCGGCGGGGCGGAGCTTGACCTGTGGCTCGCCGGACACGGTGCGCCACCGCTCGCGGCGCGGGTCCCGTGCTCTCCTACGGCTCGAACCGCAACCCGAGCAAGATCACCTGGCTGCGGCGGGCGCTGGGGCTGGCCGGACCGGTCGTCGTGCTGCGGGCCCGCACCGAGGGGCTGGCCGCGGTGTGGGCCAGCGGGTTCCGGGCCCGCGACGGGCAGCGGACATCCGTGCTCGGGGCCGCGCCCGGGGCGTCCGAACAGCACGCCGTCTGGATGGCCACCCCCGACCAGGTCGCGGTGCTCGACCGCTGCGAGGGGCGCGGCGACCGCTACCGGCTGGCCCGGCTGGGGACCGGCGCCGTGTACATCGACCTGGGCGACACCGACGACGGCCTGCGCATCGAGGCGCCGTGGTGCTACGTCGGGCTGTCGGCGATCCGTCGACCCCTGCTCGTCGACGGGCACCCGGTGCGCTGCGCCGACGTCGGTCAGGCCGCGGCGCTGGAGCTCGACGGCGTCCCCGGGCCGGACGACGGGCTGTCCGCCACCACCGTGCCCGGCGCACCGGATCCCGACGACTGGCCCGCCGCGGTGTTCGTCTACGGGACGCTGCAACCGGGGCACCCGGCATGGCCGCAGGTGGCGGGGCACGCGGTCGGCGCTCCGCGGCGCGCCACCGTCGCCGGACGCGTGTGCGACACCGGCCTCGGCTACCCCGCGCTGCTCCCCGACGGGTCGGCCCGCGCACCGGGATGGGTCGTCGACGTTCGCGACCCCGCCGTCCTGCTCCGCCGTCTCGATCGCTACGAGGGACCGGAGTACCGGCGGATCCGGGTGGCCGCCACGCCCGACGACGGGCCGCGAATCGCCTGCTGGACGTACGCGTGGGCCGCCGACCAGGGCTCGCTGACCCCGCTCCCCCACGGCTGGACAGGGTGATCGAAGTGTCTCAACATGAGACGCCCGTCACGGTTGGCGCTCCGTAGCGTCGGCCGAGTTGACCGCGGCGACGACGAGGAGGTTCCCGCGTGAGGGCCGTTCGGGTGCACGAATACCACAGCGAACCGCGGATCGACGACATCCCGGAGCCCACGCTCCAGGGCCCGCTCGACGTGATCGTCAAGGTCGGTGGCGCCGGCGTGTGCCGCACCGACCTGCACATCGTGAACGGCGACTGGGCGCAGGCCATGAACCCCGACCTGCCCTACGTCATCGGGCACGAGAACGCGGGCTGGGTGCACGAGATCGGCGAGGGTGTCACGAACGTCGCGGTCGGCGACACCGTGATCCTGCACCCACAGCCCTCCTGCGGGCTGTGCCTGGCCTGCCGCGCCGGCAACGACATGCACTGCACGAACGCCTTCTTCCCCGGCCTGAGCAACAACGACGGCGGCATGGCCGAGTACCTGCGCACGACCGCCCGGGCGTGCGTCAAGCTCAACCCCGAGACCAACCCCGCGGACGTCGCGGCGCTCGCCGACGCCGGCATCACCGCCTACCACGCGGTCCGCAAGGCGGTCCCGCGCCTGTGGCCGGGCACGACCGCGGTCGTCCAGGGCGCAGGCGGCCTGGGCCACATCGGGATCCAGGCGCTCGCCGCGCTCTGCGCGACCCGCATCGTCGTGGTCGACCGGAACCCGGACGCGCTCGCGCTCGCCAAGGAGATCGGCGCGGACGAGACGGTGGTCTCCGACGGAACCCACATCGACGCGGTCAAGGACCTGACCAACGGTCAGGGCGCCGACGTCGTCTTCGACTTCGTCGCCGAGCAGGGCGCGGAGAACGACGCGTGGGCGATGACCGCGCCGGACGGGTTCCAGTACGTCATCGGCTACGGCGGCGAGTTCCGGGCGCCGACGCTCGACTTCGTCGCGGGCGAGAAGAGCATCATCGGCAACATCGTCGGCACCTACAACGACCTCGCCGAGCTGATGGTCCTCGCCCAGGCAGGCAAGGTCACCCTGCACACGAAGCAGTACCCCCTCGACGCGGCGCTCGACGCGCTGCACGACCTCGACGCCGGACGCGTCCGCGGCCGGGCGATCCTCGTCCCCTGATCCTCTCGCCCGGCAGTTGATCTCGCCCAGCAGTTGATCCGCACCGCCCCTTTCTGACGCGGAGGAACCACCACATGTACGAAAAGGACGGCGAGAAGTACTTCATCGTCGACGAGCACCAGCACTTCTGGAACGCGCGGCCGGACAACTGGGTCGAGGGTCGCGAGAACCTCGCGAAGGGCTGGATCGACTGCTTCTACGGCTACCACCAGCTCGGCCCGCCCGAGACCCACTGGGACCTGGAGAAGTACCAGCGCTGGACCGTCGAGGACTACAAGCACGACGTGTTCGACGAGGGCCACGTCGACTACGCCGTGCTGCAGTCGACCTACCTCAAGTACTGGTACAAGGAAGGCTTCAACACCGTCGAGCGCAACAGGCAGATCGCCGACGCGTACCCCGGCAAGGTCTTCGTCAACGGCCGCTGGGACCCGCGTGAGGGCGAGGAGGGCTGGCGCCAGTTCGAGGAAGACCACAAGAAGTACAACTTCAAGGGCGTCAAGCTCTACACGGCAGAGTGGATCGGCGACTCGCGCGGATACAAGATCGACGAGCCCGAGGCCCGCGAGTTCCTGAAGCGCACCCAGGCTCTGGGCATCAAGAACGTCCACCTGCACAAGGGCCCCACGATCTGGCCGCTGGACAAGGACGCGTTCAACATCGAGGACGTCGACCACGCCGCCACCGACTTCCCCGAGCTGAACTTCATCGTCGAGCACGTCGGCCTGCCGCGGATCGAGGACTTCTGCTACACCGCCGTGCAGGAGCCCAACGTGTACGCCGGCCTGTCCGTCGTGATCGGCGCCCACATGTACGCCCGGCCCAAGTTCTTCGCGAAGGTCATCGGCGAGCTGCTGTTCTGGGTCGGTGAAGACCGCATGGTCTTCGGCAGCGACTACGGCATCTGGGAGCCGAAGTGGCAGGTCGAGGGCTTCATCGACTGGCAGATGCCGGACGAGGAGGCGTTCTCGGACTACCCGCGGCTCACCACCACCGCCAAGAAGAAGATCATGGGTCTGAACTCGGCGAAGCTCTACGACATCGAGGTGCCCGCCGAGTACCAGCTGCCCGCGCCCGGGCACCACGGCGGACGAGCAGAAGCAGCCCGGCGAGGAGCTGCTCATCGACGCCGGGACGCGCTGCGGGGTCACAGGCATGAATGGTGTCCTTCGGGACGCCGTCTGGGCCGCACTGGACACGGTGCTCGACCCCGAGCTCGACGAGCCCATCACCTCGCTCGAGTTCGTCAAGTCGTGCACCGTGTCCGACGAGCCGGACGGATCCGGGGTCGTCGCGACCGTCCGGTTGCGGCTCCCGACGTTCTTCTGCTCGCCGAACTTCTCGTGGTTGATGGTCGCCGACGCGCACGACGCGGTGTCGGCGGTGCCGGGGGTCACGCGGGCGGACATCGCGCTGGAAGACCACTTCGTCTCCGAGGTGATCAACCAGGGCGTCGCGGCGCGGTCGGGGTTCGTCGCCGCGTTCCCTGGTGAGGCCGTCGAGGAGCTCGACGACCTGCGCGCCACCTTCTTCCGCAAGGCCGCGCTCGCCGGTCAGGAGCGGGTGGCGCGGCCGCTGGTCAACGCCGGGGCCACGCCCGGAGGACCTGGCGCAGCTGCGGCTCGGGCAGGTCCCGCCGTCGGTCGACCTCGACCGGCTGCGGTCCCGCCGGGCCGCCGTCGGCCTGCCGCACGGCGACGACGCGCCGCTGCTGCTGCACCCGGACGGTGAGCCCGTCACCGCCGCCCAGGTCCCGCTGCACCTGCGGCGGGCCCGGCTCACGGGCGTGAGCATCGAGGCGAACGGCGGCACGTGCCGCGATCTGCTCGCGAAGCGGTACGCCGCCACCTCCTGAGAGACCCACGGCCCCGCCGGCACCCCTCCCCGGCGGGGCCGTGGCCTGTCCGGGGCCGGGCACACGGAGTGCTTGTGATGTTGCAGCACGGTGGCTCTGCTCTCATGTGGTTGCAGCACGGCCACCCTGCTGCAAACGTCCAGTTACGTCTCGGATTGAGACCTCCACACCGCAGGCGCGCTCGTAGGTTCGGGGGTGTTCGACCGCTCTAACACCGGCGTGAGAGGTGGCTCACTCGATGGAGGATCTGCGCTCGTCACGGGCCTGCTGCGGGCTCGTGCCCACCGCCCCGACCGAAGACGCGCTACGCATCATCTTCGTGCTGTCGGGCCGTGGGGACGAGGTGAGCACGTCCGCGTTGGCCCGCCATCTGGGCGTCGCGCCCCCGACCGTCTCCGCGATGCTCGGCAGGCTCGCCGAGCACGGGCTCGTCGAGCGCACGGACCACCGCGCGTCGCTGACGCCGCACGGCGCCCGGCACGCCCGGCACGTGGTCCGGCGGCACCGGCTGTTGGAGACCTTCCTGGTCCGCGTCGTCGGGCTCGCCGCGCACGAGGTGCATGACGAGGCGGACGCCTTGGAGCACGCGGTGTCCGACCGGCTGCTCGAGCGCATGGACGAACTGCTCGGCCGGCCGACCCACGACCCGCACGGCGACCCGATCCCGCGGTCCGGCGAGACGCACGTCGAAGGCTGGGGAACCCGGCTCGCCGACGCGGCGGTCGGTGGGGAGTTCCGGGTCGAGCGCGTGCAGGACTGGGACGGGCCCGCGCTGGCGCACCTGACCGAAGTCGGCGTGGTACCCGGCCTGACCCTCGTCGTGCTCGAGCGCGGGCCGTTCGGCGGCCCGTTGTGGGTGCGGTTCGACGGTCACGACCACGCCCTCGGCGAGCCGCTGACCCGCCTGGTGCACGGTCGCGAAGTGCGAACGGACGTGCTCGCATGATGAACGCCGTCCGGTCCGCCGCTGCTCGTCCGGGCCGCGCCCTGCGCACCGCCCCGGTGCTCGGGCCCGCGTTCGTCGCGGCGATCGCCTACGTCGACCCCGGCAACTTCGCCACGAACTTCGCCGCGGGCTCGGAGTTCGGCTACCTGCTGCTGTGGGTGATCGTCGCCGCCAACGTCACCGCGATGCTGATCCAGTCCCTGTCGGCCAAGCTCGGGCTCGCGACCGGCCGCAACCTGCCCGAGGTCTGCCGCGACACCTTCCCGCGCCGGGTCAACATCGGGCTGTGGGTGCAGGCGGAGTGCGTCGCGATCGCCACCGACCTGGCCGAGGTGATCGGCGGCGCGGTGGCGCTGTACCTGCTCTTCGGACTGCCGCTGCCGATCGGTGGGCTCGTGACGGGCGTGGTCGCCTTCGGGCTGCTGGCGCTGCAGGAGCGCGGGCACCGGCCGTTCGAGCGGGCGGTCGCGGGGCTCTTCGCCGTGATCGTCATCGGGTTCGTGATCACGGTGCTGCGGGTCCCGATCGAGATCGGGCCGCTGGCCGCCGGCCTGGTGCCCGGCTTCGCCGGCCCCCAGAGCCTGCTGCTGGCCACGGGCATCCTCGGCGCGACGGTGATGCCGCACGTCATCTACCTGCACTCGGCGCTGACCTGCCAGCGCGACCCGCGGGACACCGTCGCGCAGCGCCACCGCCTGCTGCGAGCCCACCGTCGCGGGGTGTTGGTGGCCATGGGGCTGGCCGGGCTGGTCAACGCGGCGATGCTCGTGGTCGCGGCGGCGCTGTTCCACGGCCCGATTCACCGCCGATCCCGGACACCGACACCCTCGAAGGCGTGTACGCCGGTCTGGCCCGCGCCCTCGACGCCCCGGCAGCGACCCTGTTCGCCCTCGCGCTGCTCGCGTCGGGCTTCGCGTCGTCGGGCGTGGGAACCTACGCGGGCCAGGTCGTGATGCAGGGCTTCGTGCAACGGCGGATCCCGCTGTTCGCCCGCCGCGCCCTGACCCTGACCCCGGCGATCGTGGTGCTCTCGCTCGGCGTCGACCCGACCGCCGCCCTGGTGTTCTCGCAGGTGGTGCTGGCGTTCGGCATTCCGTTCGCCCTCGTCCCGCTGGTCCTGCTGACCCGCAACCGCGGGCTGATGGGCGAGCTGGTGAACCGCACCCGGACGACGGCGGCGGCCGGGGCGGCCGCCGTCGTGATCATCGCCCTGAATGCCGTACTCCTCTGGCACACCTTCACCTGAGCGTGCCATCCCGCCGCGGTGACGGTGGGCTCGAGGAACCGAGCGAATGCCGCGTTGGGTAAGTCTGACTTACCCAACGCCGCGTTCGCTCGGGCGATTCTCTCGAACGGGCCCACGGATCACGACACACCCGCCACGCTTCCTGCATGCGAAGGGGGAAGTGGGCCGACGATCCCGAGGCCCTGCGGCGCACGGCCCGTGACGGTGTGATCCGGACGGCGGTGCTGCGCGGGCTCGGTGTCCCCGGGGCGACGATCACTAATCGGTGTGCCGACGGTGGCCGCTGGACCAGGCTCCTCCCGGGCATCATCATGCTGACCGGTGGGACGGCCACCCCGCGCCAGCGCGTGAGCGCGGCGCTGCTCTACGGCGGCCCGGACGCCGCTGGTGACCGGCCTGGAGGCCTGCCGACGCCACGGTGTCCGGCGCGGCCCGGATCCGCCGTGGCGCGGTGCACCTACTCGTTCCCGACGAGCGGCAGCTCGCGGTCGTGTGAGTTCGTGATGGTCGAACGCACCACCGGCTGCCCTGTCCACTCGTGCGCAACGGCGTCCCGTTGACCCCCGTGCCGCGCCTGCCTCGACGGTGCCCGGCGCCTGCACTCGGCCGCCCAGATCACCGAGCTGATCGCGGACACCGTGCAGCGTCACCTCTGCACCCCGGCGCACCTCGCCGCCGAGTTGCGCGAGGGCAGTCAGCGCGGTTCCGCGATACCGCGGCGGGTGCTCGCCGACGTCTCCGACGGGATCCGGTCGACGGCCGAGCGCGACGCCAAGCGTCTTCTCGCGCGCAGCAGCCTGCCCGAGCCGTGGTGGAACGTGGAGGTGCGAACCCTCCAGGGACGCCTGCTCGGGATCGCGGACGCCTGGTTCGACGACGTCGCGCTCGCATGGGAGATCAACTCCTACGCCTGGCACCTGCTGCCGCAGTACTACGCGAACGAGATCAAGCGCACCGCGGGGCTGACGGCGGAGGGTGTGACCGTGCTTCCCGTGTTGCCGACGTCGTTGCGCGACGACGGCGATCGCTCCTTGGCCGAGCTCGAGACCGCCTACGCCGCGGCCGCACGTCGTCCCCGTCCCGCGGTCGTGGCGATCCGGCGCTCGTGAGCGTCGCCGATGTGAGCGAACGCGGCGTTGGGTGAGTCAGACTGACCCAACGCCGCGTTCGCTCGGGTTCCCCGGCCGGCGGCCCTCAGCCCACCGACGGGCCCAGGCCCATGGACTGCGGGGTCGAGGAGTCCGGGGACGGCTGCGGGATGCCCTCGTCCAGCGGCCCGAACTCCGTCATCAGCGCCTTGTTCCAGGGCGTGACCTCCTCCGCCACCAGCGAGTTGGTGGTGAGGATCAGCCCCGCCACCGACGCGCCGTTCTGCAGCGCCGAGCGCACCACCCGCAGGGGGTCGATGATCCCCAGCTCCACCATGTTGCCGAAGCGGCCCTCCAGCGCGTCGAAGCCTTCGTCGACGCCCAGTGCGGACACCTGCTTGACCACGTCGTCGCCGTCGTACCCGGCGTTCGACGCGATCAGGTGCACCGGTTCGGTCAGGGCGGAGCGGACGATCTCCGCGCCGATCCGGTAGTCGCCGTCCACCTGCATGCGGTCCAGCGCGGGCTCGGCGTGCAGCAGCGCGGACCCGCCGCCCGCCACGATGCCCTCGGCGATCGCGGCGCGCGTGGCCTGCAGCGCGTCGTCGACGCGGTGGCGGACCTCCTTGGCCTCGGCGTTCGTCGGCGCGCCGACCCGGATGATCGCCGCCTTCCCCGAGAGCCGGGCGATGCGATCGGAGAAGAAGTCCTCGTCCGTGCCGATCGTCGCGCGGGCCAGCTCGGCACGCAGCTGCGAGAGCCGCTGCTCCAACACCGACCGGTCACCGCGGCCACCGATGATCGTGGTGTTGTCGCTGGTCACGCGGACCTGGGTGGCGCGCCCGAGGTGCTCGGTGGTCATCTGCTCCAGCGCGAACGACGAGCTCTTGCTGTGCACCTTGCCCCCGCACAGCGCGGCCATGTCCTCCAGCAGGTGGATCCGCTTCTCGCCGAAGCCCGGCGCCTTGATCGCGACGGCCTGGAAGGTGCGGTTGACGTGGTTGTGCACGAGCATCTGCAGGGCCGTGCCCTCGACGGTCTCCGCGACGATCACCAGCGGCCGCCGGTCCGCCCGCATGATCTTGTCGAGCACCGGCATGATCGACTGGACGTCCTTGATCTTCTCCGCCGAGAAGAGGATGTACGGGTCGTCGACGACCGCCTCGAGGGTGCCCGGGTTGGTGACCATGTACGGGGTCACGTACCCGTTGGCGAACTCGAAGTCCTCGACGAACTCCACGGACAGCCCCAGCACCGGGGAGTCCTCGACGGTGACCACCCCGTCGTCGCCGACGGTGTGCAGGGCGCGGGCGACGACGCGCCCGATCGCGTCGTCGTCGTTCGCCGAGATCGCGGCGACGCGCGCGAAGTCCTCCTCGGTCGACACGGTGTGCGTCACGCTCGCGAGGTGCTCCACGAGCGCACCGACGGCCAGGTCGATCCCGCGCTTGACCAGCACGGGGTTGCCACCTGCCGCGATGGCCTTCATGCCCTGCCGGACGATCGCCTGCGCCAGCACGGTGGCCGTCGTCGTGCCGTCACCGACGGTGTCGTTGGTCTTGACGGCCGCTTCCTTGACCAGCTGGGCGCCCATGTTCTCGAACGGGTCGCGCAGGTGGATCTCGCGGGCGATGGTGACGCCGTCGTTGGTCACCTCGGGCGAGCCGGTGATCTTCTCGAGGATGACGTTGCGGCCCTTCGGGCCGAGCGTGCTCTTGACGGCCTCGGCGAGCTGGTCGACGCCGGCCTGCAGCAGGCGGCGGCCCTCCTCGCCGAATCTCAGTTCCTTCGCCATGACGGGACCTCCTGTAGGACGAGCGTTGGTCTGCGGCGCGGGTGCAAATCAACGAGAACGGGCCGCCGCCCGCACGGGCGTGCGCGGACGACGACCCGGACCGGAGCGAACTACTGGATCTCTTGGATGGCCTTCTTGGCCACCTCGGGCGGGAGCATGTCGCCGATGAACTCGGCCGCCTCCTCCAGGCTGCCGAACATCACGGTCCGGTCGTCCATGTGGATCATCTTGCCCGTAGTGCGTGGACATGTTCTCCTCGAACTCGGCGGCGTCGTAGAAGCCCTCCTCCTCGCCGAGCGCCTCGGAGATCTCGGCGTAGACGAAGTCCATCCGGCCCACGCAGTCCACCCGGATCATCGACGGCAGGTAGGTGACGGTGCACGTTGTCCTGCCGGTCCATGACCTCGGCCACCACGGCCGCCGATCTGGGTGTTCATCAGCGTCACGCCGGCCTTGCCGGAGGCGGTGTTGTCGGACTTGAACGGGCTCTCGGCCGTCTTGAAGGCGGTCACTGCTTCAGCTCCTCGGGGGTGTCGAGGCCGAGATCGCGGCAGATCCCGGCGAACCGGTTCTTCGCCTTGTCGAGGCTGTCCTCGAAACGCGGGGGCCTGTGGTCGGCCGCCGACCACAGGGGCTGCATCGTCCGCGCCGCCTCCAGCGCCTGCGGCACCCACTTGGCCAGCCACCCGTCCATGAGCTGCCGGTTGTGGTCGGCGAACTCCTTGTCCGACACCAGCGGGGCGAAGCAGGCGATGGTCCAGCGCAGGTCGCGCTGCGAGTAGTCGTTCTCGCCGGCGCCCATCACGGTCGGGGTGACGAAGTCGCCGTTCGGCGCCGCGGACTGCATGACCAGGTTGCTCCGGAACAGCTCGCCGACCAGCGGCTCGAACACCACGTTCGTGGCGAACATCGCCTCGCCCCAGTCGTCCTCGATCGCGGTGAGCGCCTCGGTCAGCTTGCGGGCGCCCTGCCACTCGGAGTCGGAGTTCCACGCCTCGACGTGCGCCGCGCCGTCGAAGCCCTCGATCTCCTCGGACAGCGTGAGGTTGTACAGCGCGAGGTCCTGCGCGAACCGGATCTTGCGGGCGCTGTTGGCCGCCAGCGCGGTGTTGTGCATGTTCGTCGGACACGGAGCGCTCGTTGGAGGCGAAGACGTAGAGCCCGAGGATGTGCTCGATGTGCATCCAGGCGCCGACGTGCCGCTCGACGAAGCGCACCCAGTTGGTCGCCCACAAGTCGAACGCCTTGGCGTTGCGGGCGTTCTCGACGTTCTGGTTCAGCTGCCGGACGACGTTCGCGTTGTAGCGGTAGAGGGTCTGCTCCCACTCCTCGTTCGGGTCGCGGAACTCGTGCCACCCGTGGGCGGGCCAGTTCTGCACCTGCATCCCGCCGCTGCCGGCCCCGCGCTTCGGCTCGGGCAGGTCGACGCCCCACGCCTTGAGCTTCGTCCAGTGCAGGGGGTAGCCGGTCTCGCCGTTGGCGAAGCCGTAGATCCAGCCCTGGGAGAGGTAGTGCCGCGGGTCGGGCTGGACGTCGACCGTGACGTCCTCGTAGTGGGTCTGCTTGCGCTTGGCCGGGGTGAAGTAGTTGTACCGGCGGGCGCTGGCGCCGGAGTCGGGGAACTCGCGGGCCCCCGCCTCGGCGTCGGTGAAGACCGGCTTCGGGACGCTGCGTTCGGGACGCTCGGTGGTGGTCATGGGCGTGGTCTCCGCCTCTCCGTTCGGGGGACACAGAGAGTTTTGAAATACCGCCGGCCGCGCCACGGCGCGGGACCCGGTATCTCGAAACCCTCTCAGGCTTCCGGCTCACCGGTGGTGGTGAACTTGTCGTAGTGGATGTTGTTCTCTTTGACTCCCAACGCGGTCAGCGTCGCGATGGCCGCGTCGACCATCGGTGGCGGACCGCAGACGTAGGCGTCCACCCCCGCGAGGCTCGACTCGCGGCGCTTGACCACTTCCGTGATCAGGCCCCGCTCGCCGTCCCAGCCGTCGTCGTCGGGGGCATGGGACAGCGCGGGGACGTAGGTGAAGTCGGACAGGCGCTCGGCCAGCTCCGCCAGCTCACCGATGAAGCACAGGTCCTGCTGCGTGCGCGCGCCGTAGTAGAAGGTGACCTTGCGGTCGACCCCGCGCTCGGCCATCGAGCGCAGCAGCCCGAGCATGGGGGCCATCCCCGCACCGCCGCCGAGGAACAGCAGGTCCGACGTGCGGCTCTCGCGCAGCGTGAAGGTGCCGAACGGCGCCTCGACCTGCAGACTGGTCGCCGACCTGCACCTTCTCGGCCAGGAACTCCGAGAACAGCCCGCCCGGGTAGATCTTGATGACGAACTCGAACAGGCCGTCGCGGTTGGGCGTGTTCGCCATCGAGAACGACCGGGACTCCTCCGTCCCCGGCACCACGAAGTCCATGTACTGCCCGGGGAAGAACTTGATCTCGTCGGGTTCGACGAGCTTGACGACCAGGTGCCGCAGGTCGTGCGTCACCGGCTCGTTCGCGACGACCTCCACGGTGCCCTTCCGCAGCGGCAGCCCGCTCCGGATGATCTCCTCGTCGTAGTTGAGGAGCTCGATCACCAGGTCCTCGTAGGCGTGGGCCCGGCAGAGCAGCGTCTGCCCCTCGTCCTTCTCGAAGTCGGGCAGTGCGAAGGTCGAGTACCTGTCGAGCTCGATGTCCTCACCCTCGAGGACGAAGGACTTGCAGGCGGCGCACTGACCCTCCTTGCAGCCGTGCATGAGCTGGACGCCCTGCTCGGCGGCGGCGCGCAGGATGGTCTGGTCCTCGTCGACCTCGATCTCGATGCCGACCGGCTCGAACCGGACGATGTGCTTGTCACCCACGGACGCTCCTCCGTCATCAGAGCAGGTGGAATTCGGGCACGGCTAGGCAGGGGGAGGGCCGGTCGGGCCGGCCCTCCCCCCTCGCCTGACCCGCGCTCAGGCGTCGGAAGGTGCCGGACGGCCGGCAGGACCCTGGCGGTTGTAGTCGGCCTTGAACGCGTCCCGCTCGGCGTCGGTCATCTCGTTGAGAATCACGTTCGGGCTCAGCAGCGGACCCATCCGTCGCATGTGGTCCAGCGTCCACATCTTCTTCGGGTCGAGGTCGAGGTGCGGCTGCGCCGTCATCGTCTTGCCGTCGTCACGGACGAAGCCCATGTCCGAGATGACGTCGGCCCAGTTCCACCCGTGGTAGAGCGTCTCCCACTCGCGGTGGCCGACGAGCCGACCCATGTTCGGGGTCTCCCGGCCCTGGTAGACCGGGCGGAACGCCTCGGCGTCGGTCCAGCGGCAGACCTCGTGGCAGTACGTGCGCCACTGACCGTCGACCTCCTGCATGACCATGTCCTCACGCACGAGGCAGGGCACCATGCAGGTCCAGCACCGGTGCGGGTACACGTAGTCGACGTCCTCGGCCACGATCGGGTGGTGCCCGTTCGGCTTGGCCAGGCGGGAGTAGTTCTCCCACCACTTGCCGTACTTGTCGTACCAGCCCGGGTACTTGTACTCGAACCACTCGAAGTCCTCGTCGGTCATGCCGTCGATGCGCCAGTAGTTGGCGAGCCAACCGGTGGCGAAGAACTGCGCGACCTCGTGGACGTAGCCCTTCTCCCAGATCTGCTTCCACGCCTCTTCCACGAGGTCGTGCGGGATCACCAGGCCGTACTTCTCGAGCGGCACCAGGTACGAGCGGTAGTAGTCGTCGTAGATCCAGCGCCGCCACATCTCGGCGTAGGACTCGCGGTCCTTGCGGCGGTCCTTCGTGCCGTACTCGATGAAGGTGCCGATCGCGGCGTCGACGACGCGGTGGTTGTTCCACCACGCGTAGCGCAGGTCGCGCTCGAGCAGCTGGCGGTTGTCCTCGTCGGACAGGGCCATCAGCAGGGTGGCGTAGCCGTTGGAGATGTGGCGCGACTCGTCGGACTGCACCGAGTGGAACACCGTGGGCAGCAGGTAGTCGCCGTTCGCCGCCGCCTCGGCCGGCATGGCCACGAACAGGGTGTTCGTGAACGCCGTCTCCGCGACGATCGTCAGGTAGATGCTGGCCGCGGTGATCGCGTCACCGGTGATGAACCCCTCGGCGAACTGCCGGCCGATCGTGCCGCAGTAGTCGCTCTGGAAGTTGCGCAGGCTGTTGTTGAAGCCGGCCGGGTCGATGTAGTTGTTCATGTACAGGCGCTTGAGGTTCTGCTGGATGGTGCTGTGCCGAACCTCGTCGATCATCTGGATCGCCTGGCCGTTGTGCAGTTCCGGGTTGGGGACGACGTGGAACAGCATCGGCATCGAGCGGGCGGCCGAGATCTCGGGCAGCGGAATGATCGACAGGAACAGCTTCTGCCACTCCAGCCAGCGCTCCTGCACCTGGCGGAACATGTTCCCGCGGATGGCGCCGTCCTGAGCGCCGTACACCCGGTTGTCCTTCTCCTCTTCCATCGGGAAGTAGGACCGCAGGACCTGCTTGAGCGGGTCCTTCTTCGCAGCCTTCCGGAAGGTGTAGTCGGTCTTGTACTTCATGTACGGCTCGTGGTACTGCGGCTCCCAGGCGAGCTCCTGGATCTTCTGGTGAGCCTTCGCCAGACTCTGCCGACTCACGTGTTCTCCTCACGGTGGTGGGTGGCCGTGATCCACGACGGTCGCGGGCGTCGTCGACTCGGACAGCTGGTCCGGGGCCGCACCGGTCGCGGGAACCGGTGTGGCCTCGTGGCTCGGATCACACCCTTCCGCTGGGGAGACAGAGGTCTCAATATGAGACTCGTCGCTTCGAGCCCCCGCCTATCGTGGACGGAGACGGGGGCCACCGACGTGCACGCTCGACCGCGGACCGCTGCAGCTCCGAGGAGGTCGGTTTGGCCGACGCGAAGCAGGACGGACAGCACCCCCAGGCGGTACTGACGCCGGAGGACGCCGGGTCGGCCCGGTTGGCGCTGGCCCGCATCGCGTTCCTCACCGAGGGCGCCCCGTCGCCGGACGTCGTGCGGGAGCCGATCCTGGCGTCGTGGACCCGGTCCCGGCTCTGGCACGTCCCGGTCGACCACCTCGACGTCCCGTTCGAGGCCGACCTGGACGGCGAGTCCGCCCTGCTGCGGGCCGCGCGACCGGTGCTGGCGGAGGCCGCGGAGCAGTTCACCAGCGAGCCCGTCAGCGTCATCCTCTGCGACGCCAACGGCGTCGTCCTCACCCGCGACACCGGCGACGAGCGCCTGGAGAAGAGCCTGGACCGGGTCTGGCTCGCCCCCGGCTTCAGCTACGCGGAGGAGCACGTCGGCACCAACGGCATCGGCACCGCGCTGGAGGGCGGCGGGCCGGCCAGGGTCTTCGGCCACGAGCACTACGTGGAGCACCTGGAGGAGTTCGCCTGTACCGGGGTGCCGGTGCGGCACCCGGTCACGCACAAGGTGCTCGGCGTCATCGACCTCACGTGCTGGCGCCGCGACGCCGGCTCCATGATGGCCGCCGCCGCGTCGGCGTTGGGCCGGCGCATCGAGGCGATGCTGCTGGAGCACTCCGGGCGCCGCGAGCACGCGCTGCTGCACGACTACCTGACCGCCTGCCGGCGCAACCGCGACGCCGTGCTGGCCGTGGGCGACGACCTGCTGATGCTCAACGACCGGGCGCGCGACCTGCTCGCCCCCGCCGACCAGGGGCCGCTGCTCGCGGAGATCGCCGAGGCGCTGGCCACCGGGCGCCGCCAGCAGCTACTGGTGGACCTCCCCAGCGGGCTGACCGCCCGCGTCCAGTGCAAGCCGAGCTTCAGCGAGGGCAGCCGCGCAGGCGTCGCCCTCGTGCAGATGATCGGCCAGGTGCCCGCAGGCAGCGCGCGCACCGCGATGCCGTCGCCCGTGCTGCCGGCCGCCGTGGGCTGCGGACCGCTGTGGGCGAAGTGCCGCCAGGCCGTCGACCGGGCCTTCCGCACGCCCGAATGGCTGGTGCTGGAGGGCGAGCCGGGCACGGGGAAGACGACGCTGGCGCGCGCGGTCCACCAGAGCCGCACGCCGGCGGCGCACCTGCGGGTGCTGGACGCCGCGGAGTACGGCCCGCGCTGGGTCGCGGACGTGATCGACGAGCTCGCGACGGGCGGGGGCACACTGCTGCTGACCCACGTCGACACCCTGCCCCCCGAGGCGATGTCCGTGCTCGTCGACGTCCTCGAGCCCTACCGCGAGTCGACCGACGTCGACGGGCACTGGGTGGTGGTCACCACCGGCAAGCAGCGTGGTGACCGGGACGGCGACCTCACGACGCTGCTCACCCTGTTCCCGCGGACCGTCGAGGTGCCGCCGCTGCGCCACCACGTCGAGGACGTCGCCGAGCTCGTGCCCCACCTGCTGACCCGGCTCACGCGCGGCGGCAACCTCTCGGTCTCCCCCGCGGTGATGCGGGTGCTCATGCGCAACCTGTGGCCGGGTAACGTCGAGCAGCTCTACCAGGTGCTGCGCACGACGGTGGCCCGCCGCCGGTCGGGCACGATCGAGCTGGCCGACCTGCCGCCGGAATGCCGGGCGACGACCCGGCGCGTGCTCACGCCCCTGGAGGCGATCGAGTGCGACGCGATCGTCGAGGCCCTGCTCGACACCGACGGCAACAAGGCCGAGGCCGCCCGCCAGCTGGGCATGTCCCGGGCGACGATCTACCGCAAGATCCGCGGGTACGGGCTCACGGTGCCGTTCGAGACGGCCTGACGGAGGAGCCGACTCGTGTTCTGTGGGATTACCGTGCTGAGCCCGAGCGGCGGGGTGCCCGTGGCGTGAAGCCGGCGGCGGAGGCGTCGTCCGCCGTGCGGAACCAGACGTCCGCGCGCGTGCGGGCGTAGTACGCGCTGCCCGGCGCGTAGAACACCCGCGTCGCGGTCTTGCCCTTGACCACGTAGTCCGGGTCCGGCGACGCGCCGTCGTCGAGCGCCGGCGCGGAGCCCGGGCCGAACGGTGCGTCGGGCAGCGCGGGCGCGGTGACGGACGCGACGGCGGTGGCGGCGGGCACGGCCCGGGCGCGGGCGAGGACCGGCTCCGGCTCGGGCGTCGCCACGGGCTCGGGCTCGGGCGCCGCCTCCGCGACGGACCCGGGCACGGCGAGCGTGAGCCGCGGCGCGGGCTCGTACCCGGGGACCGGAGCAGGCTCGGCGGCCGGCTCCGGGGTCTCGGCCGCCGTTCGGTCGGGCGTCACCCGGCGTGGTGGCAGCGGCTGCCAGCCGTCGTGCAGCGTCCCTCGCTCGGCGAGCCGGGACCGGACCGCCCAGGCGGCAACCCCGATCCCCAGCAGCGGCACCAGCAGCGTGCGTCGACGGCGCCGGGTTGGCTTCTCGGTCATGCAGCACCTCCCGTTGCGCCGAAAGGGTAGGGGACAGCACCGACAAGACCGTCAGCGGTCAGTCCGCACGACCCCTGACGTGCTCGAACCGCGCCAGCGCCGCCCGGCGCTCCTCGGCGTGGTCCACGATGGGGCGCGGGTAGCCGTCGGGGGGGCCGTCGGGCAGCTCCCACGGCCGGTGCACGGCGGCGCCGGGGACGTCGCGCAGCTCGGGGACGAACCGGCGCACGTAGTCGCCGTCCGGGTCGAACCGCTCCCCCTGGGCCACCGGGTTGAACACCCGGAAGAACGGCGCGGCGTCGGTGCCCGTGCCGGCCGCCCACTGCCAGCCGTGCTGGTTGGACGCCAGGTCCCCGTCGGCCAGGTACCGCATGAAGTGCCGTGCGCCGCGGGTCCAGTGCAGGTGCAGGTCCTTGACGAGGAAGCTCGCGACGATCATCCGGACCCGGTTGTGCATCCAGGCCGTGTCGCGCAGCTGGCGCATCCCGGCGTCGACGATCGGGAACCCGGTGCGGCCCTGCGCCCACGCCTCGAAGTGCGCGTCGGCCTCCGCGCCGCTGTCCCAGGGCAGGGCGTCGTAGCGGCGGTCGAAGTTCTCGCGGGCCGACTCCGGGTGGTGCCACAGGACGTCTGCGTAGAACTCCCGCCAGGCCAGCTCGGTGCGTACCGTCGCGGCCCCGTCACCGCTGTGCCCGGCGAGGTCGGCCAGCAGCGTGCGCGGGTGCACCGCGCCGTACTTGAGGTGCACCGACATCCGCGAGGTGCCCGGCTTGTCGGGGCGGTCACGCATCCGTTTGTAGCCGCTCACGTCGTCCGCGAGGAACTCCTGCCAGCGCTGCAGGGCCGCGTCCTCCCCGGCGGGCGGCAGATCGCCCGGCACGCGGTCGTCGTCCGGGATCGTGACGCGACGCGGGCCGCCCTGCTTGTCGCCCGGCTCGATCCACGCGACGGTGCCGGCGTCGGTGTCGGCGGGCGCGCGCCACCCGTGGCGCTGCCAGGCGCGGCTGAACGGGGTGAACACCCGGTAGGGCGTGCCGTCGGGCTTGGTGACCCGGCCGGGCGCGACGGCGTAGGGCGAGCCGGTGCGCACGAGCGCGCGTCCGTCCCCGGCCAGGGCCTTCTCGACGGCCTCGTCGCGGGTGCGGCCGTAGGGCCCGTGGTCCGCGGCGACGTGCACCTGCGCCGCGTCGACGGCGGCCGCGACGCGCGGCACCACGTCGGCCGGATCGCCGCGGACGACGAGCAGCCGGCCGTCGAGGCTCTCGTCGAGGGACCGCAGGCAGCGGTAGAGCACGGTCCGCCGGGGCGCCCCCGACGGCCCGAGCAGGGCCGGGTCCAGCACGAACAGCGCGAGCCCGTGCCGCGCGGCGTCGGCGGCGGCGAGGAACGTCGCCTGGTCGCGCACCCGCAGGTCACGGCGGAACCAGACGACGGCGGTGCCGCCTGCCGGGCCGTCGGGTTCGCCGTCGGACACGGCGCTGTGGCGATCGGACGCGGCGCTCATGGCGCGACGCTAGCGGCGCCCGGCGCGTGCCGCGCGCCGACGCCGGGCCGACCCCGATGTAGCGAAAGCGGCGTTCGCTGCACTGAGTGCACTCAACGCCGCTTTCGCTACATGTGGGCGCGGCGGTCAGCGCTCCGACATCGGCAGGTAGCTGCGCTCCGTCGGGCCCACGTACAGCTGGCGCGGGCGGCCGATCCGGTTCTCCGGGTCCCGGATCATCTCCCGCCAGTGCGAGATCCACCCCGGCAGCCGGCCGAGCGCGAACAGCACCGTGAACATCTTCGTCGGGAAGCCCATCGCCCGGTAGATCACGCCGGTGTAGAAGTCGACGTTCGGGTAGAGCTTGCGCTCGACGAAGTAGTCGTCCGCCAGCGCCCGCTCCTCCAGCGCCTTGGCGATGTCCAGCAGCGGGTCCGTGACCCCCAGCTTCTTCAGCACCTCGTCCGCACTCTGCTTGACGATCTTCGCGCGCGGGTCGTAGTTCTTGTAGACCCGGTGCCCGAACCCCATCATGCGGGCACCCTTCTCCTTGTTCTTCACCCGCTCGACGAACGCGTCGACGTTGCCGCCCTCGACGTCGCGGATCCGCCCGAGCATCGACAGGACCGCCTCGTTCGCCCCGCCGTGCAGCGGCCCGAACAGGGCGTTGATGCCCGCCGAGATCGACGCGAACAGGTTCGCCTGCGCCGAGCCGACCAGCCGCACCGTCGAGGTCGAGCAGTTCTGCTCGTGGTCGGCGTGCAGGATGAGCAGCAGGTCCAGCGCCTTGACGAACTCCGGGTCCACCTCGTACGGCTCGGCCGGGAAGCCGAAGGTCATCCGCAGGAAGTTCTCGACCAGGCCCAGCGAGTTGTCCGGGTAGAGGAACGGCTGTCCGATCGACTTCTTGTAGGCGTAGGCCGCGATCGTGGGCAGCTTCGCCAGCAGGCGGACCGTCGAGAGCTCGACCGCGTCCTCGTCGAAGGGGTCCAGCGCGTCCTGGTAGAAGGTCGACAGCGCCGAGACCGCGCTGGACAGCACCGGCATCGGGTGCGCATCCCGCGGGAAGCCGGAGAAGAAGGCCTTGAGGTCCTCGTGCAGCAGCGTGTGCCGGGTGATCTTTGTGGTGAACGCTCTCATCTGCTCCCGGGATCGGCAGCTCGCCGTAGATCAGCAGGTAGCTGGTCTCCAGGAACGTCGACTTCTCCGCGAGCTGGTCGATCGGGTAACCGCGATAGCGCAGGATCCCCGCGTCACCGTCGATGTAGGTGATCCGGGACGAGACCGGCGCGGTGTTGCCGTACCCGGGGTCGTAGGTCGTCAGGCCGGTGCCCGACAGGAGCTTGCTGATCTCGAAAGCCGACGCGCCCTCGGTTGCGGGACGGATCGTCATCTCGAGCTCGCCACCCGGGGTGTGCAGGGCGGCGGTCTTGCCAGGCTCGTCGGCCATGTGTCGGTCCCTCTCACCGATGAGTCGTAACTCTTGGCTGAGTCGTGCTGCTGACAGTCACGCTAGTGCCCTGTGGCCCCGTCCGGGCGAGTCGAACGCCAGTCGTTGACATGGGTCACAGCCACTCGGGTCATCCTCTGTGCCGGCTTCCCGCCCTGAAGCGCCAGAACTGCGGGTAGCGCGCCACCACCGCGAGCGCGGCGATCACGACGGCCACCCCGCCCGCCGTCGCCGCCGGCCCCGGCCCGAAGGCCGCGGCGGCCGGGCCGTGCCACAGGTCGGCGATCCGCGGGCCGCCCGCGACCACCACGATGAACACGCCCTGCATCCGGCCGCGCATCTCGTCCGTCGCCACCGTCTGCAGCATCGACGACCGGTACACCGAGCTGACCAGGTCCCCCGCCCCGGCCACGGCCAGGAACACCACGGCCAACCACAGCGAGTGCGTCAGCCCGAACAGCGCGACCCCGATCCCCCAGACGCAGATCGCGACGGTCACCGCGACGCCCTGCCGCGTCACCCGGTGCAGCCAGCCGGAGAGGAGCCCCGCGGCGACCATCCCGATCGGGATCGCCGCGAAGAGCAGGCCCAGTGCGAGCCCGCCGCCGGGCGGGTCGCCGAAAGTCCGCTCCGCCATCTCCGGGAAGACGACGCGCGGCATGCCGAAGCCCATCGCCACGATGTCGATGAGGAACGACACCAGCAGCACCTTGTGCAGGGACAGGTAGCGGAACCCGTCGACGATCTCGCGGAAGCCGGCCCGCTGTCGACGCCCTTCAGAGGCGCGGCCGGCGGTACCGGGGGCAGCCGCCACGTCGCCCAGAGGGTGGCGAGCAGCGCGACGGCGTCGAACAGGTAGAGCGTCGAGAGGCCGACGACCGGGATCAGCACCCCGGCCAGCAGCGGGCCCGCGACGGCGCCGGCCTGCACGACCGTCATGTTCAGCGCGTTGGCCGCCGGGAGCTGCTCGGCCGGCAGGAGGCGCGGGATCACCGCGCTGCGGGTCGGCTGGTTCACCGCGAGGAACGCGGACTGCACGGCGAACAGGCTCAGCACCAGCCATACCCCGCCGACGCCTGTCGCCGCGGCGACCCAGAGGATCAGCGAGCTGGCCGCGATCCCGGAACCGGTGAGCAGGAGCAGCACCCGCCGGTCCACGGCGTCCGCGATCGCGCCGCCCCACAGACCGAACAGCACGAGCGGGACCAGCCCGAAGAGCCCGGTCAGGCCGACGTAGGCCGACGAGCCGGTGAGCTGGTAGATCTGCGTCGGCACCGCGACGACCGTGAGCTGCGCGCCGACGACCGTCACGATCCCGGCCGACCACAGCCGCCGGTAGGCCGGGGTGCGCAGGGGCCGGGTGTCGGCGAGCGCGCCCCGCACGGCAGCGGAGAACCGGCGCGTCGGCGTCGACCTCGGGCACCGTCGGGCGCGAACCCGCGGTACGGCGGGTCGGATCGTCGTCGCGCGTCGTGCGGCCCTCGGGGACCGCCGAGTCGGGTCGTCGTCGCGCGTCGTCACGCTTCCACACGTACCACCGCCGCGCTCGCACCAAGGAAATCGGCTCCGCACCCAGGTTGTGACCTGTGTGGGAGGCCGGCGTCACTCCACCTGTAGATCCCCGCCTTGCTCCGCGGCGGCGGTGATCTGCAGGACACGCGTTGCTGTGTGCGAGCGAGGTCGGGGCGCAGAGCGGTCAGGGCGCCAGCCGGCGCACCACCCACGACCGGTCGATCGCGTTCTGCTCGAACCGCAGCCGGTCGTGCATCCGGTTCGCCCGCCCCTGCCAGAACTCGACCCGGTCCGGGACGATCCGCCACCCGCCCCAGTGCGGCGGCACCGGCACCTCGGCGGTGTCGGCGAACCGGCGCTCGGTGGCCGCGAGCGCGGCGTCGAGCGCATCGCGGTCGCGGACGTAGGTCGACTGCGCCGACGCCCACGCACCCAGCTGCGAGCCCCGCGGGCGCGTCGCCCAGTACGCGCGGGTCTCCTCGGGAGCGACCCGTTCGACGTTCCCGCGCAGGCTCACCTGGCGCTGCAGCGCGTACCAGGGGAAGGTGGCCGCAGCACGGCGCATCGAGCGCAGCTCGTGGCCCTTCGCGGAGGTGTAGTTCGTGTAGAGCACCACGCCCCGCTCGTCGACGCCCTTGCAGAGCACGGTGCGCGAGCTGGGGGTGCAGTCGTCGGACGTGGTGGCGAGCACCATCGCGTTCGGCTCGACGACTCCGGCCGCGGTGGCATCGTCGAGCCAGCGCACCAGCTGCTCGTGCCAGGTGCCGGCGAGATCACCGACGTCCAGCTCGTCGCGGCGGTAGTCGACACGCATCTGGGCGAGCTGGGCTTCCATGACACCTCCACGTCGTCGTGTGTTGCGACGGTAGATGGCCATTGGTTGGGATAGGAAGCACGGTGACCTTTACCACCCACACGGCCATTGCCCGCACCCACCCGGCGGAGGGACCGTTTACCTGATGACCCGCGTCGGTCCACCGGCACGGGCGTCGGCGTCAGCCGGACGGACCAGTCCCGGACCGACGAGGAGGGCAATGATGTCCCCGACCACCGCTCCGCCACCGCCCGCCGGGTTCCGCCCCGGGCTGGAGGGGCACATCGCGTTCCGCACGCGGATCGCCGAGCCGGACCGCGACGGCGGGGCCCTGCGCTACCGCGGCGTGGACGTCGAGGAGCTGGCCGGGCGGGTGACGTTCGGCAACGTCTGGGCCCTGCTCGTCGACGGTCGCTTCGGGCCGGGGCTGCCGCCCGCCGAGCCGTTCCCGATCCCGGTGCACAGCGGTGACGTGCGGGTCGACGTCCAGGCCGGGCTGGCGATGCTCGCGCCGTACTGGGGCTACAAGCCGTTGCTCGACATCACCGACGACGAGGCGCGGGAGAACCTGGCGCGGGCGTCGGTGATGGCGCTGTCGTACATCGCGCAGTCGGCGCGCGGCATCGGCGTACCGGCGGTGCCGCAGCGGCGCATCGACGAGTGCGCGACGATCACCGAGCGGTTCATGACGCGCTGGCAGGGCGAGCCGGACCCGGCGCACGTCCGCGCCGTCGACGCCTACTGGGTCTCGGCCGCCGAGCACGGGCTCAACGCCTCGACGTTCACCGCTCGGGTGATCGCCTCGACGGGCGCGGACGCGGCGGCGGCGCTCTCCGGTGCGATCGGGGCGATGTCGGGCCCGCTGCACGGCGGGGCGCCGGCGCGGGTGCTGCCGATGATCGAAGAGGTTGAGCGCACGGGCGACGCCATCGGCCTGGTCACGCGGATCCTGGACCGCGGCGAGCGGCTGATGGGCTTCGGGCACCGCATCTACCGCGCGGAGGACCCGCGGGCCCGCGTGCTGCGGCGGACGTGCTTCGAGCTGGACGCTCCGCGCTACGCGGCGGCCGCGTCGCTGGAGCATGCGGCACTGACCGTGCTCCGCGAGCGGCGCACGGACCGCGCGATCGAGACGAACGTGGAGTTCTGGGCATCCGTGATCCTCGACTTCGCCCAGGTGCCGCCGCACATGATGCCGGCGATGTTCACCGCGGCCCGGACCGCGGGCTGGTCGGCGCACATCCTGGAGCAGAAGCAGGAGAGCAAGCTGGTGCGCCCGTCGGCGCAGTACATCGGCCCGGCGCCGCGCACCCCGGAGGAGGTCGAGGGCTGGGCGGAGATCAGCCACCTCTGAGAGGGCAGCCGGTCGCACCGGGTTCACAGTCCTCGAACGTCCGGTTCACGCGGACAGCGGGGCCTCGGGTGCGGGGCGAGCGGCGCGGCGGCCGGGCCCGTCGGGCGCCTGCGGATCGACAGCGACAGCGCCGCACCCACCGCGCAGAGCACCGCGCCGCCGTACCACGCGGCGTCGTAGGTGCCCAGTGCGTCGCGCGCGATCCCGGCGGCCAGCGCCGCGCACGCCGCACCGAGCTGGTGGGACGCGAAGATCCAGCCGAACACCACCGGCGCGGACGGCCCCGAACGCCTCCCGGGTCAGCGCCAGCGTCGGCGGCACGGTGGCCACCCAGTCCAGGCCGTAGAAGATCACGAACGCGAGCACGCTGGCGTTGAGGTCCGCACCGAACAGCGGCACCAGCAGCGCCAGCGACACCCCGCGCAGCCCGTAGTACGCCCCGAGCAGGATCCGCGGGTCGAACCGGTCGGTCAGCCAGCCCGACCCGATCGTGCCCACGAGGTCGAAGACCCCGACGAGCGCGAGCAGCGTCGCCGCCGTCGTCACCGGCATGCCGTGGTCGTGCGCCGCCGGCATGAAGTGCTGCTGGACCAGCCCCGTCGTCGTCGCACCGCAGACGAAGAAGCCCCCGGCGAGCAGCCAGAACGTGCGTGTCCGGGCGGCGCGCACCAGCGTGCCGACCGCCAGCCGCGCCGCCCCGGTGCGCAGCGGCGGGACGACGTCCGCGGGTGTCCCGCCGTAGGGCAGCGCGCCGACGTCCGCGGGCCGCTCCCGCAGGAACAGCAGCACGACCGGGACGACGGCGAGCGCGCAGACGCTGATCGTCAGCGACGCGGTGCGCCAGCCGGCGGACTGCACGATGTGCGCGATCGTCGGCAGGAAGATCAGCTGCCCGGTGGCGCTGGCGGCGGTGAGGATGCCGGAGACGAGGCCGCGCCGTGCGACGAACCAGCGCCCCACCACGGTGGCGACCAGCGCCATGGCCATCGACCCCGTGCCGAGCCCGACGATGACGCCCCACAGCAGCACGAGCTGCCACGAGGCCGTCATGAACACGGTCAGCCCGCTGCCGGCCGCGACCATCAGCAGCGCGATCGACACGACCCGCCGCACCCCGAAGCGCTCCATCAGCGCGGCGGCGAACGGCGCGGTGATCCCGAACAGGGCGAGGTTGACCGACAGGGCCATCGAGATCGTCCCGATCGACCAGCCGAACTCCGCCCGCAGCGGCTCGATCATCACGCTCGGCGTGGCGCGGAAGGCGGCGGCGCCGAGCAGCGCGAGGAACGTCGCGGCGGCCGCCCACCAGGCGGGGTGAACGCGGCGGGTGGCCGGGGCCGGCACGGCGGTCTGGGTCACGGGCTCAGCCTCGCAAAGCCCACCGACAAAAAACCAGTGGCCCGAAAGCCAACATGTGCAAAGATCCGGCCATGACGGACGGGGGCCCGGCGCCGAACCGGCCCAGGGGTGTTCGGCGCCGAGCTCACGACGAACCCGGAGCGGCACGAGGTGGCCGTCCTCGCGCTGCCCCACGTCGTCGCGTTCGAGCTGGGCCTCCCGCACCGGTTCCTCGGGGGCGCGGTCGACGCCGACGGCCGCCCGCTCTACCGCGTCCGGACCTGCACGGTCGACGGCGGCCCCGTCCGCACGTCCGCGCACTACACGGTGCTGCCGGACCACGACGCGTCGATCCTGCGGACGGCCGCGACCATCGTGATCCCGGGCATCGTGGGCGGCCCGCCGGTCGTCGAGGGGCGGCTCGACCCGACCGTGGCCGCCGCGCTCGCCGGTCGCCGGCCCGACTCCCGGCTCGTGTCGATCTGCACCGGCGCCTACGTGCTGGCCGCCGCCGGGCTGCTCGACGGGCGCCCCGCCACCACGCACTGGATGCGCACCGAGCCGTTCCGCTCCTTCTTCCCCACGGTGCAGCTCGATCCGGACGTGCTCTACGTCGACGACGGCGACGTGCTCACCTCCGCAGGCAACGCCGCGGGGATCGACCTGCTGCTGCACGTCGTGCGCCGCGACCACGGCGCCGAGGTCGCGAACCGGGTGGCGCGGCGCAACGTCGTCGCACCGTGGCGCGACGGGGGGCAGTCGCAGTTCAGCACGGCACCGGCCGCGCCCGCGGCAGAGCAGGCTGCGCAGCCCGGACCGGCCGCCGGACCCGGCCCGCGCGCCCGGCTACCGGAACGGCGAGGCGGCGACGCCGGGCATCCCGGCCGCCCGCACCTTCGCCCTCGAGCGCCTCGGCGAGCCGCTCCCCCTCACCCGGCTCGCCGGGTCCGCGGCGATGAGCGTGCGCACGTTCACCCGCCGCTTCCGCGAGGAGACCGGGCAGAGCCCGCACACCTGGCTCGCCGCGCAGCGGGTCGCGCTGGCCCGCCGCCTGCTGGAGACCACGGACCTGCCCGTGGAGCGGATCGCCGTCGACGCCGGCTTCGGCACCGCCGCCTCGCTGCGCCAGCACCTGCGTGCCGCGATCGGCGTCTCTCCCGGCGCCTACCGGCGGATGTATCGGGGGCCCCAGGACCGGGCGGTGGGAGGCTGACCCCGCGCCGGCTGGGACACTGGACAGCCGTGACCGCTGCGACCAGTGCCGATCTGAAGATCCCCGCCGACCTCAAGCCCGCCGACGGGCGCTTCGGTTGCGGACCGTCGAAGGTGCGCCCGGAGCAGCTGGCGGCCCTGGCCGGCCCGGGCGCGGCCTTCATGGGCACCAGCCACCGGCAGAAGCCGGTGAAGTCGCTGGTCGGCCGGGTGCGCGCGGGGCTCGCCGAGCTGTTCTCGCTGCCCGCGGGCTACCAGGTCGTGCTCGGCAACGGAGGGTCCACCGCGTTCTGGGACGCCGCGACGTTCGGGCTGGTCCGCACGCGTGCGCTGCACCTGACGTACGGCGAGTTCTCCGCGAAGTTCGCCGACTCGACGAAGGGCGCCCCGTTCCTCGCCGACCCGGTGATCGTCAAGGCCGAGCCCGGGATCCGCTCCGGCGCCGCAGTCCGACCCGAGCTGCGACGTGCTCGCCTGGGCGCACAACGAGACGTCCACCGGCGTGATGGTGCCCGTCGTCCGGCCCGAGGGCGCGACGGCGGACCAGCTCGTGGTGATCGACGCCACGTCGGGCGCGGGCGGCCTGCCCGTCGACGTCGCGCAGGCCGACGCCTACTACTTCGCGCCGCAGAAGAGCTTCGCCGCGGACGGTGGCCTGTTCCTCGCCCTGCTCAGCCCGGCCGCGCTGGAGCGCGTCGCCGAGCTCGCGGCTCTGCCGTCCTCGGACCGCTGGATCCCGCCGTTCCTGTCGCTGGCCACGGCCGTCGACAACTCGGGCAAGGACCAGACCTACAACACCCCCGCGGTGGCGACGCTCTACCTGCTCGCGGAGCAGATCGACTGGATGCTCGGCATCGGCGGCCTGGACGGGTGCACCGCGCGCACGGCCGACTCGGCGCGGCGGCTCTACACCTGGGCGGAGAGGTCGACGTACGCGACGCCGTTCGTCCGCGAGCCCGAGCACCGCTCCCAGGTCGTCGGCACGATCGACTTCGCTGACTCCGTGGACGCCGCGGCCGTCGCGAAGGTGCTTCGCGCGAACGGGATCGTCGACACCGAGCCCTACCGCAAGCTCGGGCGCAACCAGCTGCGGATCGGCATGTTCCCGGCCGTCGATCCGGACGACGTGTCCGCGCTGACCGCGTGCGTCGACTGGGTCGTCGAGCGCCTGGGGTGACCCGGCGGCGTCCGCCGGTTCCGCGTGCCGTGATCCGGTCACGCGGCTCGGCGACACGCCGCCGCTCGGCGAACACACCCTTCTCGTGATCACATTCACCGCCCCGGTGTGCGAGGCTTGACAAGATCACTGCGGTAGGGGCCCGCTGGGGGCGCGACCTGCGTTCCCAGTCCGGCGCGCCTCCGCCGCAGGTTGCGATTCGGCAACTAGCGTCACCCACACGGGGACGAAGAGCGGGGGGAGGGCGACCCATGCGGGCGTTGCGGGTCGTCGGGCTCACCGAGGACGGTGAAGTCGTCCTCGAGGACCCGGTTCGGCTCGAGCGCTACACGGTGCCGGCCGATGAGCGGCTGCGCGCTGCCGCGCGGGGCGACCTGTCCCGGCTCGGCCAGATCGCGATCGAGTTGGAGAGCCAGTTGCGACCACGAGAGATCCAGGCCCGCATCCGCGCCGGAGCGTCCGTGGAGCAGGTGGCCACGGCAGCAGGCGTGCCGGAGCAGAAGATCGAGCGCTTCGCCTACCCGGTGCTGACCGAACGCTTCCGGACGGCGGACAACGCCCAACGCGCCCACCCGATGCGCGCGGACGGCCCGGACAACCGCACGCTCGCCGAGGTCGTCGCACACACGCTCGGGCTGCGGGGTCAGACGTACGACGGCGCGAAGTGGGACTCGTGGAAGGGCGAGGACGGCCGCTGGGTGGTCGCGCTGAGCTGGCGGGCGGGGCGGTCGGACAACCATGCGCACTGGGTGTACCAGCCAGGCGCGCACGGCGGCACCGTGACCGCGCTCGACGAGCACGCGAGCGACCTGGTCGAGGGCCTGCCGGCCCGGCCGCTGCGCACCGTCGGTGCCGTGGTCGACATGACCCGTCCGGAGGAGGAGCCACCGCCCGCGCCCTCGCCGGTGGAGCAGTGGCGTGCAGCGGCCTCCGACAGCTACCGCGACCGCATACCGATGCCGACGGACGGCGGACGGCGCACGCCGCGCCGAGCCGTGGCGACCCGCACCGCCTGCGCAGCGGCAGACCGAGCCGCTGGCCGATCCGCGGCCGGTGGAGCGCCGGTCGGTGGAGCCGCGGGGCGCCGAGCAGCGTCCCTCGGAACAGCTCCCGTCGAGCCGCGACCGGTCGAGCGCCCCGTGGAGCAGTCGCCTGCCGCATACCGGCCTGCAGATCCCCGCCCCGCGAGCGGGTGGGACGGCGGAAGCCGGGAACATGCGGAGTGGGCCCCGTGGGAGCGGGGGGTCAACCGCACCGCCGTGCCCCCGCTGCCGACGCCTCCGGCGCCCGGCGGCCTCTGCGCACGGCGGCGACGTCACGGTGCCCGCGGCCCGGACCGAGGCCCCGGTGAACACGGGCGACGA
The DNA here is from genome assembly GCA_963780835.1 of uncultured Actinomycetota bacterium. Lineage (GTDB taxonomy): Bacteria > Actinomycetota > Actinomycetes > Mycobacteriales > Pseudonocardiaceae > Pseudonocardia. The sequence continues at coordinate 4,158 of CAWADQ010000064.1, read as the reverse complement.
GAAGCCGGCCGACCGCCACACCGGCTGCGCCGGCCCGAGCCCGCCGACGACCACCGTCGACCGCCCGCAGCGACGCCGGACGGCCCTGACGCCGCCGGCGCGCCCAGCTACCACGTCGGACGCGCCGGCACCTGCCTCCACGACCGCGGAGCCGGTCGAGCCGGCGACGACCGAGGCGCCTCCGTCGACCGTCGAGGCAGCCCGGTCGCACGCCGAACCCGCTCCGGCCGAACCCGCCGACCAGACACCGACGGACCGACCCGCCGGTTGCACGGACCGCGACCGACCAGGCCGGACCGAGCACCCGAACGCAGCACCCGCCCCTGCCGCGCCGGTGGAGTCGACGCCGGTCGACCCGACCCCCGCCGTCCCCACACCCGCCGTCCCGACCCCGACGCAGCCGCGGAGCCCGCCGCGGTGGCGACCGAGACCGCGGAGCCCGAGGTGGCGGCGGAGCCCGCGCCCGCGACGACCGCAGCGCCCAAGCGCACGCGCAAGGGCAAGCCGGTCATGCCGTCGTGGGACGAGGTGCTCCTGGGGGTCCGCGGGCCCCGCTGAGCCGGCTTGATCGACGACCGGGGAAAGTCTTATATAGAGATCATGTCGCCCTTTCGTCGATCATGTCTCCCCGTCGCTCAGCCGAGCAGGCCCAGCAGCATCACGATCCAGGCCGCGGCCAGCCCCACCGCCGCCCCGAGCGCAGGCCACCGCCAGAACGGCACCTCCCTCGCCATCCACAGCGAGGGCGCCGTCCCCATCGTGACCAGCAGGTTCGCCGGGATCCACAGCAGCCCGAACGCGCCGGCGAACGCTCCCGCCAGCACCACGTCCGCGATCGCGACGAGCACGGCGAAGAACGTCGCCACCGCGAGGCCGGTGCCCCAGGGGATCGGCCCGGGCGGCTCGGGGGCCAGCGCCGGCCGCACGGGAGCCTCGCCGCGGATCTGCTCCACCTCACCCGAGACGGGGTCGACGAACTCCACCGGCCGGCCCAGGGCGTCGGCGACCCGCAGGGCGAGCTGCCGGCCGCGGCGGCTGAGCAGGTCCAGCTCATGCGCGTCCCCCGAGCGACGCACGGTCTCCGCGACCGTCACCCACTCGCGCAGGGCCGCCCGCAGATCGTCGGTCAGACGGACGTCCCCGACATCGCGCTCCTGCAGCACGGCACGCCCCCCGAGGTGCAGCACGATCTCAGCCTACGGACCGCGTCACCTCGTGGAAGGCCACCGCGGCAGCCGTTGCGACATTGAGAGAGTCGACGCCCGTCGCCATCGGGATCCGCACGCGCAGGTCGGCCGCCGCGAGCGCCTCGGGCGTGAGCCCGGGGCCCTCGGCGCCCAGCAGGAGCGCCGTACGCACACCGCTCAGGCCGGCGGCGGCGAGCGGAAGCGCGTCGGGTGCCGGTGTCAGCGCGGCCACTCGCAGCCCCGCCGCCCGCAGCACGTCCAGCGACCCCGGCCACTCCCCCGGCAGCTCGGCGAACGGCACCCGCAGCACGTGCCCCATCGACACCCGCACGCTGCGCCGGTACAGCGGGTCCGCGCAGCGCGGTCCGAGCAGCACCCCGTCCACGCCCAGCGCCGCGGCATTGCGGAACAGGCTGCCCAGGTTCTCGTGGTCGTTGACGCCCTCGGTGACGGCCAGCAGGCGCGCGCCGGCGGCGAGGGTGCGCGGGTCGGGCGGCACGGCCCGGTCGGCGACGGCGAGCACGCCGCGGTTGAGGTGGAAGCCGACGACGGCGGCCATCGTGTCGGCGTCGACCGCGTACGCGGGTACGTCGAGGTCCGCGAGGTCGGCCGCCAGCTCGGCGAGCCGTCGGGGGACGCCGAGCAGCGACCGGACGGGGTACGGTGAATCGATCAATCGGCGGACGACCACGACGCCCTCGGCGATCACCAGCCCGCGCCCACCCGGGCGGTCGGGACGGCGGTCGGCGGTGGTGAGGTCGCGGTAGTCGTCGAGACGGGGGTCGCCAACGTCGGCGACCTCGATCAGTCGGGCCACGGTGACGATCGTTGCAGTGCATCATCGCCGCAGGTCAGGGGGGTCGCGGCGACGGTCATCCGTACGGCGGTGGCGGGCAGCGGGGCCGTGTGCGACGGTGGAGGGCCGCCGGACGGCGAGGCGAAGGGGACGGCACGGGCATGGGCCAGGAGGTCGACCGGACCACGTTCAGTCGACACGACCGGCAGCGATACCGCGCCAAGTTGCAGCGATGTCTCGACGCGCTCACCGCCATGTTGCGGGACCATCCGTTCGCCCGCGACGAGCCGATGACCGGCCTCGAGGTCGAGCTCAACCTCGTGCACGACGGCGACCTGGAGCCCGCGCTCACGGCCAAGGCCGTGCTCGACTCCCTCGGGTCGCCGGAGTTCCAGACGGAGCTGGGTCGCTGGAACCTCGAGCTCAACCTGCCCCCGCGGCCGCTGCCCGGCGAGCAGTGGCGCCACGTCGAGCACCAGCTGCTCGACGAGCTGGCGATGGCCCGGTCCAAGGCGCAGGATCACGGCGCCCAGCTCGCTGTGATCGGGATCCTGCCGACGCTCGCCGACCGCCACCTCGTCGAAGACGTGATCTCCCCGGACGACCGCTACACCCTGCTGAACGAGCAGATGCTCACCGACCGCGGCGAGCCGATCCGGCTCGACATCACCGGCGGCGACCCGCTCGCGTCCGCATCCGAGCACCTGGTGGCCGACTTCGACTCGATCGCCCCCGAGGCGGCCTGCACGTCGATGCAGCTGCACCTGCAGGTGCCGCCCGAGGTGTTCCCCGCGTACTGGAACGCGGCACAGTGCCTCGCGGGCGTGCAGCTGGCCCTCGGCGCGAACTCGCCGTTCCTGCTCGGTGCGCGGCTGTGGGCGGAGACCCGGATCCCGCTGTTCGAGCAGTCGTGCGACGTGCGCCCGCCCGAGCTGCGCAACCAGGGCGTGCGACCACGAGTGTGGTTCGGCGAGCGGTGGATCTCCTCGGTGCTCGACCTGTTCGGCGAGAACAGCCGTTACTTCCCCGGCCTGATCCCGATGACCGACGACGTCGACCCGATGGCCGAGCTGGCCGCGGGGCGGATCCCGACGCTGTCGGAGCTGAAGCTGCACAACGGCACGGTGTGGCGCTGGAACCGCCCGGTGTACGACATCGCGAACGGGCTGCCGCACATCCGCCTGGAGAACCGAGTGCTGCCGGCCGGTCCGACGCCGGTCGACATGGTGGCGAACGCCCTGTTCTTCTACGGCCTGCTGCGGGTGCTGGTCGAGGCGGAGCGGCCGCTGTGGAGCTACATGTCGTTCGACGCGGCACACGAGAACTTCACCAGCGCGGCGCGCAACGGCCTGGACGCCACCCTGTACTGGCCGGGCACCGGCTGGATCCACCCGGACGAACTGGTGCTGCGCAAGCTCCTGCCGATGGCCGCCGAGGGCCTGGCTCGCTGGGGAGTCGCGCCGGAGGTGTGCGACCGCTACCTGCCGGTCATCGAGCAGCGCTGCCTGCGGCGCCGGACGGGGGCGGCGTGGCAGGTCGCGGCTGTCGAGGCGCTGGAAGACCGCGGCGCCGGCCGGACGGCGGCGTTGCACGGGATGTTCGCCCGGTACCTGGAGCACTCGGCCGCGAACGAGCCCGTGCACAGCTGGCCGCTGCCCTCCTGACGCTGCCCTCCGGACCGCCGCCCGGCCGTCCAGTGCCCCGAAGCCCTCTCCTGTCCCCTGCCGGTCTCCCGCCCCGCGTTCCCAGGTGCAAACGGTTCTGCCGTTCGGGCCCGCCGCGGCCGGCCCGCTCCTACCGTCGAAGACGCCGCAGGGCCCGACGCCCGCGGCGAGGCGCCGGGGACGGTCCCCGGCGCGATCCCGCACCGCACGCGCCCGCCATCGGCCCGGGCGCCGGTGCCGCGCGCCTTCGGACGGAGAACAGCCATGCCCGACCACAACCGCTCCTGGTGATCCTCATGTCGCCCTTCCGCCTCTTCGGCCCGCCGCCCGAGCCCGAGCCCGCCGTCGCCGCGCATGACGACTCGGGTGGCGTGACCTGGGCGGCCGGCTCGTGGGCGCACGATCCCGCCCCGGCCACCCGGCACGCACGGCCGGTCGGCCTCGACACCCGGCCCGCATCCGGCCTCGGCCGGAACGCGCCCCCGGCTGCCTCCCGTCACCGCCCTGCGCC
>CAWADQ010000063.1:0-19448 GCA_963780835.1 uncultured Actinomycetota bacterium | reverse complement strand
CTTCTGCGGCACGGCTGTGCCGTTCCTGTGAGCCGCTCCGATCTTTCTCTGCAGGCGACGGGTGTGCTCACACACAGGAGAGGCGGCCGTCGCACGTGTTGCAGCAGGTGCGCCGACCCCCTACCTGTGTGCGAGCGAACTCTGGCCACGACACGCGGTGCGCGGTGTGCGCTCTGCGACACGGTGTATCGCTTGACGCCGCCCATATCGTCCCGGATCGTGAGAAAGCGGAGTCGCCGCGGTCCCCAACGACCTGGCACTCTGCACGATCCATCACGCCGCCTACGACTACCGGCGATGCGCGCCGAGCGCCCCGACCCCGAACTGCTCGGCCGCCGGTACCGCGAGTTCCGGGCCGCGACAGCCTGATTTTGCGCCCGGTGGCCGTCACCTCGTGTCTCGGCGGCGTGCGCGCTTCTCGCCGACCCGACGGCGCAGGGCGCTGGCCGCCCGCCGACGGGACGCCCCGGCGGCGCCGTGGTGGCTCGGTGTCACCCTTTCGTGGCCCTACAGTGACGGCCACCCCGAAGACCCACCCGCGCTCCGATGATGCAGACGGGTGACGAGATGAGACGGCGACGACGCCGTCAGCGATGGACACGGTGTCGGGGTCGCACCAGTTGGTGTCAAGAGGAGGAACGGTACGTGGCCAGAGATGTGGTCAGCGCGTACACCTTGATCTTGGGTGATGAGTACGGGCCGACGGAGGTCGGCGTGTACCCCACCGCGGAGGAGGCATGGAAGGCCCTGGACCGCGAGGTCCGCGGAAGATGCAAGCTGCGGCTGCGGCCGCGACGGTCCGTCGACCCCGAAGCGACGGGCCGGTTGGCCGACGCCTGGCGCGCAGGCAACCCCGAGAAGCGGTTCTGGCAGATCCTGTCGCACCAGCTCGCGGTGCGGATCCCGGAGATCGGCCGCCAGCGCGTCGCGGCCCAGCCGGCCCTGGCCCGGCGCTGACGGGCCCGCACCAGACTGTCGGTACCCCTGGATAGTGTCGGGCCCGGCCACCCGAGAGAGGGCGGCCGGGCCCGACCCCGAGGAGAGCAGTGCCGGACACATCTGGGCGGGAGAAGTCCGCAGCGGGCGCCCCGCCGGTCGGGCGGGTCGTCGGTACGGAAGACTCCACGCCGCTGCAGTTCAGCGTGGCTCTCGACCAAGACGCCTACCTGCAGCTCGACGACGTCGTGGTCACCGTTCGCACCGTCCCCGGCCGGGAGCCGGTGGCCACCGCGGGCGTGGTCACCGAGGTCCGCGCCCGGCACGAGGGCGCCACGTACGGCTCCGACGTCTTCCTGATCGCCGACGGCGTGCTGCCCGCGCAGGTGCAGGAGATCGCCGAGGTCACCACGACGCGGGTCGACCCCGAGGTCTACGTGCCGCCGTGGCCCGGCGCGTTCGCCTACCGGGCCACCGGCGAGGAGCGCGCCAAGGCGCTGTACTTCGACCAGATGGAGCGCAAGGTCGCTGCCGGGCTCGGCCGCGACGGCGACCCGATCTACCTGAACCTGGAGTTCCTCGACGGCACCCGCGGCGGGCACGTCTCCATCAGCGGGATCTCGGGGGTCGCCACCAAGACCAGTTTCGCGCTCTTCCTGCTGTACTCGATCTTCACCGGTGGCGCGCTCAAGAACGCGCTGAACGCGAAGGCGCTGGTGTTCAGCGTCAAGGGCGAGGATCTGCTGTTCCTCGACCACGCCAACCGCAGGCTGGACGAGGATCTCCGGGCCGCCTATGCGACGTTGGGGCTCACGGCCGCGCCGTTCGCGTCGGTCGGGTTCTTCGCCCCGCCGACCCCGGACGACCTCACGGGCCGCCCGCACGTCGTCGGCCGCACCAGCGGGGTGAGCGCGTTCTGGTGGACGCTCGCCGAGTTCTGCTCCGGCGAGCTGCTGCCGTACGTCTTCGCGGACGCGGAGGACGAGCGCAACCAGTACACGATGGTCATCCACCAGGTGGCGGCCCGGCTGCGCCGGGAGGCCGTCGCCACCGGACAGGACGGGGCGGTGACACTCGAGGGCCGCCTCCTGCGGACCTACGACGACCTGATCGAGTTTCTCTCGGAGCGGCTGACGGACGAGGACGCCCGCCGGGACTGGGCGGGCCCGGTCACCGGCACGGGCACCGTCAACGCCTTCCTGCGCCGGCTGCGGTCGAGCCTCAAGCCGCTGCGCTCGATCGTCCGCGGCGACCTGCCGTCCGCGGGCCGTCGGGTGGTGACGACCGAGGGCCAGCAGGTCACGGTGATCGATCTGCACAACCTGCCCGAGCGCGCCCAGCGGTTCGTCGTCGGCGTCGTGCTGGCGGCCGAGACGGCCCGCAAGGAGGCCGCGGGCGCGGGCGGCCTGCTGTTCACCATGTTGGACGAGCTGAACAAGTACGCCCCGCGCGAGGGCGGCAGCCCGATCAAGGAGGTGCTGCTCGACATCGCCGAGCGCGGCCGGTCGCTGGGCATCATCCTCATCGGCGCGCAGCAGACGGCGAGCGAGGTGGAGCGGCGGATCGTGTCGAACTCGTCGATCAAGGTGGTCGGCCGGCTGGATCCGGCGGAGGCGGGGCGGCCAGAGTACGGGTTCCTGCCGCCGTCCCAGCGGGCGCGGGCGGTGCTGGCGAAGCCGGGCACCATGTTCGTGTCCCAGCCCGAGATCCCGGTGCCCCTGGCCGTCGAGTTCCCGTTCCCGGCGTGGGCGACGCGCGAGTCCGAGATGGGCGCAGCGCCCGTCGTCGCGGGGGCGCGCAACGGGGTGGCGCGCGACCCGTTCGCCCGCCTGCCGGCCGTGGACGACGACGAGATCCCGTTCTAGTCACAGGGCACGCATCGGTGATTCCACCTGTGGATCTCCGCCTTGCTCCGCCGCGGCGTTGATCCGCAGGACACGCGTCGGGGCATTCCGGGCATCCCGTGCGGTCGCGGTGCGCGCCGCGGGCCCGCGTGATTGGCTCGGATCACCAGCGGCTCGGCGCCGAGCCGCGTTCCGCTTCCCGAACCGAGGTGTTCATGGACATCGGCCTGCACGTCGCGAACTTCACCTGGCCAGGGGGCCCGGGGGCGATCGCCGAGCAGCTCACCCGCGTCGTCACCACCGCCGAGGACGTCGGCATGGGCCGCGTCAGCGTGATGGACCACGTCTGGCAGATCGGCCCGCTCGGCCCGCCCGAGGAGCCGATGCTCGAGGCCTATACGACGTTGGGGTACCTCGCGGCCCGGACGTCCCGGGTGGAGCTGCTGGCCTGGGTGACGGCGGTGAGCTACCGGGACCCCGGACTGCTCGCCAAGATCATCAGCACGCTGGACGTGCTGTCGAACGGCCGGGCGTGGCTCGGCATCGGTGCCGCGTGGAACGGCGAGGAGTCCGAGGGGCTCGGCCTGTCCTTCCCGCCCACCGCCGAGCGCTTCGAGCGGCTGGAGGAGACGCTGCGCATCTGCCTGCAGATGTGGAGCGACGACGACGGCCCGTTCGAGGGCGAGCACTACCGGCTCGGCCGGACGCTGAACTCGCCCCAGCCGCTGCGTCGGCCCCACCCGCCGATCCTCATCGGCGGCGGGGGCGAGAAGAAGACGCTGCGGCTGGTGGCGCAGTACGCCCAGGCGTGCAACCTGTTCGCCTTCGACGACGTCGAGCGCAAGCTGGACATCCTGCGCCGCCACTGCGCGGACGTCGGCCGCGACTACGACGAGATCGAGAAGACGGTCATGGTCCCACTCGACCCGGGCGTGGACGGCGAGAAGGTCGACGCCCTGCTGACGAACCTGCAACGGCTCGCCGGTCTCGGGGTCAGCGAGGCGCACGGGTGGGTGCCGGCGGTGGAGACGATCACCCCGCTGGAGGTCCTCGGGGAGAAGGTGATCCCGGAGGCCACGAAACTCTGAGGCGCGGAGCGCTCGTGCACACTGCAACACCCCCGTGCACATGCTGGACGGTGTGCACGGCGCGGTTCCGGTGTGCACGCGCCGTTCCGGTGTGCACGGCGCGCCCGCGCGTCCCCGGCCCCCTCGTGCCGGGGACGCGCCATCGGCGGCTCAGCCCATCGTCTTCTGGCCGTCGATCGTCTCCCGGATGATGTCGGCGTGCCCGGCGTGCTGGGCGGTCTCGGCCACGATGTGCAGGAACACCCGCCGGACCGAGCGCGTCGCACCCGGCGCGAACCAGGGCGCCGTCGGCAGCGCGTACGCCGTGTCCAGGTCGAGCGACTCGACGAGGGCGTCGGTGCGCGCGGCGACCTTCTCGTAGGCGGCCAACACGTCGGCCAGGGTCTCGCCGGGCAGCAGGCGGAACTCGTTCTGGAACTTCTCGATCACCTCCGGGCTGGGCTCACCGTCGATCGACGGCATCGCCTCGGTGCCGCGCTCCGCGAAATCGGCCCACCCGGCCTCGGTCGAGGAGACGTGCTTGATCAGCCCGCCGAGGGTGAGCTCGCTGGCCGTCGGGGACAGCCGGGCCTGCTCGTCGCTCAGACCCTCGACGGTGTGACGCAGGAAGTACCGGTGCGTCCGCAGGGTCTCCAGGATGTCGGCCCGCTCCCCGGATGCGGATCCGGTGAGCGAGGCGGCGGCGCTGGCGGTGTCTGAGGTCGTCATGGGGGAAGACTATGACCCACTGGTGTCACTTTCTGACCTCAATGCGGCCAGAATCGACGACATGGCCAACACGAGCTCACGCACGCTGCGCCTGCTGTCGCTGCTGCAGACCCACCGGTACTGGCCGGGTGCGGAGCTGGCAGGCCGGTTGGGGGTGTCGGTGCGGACGCTGCGCCGTGACGTCGACCGGCTGCGCGAGCTGGGCTACCCGGTCGAGGCGAACCGCGGCGTGGACGGCGGGTACCAGCTCGCCGCCGGTGCGGCGATGCCACCGCTCGTCCTCGACGACGAGGAGGCGGTCGCGCTCGCGGTCGGCCTACAGGCCGCGGCCAACGGTGGGGTGGCCGGGGTCGCGGAGGCGTCGGTCCGCGCGCTGGCCAAGGTGGTGCCGGTGATGCCGCCCCGGCTGCGGCGGCGGGTCGAGGCGCTGCGGATGGCGACGGTCCCGGCGACGTTCGCCGACGGCGGGCCGGCCGTCGACCCCGGGACACTCACCGCCGTCGCGCAGGCCTGCCGCGACGCGGAGCGGCTGGAGTTCGGCTACGCCGCCGCCGACGGGACCCGGACGAACCGGCTCGTAGAGCCCTTCCGGCTCGTCCCGCTCGGCCGCCGCTGGTACCTCGTCGCCTACGACCTGCACCGGCACGACTGGCGGAGCTTCCGCCTGGACCGGCTCGACGCCCCGCGACGGACGGGCGCCCGCTTCCGCCACCGCGACCTCCCTGCCGACGACGCGGCGGCGTTCGTCCGGGCAGGCCTGCGCAACCTCCCGACCTCCTACGAGGTGGAGGTGCTGGTCGACGCGCCTGTCGACGCCGTCCGCGCCCGGGTCGGTCGGTGGGTGATCGTCGAGGAGGCCGGCGCGGGCTGCCGCATACGGATGAGCACGGACTCGCTGGACTGGGCCGCGCTGGCGGTGGGATCGGTGGCAGCCGAGTTCAGGGTGGTCGGGCCGCCGGCACTGCGTGAGCACCTGCGGGCGTGGGGGACGAGGTTCACCCGGGCGGCCGCGGGCTGATTCGGCTCGAGCGCGAAACCTGCCGTGTCCTCGCAGGCCGACGAACCGCGGGTCACAACCGGCGCAGGCCCGCGAGCACCCGCTCCATGAGCACCACCGACGGTGCTCCGTCGGCTTGGGGCGTCGCAGTGTCGTGCACGCTGAGCAGGCCCTCCTGAGCCAGGTCCGCGACCAGGATGCGGGCGACACCGAGCGGCACGGCCAGCAACGCGGCGATCTCCGCGACCGAGCGCGCCTGCGTGCAGAGGTCGACGACGGGCTGGTGCTCCGGGTCGACGACGGAGCGGTGGCCGCGGCCGCTCACCGAGACCAGTGTCTCGAGAGCGAGGTCGATCGTCGTGCGGGTCCGCCCGCCGGTCCGACTGTAGGGCCGGACCAGCGAGACGTCGCCACCGTCGTCGAACTCGTCTCTCATGGCGGCCTCGCCGCCTGGCGGTCGGCACGGGCGAGTGCGGGCTTGGTCATTCCGAGTCTCCGCCCACCCCGGGCCGGTCCTGCTTCCCTGTCAGCGGGGGAGGCGACGCCGCTGCCGTGTTCGGAGGTAGGGGAACAGAGCCGACGGGGCGCGGCCGCGCCTCGATCCCGGCCTCAGCGCTACGCGGGCCGGGGATCACGGGTGCATCCGCCGCGTGTTCGGGCAGCCCGGGATCGGACCCCCACGGTGCCGCGTCGCCGAGGCCCTGACGCCACCGCACCATGCGCCCTCGCCTGCCGCGGACGGCGCCTCCCCCGGCTTCCGTCGAGGGCATGAGCTCCTCGGCGAGCGCCGGCACGAACCGGGCGTCGTGGAACCAGGACGAGCTCGGTCCGGGGACGGTCGGATCGGGGGGATCGTGCGCGAGCCTGGCTTCCGAGGCGGACAGTGCTATGGCATCGGGAGCGTCAGCGGGCCGTCGGTGCACTGCGGTGGCCGTGCCGGCCGGTGACGGCGGTGCCGCGATCGGCTGCCGGTCCGCGGAGCCTTCCGCCGCCACCGCCCGCGGGAGCCCCCGGGACGGCGTCACGGAGGCAGACCTGGGCGAGGCAGCCACCGAGACGTCCGACTTGCCGATCTCAAGGAAGCCCGCGGGCACGACGATGAATGCGAACAGGCCCTTTCCGGCCGGTCCCGGTCGCAGTGACACGCCGAGCCCGTGTCGCTGGGCGAGCCTGCCGACCACGAACAGCCCCATCCGGCGCGACACCGCCACGTCGACCACGGGCGGGTCGGCCAGCCGCTCGTTGATCGTCGCGAGTTCGGCGGCGCCGAGCCCGATCCCCGAGTCGGTGATCTCGACATTCAGGTCGCCACCCGGGGCGATCCGTGCGTCCAGCAGCACGGGGGAGCCGGGAGCCGAGAACGATGTGGCGTTCTCCAGCAGCTCCGCGAGCAGGTGCACGAGGTCGGCGACGACCGCACCGGCCACCTCGACCTCGGGTGCCCGCCGGACCCTCACCCGCTGGTACTGCTCGATCTCGGACACGGCGGCGCGCAGCACGTCCTGTGCAGGCATCGCGGCGTGGGAGCGGGTGCGGTGATCCAGCTCCCCGGCGAGCACGAGCAGGTTCTCGTTGTTGCGGCGCATGCGGGTGGCGAGGTGGTCGAGGCGGAAGAGGTCGTCGAGGTGGTCGGGATCCTGCTCGTGCCGCTCCAGCTCGTCGATCAGCCGCAACTGGCGGCGGACGAGGCCCTGGCTCCGGCGGGAGAGGTTGGCGAACATGTCGTTGACGCTCTGCCGCAGCATCGCCTGCTGCGCCGCGAGCCGGACGGCCTCCGCGTGCACCGCGTCGAACGCCCGGGCGACCTCGCCGATCTCCTCGCGGGTGTCCACCTCGACCGGGGCCACGTCGAGCGCGGGTTCCCGCCCGTCGACGACCGCCATCTGCTCGATCCGCTCCGGAAGGCGCCGCTGCGCGATCTCGAACGCCGAGTTCCGCAGGGTGCGCAACGGCCGCGACAGGGACCGGGCCACGACGGCCAGCAGGGCCATGGCGAGCAGCACGAGCAGCGCGACGATCACACCGTCCCGCACGGCGGCGCCGCGGGCGGACGCCGCCGAGGCCCCCGCATCGGACGCGAGCTGCTGCTGCTGGGCGATCTCGACCTGGCGGACCAGCTCGGCGGTTCGACCTGCCGCGGCATCCCACTCGGCCGCGCTCGACGGCAGCGGACCGTCGATGGCCAGTGCCGTGAGAACGCCCTGCTCGATCCGCTCGCGGTTGTCGACCTCGGCGCCGGCCACCGTTGCCGCGTAGCGCGCCTGGGTGGTCGGGAGCGTCGTACCGAGCTCCGCGAGGGCCGCCGAAAGCTGAGCGTCGCTGGCCCTGGCCGCTTCCCGCAGTGCCGGGGTGGCCGAACCCGCGACCAGGACGGCCTGCAGGGTGGCGTGCTGGTGCTGCACCTGCTCCTTGGCCTCGGCGACGACGATCGCGTCGCCTGCCTCGCGCAGCAGAGCTCCGTCCGAGGCGCTCAGTGCGGTGCGCTGCAGCGCCAGCAGCGACGCGATGACCGACGTGTACGTCACGTCGATGCGCTCCGCCGGGTACGCGGTGGCGGCGACGGCTGCACGTATCGCCTGCATTCCTCCGAGACGAACACGGGCTGCCGTTGCCACGTCGGCGGCCTCGGATCCGAACTGCCCGACCGGAACCCCGAGCACAAGGCGGGCGGCGAGGTCTGCCTGGATGCTCTGGGCCTGCAGCGCGGGAAGTCCGGCGGTGCGGCCGCCGGCGACGTACCCCTCGGCGAGCACGCGCTCGCCTTGCAGCTCGTCGACGAGCCGGGCGACGTGCTGGCTAGCGGTGACCTGCTCGGCCACGGCCTCCAGACCGTCGGCGTCCTGGACGGACGCCGCGACCCGCGCCGTTCCGAGCGTGCCCGCGAGCAGCAGCGGGACGACGAGGACCACGAGGAGCTTGGTGCGCAGCCGCCAGTTCCGCAGCTGCCATCCGTCGGTTCGCGAAAGGGGCGCTGAGGGTTGCGGACCGGCCACAGCACTGCGTGCCGTCCCGCCCGGTGGCGGCGAGGTCGACACGGGACTCTCGATCACTGCGAGTCAACCTCCTGGCTGAGGGTCTCGCGACTCGTACTCCGGTGGTGCACAGAACTGCGCCTTGCGAGTGAGGGCGGCAGCATAGTGTCACGATTTGACGGGACGACCATCATCTCACCCGGCCGAGAGGACCCGCGTCTCTGAGTCCGCTACGGTGCCGACCCACACCCGTGCGTGGGAACCGGGGCGGTCGCGCCGCCGACGATCGGAGGGTCCCGATGGCAGCGTGCCGAGAGCGACCGGTCCGTCGATTGTTGTCGCTCCTCGTCGCAACCGTCATGGTGGCCGTCGCGGCCTGCAGTGCACCCGGTGGCTCGGGTGCCACCCCCGATCACGAGAGCTCTGCGGCCGCCGGCCTGGAGAAGGGCGCGATCCGTGTCGGCATGCTGCCGATAGTCGACGCCGCGTACCTGCAGCGCGCGCAGGTCGCGGGCTACTTCGCCGCGGAAGGGCTCACCGTGGAGCTGGTGACGATTCAGGGCGGGGCGGCCGCGGTCCCGCAGCTGGTCACCGGCGAGCTCGACATGACGTTCACCAATAACGTCAGCCTGCTGCTCGCCCAGTTCCAGAAGACCGGCGACTTCCGGTTCATCGACGGCGGATACCAGGCCGGGAAGGACACCTTCCTCGTCATGGCCGATCCGGGTTCGGCGATCCGCTCGCCCCGGGACCTCGCAGGCAAGAGGGTCGCCGTCAACACGTTCAAGAACATCGCCGAACTCACCGCACGGTCGGCGCTGGAGGTGAGCGGTGTGGCCTCCGACTCCGTCACGTTCGTCAGCATCCCGTTCCCGGACATGGCGGCCGCGCTGCGGAACCGCCAGGTCGACGCGGCCGTGATGGTCGAACCGTACATCACGGATGCGGCGCGTTCGCTCGGCGCGATCAACGTGCTGGACACCGCATCCGGCCCGACGGAGGGCATCGCAATCGGCGGGGTCGGCACCACTGCGTCGTTCGTCCGCGACAACCCGAGAACGGTGGCGGCGTTCCGCAGCGCGGTCGCCCGCGCGCAGGCCGAGATGTCCGACCGGAGCGTGGTCGAGCGGACGCTCCCCACCTACACGAGAATCACGCCGGACATCGCGCCCCTGATCTCCTTGGGGACCTGGCCCGCGGCGCTGGACCGCGCTCGCCTCCAGCGGGACGCCGACCTCATGCGCCGGTTCGGGATGCTCACCGACCTCGACGTGGGACCGATGATCCTGCCGCCGAGTTGACCCGGGCCGCCGGGCGGGGTCCACGTTCGAGGAGAGCGTGGCTCCCGGCGTGGTGGATGGCGACGGCGGCCCGGGCGACCTGCACGTGGCGACCGTCGTGGTGAACGTGCAGGACGTGCGGCGCGCCGTCGGCTTCTGGTGCGCCGCCCTCGGCTACCGCCCCCGCGAGGCGGAGATGGACCCGCGGTTCGTCATGCTCGTTCATCCCGAGGGCCGGCACGTGCCCGTCTCACTGCAGCTCGCGGACGCCGCGCCACGCGAGCCCGTCCGCCTGCACCTGGACCTGTACACCGGCGAGCAGGAGCGTCACGTCGAGCGGCTGGTCGGTCTCGGCGCCACCCGGGTTATCGACTGGCCGTACCCGGACGACGCCGACTTCGTCGTGCTGCGCGATCCGGACGGCAACGAGTTCTGCGTGATCGACCACGTGGATCTGCTAGCTGCCGGGTCCGATCAGGGTGTCCGCCATCGTGGCGAGCCGGGACTGGTACGAGAAGGTCTTCGGGCTGACGCTCGAGTTCGAGTTCCCGGACGACGACGGGGTCGTGCGCGGCGTGGCGTACTCCGCTCCGGGGCTCGGCGACGTCGGCGTCGCCCTGCGCGAGCGGCCGGACATCGCGGGCCTGTCGGGCTTCGACCCCGTGATCTTCGCGGTCGACGATCGGGCCGCGGTGGACGCGTGGTCGGGGCACCTCGACGCGCTGGGCGTGGCGAACCAGGTGGTGGAGGCGACGATCGGCTGGATGGTGCTGTTCCACGACCCCGACGGTCTGGAGATCCACCTGTACAGCCGGAACCGCGGCGACCTGGACAACTCGGGCAGAGCCGGCTACGGGCGCCCGGTAGGGGACTGACCGGGTCGTCGACGGAACTGTCGGTGGGCGCCCCTACGGTGTCGACCGTGCGAGTTCTCCATACGGCCGACTGGCACGTCGGCAAGTCGTTGAAGGGCCTGAGCCGGCTCGACGAGCAGGAGCAGGTGCTGCGCGAGATCGTGCGGATCACGCGGGAGCAGGAGGTCGACGCCGTGCTCGTGGCCGGCGACCTCTACGACAGCGCTGCGCCCAGCGCTGCCGCGCAGCGCCTCGTGGTCCGCACGCTGATGGCGCTGGCGCGCACCGAGGCGCAGGTCGTCGTGATCGCGGGGAATCATGACCACGCGGCCACCTTCGACGCGTACCGGCCCTTCGCCGGGGCCGCGGGGGTCACCCTCGTGGGATCGGTGCGGACGGCCGAGACCGGTGGTCTGGTCGAGTTCACCTCCCGGGGCGGGGAGCGTGCCACGGTCGCGGTGCTGCCGTTCCTGTCCCAGCGCTACGCGGTGCGGGCCGCGGAGCTGGTCGCACAGTCGCCGGCGGAGAACACGAGCACGTACGACCAGCACGTGCGGTCCCTCGTCCGCGCGCTCACCGCCGGGTTCCGCACGGACGCGGTGAACCTCGTGATGGCGCACCTCACGGTGCTCGGCGGCACGTTCGGCGGCGGCGAGCGGGCCGCCCAGTCGATCTTCGAGTACTCGGTGCCCGCCGCGGTCTTCCCGCCGGACGCCCACTACGTCGCGCTCGGCCACCTGCACCGGCGCCAGGCGCTCGCCGCGCCGGTACCGGTGCACTACTCCGGCGCCCCGCTGGCCGTCGACTTCGGCGAACAGGACAACACGAGCGTCGTGCTGCTGGTCGAGGCCACGCCCACCACGCCTGCCCGGGTCACGGAGATCCCGATCACGGCCGGGCGGCGGCTGCGGACGGTGCACGGCACGGTCGCCGAGCTGGCCGGCATGGGCGGCGACCTCGGGGACGACCTGCTGCGCGTCGTCGTGCGCGAGCGCGCGCGGGCCGGGCTGCGCGAGGAGGTCACGGAGCTGCTGCCGAACGCGCTGGAGGTGCGGATAGACCCGGAGTTCGCCGCATCCGTCACCGGCTCCCGGCCGAGCACCGGGGGCGCGGACCGCAGCCCCGGCGAGCTGTTCCGCGAGTACCTGGGCACGCGGGCGGTCGACGACCGGCGGGTCGAGGAGCTGTTCGCCCGGCTGCACGACCGGGTCGGCGACATCTCTCGTCGGAGCGGCGGAGGGCGCCTGATGCGGCCGGTGCGGCTGGAGATGGAGGGGTTCGCGGCATTCCGCGAGCGCGCCGTCGTCGACTTCACGGGGGCGGAGTACTTCGCGCTGGTCGGGCCGACGGGGTCCGGAAAGTCCACGGTGATCGACGCGCTGACGTTCGCCCTGTACGGCACCGTGCCGCGCTGGGACGACCGGCGAGCCGTGGCGCTGGCGCTCGCGCCGAGCGTGGTCCGTGGTGTCGTGCGGCTGGTGTTCGACGTCCGGGGCGAGCGCTTCGTCGCCGTCCGGGAGCTGCGCCGCGCCGCGCGCGGTGGGGTGAACGTCAAGAACGCCCGGTTGGAGCGGCTCCTCGACCGGGACGACGTCGACGGCGACACCGAGGTCCTCGCGGCGGACTCCGGGGTGACCAAGGCCGTCGAGGAGCTGCTCGGCCTGCCGTTCGAGCACTTCACGTCCTGCGTCGTGCTGCCACAGGGAGAGTTCGCCGAGTTCCTGCACGCCAAGCCGGGCGATCGGCAGGCGATCCTCACGCGCCTGCTGGGCCTGGGCGTGTACGAGCGGATCGCGCGGGAGGCGAACCGCGAGGCGGCCGCGGCGGGCGACCGGGCGGCGCTGCTGGCCGAGCAGCTCGGCGCGTACGTCGACGCGACGGACGAGGCCGTCGCAGAGGCCGGCGGGCGGGTCGTCGCCCTGGCAGCGCTGGCCGAGCGCGTCGGGGCGTTGCTGCCGGAGGTGTCCGTGGCGGCACAGGCGGTCGTCGCCGCGGAGGATCTGGTGGCCACCCTCGGCGCGGAGCAGGCCCGCCTGGGTGCGCTCAGGGCTCCGGACGGGTTGGAGGAGCTCGACGCGCGGCGCCGCGGTGCCGGGGAGCGCGTGCGGGCGGCCCGCGGCCGGTTCACCGACGCCGAGGCGGCCGACGACACCGCGCGAGCGCTCCTCGCGGAGGCCCCGGAGCGGGCACCACGGGAACGGGCCCGGCGCGACCATGCGGAGCTCGCCGCCGCTCTCGCCGCCCGGCCGGCCGCGGCCGACGCGCTGGACGCCGCTCGGGCGGCGGAGGACAAGGCGGCCCGGCAGGTGGGGGAGGCCGAGGAGGCCGCGACGGTCGCCGCGAGGGCCCGCGAGTCCGCGGCGGCGGCGCTCGACTCGGCGACGACGGTCGCGGCGCGGCTGGGCGGTGAACGGGCGCTGCTCGCCGCCGTGCGTGCACCCGCGGGGCTGGATGCCGCCGAGCGCAGGCGGTCGGTGGCCGTGGCTGCGCGGGACGCCGCGCAGGAGCGGCTGAACGCGGCGGAGGCGGCGGACGCGGCCGCACGCGACCGGTTGGCGGCCGCACCGGATCGGGCGCCGCTCGAACAGGTCCGGCGCGACCATGCGGCCCTCACTGCCGTCGCGGCGACGGAGCCCGGGCTGGTCGCCCGGCACGCCGCGGCGGCCCGGGTTCGCGCTGCGGCCGTGGACGCCGTGACCGGGGCCCGCACGGCGCTGGCCACCGCGATCGGCAACAGGGACGCCGCGGTGCGCGGCGATCTCGCCGCCGCGCTGCGTCCGTCGCTGGCGGTGGGGGAGCCGTGCCCGGTGTGCACGCAGGAGGTGTCGGCGCTTCCTGCGCCGCTGCCCGGGGTCCACGTGGACGCGCTGGAGTCGGCTGTCGGCGCGGCGCAGGCGGCGTTGGAGGAGGCGCTCGGCGCCGAGGCGGATGCGGTGGCGCGCGAACGGCACGCGGCCGAGGAGCGGGACCGGCTCGCGGCGCAGCTCACGCAGCTGCGGGAAGCGGTGGCGGCAGCAACCCGATCGATCGGCGGCACGTGGATGCCGGGCGGTGCCGGTCTGCCGGGCCGGCTCGACGATGCCGGTGCGGTGGACGTTGCCCTGGCGGAACTGGACGCCCTGGCGGCCGCGGCGACGGAGGCAGATGCGTCGGCCCGGGCGGCGCGCCGGACGCGCGCCGAGGCCGCCGCCGGTGTCGACGCCGTCCAGCGCGAGCTCGCCGCGGCGGCCGGCGCGCTGCGCACCGCGCGCGATCCGCTGGTGCCGCTGGGTGTGCCCGGCAGTGCGGAGGATCCCGTGGCCGGGTGGTCCGCGCTCGTCGACTGGGCCGCACAGGCGCTGGCCGAACGGGACGCGGCGCTCCCCGACGCCGAGCGCGCGGCGGCCGCGGCCGCCGCGCTGGCCGACGAGGCGCAACGAGCTGCCGAGGTGGCGGTCACGGAGCTGGCGGCGCGCCGTCGCGAGGCGGCGGCGACGGCCCGCGCCGAGCAGCAGGCGCAGAGCCGGGTCGACACCCTCGACGAGCGGGTGGCTGCACTGCGCGCCGCGCTCGTCGGCGCGCCGTCGGCCGAGCAGGTCGACGCCGACCTGGCCCGGCTGGACGTGCTGGAGGCGTCCGCCCGGGATGCGGACGCCACGCTGCGCGCGGCGCGGGCGGCGCGCACGGCGGCGGAGGAGGCGGCCGAGGCCGTCGGGCGTGAGGTCACCGCGGGCTGGGAGGCGTTGCGTGCGGCGCGCGACCCCCTGGTGGCGCTCGGCGCCCCGGCGGTCGCCGGCGACGACCTCGCCGCAGCCTGGTCGGCGCTGGTCACCTGGGCGGCAGAGGAGTCGGCGGCCCGGGCTGCCCGCGAGCCGGCGGCCGTCGAGACGGCCACCTCGGCGCGGGCCGCGCAGCAGGAGGTGCACGCACGCCTCGCGTCCGCGCTGGCGGCCGAAGGGGTGATCGTCGGCGGTGCGGCAGGAGAAGCCGCCGCAGGCGCGCCGACCGAGGGGGTGCGCGATGCGGAGGGCGGCTCCGCGGCGGCGCGAGCCCGTGCCGGCCGAGGCTGCCGTGGCGGCCGTGGCCACGGCGCTCGCGCACGCCAGAGCCGTCCAGGAGCGGCTGGCCGAGCGGCGCGCCGAGGCCACGGGCAAGCGGGCTGCGCAGGCCGACGCGGAGGAGGCGCAGCAGGTCGCGCGGATGCTCGGTGGCCTCCTGCGTTCCGACAAGTTCCCGCGCTGGCTGGTCGCATCCGCGCTCGACACCCTCGTCGCCGACGCCTCCGCCGGGCTCGCCGAGCTGTCCGGTGGTCAGTTCGAGCTGACCCACGACCAGGGCGAGTTCCTGGTCGTGGACCACGCCGACGCGGATGCCCGGCGGCCGGTCAAGACGCTGTCGGGCGGCGAGACGTTCCAGGCCAGCCTGGCGCTGGCGCTCGCGCTCTCGGACCAGATGTCGACGCTCGCCGCCGAGGGCGCGGCCCGGCTCGACTCGATCTTCCTCGACGAGGGCTTCGGGACGTTGGACGAGGCGAACCTCGACGTGGTCGCGAGCACGCTGGAGAACCTCGCCGGGCGCGGCGACCGGATGGTCGGGGTCATCACCCACGTGCCGGGATTGGCCGAGCGGGTGCCCGTGCGCTTCGCCGTCCGCCGCGATCAGCGGTCCGCCCGGATCGAGCGGGAGGGCAGCTGATCCTCGGCGCCGCGCTTGCGGCGGTCACACGGTGCGAGGTTCCGATTACTCATCATTTCTGAGTATCTCGGTTCCACGGTTCTAACGCTCGGTGGCCGGACCACGACCGACAGGTGTCCCTCGCGGAAGGAGTACTCATGTCGACGTCCCCGCTCCGGCCCTGTCCCGTCGCGCTGCGCAACCGCTGCTGGTCGTGACCGACGCGAACCACGGCCCTCCTCGAGGCGCCGATACCGCTGCTGTGGGGAGCAGTAGCGGCACTGGTTCCCGGGACCGGCGTGCGACCCCGGTCCCGGGAACCAGAAAAGGCCAGATCCTCGCTCAGCTCTCCGAGCCGCCGCCCGCAGGCCCGCTGTGCAGCCCGAACGGTGCCCCGAACAGGTCCCGCACCACTCCGATCCGTCCGAACGGGGTGTCTTCCGGCGACATGAGTACGGTGCCGCCGCCGTCGCCCACCGCCTCGACCGATGCATCGATGTCGGCGACGGTGAAGTAGGCCAGCCAGTGCGACGGGGTCCCGGGCGGTGCGCCCATCATCCCGCCGATGCCGCCCAGCGGTCGCTCGCCGTCGATGGTGAAGATCTCGTAGTCGCCGGTCTCACCGGCCTCGGGCCCCAACGGGGCATACCGGTAGCCGAACACGTCCGCGTAGAAGCGCTTCCCGGCCTCGACGTCGTGCAGCCGGGCGTCGTCCCACACGAACGCACCGGGCTCCTCGACGACCGACGAGCCGATCATGCCGGTCTGCTGCCACACGCCGAACACGCCGCCCGTCGGATCGGCCGCGATCGCCATCCGCCCGTTGTTCGGGATGTCCAGGGGCCCGGCGTAGATCGAGCCGCCGTGCTCGCTGATCAGCTTGGCGGTGGCGTCGACGTCGTCGCTGGCCAGGTAGACCGTCCAGGCCGCGGGCTGGCCCTCCTGCATGATCGGGCCGACGCCGGCCGCGGCGCGTCCGTCGACCTGCGCGATGTGGTAGTTGCCGTAGTCCGGGCCGGAGTCGACGAACGTCCAGCCGATCACGTCGGCGTAGAAGTCGACAGCGCTTTGGAGGTCCGGGACGGAGAGGTCGACCCAACAGGGTGTCCCTGCGGGCCACGGATCGGTGCGAGTGGACATCGGGGGTCTCCTCGAGGCGTGAAGGTGGTTGGGACGAGAGCCTCCCACCACCCACCGACAGAATTCGTCATCCGAACGGACGTTCCCGCGCGTCCGGTCCGTCCTGTCGGGCGGGCGGGCTATCGTCCGGCCGTCGGAGGATCACCGCCGGACCGCCGAGGAGAGCTGTGACCGTCCATCCGGGCATGCGTTTCTCGGTCGACCCGTGGGACCCGTCCTACGGCGTCAGCCTCGACGTCGCCGAGGGACAGTCCCGTCAGGAGGTCGATCCGGGCGTCGAGCTGGCCACCGACCAGTGGGCGCCGATGGACCCGCCGTCCGACGGATCGGCGCCGGCCGCGACGCTGTTCGTGGACGGGGTCCGCCGGGTCGACGCGCAGGTGTGGGTGGACGACGGCGCCGCGGCGCTCCCGGCGCTGTGCGCGTCGTACGCAGCGGGGGTGATCTGTTGCTGCCCCTCGGACGGCGCGCACCTCGCCGCGGCCGAGGTCCGGCGCGGGATCATCACCACCGCCGAGCACGCCGTCGACGTCGTGACCGGTGCCGGCCGCTACGCGGTGGACGTCATCGCGGCGAAGCCGAACCAGCCGCCCGCGCAGGCGCTGAGCCAGCGCGTCCAGGGCCTGCTCAACGAGGTCGAGGTCGCCGCGGCCGGGCAGGCGCGCGAGCGGCTGGGGATCGACGACGACCTGCTCGTCGTCGACGGTCCGCTGCGCGGGCGCGACCGGCTGGCCCGCGCCGTCGGCTACATCAAGACGCACCACACGGCCTACCTGGATCCCGAGCAGAACGCGGTGGTCGCCCGGCTCGGGCCCGGACGGCGCACACCGCTGTTCCGCCTGACCTCGACCGGGGGGTGGAGCCGCTACAGCTGGTACCTGCGCCTGCCCTGCCCCGCCGGTGCACCGTGGGCGGGAATCGTCCGGCTCGAGTGCAGCGCCGAGCTCGCGGTGGCGGAGGCAGCGACACTCGCGGGACGCACCCAGGTGACGCTGGCCCGGTACGCGTCCGCCGGGTACAAGGACTCCCGCGCCCCGCAGAACCTCTACCCGATCGCCGGACTGGAGCGGGCCCTGCGCCGGCGGCTCGGTGACGCGGGTGTGCTGTACCGGGCCCTGCGTTCGGCGGCGGGCCGCCCGGGAGATGCGGCGGCGGGCCGCCCGGGAGATGCGGCGGCGGGCCGCCCGGGAGATGCGGCGGCGGGCCGCCCGGATGCACCGAAAGTGGCTTTGGGTGCACTGGATGCACCGAACGCCACTTTCGCTGCATCCCCGGCGCGGGCCCGGGCCAGCTGACCGGCCGGCTGACCGAGGTCGTTGGGGTCCCACCACGGACGCCTCGCCCGTTCGTGGAGACCTCGTCTCCGAAGAGCGCCGCTCGTCGGAGACGGCTTCGCGTTGCCGTCAGCGGGCCCGGCGGTCGCCGTCAGCGGGCAAGGCGGTAGCTCAGGCCGCTGGCCCGGCTCACGGGCCGCCCCACCGCCACCCGCACCGCGGCCTCGGATCCGACCACGCGCACGAAGGTGCGTGCGCGGGTCGCGGCGGTGTAGAGGAGCTCGCGTGTGAGCAGCGGTGACTCGGCGGGCGGCAGCACGACCGTCACGCGGGAGAACTGGCTGCCCTGTCCGCGGTGCACGGTCATGGCGTGCACGGTCGCGACCTCCGCGAGCCGGGACGGGGCGAGCAGGGCACGGCCGGGAAAGGCGACCCGCGGGCCGTCCGGGGTGGCGACGACGACGCCGGTGTCGCCGTTGTAGAGGCCGGTGTCGTAGTCGTTCGCCGTCACGAGTACGGGGCGTCCCGGGTACCACTCGTCGTGCTCGCCGACTTCCGGTACGGCGTCGGCGAGCCACCGCTCGATCTCCCGGCTCCATCGGGTCACGCCGTAGGGGCCACGCCGGTGCCCGCACAGCACGCGGTGCCGCTCCAGTGCGGTGAGGGCGGCCGCGACGTCGCTGCGCCGTGCCGCCGCGGCCAGCGCGACCCCGGCGTCGACGACGTCGGTGCGTACCGCCTGCGGTGCGGCGGCCGAGTCCGTCTCGACGAACTGCAGGTCGTCACTTCCGCCGCGCAGCAGTGCGATCGCCGCGTCCGCGTCGCCGGCCTGCACGGCCCGCGCGAACGCGGCGACCGTCCCGTGGAACCGCCACACGTGCTCCAGCGTGACCACTCCGTTGACGATCCCGCCGGGCAGCCCCAGCTCCGCGAGCGCGGCGTCGAGGTGCGGTTCGGGACGGCCGGGGGCCCGCGCCAGGTCGCCGAGGACGGCACCCGCCTCGACGGACGCGAGTTGGTCCGGGTCGCCGACGAGCACCAACCGGGCGTCCGGGCGGACGGCGTCGAGCAGCCGGGCCATCATCGTCAGCGACACCATCGACGTCTCGTCGACGACGATCACGTCGTAGGGCAACCGGTCGTACCGATCGTGGCGGAACCTGTTGCGACCGGGCTGCCAGCCCAGCAGCCGGTGCAGGGTCGAGGCGGTCGGGGGGTCGTCGACGCCGGCGTCCCGCACGGCCTCCTGTAGCCGGGCCGCCGCTTTGCCGGTCGGGGCGGCGAGCGCGATCCGCGGGGGCGGGCCGGGGCGGTCCCGGAGCAGCATGAGGATCTTCGCCACGGTGGTGGTCTTGCCCGTCCCCGGACCGCCCGCGAGGACCGTCAGCGGGCGCAGCGCCGTCACGGCCGCGGCGAGCCGCTGGCGGTCCTCCCGCGGATCGCCGTCGTCGCCGAACCGCCGGGCCAGCCCAGCCCGCAGCCGGTCGAGGTCCACCGCCGGCGGGACGTCGGCGCGGGCGGCCAGCTCGGTGCGGACCACCTCTTCCTGCCGCCAGTACCGCTCCAGGTAGAGCAGCCCGTCGACGAGCCGGAGCGGGCGCCCGCCCGGCGTGTCGGCTCCGGCTGCGACGAGCGGGCTCGCTGCGCATGCCGCGACCCAGCCGGCGGGCTCGGGCCACGGCAGCCCGGAGACGTCGACGGG
>CAWADQ010000062.1:0-57348 GCA_963780835.1 uncultured Actinomycetota bacterium | reverse complement strand
GCGCGCTCGTGCCGGACCGGGTGGTAGGCGGGGCGACGAGGTGCTGGTGGGGTTGTGCGTGACCCGGGAGGGATGCACGTGATGGCGTCGGGGCTGATGGCCGTCGGGACGTCCGGGGACCTGCTGGCGGACACGGCGATCCTCGTGCTGGCCGGGTTCGTCGGGTTCGCGGCGATCTCCAAGGTGCCCAACACGTTGCACACACCGCTGATGTCGGGCACGAGCGCGATCCACGGGATCGTGCTGCTCGGCGGGATCGTCGTACTCGGACGGCTCGAGAACCCCTCGCCGTTCGACGCGATCGTCCTCGTGGCGGCGATCGCCTTCGGCATGATCAACATTGTGGGCGGGTTCCTCGTCACCGACCGGATGCTGGGCACGTTCAAGCCCGAGCGGTCGGTGCACCGCACCGAGGACGGCCGGCAGTGACGTCGTCGTCCCCCTTCTCTACATCGTCGCGTTCGCGCTGCTCATCCTCGGCCTGTCCGGACTCACCGGGCCGCGGACGGCGGTGCGCGGCAACAAGATCGCTGCGGTCGGCATGCTCGTGGCGGTGCTCGCGACGCTGCTCATGGTGCGCCACAACTGGCTGCTGATCCTCGCGGGGCTCGTGGTCGGCGCGGCGCTGGGCGTGCCGTCGGCGCGGCGGGCGCCGATGACGGCCATGCCGCAGATGGTGGCACTGTTCAACGGCGTCGGCGGCGGCGCGGTCGCCCTCATCGCGTGGTCGGAGTTCCGCACCACGGACGCGTTCGCCGGCGAGCCGCTGTACGTCGTGATCGCCTCCCTGTTCGGCGCGATCGTCGGCTCGGTGTCGTTCTGGGGCTCGCTCGTGGCGTTCGGCAAGCTCCAGGAGATCCTGCCCGGCCGCCCGCTCGGGTTGGGCCGAGCACAGCAGGCGGTGAACCTGCTGCTGCTGGCCGGGGCCGCGGCCTGCGCGGCGTCGGCGGCGATCGGCGGCGCGGAGCCGTGGATGGTCGGGCTCCTGGTCTTCGCCGCCGCGCTCGGCGTCATGGTCGTGCTGCCCATCGGCGGCGCCGACATGCCCGTGGTGATCTCCCTGCTGAACGCGTTGACCGGGCTGTCGGCCGCCGCGGCCGGTCTGGCGTTGGGCAACACGGCGATGATCGTCGCCGGGATGATCGTGGGGGCGTCCGGCGCGATCCTCACCAACCTCATGGCGACCGCAATGAACCGCTCGATCCCGGCGATCGTCGCGGGCGGGTTCGGCGGCGGGCCGCGCCGGCGCCCGACGTGGACGGCGGCGCGAACCGCCACGTCACCGCCACCACGGCCGCCGACGCGGCGATCCGCATGGCCCACGCCTCGCAGGTGATCGTCGTGCCGGGGTACGGCATGGCCGTCGCCCAGGCCCAGCACGCCGTCAAGGACATGGCCGATCTGCTGGAGGAGCGCGGCGTCGAGGTCAAGTACGCGATCCACCCCGTCGCCGGCCGGATGCCGGGGCACATGAACGTCCTGCTGGCCGAGGCCGACGTGCCCTACGACGCGCTGCGCCGAGATGGACGAGATCAACGACGAGTTCCCGCGCACCGACGTCGCCCTGGTCATCGGCGCGAACGACGTCATCAACCCGGCCGCGCGCACCGACCCGGATCAGCCCCATCCACGGCATGCCCATCCTGGACGTCGACCGCAGCCGCTCGGTGATCGTGCTCAAGCGGCTCATGAACACCGGCTTCGCCGGCATCGACAACCCGCTCTTCTACGCGCCGCACACCGCGATGCTCTTCGGCGACGCCAAGAGCTCGGTCATGGAGGTGACCGAGGAGCTCAAGGCTCTCTAGCGTGTGTCTCGCTCAGAAACCGATCAAACGTGCAAAGCGGGCAACAGGTATGGGTGGGGTCGGCTCGCGGTTCTCACGCGGATCGGTAATGTTCTGCCAGCCGAACTCGACGGGCGTGCCATTCGATCCTCGGGTGGCGCCGACGGCGCCTCCCCAGCAAAGGAGTTCCCCCATGCCCGATTCGCGACATGAGCACGCGCCGCCGGGGGAATGGACATCACCGTCGGGAAGGTGTCCGGCGTACCGACGATGATCACTGCAATCGTTGTGTCCGGAGCCACACACGGTCTGGGTGTGGTTCGCAGCCTTGGCCGGCAGGGCGTCTCCGTCACCGTCGTCAGCTACGACAAACGCGACATCGCGCCGAGCTCACGATTTGTCCGCCAGGTCCTCCGGGCGCCGCACCCGGACAAGGACGAGGCGCAGTTCGTCAGGGTGCTGCTCGAAGCGGCCCATCGCAGCCCGGGATCGCTGCTGATCCCCGCCTCCGACGCCGCGCTGGGCACCGTCGCCCGGCACAAGACGAGCCTGGAGGACGCCGGGCTGATCGTGGCGAGCGACGACGCGGAGGTGACCGAGACCCTGTTGAACAAGGCAAAGACGTTCGCGCTCGCTCGCTCCGCCGGTGTCCCCGGCCCGGTCACCTTCGCGCCGTCGAACGAAGAGGATGTGCGTCGGTTCTGTGAGTCCGCGGAGTTTCCCGCCGTGCTCAAGCCGGAGCTCAGCCACATCTACCGCGAGCTCGTCGGCGTCAAGTGGACGCGGGTCGACAGCACGGAGGAAGCCCTGCGGGCTTACGCGGTCGCCCGGTCGCACTCGCTCGAGGTGGTGCTCCAGGAATTCATTCCGGGCGACGAGCAGTGCGGCGCCGTCTACAACTCGTATTTCTGGAACGGCGAGCCGCTGGTCGAGTTCACCTCCAGGAAGGTCCGGAACTCACCGCCCGACACGGGATCACCGTCGGTCGTGGTGAGCGAGTGGATGCCGGAGGTCGCTGAAGAGGGTCGCCGTCTCCTCCGCGCGGCGAAGTTCTCGGGCTACTCGTGCACCGAGTTCAAGCGGGACCCACGGGACGGCCAGTACAAGGTGATGGAGGTGAACGCCCGCCACAACCTGTCGTCGTTGCTCGCGACCCGGTGCGGGCTGAACTTCGCCTGGATGCAGTACCAGCACATGGTCGACGGCATCGTGCCGGTCCAGCGCGACTACGAGCAGGGCATCTACTGGATCGACGTCACGCGCGACCTGCAGAACCTCAGGCACTACACACGTCGGCCCGCCTACTCCCTCGGCGAGTTCTTCGCGCCCTACCGACGACAGTGCATCTTCGCGGTGCTGGACCTCCACGATGTCGGGCCTGCCGCCGCGCGGGCGTTCGACACCCTGCGCGTCGCCACCGACAGGATCCGGAGGAAGGCGCGCCGGGCGACGCGGGGCCAGGTCGCAGGCGATCCGGCAGCGTGACGCGCCAGGCGGTGCGGGGATGGGGTCAGAGCCGGTGGCGTCCCCCGCCGGCTTGTTCGGCGACGTCCTGGCCGATCGTCCGCGGCATGACCACGCGCAGCAGTGCGAGGTACACCCCCGCCATGACCCACCGCACCACGACCGTCGAGACGACGATCCCGATCGGTCCGAACCACAGGTAGAACGCCGCGTCGAGCGCGGCGTTCAGCACGACAGTGGCGATGGCGATCCACAGCATGAAGTGCTGCTTGCGGCTCACCACGAGCAGTCGCGTGCCCACGACGTTGAACCCGTGGGCCGGCACCGACAGCATCACCAGGGCGCCCCACCAGAACCCCTGGGTCCAGTCCGCCGGGAGCAGCCCCGACGCCAGCGCAACGGCGCATCCCAACACCCCGGCGACGGTCAGCACGGCGACCGCCACCCCGAGAACACGCGCGTCGCGTCGCAGCAGTCGCCCCGCCCGGTCGGCCTCCATCGCAGGCAGCCGCGCCCACGTGGCGACCCGGCGGTAGACGAACGTCAGCGAGAAGAACTGGGCCGCGGCATACATCAGCCGGTCCGCCATCTCGTACGCGGAGATGAAGCCCGCGCCCGACGACGTCAGGAACATCCGGTCCACGGCCGGTCCGAGCTGGGTCACCCCTGAGGAGGCGGCCTGGGGGACCAGGCCGTACGCGGGCATGACATCGGCGTGCTCCTGCGCCTCGGGCACCTGCGCACGCCGCAACCGGCGGCAGGACACCAGCAGGATGACGCCCCGGATCGCCTCTCCCGCTGGCAGGGCCGCCGCGACCAGCCACAACGGTGCACTCGGCCAGGCGAGGAGGAGCACGGCGGGCACGAACGACCGCATGGCCTGGACCGCGACGGGGACGACCGGTGCACCGCGGGCCACGCACTCCCCGGACAGCATGCTGGCGACCGCGGACAGCACCGGTGCCGCCGTGACGACGGCGACGAGGGCGAGGAACTCCCCCCGGTCGGGCGACCGGCTCGCGTAGGCGACGGCGAGCACGGGAGTGACCAGCACGGTCAGCACGAGCGCGAACCGCACGACACGCCAGCGGAACGCGCGCACGGCGGCACGGCTGGGCTCGGCATGTCGGCCGAGCAACCGGCCGTACTCGGCGATCGTGGTCAGGTCCACCGCCGAGCTGACGATCACGGCCTGGGTGATCGCGACCGACAGCGCCAGCAGCAGGACGTCGGAGCCGCGCGGACTCAGCACCAGCGCGGCGACGAACGGGAGCGTGAACCCAGGGAGCGATCCGACGACCGCCGCCACCGCGCTCGACAGGTCCTTCCTCACCGGCGTCTGCCACAGCCGCACGAGTGCACAGCACGTCGCCGGGCACCGGCGATCTCGGGACCACCCATCCGTCTAGGGGGTCGCAGGGGCCGGCGAGTCCGGGAAGAAGACCTCCCGCACCACGCGCGGTGCACTCAGCGCCGCGACGGCGTCGGTCACCTTCGTGCGGTCGAGGCCTCGGGCGGCCCGGATCGCGTCGGCCAGCTCCTCCGGATCCCGCCCGTACACGAAGCCCGAGACCCCCTGCTGGAT
This sequence comes from uncultured Actinomycetota bacterium, assembly GCA_963780835.1. GTDB lineage: Bacteria > Actinomycetota > Actinomycetes > Mycobacteriales > Pseudonocardiaceae > Pseudonocardia. Next base: position 52,512 of record CAWADQ010000062.1, on the reverse strand, counting down.
CAGGCCGCCGGTGTCGCTGCCCTCGGTCACGACGGCGGGCAGCCCCGCGGCCATGGCCTCCACCAGCACGCGCGGGAAGCCTTCGTAGCCGGCGTGGGAGGTCATGAGGAACACGGCGGAGCGGCTCCGTGCCTCGGCGACGTCGACCGGGGACAGCCGACCCCTCAGCGTGATCCGGCGACCCACGTCGGGCGGCAGCCCGGCGATCTGCGCCTCGATGGTGGGACGCAGAGTCCCGGAGCCGACCACCTCGAGCGTCCACGGCTCCGCGCCGTCCTCCCGGACGAGGGCCGCAAAGGCGTCGACGGCCAGCGCGGGATCCTTAGGAACCTCCAGCCGTCCGACCCAGACGACGCCGTACGGGTTGGGCTCATCGGCCGGGGGGGCCGAGATGGCGGGGTCGAACCACGTGGGCGCGGACACCGTGCGCGGGTTCCACCGTCGCACCTTCTCGGCGTAAGCCGGGTTGAACACGATGACCCGTAGCGCCCGCCGCACGATCGACCGGTCCAGCCGCTCGTGCAGCCCGCCGAGGAGCCGCCAGAACGAGTCGGACGTCGGCCCGAGCAGGCCGCGCTCCTGGGTGTGGATGCAGTAGACCAGCGGACCCCGGAACAGCAGTCGGGTGAAGAGGCCGACATCCACCCGATGTGCCTGGACGGATGCGGCGCGCGGGATCCGCGTCCGGTAGCGCAGCAGACCCGCGATGAGGCGCGCGGAGTAGGGGACATTGCCTTTGGGGCGTGCGGTGTCGATGCGCGCGACGGGAAGGAACCAGATCTGCCGGTCACCACGCTGCACTCGCTGCCAACGCCCGAGCGGACGGTCGGTCGAGCCTGAGGTGTCGATACCCACGACGCCGAGCGCGACGTCGGACGGGGCGTAGGTGAGGACGCCCCGCAGGCATGTGTCGATGCCACCGATCGTCACGGCGCGCCTGGGGTCGTACTGCTGCACGATCAGGCGGTCGATCTCGCCGTCTCGTGGCGCGTCACCCATCGCAGCGTCCGCCGAGTGCTCGCCGACGCGCTCCGGGTGCCTCCGCCGCCTCCATGGCCCGATCATCCCGCCCCCTCCGAATGTGGCGACGTCCCTGCTCGTGCTACCTGTCGGCACGTCGGAAACGACGGTACCCGGACCCTCCGGGTGGCCTGCGGGCACGGTTCGGTGCCGGCGCCGCCCACCGACCGCTGCATCGCTGATCAGACGGTCATCGTCGCGGTTGCCCCGCGCCGACCGGCTCCGCCCGAACGACCTCCAGCGGATGGGCCAGCTCGTCCCGGGGCAGGCGCCAGGCCAGCAGCGCGGCCACCGCGAGCACCGGCGGCACGACAGCCGCGACTGCGAACGTCGCGGGGATCCCGATCCGCTCTCCGATGGGGCCGGCCAGCGCCATCGACACCGGCATGAGCGCGAGCGAGACGAAGAAGTCGAGGCTCGACACCCGCCCGAGCAGATGCGTCGGTACGCGGCGCTGGAGCAGGGTGCCCCAGATGACCATCGCGGCGGCGTCCGTGAGACCCACGACGAGGCTCGCCACGACCATGACCCAGAGCAGTGTGGACAGGCCGAACGCGAGCATCGGCAGCGCGCCCAGGCCCCAGCACAGCAGCATCACGGTCAGGTACCGGCGCGGCAGGCGCGTCGACGACACGAGCAGCGCCCCGACAGCGCAGCCCACGCCGTAGGCCGCCAGCACCAGGGAGAGGGCGGCGGGGCCGGCGCCGACCCGGTCGCGGACCGCGAACGGCAACAGCACCTCGATGGGGCCCATGACGACCAGGACGTACAGGATGGCGAAGGCCAGCGTGGCGAACAGCCACCCGGTACGGAACAGGTACGCGAAGCCCTCGGCGAGCTGGCGGCGTACCGACGGCTCGGTCGCGTCCCGGCTTTCCGCGGTGGGGCGCGGGACGGGTCGCATCGCCAGTCAACGGCAGCAGGGCGCCCAGGTACGCGACGCCGGCCCCCAGCAGTGCGACCTGCGGGGAGAAGGCCGCGACCAGCAGCCCGGCCAGCGCAGGCCCGGCCGCCTGCTGGGCGAGCGGACGCAGCATCCCCTCGATGCCGTTCGCGGCGAGCAGCTCGTCCGCGGGAAGCAGCGCCGGTACCACCGCCGACCACGTCGGGTAGTAGAAGCCGCCCGCCGCGCCGACGAGGAACGCCAGCGCCGCGAGGGACCACACCTGCAGCCCACCGGCAAGGGCGAGGACGCCGGTGGCGGCCGGGACGGCCGTGCGCACCGCCTCGACGCCGAGCAGCACGGCCCGCTTCGGGAAGCGGTCGGCCGCCACGCCGCCCATCAGCACGGCGACGACCAACCCGAGGCTCGTCGCCGCCGCCACCACCGACAGGTCCGACGGGCCGCCGCCCGACCCGATGACCTGCCACACGAGGGCGACGAGCCACAGCCCGTCGGCGAGCAGCGAGGCCGACCCCGACGCGATCAGCAGCCGGTACTCGCGGTGCCGAAACGGGCGCAGCGCCCGGGGCAGGCGACCGACTCCCCCGGCTCCGGGCAGCACGGCGCTGCCGCTGCCGGTGTTCACACGGCCGACGCCCTTGGACACCGCCGCTCCTTTCGTCCCTGGATACGACGACGGTAGGCGCGACCCCGACAGTTTCGCGGGCATTTCGCGCGCCGCGTCGCCGCCCTACCGCAGACGCACGTGCTGAGGACCGAGCTCGTCCACGCTCGGCACGCCCAGCAGCTGGAGCGTGCGGACGATGTCTGCCCGGAGGATCTCGGCCGTCTTCGCCACGCCGGCGCGCCCGCCTGCCATCAGCCCGTACAGGTAGGCCCGCCCCACGAGCACGGCCGTTGCCCCCAGCGCCACGGCCGCGACGACGTCGCCGCCATTGGTGATACCGGTGTCCACGAGCACCTCGGCCCGCCCGCCCAACGCCTGGGCGGTGGGCTCCACGAGCTCCAGCGGCACGGGTGCGCGGTCGAGCTGTCGGCCGCCGTGGTTGGACAGCAGGACGCCATCCGCTCCCGCGTCCACCACGCGGACGGCGTCGTCGACGCTCTGCACTCCCTTGATCACGAGCTTGCCGGGCCAGATGTCGCGGAGCCACTCGACGTCGGCCATGGTCAGGGCGGGGTCGAAGACCTGGTTGATCAGCTGTTCGGGAGTGCCTCCGGTGGCGAGGGTCGCGAACGTCAGGGGTTCGGTGGTCAACAGGTCGAACCACCAGCTACAAGTGAACGCGCCGCTTCCGGCGGCCGCCGGAAGCGCCACCGAGAACAGGATCGACGACGTGAAGGTCAACCCGAGCGTCAAGAAGATCTGCGACAAGTGCAAGGTGATCCGCCGTCACGGGCGGGTCATGGTGATCTGCGAGAACCTGCGCCACAAGCAGCGCCAGGGATGAGGGTGCTGAAGAACCGGTAGGCGCGCCGAAGGCGCGGGACCCGGTCTCTTCAGGACTCTCACTCAGCATCTCCCTGCACGTCGCGGTCGTCTGACCGCAGCACCACCAGAGGAACCCGACGAACCTGCCGCGCCATCGGGCGCGGTCCGCCCCCGGGACCGGGCCGGGGCCCGGCCGCTGCGCGGCCGGGACGGTCGTCGGGAGTACCCGGCACAACGACAGGAGCACCCCGCCGCATGGCACGTCTCGCCGGCGTCGACCTCCCCCGCGACAAGCGGATGGAGGTCGCGCTCACCTACATCTACGGGATCGGACGCACCCGGTCGAAGGAGATCCTCAACGCCACGGGGATCGGCTACGACCTGCGCACGAAGGACCTGACCGACGAGGACCTCGTCGCGCTGCGTGAGTACATCGAGAGCAACTTCCGGGTCGAGGGCGACCTGCGCCGCGAGGTGCAGGCGGACATCCGCCGGAAGATCGAGATCGGCTGCTACCAGGGGATCCGGCACCGCCGGGGCCTGCCGGTGCGCGGCCAGCGGACCAAGACCAACGCCCGCAGCCGCAAGGGTCCCAAGAAGACCGTCGCCGGCAAGAAGAAGGCAGGTAAGAAGTAATGCCGCCCCGCAGCCGTACGGCGGCCGGACCGAAGAAGGTCCGCCGCAAGGAGAAGAAGAACGTCGCGCACGGCCACGCGCACATCAAGAGCACCTTCAACAACACGATCGTGTCCATCACGGACCCGACCGGTGCGGTGATCGCGTGGGCCTCGGCAGGACACGTCGGGTTCAAGGGCTCGCGCAAGTCGACGCCGTTCGCCGCGCAGATGGCCGCCGAGAGTGCCGCCCGCAAGGCCGCCGAGCACGGCATGAAGAAGGTCGACGTGTTCGTCAAGGGTCCCGGCTCCGGCCGGGAGACCGCGATTCGTTCGCTGCAGGCCGCCGGCCTCGAGGTGGGCACCATTTCCGACGTCACCCCGCAGCCGCACAACGGCTGCCGCCCGCCCAAGCGGCGCCGGGTCTAGGGGAGAGGAGCAACCAGACATGGCTCGCTACACCGGCCCCATGACCCGCAAGTCCCGCCGGCTGAAGGTCGACCTCGTCGGCGGAGACCAGGCGTTCGAGCGTCGCCCCTACCCGCCCGGCCAGCACGGCCGGATCCGGATCAAGGAGACCGAGTACCTCCTGCAGATGCAGGAGAAGCAGAAGGCCCGCTTCGCCTACGGCGTCCTCGAGCGGCAGTTCCGCCGCTACTACGAGGAGGCCAACCGTCGCCAGGGCAAGACCGGCGACAACCTGCTGCAGATCCTCGAGTCGCGCCTGGACAACGTCGTGTACCGGGCGGGCCTCGCCCGCACCCGGCGCATGGCCCGTCAGCTGGTGAACCACGGCCACTTCCTGGTCAACGGGAAGAAGGTCGACATCCCCAGCTTCCGGGTGTCGCAGTGGGACGTCATCGACGTCAAGCCGAAGTCGATGCCCACCGACCCGTTCATCATCGCCAAGGAGCTGGTGGGCGACCGGCCGATCCCGGCCTGGCTGCAGGTCGTGCCCAGCAGCCTGCGCATCCTGGTGCACCAGCTCCCGGAGCGGGCGCAGATCGACACGCAGGTCACCGAGCAGCTGATCGTCGAGCTCTACTCCAAGTAGCACTCTTGGGGTGAGAGCTCGGTCCCCCCGCCCTGCAGCGAGCCCATTTCGACCTGTTCTCGTCCACGGACGGAACCGACCGGGAAACCGGCAAGGTCGAAATGGGCTCGGGAGGGGTGGGGCTCACTGCGGCATCAAATGGTGGGTGCCGCAGCAACCGAAAAGGAGAACAATCCGTGCTGATCTCTCAGCGCCCAGCTCTGACCGAGGACTCGGTCGCCGACACCCGGTCGCGGTTCGTCATCGAGCCGCTGGAGCCGGGCTTCGGCTACACGCTGGGCAACTCGCTCCGGCGAACCCTCCTGTCGTCCATCCCCGGCGCGGCCGTGACCAGCATCCGCATCGACGGCGTGCTGCACGAGTTCACCACCGTCCCGGGCGTCAAGGAGGACGTCACCGACATCATCCTCAACCTCAAGGAGCTCGTCGTGAGCTCCGAGGAGGACGAGCCGGTGACCATGTACCTGCGCAAGCAGGGCCCCGGCCCGGTGACGGCCGGCGACATCGTGCCGCCCGCGGGCGTCACCGTGCACAACCCGGACCTGCACATCGCCACCCTGAACGACAAGGGCCGCCTCGAGGTCGAGCTGGTCGTCGAGCGGGGCCGCGGCTACGTGCCGGCCCAGCAGAACAAGGCCACCGGTGCCGAGATCGGCCGCATCCCGGTCGACTCGATCTACTCGCCGGTGCTGAAGGTGACCTACAAGGTCGAGGCCACCCGCGTCGAGCAGCGCACCGACTTCGACCGCCTCGTGCTGGACGTCGAGACCAAGCCGTCGATCACCCCGCGGGACGCGCTGGCCTCGGCCGGCAAGACCCTCGTGGAGCTCTTCGGCCTGGCCCGCGAGCTGAACGTCGACGCAGAGGGCATCGAGATCGGCCCGTCGCCGCAGGAGGCCGACACCATCGCCGCCTTCGCGATGCCGATCGAGGAGCTGGACCTGACGGTCCGTTCCTACAACTGCCTCAAGCGCGAGGGCATCCACACCGTCGGCGAGCTGGTGGGCCGCAGCGAGGCAGACCTGCTCGACATCCGCAACTTCGGTGCGAAGTCGATCGATGAGGTCAAGATGAAGCTCGTCGGGCTCGGCCTCGCGCTCAAGGACAGCCCGCCCGGGTTCGACCCGACCGTGGCGGCCACGGACTACACCACGGACACGTTCGACCCGGACCAGCCGTTCGGTGACGACGGCCAGGACTACGCAGAAACGGAGCAGCTGTAGCGATGCCTCAGCCCACCAAGGGCGCCCGCCTCGGCGGCTCGCCCGCGCACCAGCGGCTGATCCTGGCCAACCTGGCGACTTCGCTGTTCCAGCACGGCAAGATCACCACGACCGAGGCCAAGGCGAAGCGGCTCCGCCCGTACGCCGAGCGCCTGATCACCAAGGCCAAGCGCGGCGACCTGCACAACCGCCGCGAGATCCAGAAGGTGATCCGGGACCGGGAGACCGTGCACCGGTTGATGCACGAGATCGGCCCGTTCTTCGCCGACCGCAACGGCGGTTACACGCGCATCACCAAGACGCTGGCCCGTCAGGGCGACAACGCCCCGATGGCCGTGATCGAGCTGGTGTCGCAGAAGACCGTCACGGACGAGGCGGACCGGGCCCGGCGCGTTGCCGGGTCGCAGCGCCGTCAGCCGGCCACCGCGGCGGCTCCGGCCGTGGCGGAGCCGGGCCCGACCACCGGGGAGAACGCCGTCGACGAGGCCGAGGGCGCTTCGGCGACCGCGGCCGAAACGGCCGACGCCCCGGCTTCGGACTCGGCTGCCGAGGCATCGGCCGAGGAGAGCACCTCGACCGCGGACGCGCCTTACGGCGAGGGCAGCCACGCCCCGCTGGCCGACCCGTCCGAGGCGCCGGAGGGCTTCCCGATCAAGGGCAACGAGGACTCGAAGATCTACCACGTCCCCGAGTCGCCGCACTACGGGCGGACCGTGGCCGAGGTCTGGTTCGCGACGCCGGCGGCCGCCGAGGCCGCCGGGTTCGAGCCGCCTGCACCGCGGTCCTGAACCACCGGCACGTGAGCGAGCCCGCCGTCCCCCCAACGCATGTCCGAGAAGCCGACGCCGCCAGGCGGGGGCTTCTCGGTGGGGTAGGGGACGGCGGGCTCGTCGCCGTTCCGGCCGCGTTTCCCGGGGCTCCCATGCCCGAGCCGTGCCGAACCGCGAGGTTCCGGCTCGACATCGTCTACGACGGCACCGACTTCTCCGGCTGGGCCGCCCAGCCCGGGCGGCGCACCGTGGCCGGGGTGCTCACCGACGCGCTGGCCGTGATCCTGCGGATGCCCGTCGCGCTGACTGTGGCCGGGCGGACCGATGCCGGGGTGCACGCCACCGGCCAGGTCGCCTCTGCGGACCTGCCCGCGGACCTCGAACCGGCACGGGCCGTGCGCCGGTTGGCCCGGCTGCTGCCCGCCGACGTGCGGGTCACCGCTGTCACGCCCGTGCCGGTGGAGTTCGACGCCCGGTTCGCGGCGCTGGGCCGTCACTACCGCTACCGGATCGCCACGGCGCCCTGGGGCGCGGACCCGCTGCGTGCCCGCGACACGCTGGCCTGGCCGCATCCGCTGGATCTCGAGGCCGTCACTGCTGCGTCCGCCGGGTTGCTCGGCGAGCACGACTTCGCCGCGTTCTGCAAGCGCAGGGAGGGCGCGACGACGGTGCGGGCGCTGCAGCGCCTGGAGTGGACCCGCGGGCCGGACGGGATCGTCGAGGCAGCGGTGTCGGCCGATGCGTTCTGCCACTCGATGGTCCGCAGTCTCGTCGGGGCGCTGCTCGACGTGGGCCGCGGCCGCCGCGCCGTCGAGTGGCCGGCAGGACTGCTCCGGCGGGCGGAGCGGGCGTCGGACGTGGGGGTGGCGCCCGCTCACGGGCTGACGCTCGTCGGCGTCGACTACCCACCGGACGACGAACTGGCCGCTCGCACGGCCGCCACCCGCCGGCTGCGCACCGTCGAGGGTTCGGCTGCTCGGGACGCCCATGATGTTCCAGGATCGCTGCGCCCTGGCCCTGCACACCCGGGCTGTTGATCGAATATCGCGGCCCGGCGGCGTGGGGCCCGCCTCACCCCCTGCGCGCCGTGCGGAGCTAGCCTGCGCGCGGTCGACGTGAAGGGACGCGGGCAGGGATGGATGCGGTGGTCGCGGAGCTCGCCCGCAGTTGCGTGCTGATGTCACGGGCACGGGCGCCGGCCGCGTGGGTCGGGCCGGGCCGTCCGGTCAGTGCCAGGGGAGTCCTGCGGCGCGGCGACGTGGCCGCCGCCTGCGCCGCCTGCGGGCTCCATCGATCCCGGGCGCGGTCGAGCGCTCCGCGACCGATGTGCCCGCCCTGCGACCGCGTCGCTGGGTCGCGCCGCCGACGGCGTGAGGCTGATCACCGTCGGTCTCGACGAGGCTGTCGCCGCCACCCCACCGGACGACCGCGTTGGCCCAGCTGGCTGGCGGAGTTCGCGGGCGCTGCTGCGCACCGAGTCCGCTCGACGAGCACCGGATCGGCGCTGCCGTGGTCTGCCGCGTCGTGCTCGGCGTGCCGGACGCCGCCGCCGGCCACCCTGCGGCGCCGGGTGCAGCACCCGTCCCGGGTTCGGCTGCTCGCTACGCCCTCGTGTTCCAGGATCGCTGCGCCCTGGCCCTGCACACCCGGGCTGTTGATCGAATATCGCGGCCCGGCGGCGTGGGGCCCGCCTCACCCCCTGCGCGCCGTGCGGAGCTAGCCTGCGCGCGGTCGACGTGAAGGGACGCGGGCCGGGATGGATGCGGTGGTCGCGGAGCTCGCCCGCAGCTGCCTGCTGATGTCACGGGCACGGGCGCCGGCCGCGTGGGTCGGGCCGGGCCGTCCGGTCATGCCCGGCGAGGAAGGAACCCCGATGACGTACGCGACGAACTGTGACATCGCCGCCGCGGCAGCGAAGTCCGAGGTGATCCGACAGGTCGTCGAGCTCGTGAGCTGGGTCGGCGAGGGGCGCCCGCTCACCGGGACCGGCGCGCTCCGGCTGGCCGACGCCCGGGTCCTGGTCGAGCGGCTCGGCACCGGCGACGTCATCGACCCGGCCATCGGCGACCGGACCTTCAAGACCAGGTCCAGTGCGGAGCTGCTGGGTCTGTGTCTGATCGTCGAGTGGGCCAAGGCCGCGCGGCTCGTGCGCGAGGTCAGGGGTCGGTTGGTCCCGGTGCGCAAGAACGCGGGGCTGCTCGACCGGCCGGCAGAGCTGTGGACCGCCCTGTTCGCGACGTTCGGCCGCCTCGGGCCGGCGTTCCTCCCCACCGGCTGGGGCGAGTCGCTGCTGCGCGCCGAGTTCGACGCCGGCAGCACGGCGATCCTGTCCGCCCTGCACCTCGCCGACGGCCCGGTTCACCGCGCGACGCTGTGCGCGCTGGCCTGGGACGTCGTCACCGCCCGCTACGTGCTGGACGACGCCACCGCGCAGCAGCTGGACACGGCCCGAAGAGTTAACGACCGCGACGTCGGGCGTGCGCTCGAAGCACTGGCCATGCTGGGGGCGGTGGCCCTCACCGAGACGACCGCCGAGCTGACCGCGCTCGGCCGGGACGCGGCCCGGCGCTCCCGGGGCGAGCCCGCGCCCGGCGAGCCCGTCCATCAGGTCGTCGTCACGCTGTGCGAGGTCGACGATCCTCCGGTGTGGCGGCGGCTGCTCGTCCCCTCCGCTACCTCGCTGGACCGGCTGCACGACGTGCTCCAGGCCGCGATGGGCTGGCAGAACAGCCACCTGCACAGCTTCACCGACGGGCACCGCACCTACGGCCACCCCGACCCCGAGCTCGGGTTCCGCGACGAGCGCTCGGTACGGCTGGGTGACCTCGACACCGATCGGCTCGGCTACACCTACGACTTCGGGGACGGCTGGGAGCACGAGATCGTCGTCGACGCCGTCGTCGACGCCGAGGCGGGCGGGCGCTACCCCCGCTGCCTCGACGGTGGCGGCGCCTGCCCGCCCGAGGACTGTGGCGGGCCACCCGGGTACCAGCAGCTCCGTACGGTGCTCGCGGACCCCACCGACGCCGAGCACGAGGACATCGTGGCCTGGCTGGGCCTGAGCCGGGCAGCCGAGTTCGACCCGGGCGCGTTCGACGTCGCGGAGGTCAACCAGAGGCTGCGTTCGCTGGTGATGCGAGGATGACGGCGGCGGGCGATCCCTACGCGTCCGGGCCCGAGGTGTGGTGCACCAGCGGCGGCCGCACGTGGTCGTACTGGGACATGTGGTTCGCCCTGCTGTGCGTGGTCGACCACGGCGGCGACTGGGACGGCCTGGACAAGGCGATCACGGGCCCGCACCGGGACGGCAGCCGGTGGGACGGGGAGGCGAAGTGGAGCCACCTGCTGGACCTGCGAGCACGGCTCGACGCTGCCGGCCAGACCGCGGCAGAGCTGGTCGCCGAGGTGGTCACCCACAGGAAAGCGGTTATCCGGGCGCGCACCAAGGTGATCAAGCGGGGCCTGCAGGGACGGGACATGACCCCGGCGATGCGCCATCCCCCGTCTCGACGCCTGGAGGACCGCGGTCGCCGGGGGTGGTGGCCACAGTTCCCGGTGTCGCCGCAGCAGCCCTACGACGAGCTGGTCACCCGGTTCCGGCTCACCGACCTCGACGCCTACAGCGGCGACGGTTGGGCCGCCGGGGAGCTCGCCGACGACGTCGCTGACCGGGCCCGACGACTCGAGACCGGCGACCCGTCGTGGAACCTCGCGGTCCGCCGCGCCCTGCTGACCATCGGGCTGGACCTCGTGGAGAGCTGCGACGACTCCTACGGCCACGTCGGCGACACGGTCAACGACGCGCTGCTGGACTACGCCGGCACCGACCGGAGTGCGGCCCACCTGCCGCCCGAGGTGTTCTGGCCCGACCTGCTGGAGATCACCACCTTGCTGTCGAACTACGGCCTCCCGAACCGCTGCGAGGTCGAGCTGTTCGAGCGGGCCGGCGCCGCCCACGCCCTCGAGGACATCACCGCCATCGTCGATGCGCTGCACGCGGACTACCGCGCCGCGCGGATGGCCTGGGCCGCCGGGCAGGTCCGGGGCCTGCATGTCCACGCCCTCGTGGCGGCCGGAGCCGTCGACCGGTGACGCGTTGCTGCGGCGTCCAGCCACAGCCCGCGCCGGCGAAGCCTGGTCAGTGCGGCGCGCACGTCCGGATGGAGAACTTGCTTGCTGATTCGTTGTCGGGCTCGTCGATCCAGTAGGTCGTGTGCCCGTCCGCCCTGGCTGTGAGTCCGATCCGGTCTACGGTCGGCCGTCGGTGCTGGAGCCAGAGGTCGTGGGCGCGATCGATCGCGGGCCAGAGGCGGCGTGGTCCGGCCTGGGAGACGGTGACTGTCGTCCCGCTGACGGGGGTGATCTCACACCACGACCCGTCGTCGGTGTGCAGGAAGACCGGCTTGTTGTCGCCGGGTATGCCAGCGTGGATGGTGGGCTCGAGGATCCCGAGGATCGTCCGTAGCCCGGTGTCGGCGAGCAGGCTCGGGTCGAAGGTCGTGGTGTGGTCGGTCTGGTCGGCGTGGTCGATCACGAGCGGCCCGACGGTGGGATCGAGGAGCGGGTTGGTGGGGTCGGGGCGCATCCACATGAAGTGGCCGGGGTCGCCGAGGAGGTGGCCGTCGACGCGGTCGGGCGCGGTCTTGGTCAGGACGGTCAGCGCGCTGGAGACCTCGGTGCGAAGGTCGGTGACGATGCGTCCGCCGTCGGCGAGCTGGTCGATCCACGCCGGTGGGATCGCCGCGGTGGCGCAGGTGGCGAGGATGCAGTCGTAGGGGGCATGTCCGGGCGCGCCAGCACTGCCGTCGCCCGTGAACAAGATGGGGAAGTGGCCGAGGCGGGCGAGGCGGTGGCGGGCGTTGGCGGCGAGATCGGGGTGCAGCTCGACGGACACGACGTGCTCGTCACCGAGGACCCGGCTCAGCAGCGCGGTGTTGTAGCCAGTGGCGGTGCCGATCTCCAGGACCTGGCCGGGGAGCGGGCCGTCGTCGAGGGCGAGGAGCTCGAGCATCCTGGCCATGAGGCTGGGGCGGGTCGAGGAGCTGGTGGCGACGGTGCGGTCCTGGCCTGGCACGGGGGTCCGCTGGACGGTGAGGCTGTGATCGTCGTAGACCTCGGTCAGCCACCGTTGCCGGGTCGCCGGGTCGTAGGCGGTGACGAGGGTGCCGTCGTCGGCGTAGAAGGCGGGCACGAACACGTGGCGCGGGGTGGCACGGAACGCGCCGCGCCAGCGCGGGTCGGTCAGGACTCCGGACGCGGTGAGGTCAGCGACCAACGCGTCATTGCGCGACGTCCAATCGGTCACCGCCAGGTCGTCGGTGTCGGGTCGGGTGCGCATTTGGCGGCCTCCCGTGCTCAGGTCGGGGTGAGGAGGTGGTCGGCGATCGCGGCGGGGATGGGGAGGTCGGTGGCGTGGTGTAGCCACAGCCACTGCCCTGCGGGGTTGCACTCCAGCATGATCCACTCGTCGGCCCACCTGCCGCCCGAGGTGTTCTGGCCCGCCACCACGCGGATCGGGCCCTTCCTCGACGTCGTCAGCCTCCCCGTGCGGCCTCCGGCCGTCTGGCGGCGTCGAGACGCTCGGCGAGTTCCGCGATCACCGCCAGGCCGCAGGGCCACACCGGCGCTGCTCCCGAGGCTGCCGAGCGGCATGCGCGACAGCGTCCGCCCGCGTCCGCGGTGTGCGCGGCCATCAGGCGTCGCCAACTGCTCGGATCTTGAGTCACGAGGAGCTGTGCAGCCGCAAGCAGCGGAGACCCGGAGGGGACTGCCGAGGGCTGAGTGGACACGGCCGGGGCCTCCTAGCGGTGTGGTTCGTTAGCATCTTTCACTCTCAAGATGCAAAGAGTCAAGCCGTTCGACCGCTGCTCTCGAAGTCTGTGAGCAGGACTTTGCATGGCGAGATGGCAAAGCTAGGCTGATGCAACCCGCGCGACGAGGAGGACCTCATGAGGCTCAGGTGCCATCTGGCCAACGACTGCCCCACCGGCGACGTGTGTCCGCGGATCATCGACACCGATAGCGAGTCCGTGCTTGTTCAGGGGTCCCTGGTCACGGACCCCGCCGTCCTCGACGAGCTGGACCTGCCCGGTCATGAAGCCGTGATCGAGGTGCCCCGCTCCCTGATCTACGGTCGGCGGATCGTGGACGTGGGCGAGCTCGGGGCCTGGATCTCCCAACATCACACGCGCGACCCTGTTTCGGCTGGAGGTTCGCGATCGGTACACGGTCGGTACCGACGGCGACGACTTCCAGCGGTATCTGAACGGCGCCGGCCAGCCCGACGCCGCCGCCAAGCAGCCCTGGCTCGCGAGGTTGGCGGCCGACACCGCCGCCGGTCGGGTCAGGCGCAAGGTGCACCTGGTTCGCGGTCCGCTGTCGGATTACCAGCGGTACGAGTTCGAGTGGGGCTTCGTGCCCAACACGCAGGCCGGGGAGCAGATCCGGATACTGGAGTCGGATGCGGACCGTTCGGCGGCGTTGGTCGAGGTCGGCGACGTCTTCGTGCTCGACGCGGAACACGTGCTGCGCAACCTCTACGACGACGTCGGGCGGTTCCTCGGTGCTCACGTCGTGTACGGGGGCGAGGCGGTGGCGATCCGTGCGATGATCGACTGGATCTGGGAGGCGGCCGAGCCGTTCGCCCAGTGGTGGGAGCGCCATCCCGAGTTCCACCGCGACCGGTAGAGGCAGCCGAGGAGGCCGTTGTCCGAGCCCCGCACCCACGACGAGCTGGCTCAGATCCTGCGTCGCCTGAGAGCCGACGCCGGACTGACCCTTGCCGAGGTGGCCGTTCGCGCCGGCCTGTCGATCGCCACTGTTTCCCGGCTGGAGAACGGTCGCTACGTGCCGACCGCGGCCCAGGCCGAGGCGCTGGCCCGAGCGGTCGAAGCTCCGGCCAGGACCAGACGTCTGGTCGTGACGCTCGCAAAGGATCTCCGGGAGCGCACGACCCCTCGGCAGGTGCTGCTGCGGGCGGGTGGCGCGTCCGCACAGCGGAAGTTCGGCGACATCGAGGCGGCTGCGCGGCACGTCGGGAGCTTCAGCCCGGCGATGGTCGTCGGCCTGCTCCAGACGGAGGACTACGCCCGCGCGGTTTTTTCCGCCGGCCTGCCGCCCGAGCAGGTCGAGGACGCGGTAGCGGCCCGGCTCGCGCGGCAGCGACTGCTGTTCGGGCCGGAAGGCCCGAGCTTCACTCAGATCCTCACCGAAGCGGCGTTGCGGTGGCACGTCGGCTCGCCGGCGCTCATGGCCGCACAGTGCTTGCGGATCGCCGAGATGGCGACTGCGACCGGCCGGCTGCGGGTGGGCATCGTGCCGTGGGAGCGGCCGGTACGAGTCTTTCCCATGCACGGCTTCGACCTCTATGACGAGCGAGCTGCGATCGTCGGGACGAAGACCGGTACCGCCTTCCTCACCGCGAGGACCGACGTCGCAACGTACGTCGAGCTGTTCCGGCAGCTCACCGAGCTCGCGGAGTTCGGGGAGAAGGCGGCAACGATCGCGGCCCGGCTGGCCGAGAAGTACGACGAGCTGGGCGGTCGTTGACGGCCTGCCGCCGTGGGGACCGGTACGACCTGCCCACGTCTGGTCGCGCGGGGGACCCTTCCGCGCCGGAATCGCGTCTCGATGACGTCTGACCCGACCCGCAACGACGACTGGCACGGTTGCCCGGGGGCGGGGCCACCGCCAGAGTGGCGCCATGACGCCGGACCCGGGACCGCTGCTCGACGTCGCCCTCGACGAGGCCCGCGCCGGGCTCGCGGAGGGCGGCATCCCGATCGGGGCCGCCCTGTTCGCCGCCGACGGAACGCTCCTGGGCCGCGGCCACAACCGGCGCGTCCAGGACGGCGACCCGTCGATGCACGCCGAGACGGCCGCGTTCCGTGCGGCCGGGCGCCAACGCGACTACCGCAAGACCGTCATGGTGACGACCCTGTCGCCCTGCTGGTACTGCAGTGGGCTGGTGCGGCAGTTCGGCATCGGTGCCGTGGTGATCGGGGAGTCGCGCACGTTCACCGGCGGGCACGACTGGCTGGCCGAGCACGGGGTCGAGGTCACGCTGCTCGACGACGACCGCTGCGTGTCGCTGATGGAGGACTTCATCGCGGCCCGGCCGGAGCTGTGGCACGAAGACATCGGAGAGGCGCCCTGATGCGGCCGAGCCCCAACGCGATCCCGACCGTCGACCTCGACGTCTGGCGAGCCGACCCGAAGGCCGTCGCGGCGCAGGTCGACACCGCTCTGCAGCGGGCCGGCTTCCTGCTGGTCACCGGGCACGGTGTCGACGCCGCCCTGCGGGCAGGTGTGCGGGCGGCGGCGCGGCGGTTCTTCGCCCTGCCCGGCGAGGTCAAGCAGCGGTACGCGGTGCGCATCGGCGGGCGCGGATGGCTCGCTCCGGGCGTCGAGGCGAACGGGCTCGTCGAGGGCACGGAGACGCCGCCGGACCTCAAGGAGTCGTTCGCCGTCGGGCCGGACACGCCGACCGGGGACGCGGTCGTGGACGCGGTGTGGTTCCCGCCGAACGTCTGGCCGGCCGAGGTGCCCGAGCTGCGCACGGTCGTGACCCGCTACACCTCGGCGATGCGGAGCGTCGCGGACGACCTGCTCGAGCTGTGCGCGACCGCGCTGGGCCTGCCGGTCGCCACCGTGACGTCGCTGGCCACGAACCCGACGTGGACGTTCAACATCAACCGCTACCCCCCGTTGACGGAGGTCGGGCAGCCCGCCGACGGTCAGTACCGGATCGGGCCGCACACCGACTTCGGCACGGTCACCGTGCTCGACCGGGAGCCGGGAGCGGGCGGGCTGCAGGTGTTCGTCACCGCCCTGCAGGATTCCGGGCAAGATCACCCTGATGGGCCGGGCGTCTGGCAGGACGCCCCGTACGACCCGGACGCGCTGACGGTCAACATCGGCGACCTGCTCGCTCTTCGCACTCCCTCGCTGCGCTCGGTTGACGCTTCGCGAACGCGCTGTGACACTGCTTCGCTCGCTCACTGGACCGGGCTGCGGTGGAGCTCGGGCCGCCATCGCGTGCTGCCGCCGCAGGCCGCGCATCCGGACGAGGAACTGATGTCGCTCGTATTCTTCTACGAGCTGGACCACGACGCCGTCGTCACCCCGCTGGCGCCACCGGTGGGCCGGCGGAGCGGGCTCGACCCGGTGGTGACCGCACCGTTCATCCGCGAGCGCCTCGACGCGATCTCGGTGGGCTGACCCGGCCCTGACGAACGCCGGTTCTCGCGGGTGTTTTCCGAAACGACCTCGGGGACGCGTCCGCCCGGTTAGCGTGCCGAGCGTGGCTCCTCCCAGCCCGGCCACCCGCGACCAGGTCGACGCCTATCGGTTCGGCCTGCGCCGGTGGGAGGCCGCCCTGGTGCGGGGTGATCCGGTGCCGCTGCACGAACAGGTCCGCGCACAGCGCCGGGCCGTCGCGGCCGGGGTCGTGCTGGGTGTCCTCGGCCTTGCCGCGGCACTGGTGTCGGCGGTCGTCGCCCCGCGTCCGGCGTGGCGGACGCAGGACCTGGTGGTCGGCACGCCGTCGGGCGCACTGTACGTCGTCGCGCACGATCCGGACCGGCTGGTGCCGGTCGCGAACGCCGTCGCGGGTCGGCTCGTGCTCGCCGCGCTGCGATCGGCGCCGGTGCTCACCGACCCGGTGCTCGTCGACGACGGGACGCTCGCGGAGGCGCCGCGCACCGCGGCGGCCGCCGTCGCCGGGGCGGTGGGGGCCGATCCGCAGCGGCGCGTCGTGCCGCGCTGGGCGGTGTGCGACGAGGTCACCCGCACCGGCCGGTTGCTCGGCACGACCGTGCTCGCCGGGGTCGCTGCGGGGTCGGAGGAGCCGGCCGGTGTCCTGCTCGCCGTGCCGGGTGGCGCGACGTGGCTGGTCACCGGCGGGCACCGGCACCGGGTCGACCTGGGGGACACCGCGGTCCGGACTGCGCTCGGGCTCACCGGCCGGGCCGCCCGGCCCGCGTCGCCGGGCCTGGTCTCGGCCCTGCCCGAGGGGCCGCCGCTGGTCAGACCAGTCGTGCCCGGTGCGGGCACACCCGGGCCGCGCGGCCTGCGTGCACGGGTCGGTGACGTGGTGTCGAGCCGCCCGGCAGGGGCG
The DNA here is from genome assembly GCA_963780835.1 of uncultured Actinomycetota bacterium. GTDB lineage: Bacteria > Actinomycetota > Actinomycetes > Mycobacteriales > Pseudonocardiaceae > Pseudonocardia. The sequence continues at coordinate 35,378 of CAWADQ010000062.1, read as the reverse complement.
GCTCCGCGTTATCACGTGGTGCTCGACGCGGGCCTGCAGGAGGTCTCGCCGCTGGTGGCGGACGTGCTGGCCGCGGTGTCCGGGAAGGCGGTGACCGGGATCGGCCCGGAGGTGGTTGCCGGCCTTCTCCCGGTCCGCCGGCTCGACGTGGCCGGATGGCCCACCGTCGCGCCGACGCTGCGCGAGGCGGCCGAGGCTCCCGTGACCTGCTGGACCTGGTCCGGAGAGCCGGGGGCGGACCCGGCGGGCGGTGTGCACCTCGGCCGGATGCCGGGGGCGGAGCCGACCGTCGTGCTCGCCGGAGCGGATGGCGCCGGCGCGCGGGTGGACGCGGTCGCGGTGGGCGCCGGTGGGGCGGTGCGCGCGACCGCGCCGGGCGTTCCGGGCGGAGCGGGCACGCTGTGGCTCGTGTCGGCGAGCGGCGTCGCCAGCGGGGTCGCGGACGAGGCGTCGGCGGCCGCGCTCGGGATCACGGACCCGGCGCCGGCCCCGGAAGCGGCACTGCGGCTCCTACCCACCGGCCCGGTGCTGGACGTCGCGGGCGCAACCGGGGCCGTGGACGTCCCGGCTCGATGACGAGCGGCACGGTCGGCGCAGCAGCCGCGGCGACCGTGCCGCTCAGCTCCGCGAGGCGGGCCGGGGACGCAGCGCTGCGGCCGCCGCGGCCGTGACCGCCAGGAGGACCGCGAGCGCCGCGAGCGGCCATCGCGCCGTCCGTTCCGGAGATGCGGGCACGGCGAGCACCCCCGTAGCACCGCTGCCCGGCACGGCGAGCACCGCGGGTTCGACGGTCAGCGCGGCGACGGGGTCGACGACCCCGGAGCCGACCGCCTCGTCGCGCCCGGCGGCCGGGCGGCGGGCCGTCCCGGTGATGCGGTCCACGACCTCGCGGGCGGTCAGGCCGGGGCGGCGCTCGCGGATCAGCGCGGCGAGGCCGGCGACGAGCGGGGCGGCGAAGCTGGTGCCGTCCAACGGCGGTCCGGTGCCCCCGTCCACGCTCAACGAGCGCACGCCCGTCCCGGGGGCGGCCACGTCGACCCACGGTCCCCGGACGGTGAACCGCGCGGGCCGGTCGTCCGGGCCGACCGCGCCCACGGTGAGCACGCCGTCCTCCCATCCGGGCAGCGACACCAGGTCCGGGCGGTCCGCGGCGCACCCGCCGCTGTCGACGTTGCCGGCCGCCGCCACGACCACGACGTCCGCGACGGCCGCCGCCCGGAGAGCGGAGCGCAGCGGTGCACCCTCGGTGGCGGCCTGCTCGACGGGCAGGCACACCGCACCGGAGATGTTGACGACCGTGGCTCCGGCGCCGACCGCCTCCCGCAGCGCCGCCGCCAGCGAGCGCAGGTCGCCCGCGGGCCGCCCGTCCGGTCCGGCGACCGTCGGGCTGAACTGGCGCAGCGCGAGGATCCGGGCCCCGGGAGCGACCCCGGCCGAGCCGTCCCGCGGGTCCGGAGCGGCGCCGATCAGCCCGGCCACGGCGGTGCCGTGGCCGTCGCAGTCGTCGAGCCCGTCACCCCCCGCGAGGAGGTCGTCCAGCCCGACCAGCCGGCCGGCGAGCCGGGGATGCGGGGCCACCCCGGTGTCGATCACCGCGACGCGCTGACCGCGCCCGGTCGCCAGCGCGTGCACAGCGGGCAGACGCAACCGCTCGGCCAGTGCGGGCTCGACGGGCCCGGCGACCGCCGCCGGAGGAGTGCAGCGGACGGATGGCGTGGGGGGCGCGGGGAACGGGGCGAGCAGCGCGAGCACCGCGGCGACAGCAGCACCCGCACTCACAGCCCGCGCACCAGTTCGAACACACCCGCCGCCGCGAGGGCGAGCGGGACCACGGCCGCGGCGAGGACGCTCTCGACCAGTTCCACGGTCCGGCGGGCCACGGGCGAGCCGATGGCCGTCGCACCCGCCGTCGCGATCGTGATCCCCGCGGCGCCGAGCAGGATCAGGGCGCCGCCCAGGCGCCCGGCCGGACCGGCGGCGACCGCGCCGAGTCCGACCAGGGCGGCTCCGGCCGCCGAGCCGGTCGACAGGTGGACCCGGGCGACCGCCGGATCGGCGAACCCGCGGGCACGCAGCAGCAGTACCGCCGCGACGGCGGCGGCGAGCGCCGGGCCCGTCCATCCCGCCCACCCGCCGGTGGCGGCGAGCGGCGCCGCGGTGGCGGCGACCACCGCGCAGCCCCCGGACAGCCCGGCGAGCTGGGCGCGGGCCAGCCGGGCGCGGGTGGCGAGTTCGGTGGGCGCAAGGACGTCCGGACCCGTGTCCGCGGCGACCAGCCCGGCGGCGTCCGTGGCGACGACGGGCCGGGGCAGGCCGGACAACCGCAGCGTCAGGCGGGGCAGCACCGGCCCGGTGCAGAGCGCGGTGGCAGCGACGACGGCGGCGATCACGGGGACGGCGACGTCGAACTGCAGGCGGGCGACCGCCGCCGCAGCGGTCAGCACCGCGGCCACGCCTGCGCCGACGAGCGCGGGGACCACGGTCCGGACGGCGACCTGGGCGAGCGCGGCCGCGGTACCGGCCGCCACCGCGGCCGCCAGCAGCGATGCGGCGCCCGGCGGTCCCGGCAGGGCGGCCCAGCCGGCTGCCGCCGCGAGCGGTACCGCGCAGAGGGCGGGGACCAGAGCCACCGCCCCCGAGGTCGGTGGATCTCCGTCCCGGCCGTTCGCGCGCCGGCCGATCAGCGCCGCCCAGACGATCGCCGCCAGCGCCGCGGCACCCGCGAGCGCGACGGCCGCCCAGGCGTAGCCGGTGGGTCCCGCGCCGGCCAGCAGCAGGGCGCCGATGGGCACGGCGACGGCCGGCACGATCACGCGCCGGCCCGGCCGACGGGCCTCGGCGGGGAGTGCGGTGAGTGCCGCCAGAGCGTCGACGGGATCGTCGAACACCGGGGCCGGCGGAGGCGGGGCCGCCGGGCCGAGCCGCAGCAGCTCCCCGTCGAGAACGCCGATGTCGTCCAGCGTGGCGCCCGGCGCAGGCGCGCCGCCGGTCGGCCCGGTGAGGCGCCACGGCACCGGCCGGGCCGGGTCGCCCTGCTCGCCGAGCAGCTCCATGAGCATCGGCACCAGGTCGGCGACCGGGACGTCGACCGGCAGGGCGACGTCGGCGCGGCTGCCGGGGGTGAGCACGGTCAGCCGGCAGTAGACGGGCGGGGCGCGCACGGAACCTCCTGAGCGGGTCGTGACCCGGGGCCGTCGCCGGTTCTGCGGAACGGCCACGAACTGTCGGTGCGGCTGCCTACTATCGCCGCGCTGCGGTCCCCCGCGGGGCCGTTTCGCAGAAGTCGCAGGCACGGCCGTGTACCGGGCCCGCACCGCAGGAACGGAGGCGCGATGCCCACGGTCGAGGTGCCGCGGCCGCCGCGCGCCGTCCCGCGGATGCCTGGCGGCGAGCTCGCGATCGAACCGCCACCCGAGCCCGAGCGGCCCGTCCCGCCCGCGCTCCTCGCCCGGCTGCTGCCCGGGGTGATGCTGCTGGGCTCGGTCGGATTCGTCGCGCTGGGTCCGCGCGATCCGTCGTCGCTGCTGTTCGGCGGCATGTTCGCGTTGTCGACGGTCGGGATGCTGCTCGTCGGCGGTGGGGGGCGGAGCGCAGGTCAGCGGCAGGCGGTGGTGGACGAGGAGCGGCGCGACTACCTGCGGTACCTGGCAACGACCCGCCGGCGGGTCCGGATCGTCGTCACGGAGCAGCGTGCTGCCCTGGAGCACGTGCATCCTGATCCCGCCGCCTGGCCCACGGTGCTCGCAGCCGGGCGGCTGTGGGAACGGCGCAGCTCCGACCCCGACTTCGGCCTGCTGCGCGCGGGGACCGGCGCGCAGCGGCCGGCCACCGCACTGATCGCACCGCAGACCGGTCCGGTGGACGGGCTCGAGCCGGTCACGGCGCTGGCCCTGCGCCGCTTCCTTCGGGCGCACGCGATCGTCCCCGAACTCCCGGTCGCGCTGTCGCTGCACGGGACCGCGGCGATCTGGCTCGAGGCGGCGCCGGGCGCCGGGCCCGAGCACGCCCGCGCACTGGCGCGGGCGCTGGTCGCGCAGTACGTGCTGTGGCACGGCCCGACGGACGCGCTGCTCGCCGTGGTCGCCCCCGCCTACCTGGCACCGGAGTGGGAGTGGGTCAAGTGGCTGCCGCACGCTGCACATCCGCGGCTCCGCGACGCCGTCGGGCCGATACGGATGATCACTGCCCGGGCCGACGACGTCCGGCACTGGTGCGAGGCCGAGCTCGCGGGCCGGGCCCCGGGCACCGGAGCGGCGGAGCCGCACCTGCTCGTGGTCGTCGACGACGCGGCCGGCCCCGGCTCGTGGGCCGCGGTCGCGGGCACGACGGTGCTGCGGGTGGGGGCGCCACCCGGCCGGCGGCCGACGCCCGCCGTGGTGCGCCTGCTCGTCGGGCCGAACGAGCTGTCGTGGACGGACGGGGCCGGCGGCGTCGGTGCCGTCGGCAGGCCGGATGCCTTCCCGGTCGCCGAGGCCACGGCGCTGGCCCGCCGGCTCGCCCGGTACCGGCCCGCCGGTGCCGGCCCCCTGGCCGGTCCGGAGTCGGCCGCCGGCCTGCCCGAGCTGCTCGGCCTCGCGCGGGGCGCGCCCGGCACGGTCACCGCGGAGGCCGTCGAGGCGCTGCGCGTGGACCGCCGCCGCCGGTCGGCGGACCGGCTGTGTGTGCCGGTCGGGGTGGACGACGCGGGGGCGCCGGTGGCGCTGGACCTCAAGGAGTCCGCCCAGGGCGGCAGCGGGCCGCACGGCCTGTGCATCGGCGCCACGGGATCGGGGAAGAGCGAGCTGCTGCGGACGCTGGTCCTGGGCCTGGTCGCCACCCACTCGTCGGCCGAGCTGAACCTCGTGCTTGTCGACTTCAAGGGCGGTGCCACCTTCCTCGGCCTCGGGAGCCTCCCGCACGTCTCCGCCGTGATCACCAACCTGGCGGACGAGCTGCATCTGGTCGATCGGATGGCGGACGCGCTGGAGGGTGAGCTCACCCGGCGCCAGGAGCTGCTGCGGGCCGCGGGCAACCTCACCGGGGTGGCCGAGTACGCCGCTGCGCGCCGCACCCTCGGGCGAGACCTGCCCCCGCTGCCGGCGCTGCTGGTCGTCGTCGACGAGTTCTCCGAGCTGCTCGCCCAGCGCCCGGAGCTCGTCGATCTCCTCGGGACGATCGGGCGGCTCGGCCGATCGCTCGGGATCCACCTGCTGCTCGCGTCGCAGCGGCTCGACGAGGGCCGGCTGCGCGGGCTCGATTCGCACCTCTCCTACCGGATCGCGCTGCGCACCTTCTCCGCTGCCGAGTCGCGCGCGGTGCTGGGGGTGCCCGACGCCCACCGGTTGCCGCCCGCGCCCGGCTCGGCCTTCCTCGCCACGGGGACGGGCGAGCTGGTCCGGTTCCGGGCCGCGTACGTCTCCGGCCCGATCGCCGGCCCGCCTGTCCGGACCGTGGCGGGCCCGCCGGCACCGCGCCGGGCCCACCGCTTCCGCGTCGGGCCGGTGGGGCCGGACGGCACGGGGCCGCCGCCGGAGGCGCAGCCGGACGGCCCCACGGTGCTCGACACGATGATCGCGGCGATGGTCGGGCGAGGACCGGCGGCACACCGGGTGTGGCTGCCTCCACTGGATGCGGCGCCACCCCTCGACCAGCGTGCTCGGCGTGCCTGCGGTCCGGCCGGGACGGGGCCTCGCGGTACCCGTGTCCGGCGGGACGCTGCAGGTGCCCGTCGGCGTGGTCGACCGGCCGTACCTGCAGCGCCGCGACCCGTTGACGATCGACCTCGCGAACGCCGCCGGTCACCTCGCCGTGGTCGGCGGGCCCCGGGCGGGCAAGTCCGGGGCGGTGCGAACGGTCGTGCTGGCCCTCGCCCTCACCCACCGGCCGGACGAGCTCGGCGTGCACGTCATCGACTTCGGTGGCGGTGGGCTGTCGGTGCTCGCCGGCCTGCCCCACGTCGGCACGGTCACGGACCGGCAGCACCCGGACGTCGTTCGCCGGGTCGTCGCCGAGGCGGCGGCCGTGCTGGACCGGCGGGAGCGGCTGTTCCGTGCGGCGGGTGTCGGATCGGTCGAGGAGTTCCGGGCCCGCAGAGCGGCGGGTGAGTTTCCCGCCGAGGCCGCCACGGACGTCCTGCTCGTGGTCGACGGCTACCTCGTGCTGCGCGGCGAGTTCGACGACCTGGAGGCCCGGCTGCTGCCGCTCGCCGCGCAGGGGCTCTCGTACGGCCTGCACCTGGTGGTCACGGCGAGCCGTTGGAGCGAGCTGCGGCCTGCGCTCAAGGACGTCCTCGGCAGCCGCCTCGAGCTGCGGTTGGGCGAGCCGGCCGAGTCCGAGGTGGACCGCCGCCGGGCGGCTGCGGTGCCCGCACGACCGGGACACGGCCTGGCGGCGGACGGGGCGCCGATGGTGCTGGCGGCCCCGTGGCTGTCTGCCGCCGACACCGACGCGGCCGGCGGCCGCGACACCGGCGGTCTCGTGGCCGCCGTCGCCGACGCGTGGACCGGCCCCTCGTTCGCCCCGGTCGCGATGCTGCCCGAGCTGGTGCACCTCGACGACGTCCCCGCTGTCGCCGTGGACGGTGCCGGACGCGGCGGGGGCGGCATTCCGATCGGTCTCGACGAGGAGGGCCTCGCCCCGGTCGCGGTCGATCTGGGCGCGGACCCGCACCTGGTGTGCTTCGCGGACGCGGAGAGCGGCAAGACCACCCTGCTGCGCGTGGTCGCGCACGGGCTGGTTGCGCGGTACGCGCCGGACGAGCTGCGCATCGTGGTCGTCGACTACCGCCGGGGGCTGCTCGGCGCCGTCCCCGCCGCGCACCTGCTCGCCTACGCGAGTTCGGCCGACGCGGCCGCGGAGGCGGCCCACGACATCGCGGCGTCCCTGCGGGGACGGCTGCCTGGCCCGACCGTCGGGCAGCGTGAGCTGCGGGAACGCAGCTGGTGGAGCGGCCCGGAGGTGGTGGTGCTCGTCGACGACTACGACCTCGTCGCCCCCGGTGGCGCGGCCGTCCACCCGCTGCTGCCGCTCCTGGAGTTCCTGCCGCAGGCCAAGGACGTCGGCCTGCATGTGGTCGTCACCCGGCGCTGCGGCGGGGCGTCCCGGGCGCTGTTCGATCCGTTGCTCGGTCGGCTCCGCGAGCTCGCCGCCCCGGGGCTGGTGATGAACGGCAGCCCGGACGAGGGTGCGCTGGTCGGCACCGTCAGGCCGCGGCCGCTGCCACCGGGGCGGGGCACGCTCGTCGACCGGCGGCGCGGCATCCGCGGCGTCCAGCTCGCGTGGCTCCCGCCCGAGCCGGACACCGAGCCCGGACGGGCCGGCTCGTGAACCGCGTGGCCGTGTCGGCAGGGAGCGCGTGGGTGCGGGTGGCGGTCGACGACCCCCGTCCGCGGCTGCTCGCGGAGCTGCCGGTGGCGGAGGGCGACGCCTCCGGAGTGCTCGCGGCCGGGCTGACGGCGCTGCTGGACCGGCCCGCGGAGGAACTGATCGTCGTGCACGGCGACGGCCCACCGCCCGCGGTGCCGCCGGCTGCCGCCGCGGCGGTGCGGGTCGTGCCGGCGGCCGTCGCGGCGCTGGGGTGCCACCCGGCCGACACCGCGGACGCCGCGGCCGTGCCGGCGGACGTCGTGGTCGTCGACGCCGGGCGGTCCGGCACCGACGTCGTACGGGTCTCGGACGGGCGCGTCGTGACCGCCTGCCGGGTCCCCGTCGGCGGCACGGTCCTCGACGACGTCACGGCCGCGCTCCTGGGCGTGCGCGGGACCGTGGACCCGGCCAGAGCGCGGGCCGTGCGCGAGGAGCTCTCGCTGCTGCCGCTGGTGCGCGGAGGCGAACATCCCGCCGATCTGGCCGCCGACGCGGTGCGCTGCGCGCTGGCCCCGCCGCTGGCGGCCGTCGTCGCGGCCGTACGGACGGTCGTGGACGGCGCCGGTCCCGGGCGGTCGCCCCCGGTGCTCCTGATCGGCGGCGTCGCCCGGACCCCACTGCTCGCGGAGCTGCTCGATGCGGCCGGGGTGCCCGACGTGCGCGTGGCCGAGCGGCCGGACGCCGCAGCGGTGGTGGGCGCGCTGCGGTTGCCCGCGCAACTGCTGGGGTCGCCACTGACCTCGAGCCCGACGGCCCGATCGATGACCGGGTCGCATGCGGCCTCTCCGGGATCACCTCTTCCCGGATCGCCTTCTCCGGAGACACCGCTCGACGCCCGAGGAGCCCGGTCGACGGCGCCCGCGGCGCACTGGCTCCCGCCCGTCGCCCCCGCCCGACTCCGCCCGCTGCGGGCGCTGGCGACCGGCGCCGCGGCGGCCGTCGCCCTGGCGGGGCTGTACGTGGTGGACACCGCGCTGCCCGCGGCCGGCCCGGTCCCGCTCACCGCTGCCGGTGACCTCGTCCAGTACGGATACGCGGTGCGGATTCCGGTGGGGTGGGCACACACGGGCGGATTGCCGGAGCGCCGGCGCAGCCTCCTGACACCCGCCGGCGCGCCCGACGGCACCGACCTGATCTCCGTCGAGCGCACGCCGCTCGGGTACGACGCCGAGGCCGAGCCGCAGCGCGCCCGCGCCGAGCTGCGGGCGGAGTTCGACCGCGCGGTGGCCGGGGGCGCACCGCTGGCCGGGTTCGACGGCGACGCCCGGTTCGCGGGCCGGACCGTCGTGACCTACCGGGAGACCGTTCGCGGCACGGACCGGGCCGAGGTCGACTGGTACGTGGTTCTCGACGGCGAGGCGCAGCTCAGCGTCGGCTGCCGGCACACCGCCGCCGGCGCCACCCGGGTCGCGGCGGCGTGCGCGACCGTCGTCGACTCGCTGCACCGCACGACCTGAGAGGACAGGTCGACACCGCCCGCGTGCCGTGGGGACCTCGCCGCGCCCTCCGAGGAGCGCGTTCGCAGTTGCACACGGTTTGCCCGAACGCCCCCGCGGGTCGGAGTCCTGCTGCCACCGTGGTCACACACCGACACCACCAGGCACGAGAGGGGGACGACATGGCGGACGGACGCGACACGACGGGTCGGGAGCCGGCGGGTTCGGCACCACCGTCGAGGAGATGGCGCGTGCCGGACGGCACGTGCTCACGGTCGACAGCGAGGTGCAGGCCGACCTCGCGGCCTTGCGCGGGCAGTTGGCCCCGCTGCAGGGCGCCTGGATGGGCGAGGCGGCGACCGCCTTCGCCGCCCTCATGGCGCGCTGGGACGCCGACGCCCGTGCGCTCGGCGACGCGCTGCGCGCCATCGGGGAGGCGATCCAGGGGTCGGGGCGTACGTACCAGCAGCAGGAGGACGCCCAACACTCCGGCTTGTCCGCGATCCGCGCGGCGCTGGGCTGAGCAGGGGAGGGAGAACACGATGGGGGAGATCAAGGTGACCTTCGGTGCGCTCGAGGCGGCGCGCGCGGACGTCGTGGGTACGGCGGCCCGGATCGCGGCGCGGCTCGACGACCTGCGCCGTGCGGTGGTCCCGCTCGCGGCGACGTGGGACGGGCAGGCTGCGCAGGGATACCGGGATCGGCAGCGCCAGTGGGACGTCGCGGCGGCGGACCTGACTCGGGTGCTCGCCGACGTCGGCCGGGCGCTCGGGGCGGCCGAGGCGGGCTACCGAGCCGTGGAGACCGCCAATGCGAACCTATGGCGGTCCAGGTGAGGGCCCCGCCGCCCGGGCCCGTGGTGTGGTGTCGGTCGCCAGGGGGGTGATTTGAAGTCGCCCGCAGGCGACGGGTACCCTCGACCATCGATGTGCGGCGAGCGCGCAACCAGTGGTGCGTGCCTGCACCGCACCGGGCCCGAGAAACCGGGTCCGGGCCGCCCAGCCGCAGCGACAGGCAGCACACGAGCCCAGAACGACGAGGTAGATCCGTGCCCACGTACAGCCCCAAGCCCGGCGAGATCACCCGCGCCTGGCACGTGATCGATGCCACGGACGTGGTGCTCGGCCGGCTCGCCTCCCAGGCCGCCACGCTCCTGCGTGGCAAGCACAAGCCCACTTTCGCGCCGCACATGGACACGGGCGACTTCGTGATCATCGTGAACGCGGAGAAGATCTCCGTCGCGCAGAGCAAGCGCGACAACGAGTTCGTCTACCGGCACAGCGGCTACCCGGGCGGTCTCCGCAAGCGCTCCGTCGGCGAGATGATCGAGAAGCACCCGGACCGGCTGGTCGAGAAGGCCGTGAAGGGCATGCTCCCGAAGAACCGGCTCGGCCGTGCGATGGGCAAGAAGCTCAAGGTGTACGCCGGCCCGGCGCACCCGCACACGGCGCAGAAGCCCGTCGACTACCAGATCACCCAGGTCGCTCAGTGAGCGAGCTTGCGAGCGAACCGATGACACAGCGCCTGCGCACAGAGTTGTATGGCTCTGGGCCGGCCGAGCGAAGCGAGGTCGAGCGATGAGCGAGTCGACCGGTACCGAGTACCCGGAAGAGGGACAGCCCGTGACCACCCCCGAGCCCGAGATCGAGGCCGTCGAGGAGGCCGCCGTCGAGGCCGAGGCGCTTGACCTCGCCGACGCCGCCGACGAGTACGAGGCCGAGGTCGGGAACGCCGCCGAGACCCCCGTCGTCTACACCGAGCGCCCCGTGCAGACCGTCGGCCGCCGCAAGGAGGCCGTGGTCCGGGTCCGCCTGATGCCCGGCACCGGCAAGTTCACCCTGAACGGCAAGAGCCTGGAGACCTACTTCCCGAACAAGCTGCACCAGCAGCTGATCCGGGAGCCCCTGGTCACGGTCGAGAAGACCGACCGGTTCGACATCTTCGCGAACCTGCAGGGCGGCGGCACCTCCGGCCAGGCCGGTGCGCTGCGGCTGGCCATCGCCCGCGCCCTCATCGAGGTCGACTCCGAGGATCGCCCACCGCTCAAGCGCGCCGGCTTCCTCACCCGGGACGCCCGGGCGACGGAGCGCAAGAAGTACGGCCTGAAGAAGGCGCGTAAGGCGCCCCAGTACAGCAAGCGCTGATCGCAGGCGTGCGACGGCTCTTCGGCACGGACGGCGTCCGCGGGCTGGCCAACGGTGAGGTGCTCACTCCTGAGCTCTCCCTCTCGTTGGCCGCCTCGGCGGCGCGCGTGCTCGCAGAACGCGACCGGTCCCATCGGCCCCTCGCCGTGGTCGGCCGCGACCCCCGCGCCAGCGGGGAGATGCTCGAGGCGGCCGTGGTCGCCGGGCTCGCCTCCGCCGGGGCGGACGCCGTGCGGGTGGGCGTGCTGCCCACCCCGGCGGTCGCCCATCTCGTGGACGCGCTGGGCGCGGACCTGGGCGTGATGATCTCCGCGTCGCACAACGCCATGCCGGACAACGGCATCAAGCTCTTCGCGGCGGGCGGCCACAAGCTGCCGGACGCCGTCGAGCTCGCCGTCGAGGAGGGCCTCGCCGCGCCGTTCACCCGCCCCACCGGCGCCCGGATCGGCCGCGTGCGCGATCTTCCGGACGCCGAGTCACGGTACGTGGCGCACCTGCTGGCGAGCACCCCGCAATCGCTGTCCGGGCTGCGTGTGGTCGTCGACTGCGCCTACGGCGCGGCGTCGACGGCCGCCCCCGACTGCTACGCGCGCGCCGGCGCGGAGGTCGTCGCGCTGCACGCGGACCCGGACGGGCTCAACATCAACGACGGTGTCGGCTCGACCCACCTCGCGCCGCTGCGCGCGGCGGTGCGGGCGCACGGCGCGGACCTGGGCATCGCCCACGACGGCGACGCCGACCGCTGCCTGGCCGTCGACGCGGACGGGCGCGACGTCGACGGCGACCAGATCATGGCGGTGATGGCCCTCGGGATGCACGAGGCCGGCGAGCTCGTCGACGACACGCTGGTCGCCACCGTCATGAGCAACCTCGGCCTGCACCTCGCGATGCGGGAGCACAGCATCACGTTGCGGACCACCCAGGTCGGCGACCGGTACGTGCTGGAGGAGCTGCGCGCGGGCGGGTTCGCGCTCGGCGGCGAGCAGTCGGGCCACGTCGTGCTGCCCGCGTACGCCACCACCGGCGACGGGCTGCTGACGGCCCTGCGCCTGATGGCCCGCATGGCCCAGACCGGCAAGAGCCTCGCCGACCTCGCCGGTGTCGTCACCGTCCTGCCGCAGGTACTGGAGAACGTCCGGGTGACCGACAAGGACGCCGTCGCCGCCTCGCTCACCGTCCGGCAGGCCGTGTCCGTCGCCGAGGCGCGTCTCGGCGACACCGGCCGGGTACTGCTGCGGCCCTCGGGCACGGAGCAGCTGGTGCGGGTGATGGTCGAGGCGCCGACGATCGAGGAGGCCCGCGAGATTGCCACGGAGCTGAGCGCGGTCGTCGCGGCGAGCTGACGGTCATTTCAACCTGTGGATCTCCGCCTTGCTGCGCGGCGGCGTTGATCCACAGGACATGAGTGGGTCAGGTTTCCCGGAACGGCCTCGGGGGCCGGGTGTGGTGGCGCACCATCGACCGGTGTCCCCTGAGCTGCATGCCGACGTCGCCGCACTGCGCGCGGCCCGGAGATCGGCCGAGACGCTGCGCGCCGCGCTGCGACCGGCCGCACTGGATCCCGTGGACCTGGCCGCCCTCGTCACGGAGCCCGGGACCGCGATGCTGGTCGCCGAGCACGACCGCCTGGTCGCCGCCGTCGTGCGGGCGGCCCGCGAGCTCGCGGAGCTGGACCTCGCGCTCGGGACGGCCGTGGTCGGGCTGGAGACGGCGGAGTCGCACGCCCTGCGGTCGCTGACCGGCGCGGACCGGTGACGTCCCCGGATCGGCCCGAGCTGGAGCGGGTCCGGAACTGGTCGGTCGGTCTCGCGGCCGCGCTCGGCACCGTCGCCGGAGAGGTCGGCGACCTCGCGCGACGGCTCGCCGTGGGGTGGCCGGATCACCACGGCCGGGAGTGGAGCGAGCGGCTGCTGACGCTGCGGACCAGCCTCGAGCGCGACACCGACGCGGCCGTGCGCCTGGCCCAGGCGGTCGACCGGGTGGCGGTCGGGCCGGTCGGGCCGGCGACGGGCCCGCGGCTCGGCGGCACCGCCGCCCGGCGCGCGGACGACGAGCGCGGCGTCCGGATCCCGCGCCTGGACGACCCGGGGGACGGCTGACCGGGCGCCGTCAGGAGCGGGTGATCAGGTCGGTGCCCTTGACCTTGCCGTCCACCAGCACGTCGCCGCGGTCCTCGTCGACGAGGTGGTGCAGCAGGAACGCCGTGACGAGCGCGCGGGTCAGCTGCCGTGTCTTCGCGCTCGGGCTGCCGGTGAGCAGGACGTCGCTCCAGTGGCGCCCGTCGAGGAACCCCGTGTGCTCGGCCTTGCGCAGGGTGCGCAGCCAGACGGGGCCGCCCGCCGCCGCGGCGATCGGCTCGGCGTGCCCGGCGGCCGGCGCGACCATGTCGCGGCCCGCAGCGATGTGCAACGTCGGCGCGGTCACCCGGCGGGCGGCGTCGAGCGCGGAGGGCCGCGTCTGCGCGACCGCGATCGTGACGACCGCCGCCACCCGAGGCATGTCCGCGGCGGCGAGCAGTGCGGCACCGCCGCCGATGCCGTGCCCGGCCAGCGCGGTCCGCCGGCCGTCCACGCTGATCTTCCCCTCGCCCAGCCGAACCCCGACGCACACCTCCAGCGCGGTCCGCAGGTCCGCGGCGAACCGCGCGTGGCTGGGCAGCGGGCCGCGCTGGCTGTCCGGGGCGGCGACGACGAAACCCCATGAGGCGAGGTGGCGCAGCATCCCGGCGTAGCGGTCGACGGGCTGGAGCCAGTCGTGCCCGAACGCGACGGCGGGCAGCCCCAGCCCTTGTGCGGGCGCGAACACGACGCCCGGCACCCCGACCATGCCGAGGTCGCCGCGCAACACCTCGTGCGGACCCGTGTCGGCGAGCCGCGACACCGCCTCGCGCGCGTTGCTCACCTCGGGCGGTCGGGCGAACGCGCTGGTGGGGCTCACAGCGTTGCACCGTACCGCCGGCGATCACCTCCGGCCCAGCGTGGTGGGCGCGATCGCGCCGCACGCGCCCGACCTGCGGTAACGATGATCGGCACGGCGACGATGCGGAGGAGACGGTGGCCGAATCGACCTGGGAGAAGCGATGGCGCTCGGGTTGGGTCGATCGCTGCGTCGTGCGGTCGCGGCCCTCCTGCTGGTCGGTGTCCTCGGCGGCTGTGCCGGCGCCCGACTCGACGACGCCGACCTCGTCGCGACCCTGCGCGCGGAGCTCGAGCGCCACGGCGTGCGGGCCGACGACCTGCGCTGCCCGAGCGGCCTGCGGGCCGAGGTCGGGGAGTCGGTGCGGTGCACGTTCACCGTCGACGGCCAGCCGGTCGACGCGGTCGCGCGGATCACGGCGGTGAACGGTGACAGCGTCACCTACGACGTGCACACCGAGGCGCGCCCGGTGGCGAAGGACGTGCTCGAACGGTCGGTGGCGCAGAAGCTCGAGCAGGCCGGAGTGCCCGCGGGTACCGCGAGCTGCGCGGGCGACCTGCCGGCGCAGGTCGGTGCGACGGTGGGGTGCACACTGTCCGGCCCGGACGGTGTGTCGACCTGGACCGTGACGACCGCCTCCGTGGACGGCGGTAAGATCGACTACTCCATCGAGCAGGCGGGTCCCAGATGAGTCGAGCTTGGGTCGGTTGAATCGGTTGGGTCGCTTGGCGGCGGTGCTCGCGGCGGTCGCCGCCCTCACGGCGTGCGGCAAGGTCGCCACGGACGACAGCGTCGAGGAGCAGATCAAGAGCCAGCTCGGCACCGACAGCTCGGACTGCCCGACCGACCTGAAGGGCGAGCAGGGCCAGTCGATCGTCTGCAAGGCCACCAAGGGCGACGAGGCCTTCGACGTCAAGGTCACCGTCACCTCGGTGTCCGGCGACACCATCAACTTCTCGATCGAGCGGGTCGGCGGACCCGCCACGGCCACGACGGCGCCGGCGGCCACCGCTGTCGCGCCGACCGTCGCCGGGAAGTCCGTCGCGCAGAGCGTCCTCACCCAGCTCGCGGCCGACGGCAAGCAGGTCGACGAGGTCAGCTGCCCGGACCTGCCCGCGACGGTCGGCGCGTCGGAGCGGTGCACCCTCAAGGCCGGCGCCGACACCTACGGCGTGACCGTCACGGTGACGGGCGTGCAGGGCACGGACGTCAAGTTCGACATCCAGGTGGACCAGACACCGACGACCGCGCCGTCGCGCTGACGCCGCCGGAAGAACGCTAACGTCGCCGCGTGCGCGAGGTCTTCACGGTCGAGCAGGTACGCACCGCGGAACGGACGGTGCTGGCGCGGGTGCCGCCGGGTGCGCTGATGCGCCGCGCCGCGTTCGGGCTCGCCGTCGTCGCGCGCACGATGCTCGCCGACCGCGGGGGTCGGCGCGTCGCGCTGCTCGTGGGGGCGGGCGACAACGGCGGTGACGCCCTGTGGGCCGGTGCCGAGCTGCGGCGCCGCGGCGTCGGCGTCACCGCGGTGCTCCTCGATCCGCAGCGGGCCCACGCGGAGGGGCTCGCCGCCCTGCGCCGGGCCGGTGGCCGCAGCGTCCCGGCCGGTCCCGAGGCAGCTGCGGCGATCGCGCGTGCGGACCTCGTCCTCGACGGCGTCGTCGGCCTCTCCGGGCGCGGGCCGCTGCGCCCGGCCGCGGCCGAGCTCGTCGCCGTCGCGGACCGCGGCGGGATCCCGGTGCTGGCCGTCGACTCGCCCAGCGGCGTGGATCCCGACACGGGGACCGTCGACGGTCCGGCCGTCACGGCCGCGGAGACCGTCACCTTCGGCGCGCTTGAAGCCCGTGCACGTGCTGGCCGCCCATCGCTGCGGTCCTGTGCACCTGGTCGACATCGGGCTCGGACCGGAGCTGCCGGAGCCCGCACGCGGTCGTCCTCGGCGAGGCGGACGTGGCGGCACGCTGGCCGGTGCCCGGCCCGACCGACGACAAGTACACCCAGGGCGTGGTGGGCGTCGCGGCCGGGTCCGCGACCTACCCGGGAGCCGCCGTGCTGGCGTCGGGGGCCGCCGTGCTCGCGACCAGCGGGATGGTGCGCTACGCCGGGACTGGCCGCCGACCTGGTTCGGGCCCGGTGGCCGGAGGTCATCGCCACCGACGACATCGCCGACGCCGGGCGAACCCAGGCGTGGGCGGTCGGGCCCGGGATCGGGACCGACGACGCCGGCCGGGCGCTGCTCGCGGCCGTGCTGGACCGTGACGTCCCGGTGTGCGTCGACGCCGACGGTGTGACGCTGCTCGGTCGGTACGCGGATCTGCGCGGTGCGGTCGCCCGCCGGCCGGTAGTGATCACGCCGCACGACCGGGAGTTCGCCCGGGTCGCGGGTGAGGTGGGTCCGGACCGGATCGGGGCCGCACGGCGGGCCGCGGCGGCGCTGCAGGTGACGGTGCTGCTCAAGGGCAACGCCACGGTCGTCGCGGACCCGGACGGCCGGACGCTCGTGCACCCGTCGACGACGTCGTGGGCGGCCACGGCGGGTTCCGGCGACGTGCTGACCGGGATCGTCGGCGCGCTGCTGGCCGCGGGCCTGGAGCCGTGGTGGGCGGCGGGGTGCGGTGCGTTCGTGCACGCCCGGGCCGCGGAGCTGGCGGCCGACGGCGCCCCGGTCCCGTCGTCGGCGATCCAGGGGTCGATCCCGGCGGCGATCCGATCGGTCCGCGCCGGGAGCTGACGACCCGGTGCTCCCTATGTCGTGAAAGCCACGTTCAGGACGTGTGGCGTCCGCAACGTGGCTTTCCAGACACTCGGCGCTCGGGAGCGGCCGGGTCGATCGCGCGGCGGAAGGCTCGCCGGGGCGGATGGGAGGATGGGAGGTATGGCCGATCCCTCTTCCGTTCCCGGCGCTGCGGCCCGGGTCGAGTCGGTGGTCGACCTCGCCGCGGTACGGCAGAACGTCCGGGTGCTCGCCGCCGCCGCTCCTGGAGCCGCGCTCATGGCCGTGGTCAAGGCGGACGGGTACGGGCACGGGGCCGTCCCGGTCGCCCGGGCCGCGCTCGACGCCGGGGCCACCTGGCTGGGCGTCTGCACCCTCGACGAGGCGCTCGCGCTGCGCGGCGCGGGGATCACTGCGCCCGTGCTGTCGTGGCTGCACCTGCCGGACGAGGACTTCGCGCCCGCCGTGGCCGCGGGGATCGACCTGTCCGCCGCGTCTCGGGCCCACCTGGCCGCCGTGCTCGACGGCGCGCGCCGAGCCGGCCGCCCCGCGCGGGTGCACCTCAAGGTCGACACCGGCCTGAGCCGCAACGGCGCCGCCCTCGCCGACTGGCCGGACCTGCTCGACGACGCCGCGAAGGCCGCGGCCGAGGGTGCATGCGAGGTCGTGGCGGTGTGGTCGCACCTCGCGCACGCCGACATCCCCGACCACCCGATGCTCGACGTCCAGGCCGCGCGGCTGACCGCGGCGTGGCGCGCGGCGGTCGACCGCGGCCTGGCGCCGATCCGGCACCTCGCCAACTCCGCGGCCACGCTGACCCGGCGCGACCTGCACTTCGACCTGGTCCGGCCGGGCATCGCCGTCTACGGGCTGGACCCGCTCGAGCGTCCGGTCGGGCAGACCCCGCTGCGCCCGGCCATGACGTTGGCCGCGCGCGTCGTGCTGGTCAAGCGGGTGCCGGCGGGGGAGGGCGTCTCCTACGGGCACGACTGGACGGCCGAGACGGACACCACGCTCGCGCTCGTCCCGATCGGGTATGCCGACGGTGTGCCGCGGCGACTGAACTTCGGCGGCCGGATGCGGGTGCTGCTCGGCGGCCGCCTGCGACCGGTCGTGGGGCGGGTCTGCATGGACCAGGTGGTCGTCGACTGCGGCCCGGCGTGTGGGGAGGACGAGGTGGCCGTGGGCGACCGCGCAGTGCTGTTCGGACCGGGGGACGGGGGCGAGCCGACCGCGCAGGACTGGGCGGACGAGCTCGGCACGATCCACTACGAGGTCGTCACCGGGGTGCACGGGAACCGGGTGCGGCGCTCGGTGGTCGACACCGGTGCAGGCGACGAGGGCCGGGCATGACCCACCGACGGGCCTGGCAGGCCGTCGGCGTCGCCGGAGGGCTGGCCGGTGCCGCCGCCACGGGCGCGGCCGTCAGCCTGGCCGCCCGCAAGCGCCATCGTGACGCCCTCGACCGCCACACGCTGGCCACCCAGCTGTCGACCGGCGCAGACGGCACCGGGGCGCTGCCCGCCGGTGTCCCGTCGTCGGTGACCGCGGACGACGGGGTCCGGCTCTCCTGTGAGGAGATCGAGCCGCCGCCCGGCGTGCCCGCCGACGTCACCGTCGTGCTCGTGCACGGCTACGCGCTCGACCGGCGCACCTGGCACTTCCAGCGCCGGTTCCTGGCCGACCTCGGCGAGCCCGTGCTCCGGCAGGTGATCTACGACCAGCGCAGCCACGGGCGCTCCGAGCGGGCGCCGCGGGCGAGCTGCACGATCGACCAGCTCGGCCATGACCTCGCCGCCGTGCTGCGCGCGCTCGCCCCGGACGGGCCGCTCGTGCTCGTCGGCCACTCGATGGGCGGTATGACGATCATGGCCCTCGCCGAGCAGCAGCCGGAGCTGTTCGCCGAGCGGGTGCTCGGCGTCGCGTTCCTGGCGACGTCCGCGGCCGAGGTCGCGGGCCGCTGGCTGCCCGGCACGTTCCTGTCCCGGCGCAACCCCGTCATCCGCGGGCTCGGCCTGATCGCCGGCTGGCAGCCGCTGCTCGTCGAGGGCGCCCGGCGCGTCGGGCACGACCTGATCTGGACGTTGACCCGCCGGTTCTCCTACGGCGACCGCCACATCGACCCGGCCCGCGTCGACCTCGTCGACTCGATGATCAGTGCCAACGCCGTGGACGCGCTGACCGACTTCGTCGACACCCTCGGCACGCACGACCGCGTCGCCGCCCTGCCGGCGCTGTCCGGCTGCGAGATCCTCGTCGCGGCGGGCGACGCGGACGCGCTGATCCCCTTCCGGCACAGCGAGGTGATCGCCGCCGAGCTGCCGCACGCCACACTCGTGCGGCTGCCCGGCGTCGGGCACATCCTGATGCTGGAGCAGCCCGAGGTGATCGACGCGGCCCTGGCCGACCTGATCGCCCGAGCAACCGAGCACCTACCCACCCGGAGGCGCGCATGAGCACCGTCGACCTCGGCCCGGTGCCGCTGGACACACGCGCTCGAGCTGCCCGGAACCGCCGACACCGAGGCGCTGGGCGAGCGGCTTGCCGCCGGGCTGCGCGCGGGCGACCTCGTCGTGCTCGCCGGGCCGCTGGGCGCCGGCAAGACCGCGCTGGTGCGTGGCCTGGCGCGGGGGCTCGGGGTCGCCGGGCCCGTCACGTCGCCCACGTTCGTCATCGCCCGCGAGCACCGCCCGCTGCCCGGCGGCACCGGGGTGCCGCTGGTGCACGTCGACGCCTACCGGCTCGGCACCGCAGGCGACGTCGTCGCCGAGCTCGACGACCTCGACCTCGACACGGACCTCGACGGCGCCGTCGTCGCCGTCGAGTGGGGGGAAGGCGTGGCCGAGCGCCTCGCCGCGCGCCACCTGCTCGTCCGGCTGGACCGCCGGCCCGACGACGTGCGGGTCGCGGTCGTGCACCGGATCGAGGCCGGGCACGTCGAGGTCGGGCAGGGCGAGGTGCCGACTGGTGAGCCCGGGCGGGCTCACGCCCACGGCGGGTCGTCCGGCGGGCGGGTCGTCCGGCGGGTAGGGGAACCCGCTGATGCCGCCGCTCTCGATGTCGCGCATGTCCTCGCGCAGATCGCGCAGCATCGCGTCCAGCTCGTCCGGGCCCGGATGTCGCGGCCCTTCTCCGACCAGGGCACGCAGCACGTCCGAGGGACTCTGGCCGCGGTACTCGCACTGCATGCCCAGACGGTTGAGCAGCTGGACGGTCTCGCGGTACGGCAGGTGGCACTCGCACTCGACGGGGCGCGGTGCGTCGTCCGGCCGGAGCCGGCCCTGCGCGTCCAGGCCGCCGTAGCACAGCAGCGGCTTGCGCAGCTCCCACAGCGGGTCGCTCGCGGGGTCCAGCCTGTTCGTCTCGGCCAGGAAGTCGAACCACTCCCACATCGCCTGCGGGATCTCGACCGGCCACAGGCAGCTGTGCAGCGAGCACCAGTTCGGGATGTCGCACCGCAGGACGTGGTAGACGTCGGTCCGGGCCCAGCGCGTCGGGGACACCGCGCGCCCGAAGCCGGTGTCCGACGCCACGCAGATCAGCGCGAAGTGGTCGGGGTCGGTGCGGCGGCCCCGGCCGTCCTGCCAACGCGCCGCCTCCACGAGCAGGTGCGCGTAGACGTCGGGGATCGAGCCCAGGGCCTGGGAGAGGGGAATGAGGTGTGTCATGGGGCCACCATCGGCGGCCGGTCCGACGACATCGGGCGGAACGGGGCCGCGCGACGGGAGTTGTCCACAGGCGCGCGGTCGCTGCTCCACACGGCACGGGCTCGTTGTCGCACCTGTGGATCGCCGCCTTGCTCCGCTGCGGCGGTGATCCACAGGGCACGCGTTAGGCTCGACCCGTGCTCGTGCTCGCCCTCGACACCGCCACGCCCACCGTGACGGCCGGCGTCGTGGAGGTCCCGCCCGACCGGTCCGCGGGGATCACGATCCGGGCTGTCCGCGCCACCCACGACGCCCGCAAGCACGGCGAGCTCCTCCTGCCGGGTGCGCTCGCGGCGTGCGCGGAGGCCGGGATCGCGCTGCCGGACCTCGACGCGGTCGTCGTCGGCATCGGACCGGGACCGTTCACCGGCCTTCGGGTCGGGATGGTGACCGCCGCCGCCCTCGGTGACGCGCTCGACCTCCCCGTGCACGGCGTCTGCTCGCTCGACGCGATCGCCGCCGACACCGACGGCGTCGACGGCCCGCTCATCGTCGCCACCGACGCCCGCCGCCGGGAGGTCTACTGGGCCGCCTACGCCGGCGGTGCCCGGATCTCCGGGCCGCACGTCGAGACCCCCGCCGCGCTGGTCGCCCGGATCCCCGAGCTGGGCGCGGTGGCGGCCGCGGGCGCCTGCGCGGGCGGGACCGGCCTGCGGGTGGTCTCCCCGGAGTCACCGGGGCCCGGGGGACTGGTCGCGTGCGCCGTCGACGCGGTGCGGGCCGGCGGCCGGCCCGGCCCGCTCGAGCCGCTGTACCTGCGCCGCCCCGACGCCGTCGCGCCCGGCCCGCGCAAGCCGGCCCGTACCGGATGACGGGGCCGGCGGTGACCCTGCCCCCGGAGGTGGTGATCGAGGCCCTCCGCG
Source organism: uncultured Actinomycetota bacterium (assembly GCA_963780835.1). GTDB lineage: Bacteria > Actinomycetota > Actinomycetes > Mycobacteriales > Pseudonocardiaceae > Pseudonocardia. The sequence goes on along the minus strand of CAWADQ010000062.1, from coordinate 14,255 downwards.
TGACCGACGCAGCCCGGTGCGCCGCGCTGGAGGAGGTGCTCTTTCCCGGCGACGAGCCGTGGAACGCCGGCGCGTTCCGGGAGGAGCTGCGCGCGGGCCACACCTACCTGGCCGCCCGGATCGACGGCGAGCTGGTCGGCTACGGCGGGGTCGCCGTGGTCGGCGGCCCACCCGGCGCCGAGGCGGAGATCCACACGATCGGCGTCGACCCCGCGCACCAGGGCCGCGGGATCGGCCGTGCCGTCCTGCGGGGGCTGCTCGCGGCCGCCGACGCGCTGCACGCGACGGTGTTCCTGGAGGTCCGCACGGACAACGAGCCGGCCCGTGCGCTCTACGAGAGCGAGGGGTTCACGGTGGTCGGCCTGCGGCCCCGCTACTACCGGCCCAGCGGCGCGGACGCGTACACGATGAGAAGGGAGCGACGGTGACGATCGTCCTCGGGATCGAGACCTCCTGCGACGAGACCGGTGTCGGCGTCGTCTCCCTCGACGACGCGGGCGGGGTGGAGCTGCTCGCCGACGAGATCGCCTCCTCGGTCGACGAGCACGCGCGCTTCGGCGGCGTCGTGCCCGAGGTGGCCTCCCGGGCGCACCTGCAGGCGATGGTCCCGGCCGTGCACCGGGCGCTGGCGACGGCCGGGGTGCGCCCGGGCGACGTCGCCGCCGTCGCCGTCACCGCAGGCCCGGGGTTGGCGGGGGCGCTGCTGGTCGGGGTCGCGGCGGCGAAGGCCTACGCGGCGGCGTGGGACGTGCCGCTCTACGGGGTCAACCATCTCGCCGCGCACGTCGCCGTCGACACCCTCCAGCACGGTCCGCTCCCTCCGTGCCTGGCACTGCTGGTGTCCGGCGGGCACTCCAGCCTGCTCGACGTCCCGGACCTCGCGGGCCCGGTCACCCCGCTCGGCGCGACGATCGACGATGCCGCGGGCGAGGCGTTCGACAAGGTGGCGCGGCTGCTCGGGCTGCCGTTCCCCGGCGGACCGCACATCGACCGTGTGGGGCGCGACGGCGACCCCGCGGCGATCGCGTTCCCGCGCGGGCTCACCGGCCCCCGGGACGCGGCCTTCGACTTCTCCTTCTCCGGGCTGAAGACCGCCGTCGCCCGCCACGTCGAGGGACTGCAGCGGGCGGGGAAACCCGTGCCCGTGGCCGACGTTGCCGCGAGCTTCCAGGAGGCGGTCGTCGACGTCCTCACGGCCAAGGCCGTGCGCGCCGCCCGCGAGCGGGGCGCGGAGACGATGGTGCTCGGCGGCGGTGTCGCCGCGAACTCCCGGCTGCGGGCGCTGGCGCAGCAGCGCTGCGACACGGCGGGGATCGCGCTGCGGGTGCCGCGGCCGCGGCTGTGCACGGACAACGGGGCGATGGTCGCGGCGCTGGGGGCGCACCTGCTGGCGGGCGGCGCGAAGCCCTCCCCGCTGGACCTGCCGGCGGACTCGTCGATGCCGGTGACGGAGGTCCTCGTCGGCTGAGCCGGGGCGAGTCGGCCCGGCAAAGGTGCCGACTCGCGCCGGTAGACGTGCCGACTCGCGCCGGCAAAGGTGCCGACTCGCGCCGGTAGACGTGCCGACTCGCGGCGGCAAACGTGCCGACTCGCTGGCGTCAGGCGCTCACGTGCGCCAGCAGCCGCACCTCGTCGTCGGTCAGCTTGAGGTCCAGCACCGGCAGCAGGTCCGCCAGCTGCTCGGTGTTCCGGGCGCTCGCGATCGGCGCCACCACCGTCGGCCGGGCCGCGAGCCAGGCCAGCGCCACCGCCGCAACGGCCACCTCGTGCCCGGCGGCGATCTCGTCGAGCACGGCGAGCACCGCCCGCCCCCGGTCGTCGAGGTAGGTAAGGGCCCCCTGCGCGCGCGGGCTGTCGACCTCGGGGCCGCCGTCGCGGTACTTGCCGGTGAGAAAGCCTTTCGCCAGCCCGTAGTAGGGCACGCTCGACAAGCCCTCCGCCTCCAGGAGCGGCTGCAGGGACGCCTCGAACTCGGCCCGCTCCATCAGGTTGTAGTGCGGCTGCAACGCGACGAACTCGGCCAGCCCGTCCCGCCGCGAGATCTCCAGTGCGCTGCGCAGCCGCTCGGCGGTGAAGTTCGAGGCCGCGATCGCCCGGACCTTGCCCGCGCGCACGAGGCCGTCGAAGGCGTCCAGGTACTCCTCCTGCGCGACGTTCTGGTCGTCGTAGTGGGCGTAGTAGAGGTCGATGTGGTCGGTCTGCAGGCGGCGCAGCGAGTCGTCGCACGCAGCGGCGATGTTGGCCGCTGCCAGGCCCTTGCGGGTGGGCAGCGACGACACCTTGGTCGCCAGCACGACGTCGTCGCGGCGCCCGCGCGCCGCGAACCACTCACCGATGATCGTCTCCGACTCGCCGCCCGAGTTGCCGGGGACCCGCCACATGTACGAGTCGGCGGTGTCGACGAAGTTCCCGCCCGCTGCGATATAGGCGTCGAGCACGGCGAACGACGTGTCGCGGTCGGCCGTCCAGCCGAAGACGTTGGCGCCCAGGCAGAGCTGAGAGACCTCGATGCCGCTGGATCCGATGGTTGCCATGCCGCGAGACTACGATCACCCGTCAGGGTGCGCCCCGCGGATCATTCGGCCGGCGGCGGGCCGCCGTTGAGGGCTTGGCACTCTCATGGGTAGAGTGCCAATGAGCTCATCTCAACGTGTTGATGTCATCGGACCGCAGTGTCCAGATGAACCGGCAAGGTTGAGATGGGCTCAGAGCGAGGGCCCGACCGGGCGTCCCGGCACCCGCGACGACGGGGCGCTGCCGGACCGGCTGCTCGCGACACGACATCACGTCAGGACATCGCACGCACCCCAGGGAAGGGGAGGTCATCAAGTGGCGAACATCAAGCCGCTCGAGGACAAGATCGTCGTCCAGGCCAGTGAGGCCGAGACCACCACCGCGTCGGGCATCGTCATCCCCGACACGGCCAAGGAGAAGCCGCAGGAGGGCAAGGTCCTCGCTGTGGGCCCGGGTCGCATCGACGACAACGGCAACCGCATTCCGCTCGACGTGCAGGTCGGCGACGTCGTCATCTACAGCAAGTACGGCGGCACCGAGGTGAAGTACAACGGCGAGGAGTACCTCATCCTCTCCGCCCGCGACGTCCTCGCGGTCGTCAACTGACGCTCACCCCAGAGCTGTGCACCGCCCCGGCGGTCCGTCGACCGGACGGGCTGCCGGGGCGGCGCTGTTTTTCCCTGACGTCGTTCCCCTGACCCCATAGGGAGTTCCGAGAACAATGCCGAAGCAGATCAGCTTCGACGAGACCACGCGCCGGGCGCTCGAGCGCGGGGTGAACCAGCTGGCCGACGCCGTCAAGGTGACCCTCGGCCCGCGCGGGCGCAACGTCGTGCTGGAGAAGAAGTTCGGCGGTCCGACGGTGACCAACGACGGTGTCACCATCGCCCGCGAGATCGAGCTGGGTGACCCCTTCGAGAACCTGGGTGCCCAGCTCGCCAAGACCGCCGCCACCAAGACCAACGACGTGGCCGGCGACGGGACCACCACCGCCACCGTGCTCGCCCAGGCCATGGTCGCCGCGGGCCTGCGCAACGTGGCCGCGGGGGCGAACCCGATGGCGCTGGGCATCGGCATCTCCGCGGCCGCGGACAAGGTGTCGGAGTTCCTGAAGGACAAGGCCACCCCCGTCGAGGGCAAGGCCATCGCCCAGGTCGGCACCATCGCCTCGCGCGAGTCGGAGATCGGTGACCTGATCAGCCAGGCGCTCGACGCCGTCGGCAAGGACGGGGTGATCACCGTCGAGGAGGGCTCCACGCTCGCCACCGAGCTGGAGATCACCGAGGGCCTGCAGTTCGACAAGGGCTACCTGTCGCCGTACTTCGTCACGGATGCGGAGTCGATGGAGGCGGGCCTCGACGACCCGTACGTCCTGCTGCACCGCGAGAAGATCAGCGCCATCGTGGACCTGCTGCCGCTGCTGGAGAAGGTCCTCGCCGACGGCAAGCCACTGCTGATCGTCGCCGAGGACGTCGAGGGCGAGGCGCTGTCGACCCTGGTCGTCAACTCGATCCGCAAGACCCTGCGGGTGGTCGCGGTCAAGTCGCCGTTCTTCGGCGACCGGCGCAAGGCCTTCATGGACGACCTCGCGATCGCCACCGGCGGTGAGGTCATCTCCTCCGAGGTCGGGCTCAAGCTCGCCGAGACCGGGCTGGCCCAGCTCGGCCGCGTGCGCCGCGCCGTCGTCACCAAGGACGCCACCACGCTGGTCGACGGTGGCGGGTCCAAGGACGCCGTCGCAGGCCGGATCGAGCAGCTCAAGCGCGAGGTCGAGGCCTCGGACTCCGACTGGGACCGCGAGAAGCTGCAGGAGCGGCTGGCGAAGCTGTCCGGCGGCGTTGCCGTGATCAAGGTCGGGGCGGCCACCGAGACCGCGCTCAAGGAGCGCAAGCACCGCATCGAGGACGCGGTGTCGGCCACCCGCGCCGCGGTCGAGGAGGGCATCATCCCCGGCGGCGGCTCGGCACTGATCCACGCGTCCGAAGCGTTGGCCGACGGACTGGGGCTCACCGGTGACGAGGCGACGGGCGTCGCGATCGTGCGCACGGCACTGCGGGCGCCGCTCTACTGGATCGCGGCGAACGGCGGCCAGGAGGGTGCGGTCGTGATCGACAAGGTCGCGGCCGTCGGCTGGGGGAAGGGCTTCAACGCCGACACGCTGACCTACGGCGACCTGCTCGCCGACGGCGTCGTGGACCCGGTGAAGGTCACCCGCTCCGCAGTGGTGAACGCCGCGTCGATCGCGCGGATGGTGCTCACCACCGAGAGCGCCGTGGTCGACAAGCCTGAGCCGCCCGCCCCGGCCCCCGCAGCCGGTCACGGTCACGGTCACGGGCACTGACCGCGTTCGCACTCCCGTTCGGTGCGGGTGGGCCGCTCGGCTCACCCGCACCGGCATGTCCGGCCCCGATCAGCGCCCGGCGACGGGGCGGGCGCGGTGCAGCGGCGCCACGGTCACCCGCAGCCGGCGCGTGCGCCCGCGGATGAGCTCGTCGCGTTCGGCTTCCGACAGCCCGCCCCACACCCCGTAGGGTTCGTGCACCGCCAGAGCATGTCGGCGGCACTGCTCCAGCACCGGGCACGTCCCGCAGATCTGCTTCGCCCGGGCCTCCCGGTTGGCCCGAGCCGGCCCCCGCTCACCCTCGGGATGGAAGAAGAAGCCGCTGTCCATCCCGCGGCAGGCGCCGTGCATCTGCCAGTCCCAGATGTCCGTCACCGGAACCGGAAGCCTTCGGATGTCCGCCATCCCACTCACCCTGCCCGTCCACCCAGGTCCATGCCCGTCAGTCGCGGAGATGTCCACCGTAGAACCGTGTCAAACCTTGTTCAAGGGAATCGGCGCACGGCTTTCGACGAAGTACCCCGATCGCTCGCGCCATGCTCCTGCCGTGCTGTCCGACGCGACGGGGAGCGCCCGCGGCCAATCGTGTCCACACCCGGAACGCGATGTCTGTCCACAGGTGGAACGACGACTGTCCCTGCACCCCCCACGAGGCAGGGGGCCGACGGACGCACCCCGCCGCGGCACGGACCGGTACGCCGGACCGTGACATGCAGCGGGGACGATCGCTGCCGTATGGTGATTCGGCGCCGGAAGCAGCGCGGATGGTCGCGCACGCAGAAAATCCGCACGCAGAAAGTCGAGGCCTCGGTGGAGATGTGGACGAGCCCCACCTGACGGTCTCCGGGGCGGCCCGCAGGCTCGGCATCGCGCCGGCGACCCTGCGCACCTGGGACCGCCGGTACGGGATCGGGCCCAGCGGGCACGCCCGTGGCCGGCACCGGCGCTACTCGGCGGCCGACATGGCCCGCCTGGAGCTCATGCAGCGCGCCCTCATGCAGGGGGCCGCTCCCGCCGAGGCCGCCCGCTACGCCCGCACCAGTGTGTCGGCACTGCGCCCTGGGTCGGCGCTCGCCCCGCCGGCGACCGCGGAGGACGGGATGCCGACACCCGATCGAGCCGATCGTCCCGGCGGGCTCGGTGCGGTCGTCCCGCCGTCACCGGTGCTCCTCGGCCGGGGCGGGGGCGGAGCGTCGCTGCGGATGCCCGGTGCCGGGCCGCGCGCCCGCGGGCTCGGCCGGGCCGCGCTGGCGATGGACCCGACCTCGGTCAACCGGCTGGTCGAGGACTCGATCGCCACGGACGGGCTGGTCACCACGTGGGACGAGGTGGCGCGCCCGGTGCTGGCCGCGATCGGGGACCGCTGGGCGGCCACCGGCCGTGGCGTGGAGGTCGAGCACCTGCTCAGCCAGTGCCTCATCGGGGTGTTCGGCACCCGGACGGCCACCGCAGTCGCACCGGCGGACCCGGTGCCTGCCCCGACGCGCCCGGTCCTGCTCGCGGCGATGCCGACCGAACTGCACGTCGTCCCGCTCGCCGTGCTCGCGGCGCTGCTGGCGGAGCGGGGGGTCGGCTGCCGCTCGCTCGGGGCCGCCCTGCCCGCCGACGCCCTCGCCGCCGCCGTGCGCCGCACCGCGCCCGCCGCCGTCGTGCTCTGGTCCCAGGTCCCCTCGACGGCCGACCCGACCGTCGTCACCGGGCTGCCCGTGACCCGCCCGCGCTACCGGACCTTCGTCGCCGGCCCCGGCTGGGACGGCGCTGCGCTACCGGCGGGGGTGGGCGTGCTGCGCTCCCTCATCGATGCGAGCGAACGGATCGGCGCCGCTGTTCTGCGGTGATCGAGCGTCGCCGTCGTTCAACGAGCCCCTGTGCGATGACGCACGTACCTTCCCGAGTGAAGATCGCCGGGCGGTAGGTTCACCGCGTTGGCTGACCTCGACCGGAGCAGTGATGTCCACTACAAGCGCCTGATGGGGGAGTCCCTGCACGGCCCCGTGTGGCACTCGGTAGTCTGGCTACTCCATTCGAAGTGCTGTCACCCACATGACAGGCGCCGTTCGGCGCTTAGCTCTTCGAACGGGCGCACAAACCACCCTGATCGTGTCAAGGTGAGGCGGTCACTTGCCGATGCGTGGGGTGACACATCACCCGGCTGCAGGAAGCTGCAGGAAGGAATCGTCGTGACGACGGTACTGATCTGCGACGATCGTCGCAGCGTCCGCGAAGGCCTGACGCGCGTGATGTCGGCAGTCCCCGGAGTTCACCGGATCGACTGCGTGGCGCACGGCGACGAGTTGCTGGCCCGGTTCTCCCGGCAGCCGGTCGACGTCGTCCTGGTCGGCACCCAGCGTGCGGTGCCCACCGGGGTGGAGGCGACACGTCGCCTCGTCGCGGCGCACCCTCAGGCGAACGTCATCGTCTTCGGCGCTCCGGACGACGCGGGCAGCATCGCTGCGGCGATCGCCGGCGGCGCCCGTGGCTACCTGCGCTGGGACGCGTCGCGCCCGGAGCTGGTCGCCGCACTGGCGCACACGCTGGCCAGCACCGCGGTGCCGACCCCGCGCACGCCCGCCGATCCCGGCGTGCAGCTCACCGAGCGCGAGTTGCAGGTCCTGCGCGGGATGAGCCAGGGCAAGAGCAACGGCCAGATCGGCCGCGAGCTCTATCTCTCCGAGGACACCGTCAAGACCCACGCGCGCCGGCTGTTCCGCAAGCTCGGTGTGCGCGACCGGGCGCAGGCGGTCGCACACGGTTTCCGCCGCGGCCTGGTGTCCTGAGAGGACATTTCGAAACCCCCAGGGCGTGCAGGCGCGCGGCCCGGGTTTCGAAATGCCCTCTGCACGACCGGCGCCGTCTGCCTCCCTGCGCCCCGGGCCGGTCCTCCGGTTCGGGGCGCCGTGGTGTCCGGCTCGTCACCCGACCAGCGGTGCAGGTCGGCGCCCGCGCGCCGGGCGGAAGGTCGTCCCGATCGTGTGCCGTGTCCGTCCCGGTGGTGGTGCCCGCTACTGTGGAGGGACTTCCGAGGCGCAGAACGTTACTCTGCGTGATCGGGCTCACGATCGGACGATAGCCACGATGCCTGGTAACGCTCCTACAACAGTGCGCGATGAGTGACACGACAGACGTTCCCGACGATCTGGTCGCGGCCGCCATGACCGGCGACCGGGAAGCCGTGGGACGTGTGCTGGCCATCATCCGGCCGCTGGTCGTGCGCTACTGCCGCGCCCGCCTCGGCGCGCCGGACCGGTCGTCCGCCTCGGCGGACGACGTCGCGCAGGAGGTGTGCTTGGCCGTGTTGACGGCCCTGCCCGGGTACCGCGTCCAGGGGAAGCCGTTCCTGGCGTTCGTGTACGGGATTGCGGCACACAAAGTGATCGACGCTCACCGGGCGTCGTCGCGCAACCGTTCGGAGCCGGTCGCCGACGTCCCCGACGCGGTGGAGGTCGCCGACGGCCCGGAGCAGCGGGCGCTGCGTGTCGAACTGTCCGGCGAGATGGGCAAGCTGCTCGACCAACTGCCCGACAAGCAGCGTGAGATCCTCGTCCTGCGCGTGGTGGTCGGCCTGTCGGCCGAGGAGACCGCGGAGGCGGTGGGCTCGACACCGGGTGCGGTGCGCGTGGCCCAGCACCGGGCGTTGGCCCGGCTCCGCAAGAGCATGCCCGAGGGGAGTGACCTGCATGCCTGACGACCAGAACGGCGCACCCGCGGGATCGACTCCGTTCGGTCGGGTGCGCGGAACGAACAGCGCCCACTCCAGCGGCGGGCACGCCAACGGCGCCCCGCACAGCCCCGTCGACCTGCCGACGCGACCGCTGCCGGTCGACGTCGCGGACGGCCCCATCGACCTGGTCGCCGTGCAGGCGGACGACGAGCTGGTGAACGCCCTGGGTACCGGTGCGGTGGTCACCTACGGTGACCGTGCCCCCGGCTCCGACCCGGACCCGCGGCGGACCCGCGACGAGCGTGTCGTCGCGATGCTGGCCGCCTGGCGGGCCGAGATCGAGGCCGATCCGATCCCCGAGCTGATCGACCTCGACACCGCCGTGGCCGCCGTCGTGGCCGGGGTGAAGGCCGAGGCGACGGGAACGCGGCGGAAGCGGGCCGCCCGCCTGCGCCACCTTGCTCCGCTGGCCGCCGCTGCGGCCATCATCGTGGCCGCGGTCAGCGGGGTCGGCCTCGGCTCGCAGAACGCGATGCCCGGCGACGCCCTGTGGCCGGTCCAGAAGGTGGTGAACCCCGAGCGCGCCGAGTCGGTGGAGACGAAGCTGGTCGTCGAGAGCCGGTTCGAGGCGGTGCGCACGGCACTCGCTGCCGGCGACACGGAGACCGCCGCCCGCGAGCTGCAGGCGGTCGGCACCGAGATCCCGGAGGTCCGGGGCGAGGAAGGGCAGCCACAGCTCGTCCAGGAGCAGGAGTTCCTGGCCGCGAAGCTGGCCGACACGCCGCCGGGCGAGCCCGCGGACCTGTCGACGCCACCGAAGAGCAAGCCGAGCGCTCTCTCGACCAAGTCGGCCTCCGCACCGCCGTCGTCGTCCGCCGCGTCCAGCTCGTCGTCGAAGTCGGCGGACCCGGACGACCCGTCGCAGTCGAAGCCGGTCGGCCCGGACGTCCGGCGTGAGGGGACGCCGAGCGAGGCGCTCGTCCCGGCGTCCCCCTCGGAGTCGGGTTCGGACAAGCCGTCGACGCCGGACCCCGGTTCGTCCTCCCCGGACGTGACGAAGCAACTCGACGAGCCGAAGCCGGCCCCGGACAACACCGAGGGCTCGACGGACCCGATCACCAAGCCCGCGCCGTCGTCCGGCGACCAGCCGGTGTCCGAGGCAGGCACGAGCCACCCCGGGTCGGGCGGTGCGGAGGGCGGGACGACCACCTCGGACACCACGGCGTCCGGAACGACGGCGTCGGGGTCGGCGGGGACGAAGGTCGACGCGACCGGGACGACCACCATCGAACGGCACGGGGAACGCTCTATGTCGGAACGTTCGGCGGGGGTATTTACAAGTCTCTTGATGGCGGCGCTACCTGGACTCAGCAAAACAACGGGTTGACCGAATCCACCGTGGGCGCAATCGCCATTGACCCCTTCGATCCGAATCAGCTGTTGTTGACGGCGGGCGGAGCCTTATTCAAAAGCACAGACGCCGGAACGTCGTGGCGGTTTTCGAATTCCGGAATGGAATCTACGCAACCCCGCACCATCGCATTCGATCCGATTCATACCGGCATCATTTATTCAGGCACCTTGGGCGCCGGCGTGTGGCGCAGCGCCGATGGCGGCTCGACCTGGCAATTATTCAATACGGGGATGGGGAACCTGACGGTTGTCGCCTTGAACTTTGATCAGGTATCAGGAGTACTGTATGCGGCCGCGGCAGACGGTGCGGCGCTCAAACTCCTGCCGGGAGCCTTAGCCTGGACCAATATTACTCTCGGACTCCCTAGCTCGACGCCGGTTGTCACCCTGCTGCCCCACCCGGCAATTCCGAAGGTCCTCTTTGCAGGGACTGGGGGCGGTGTCTACATCTCACCAGATGACGGTGCTCACTGGCACTTATCGAACACCACGCCTGCGTCGCTCGTGGCCTCCGATGGCGTCGGGGTTAGCTTCTACTTCGTGGGCGTCCATGGCGGATTGTTTGCCACGAGCGACATGGGAAATACCTGGTTCAGCGCCCTGAGCGGGCTGCAGAACACATTTGTCGGCGCGCTCTCGACGGTCGTATCGGGGGGCGGATCCGTTTTGTACGCGGGTTCGGATTTCGGTGTGTACTCCCCCGGCGTAGAGCTGGTCCTCCGTGGGGGCAATCCGCAGGATTTAGCGGCTCCGTATTTGAACTCGTTGCTCACCCGACCAACTCGCAAGTGTTGTTCTTGGGCACCGAGAAAGATGGTGTTTGGACCAGCACAAACTCCGGGGCGACCTGGACGCAGTCTTCGAACGGCATTGTTCCTTATCAAATTTATGGCATCGGGCAGTCGCCAGTCGGGAACCATACGCTGTATGCGGCCACTTCTACGGGTTTGTACATCAGCCAGAGCCGCGCTGTTAGTTGGCGGACGGCGACTGCCATTCCTCTGCCCAAGATATTCTGCGTAGCCACTGACCCCGTACGGTCCACGATCGCCTACTTCGGCAGCCTCGGGGGAGCGGTGTTCAAGACTGTGGACGACGGGTTCTCGTTGCTCCCCGCGTCCCGAGGCCTGCCCACGACCGACAACATTATTGGCCTGAAGGTGTCGCCCCAGTTTGCAGACCAGGTCTATGCCTTTTCCTCGAGCGGAGCATTATATGCAGAGCGCCGACGGCGGAGGGAGCTGGTTTCCTGCTAACAGCAGCATCAGCGGGGAGGACCATGGCAGTCGATGTGGACACTAACAAGCCATCGAGGATGGTCTCTGTGGGCGCCGAGCGGGTGGGGGCGTTTACAAAAGTAGTTCGTCGGGCCAATCTTGGGTTCACCAAAGCGCGGGGCTGGCTTCACCTTATGTGTTTTCGCTGGCGGTGGACCCCGTGCAACCTACAACGCTCTATGCGGGAACGTCCGCGCTGGTTTACAAGTCAACCGACAGAGCTATCAGACCTGGACCAGCGCCGGCCGCGGACTGCCGGGAGGTCCGGTTACCAGCCTGGCCGTAGATCCCAGAAATCACTTGATCGTCTACGGGTCCGTCCAGGACCAGGGTGTGTATTTCAGCAGCAATAGCGGTCAGAACTGGACTCCGACCAACAACGGGCTTCCGATGGGTGGAGCAATTCCTGTTGCCATCGATGCGACCGACTCCGCGCGCCTGTATGCGGGCAGCCGTTTGAAAGGCGTCTTCCTCAGCACCAACTCCGGGAGTCAGTGGACGCCGAGCACGAACGGAATGACCATGTTCGTCCGAGGCATCGCGATCGATCCCGTTTTATCCAGCAGCATGTACGCGGCTACGCTGTTGGGCGGGATCTTCCATAGCAACGACGGCGGTCAGAACTGGAACAGCATCGGGTTGCGTGATGAGTTTCTTTTCAAGGTCGCGCTGGATCCCCACAATCCGCAAGTCGTCTATGCAGCCTCGTCGAGTGGCATCCAGAAGAGTGTCGATAGCGGTAATACCTGGATGACAGTCGGACAGAGGAGTGGCTACGTCTTTTCGCTCGCGGAGGATCCGCGCAATAGTGGCGTACTGTACTTGAGGGCCATATGGCGGGGGATTGTACAAGAGCGTGGACCAGGGACAGACGTGGAAGACCGCTAATAGCGGACTGCCACCTTTGAACATCTTGGCATTGGTCGTCGACCCGGACAGCGGGGCGATCCTGGCCAGCCCGGAAAGGAAGGGCATTTACAAGAGCCTCGACGGAGGCCAAAGTTGGATTCAGACCGACAGCACCGTATTTGGTTCGCGGCAGATCACCAGCATGATGGTTGATCCAGTTCTCAAGGTCGTGTATGCGGCCAGCAACGGCGGAGGAGTGTTTGCAAGTTTCGACCAAGGTGACCACTGGATGGCGATCAATAGCGGGTTGACCAGCTTGATTGCTACCTCAATTGCACGCGTCCCAACCCAACCGGGAACCATGTACGTTGGCACGCTGGGCGGCGGAATCTTTGTTTCCGCAAACGGCGGAGGATTGTGGGAAACAGGCGAGCAATGGGATCAGCCCCAATGTGAATGTGGTAACGCCCGACCCCACCCTTGCAGGCGGAGTACTGGCCGGAACAGACGCGGGCGTCTTCAAGTCCGCGGATAGTGGCCAAACCTGGACTCGAATAACTCTGGGTCTCCCCCTAACCAACATCACGGATATCAAGTTTGATCTTATCAACGGTAATACGATCATGGTTGCAACCTCGGGCAATGGGATTTTCAAGAGCATCGACCACGGCGTAACCTAGGGGTTGCAATCAACAACGGTGTCGCCAACGTCGCAGTGGGGACGCTGGTCGAAGGGAGCGGTTCGAGTGTCTGGTGGGCGGGCCTGCTCGGTGCCGGACTGATGCGTACCACCGATGGCGGCGCTTCTTGGGTCGGCGCCACTAAGTGGCCAGGCAATCGGTGCATTTGTGCTCTGCCTCGCGGTGGATCCCCGCGCCAACTCGACGGTTTACGCCGGCACCTCAAGTGGAGTCTTGAAAAGCACCAATGCTGGCATTGACTGGATACCGGTAAGCGCCGGGCTGGGAAATACCAACGTTTTAGTACTCACCATAGATCCGGTCAACCCCAGCACGATCTATGCGGGCACCGCCGGCGGTGGAGTCTATGTTACCGACAATGGCGGCCAGGCATGGGTACCGCTGACGAGTGGAATGTTTTTTCATCACATTGTGACTTCAATCGCAGTCGATAAAGGCCAACCATAAGATCGTTTATGCCGGGACCGAGGGTGGGGGCGTGTTCAAGAATGCTCGTCCCTAGGGCCAATGCAACGTTGCTCTTGGCCAGTGCCGTTGGACTGAGTATTGGATCGTTGTTGGTTCTGGCCATTACCCGAAGCAGCCCCGGTTATGGCGTCCTGGGCGTGTGCGGCGTGGCGTTGTTGATAGTCATTCTGCTTTTTCCGGATCTCGGCTCCTGCTCTGCGCCGCCGTTATCCCCCCCCTCGAGCGGCTCGGGCGGTTTACTGCCGACGCAAGTATGTACACGGTCTCACTGATGCGATTGGTTGGCCTGATGGCGCTGGGCAGCTTCTTGCTCCATGCATCGCTGAAGAAGTGGAAGGTTCGGTTCGGGTATGCGTTTTGTCTGTACCTGGCGTACGCCCTGGTTGGTCTGACTCACGGTGTTCTTCACCGAGGACCGATTGGGAGGTGTGAGGCAGGCAGGCGCCATCTTCGGAAATATGCGTCATTTTTCTTCCTCATGCTTAATATGGCCCGCGACTGGAGAATGATAAAGAGGACAGTGATGGTATGGCTGGTCGCTTCCGCCCTGATCGAGCGCGTACACCGCGTACGAATGGCGACAGCGGGTCGCAGCCGGGTTGATGAAAGCGGGGTAGGCATCGCTGAGCAGCGCTTCAGTACCGTGCTCCAGGATGTGTCGGAATAAACGAGAGCATCGACCAGGTAGATCGCGAGATGGGGCCGACGTCCAGTCCAGCCGTCTACGCCATCAACATGATCCTGACGATTCCATTCTTTTTTCTTTCTGGCTCGCACCGAAGCGGACTGGAGAATCCGTGCAGTATGCATGCTGGGTTGCCTTGAGCGTCCTCTACAACGTTTTCTTGACGAACACGCGCGCCGCCATTGTGCTCGCCGCGGTGGTCATGCTTGTGTGTTTTTCTTCCGGGGGATGTTGGTGCTTAGTCCTGGCCGACTCCTGGCCATGGTCGCGGTACTGGGACTTTTACTCACCCTTGCGCCGGGAGCGATTTACCGTCGCGTTCTGGATGTCAACAACTATAGCTATG
>CAWADQ010000061.1:0-50381 GCA_963780835.1 uncultured Actinomycetota bacterium | reverse complement strand
GGCAGGTGCCCGGGCGGTGCGTAGTAGGCGTCACCGGCGACGTACGTCTCCTCGTGGTCCGGCCAACGGAACGTGAGCTGACCTTGGCGACCACGCCCCAGTGCGCGCACTGGCAGCGGTCGCCGGGCAGGCCGACGAAGTACGGGGCCGCGTCGACGTCTTGCTTGAACGTCTCGAAGCTGACGGTGTAGGCGCCGAGTGGCGCGTACCGACCCTCGATCTCATCGGCATCGATCGTGGCCGCCGTGGTCATCCGGTTGGCGCTGGGCATGGCGTCCTCCTCTGGAACGAGCTGACACACCTACTGCGTGACAACCGGCGGAACACCGTGAGCCCGCTCGTCACAGCGGCCCGTGCGTGGGGAGCACTACGGCCTCCCTTTCTTTCCGGGCGTTGGCCAAGGCGGCGTGCGGCTCTACCGGCGCTGCCGGCGTCCGCGCGGACGGGCCGTGTTCAGATGGAGTAGTCGTCGGTCTCCCACATTCCGAGAGCCGGCCGAGCCGGTCTACGCGCGACAGCAGGGACTTGACGGCGACCCCCACCGGGTCGGATATGGACGCCGTCAACTCACCGGCGGGCGACCGCTTGAACGAGACGACGATGCGCTCCTCGCCGCCCTGCGGGCGTCTGGGGCGCTGCCGAGGGCGGCCCTTCAGCAAGTCCTCCGCCTGACCTGCGGGTCTTCACCGATCGTCGCTGCCGTCGAGCTTGTCCCCTGTCGTGGCCGTGTGATGCTCTTGGCGCCGGCTTCGCTGGGCCATCCTGTGTCCGCGCTCGCAATGCGATGCATTGCAGACGGCGTTAGAATGGTGCGTGCGACGGGAGATCATGTGGACCGAGGGGTCTGAGGAGCACATTCGGGCTCGCCACCAGGTCACCCCCGCAGAGGTTGAGGAGGTCGTCAACACCCGACCACGGCTTGTCGAGCCGGGACGGGACGACACGGAGCAGGTGTTCGGCACTACCAACGCCGGACGTCATCTCTTAGTCGTCCTCGCCGACGCACCAGATGGCCGGGACTACGTGGTGACGGCGCGTGACATGACTGATACCGAGAGGCGCAATTTCCGCCGTCGAGCACGATGATTCACCAGCCCGAACCGGAGGGCCTACACCATGGATGAGCAGAAGCTTGCGCAGCTGCGCGACTACTACGACACCACCGACCTCAGTGCAGAGATCGAACGCGCCCACTGGGAGACCGATGTCGAGCCTGACCCCATGGTGACGACCTCGTTGCGGTTGCCGAAGTCCGTGCTGGACTGGGTTCGACAGCAGGCCGAGGCGGAGCACGTCAAGCCAACGGCACTGATCCGGCGCTGGATCGAGGAACAGCGCGACGACCGAGCTACGGATGTCAGTGGTCGGCTTGAACGCCTCGTGGAGCGGCTGGAGGTTGCCGTTGTCGCGGAGGAGAAGGCCCCAAAGACGCCGAGGGAGGCCGTGCGGAAGGGATGGATCGTGTCTGTCACATCGCACGGACGCTGGTCGGCTCGGTCACCGGTATCAGGCCGTGTGGTCAGTGGAGCCAAGAAGGTCCATAGGAGCAAGGTCTCTGTGGCCAAGGTTCCCGTGGCCAACGTCCACGTAGTCAAGACGGCCAAGACCGGCGGGGCCAGGACGGGGAAGCGCAGCACGGGCTTGGATCTGCCTTCTTCCTGAGGTGCGGGTCCCGCTGATTACGTATCGGTGGGCGGAGTAGAAAGGCCGCGCGCAAGTCGTCGTGACCGAAGCAGGCCGATACATGCAGGGGGGCCGGTGGAGCCGAACTCCAGCCGATGGCACGAGGTCACCCCCTCGTCGTTCGCGCATGAACGAGCCGCACTGGACTACGTTCGCGAGCTGCTGCCGGACCGCCACCCGTTCCAGGCTTGGTCGAACTTCACCTTCGTCTCCGACCAGGGCCACGTCCGCGAGGTCGACCTGCTGGTCGCCGCCCCGACCGGGTTCTACCTCGTCGAGATCAAGAACTACCGCGGGAAGCTGACCAACGACGGCTCGACCTGGACGCTGACCGGGGAGCGGCGCCGCACCTTCGACAACCCGCTCCCGCTGGCGGACCAGAAGGCCAAGGAGCTCAAGGGGCTGCTGATACGCGCGGCAGCGAAGGACCGCACCCTGCGCGTCCCGTTCCTGCGGGGATGCGTGTTCCTGGCGGAGCCGGGCATGGTCTGCGAGCTGGTCCCGGAGCAGCGCCACCATCTCTATGCCCCGGACCAGGGCCGCGCGACCGACGTCCTGCCGCGTATCGGGGCCGACCTGCTGCTCGGGCCGGTCACCCACGCACCTCCCCAACAGGACTTCCTGCGTGTGTTGCCGCGACTGCTCAAGGCGGTCGGCATCCACCGGACGCGCCGCAGCCTCGCGGTGGGGCCGTGGCAGATCGACCCGCGCCCCTACGAGTCGGGGCCCACCTGGCAGGACCACCACGCCACCCGTGAGGACATCGAGAACGCCTACCGGCGGATCCGGATCTACCTCTACGAGCGGCAGTCGGATCCGGAGAAGCGGAAATCGGTCCGGCACGCCGCCCAGCGGGAGTTCCTCGCGGGTCAGGGCATCGACCATCCCGGCCTGCTGGTACCCCGCGAGCTGCTGGAGCACGACATGGGTCCGGCGCTGGTCATCGACCAGCGCCGCGATGCGATGCGGCTCGACCACTACCTCGTCGAGCACGGCGCCGAGCTCGACCTGCCGGCCCGCCTCGAAATGATCCGCCAGCTCGCCGAGGCCGTCCGGTACGCGCACGACCGCAGGCTCGTGCACCGCGCGCTGTCCCCGCGGGCGATCGTGGTCGAGCCGGGGGAGCGTGGCTGGACCCAGCCGCGCCTGCGCATCGGGGAGTGGCAGGCCGCTGCTCGGGGGCTGTCCGCCAAGGACACCACCCACCGGGTGGCCCCGACCACCCATGCCTACCAGCACGTCGAGGCGGCCGCGGCCGCCTACCTCGCCCCCGAGTTCGCCGCGGAGGCCGACGGCACGGTGGCGATCGACGTGTTCGGCCTGGGCGCCACCGCCTACCTCATCCTCACCGGCAAGGCTCCCGCTGCCGGGCGTCCCGAGCTGATGGAGAGGCTCGCCGCAGAGGGCGGACTGCATCCGTCGGCCGTCTCCGACGCGATCCCCCCCGACGTCGACGCGGTGGTGGAGCTGGCCACGGCTCCCCGCGTCAGCGACCGGTTCGCCGACGTCGACGAGTTCCTCGCCGAACTGGACAAGGTGCTCCGACCGGAGCGGCCGACGGACGAGGCGCAACAGGACCCATGGGATGCGCAGCCCGGTGCCGAACTGCCCGACGGGTCGACCGTGCTGCGGGTCCTCGGCACCGGAGCCACGGCGCGCGCATTCCTCGTGCAGCGCGACGGCCTCGAGTCCGTGCTCAAGGTGGGACGGTCGGCGGAGTCGGAGGAGCGGCTGGACGACGAGGCCGTGGTGCTGGAAGGGCTGCGCCACGAGCACCTCGTCATGCTCAAGAGGGGGGTCTTCCCGCTCGGCACCCGGCACGCCATCGAGATCGACTACGCCGGTGACCAGACCCTCGCCCAGTTGTTGCGGACCGACGGCGCGCTCGTCCCGGACCAGTTGCAGCGCTTCGGCGACCAGTTGCTCGACGTCCTCGACTACCTGGGCCGCCGCGACACGTTCCACCGTGACGTCAAGCCGGACAACCTCGGCGTCCGGCGGGACCCCAAGCGCGGCCCCGCGCTGGTGCTGTTCGACTTCTCCCTCGCCGGTGCCGCCGCCTCGGACGTCCAGGCCGGGACGCGCGGCTACCGCGACCCGTTCCTGGGCAGCGCCCGCCGGCCGACCTACGACACCGCCGCCGAGCTGTACGCCGCCGCCGTCACGCTGCACGAGATGGCCAGCCTCGAGATCCCCGTCTGGGGTGACGACGGCACGGACGCGCAGTTCGTCGACGAGGTGACGCTGTCGGCGGAGCTGTTCGACGCGGCCGTGCGCGATCCCCTCACCGTGTTCTTCCGCACGGCGTTCCAGCGCGACGCCGATGCGCGTTTCACCACCGCGGGCGCGATGCGTGAGGCCTGGCGCCGGGTATTCAGCACGCTCGACCAAGCGCGGCCTGCCATCACCTCCTACACCGAGACCGACGACCTGCTGGAGCAACGTGACGAGGCCGCGGCGGTGGCCACGTCCGAGACGGCCCTCGATGCCGCCGGGCTGTCCCTGCGGGCGGTAGCGGTGGCGCAGCGGCTCGGCGCGAACACGGTCGGGGAGCTCCTCGACGTCCCGACGCGGGAGCTGTGGCGGGCGCGGGGGCTGTCCAAGCTGACCCGCACCGAGCTCGTGAGCAGGACGAGCCAGTGGCGTCGTGCCTTCGCCGCGCCGGTGCCCGGCGGCGCCGCGGCAGCGGCCCCGACGGGTGAGCGCGGTGTCCCGCCGAGCCTCGATCAGCTCGTGCCACGCCTCATCCCGCCCCCGAGTCGGACGAGAGGCGTCGACCAGGCCGACCTGACGCGCCGCGCGCTGGGTTTGCCCGACGCCCAGGGTGTGCTGCCGGACGTGCGCTGGCCGACGCTCGCCCAGATCGCCGACCAGTCGGGGCTGACCGCCGCGCGCATCGCGCAGATCATGGGGAGCCGCCGGAAGGAGTGGATCGCCGACCCGTGGCTGACCGACGTCCGGGAGGAGCTCGACGGGCTGCTCACCGGGCTGGGACGGGTGGCGGCCGCGTCCGAGCTCGTCGAGCAGCTGCTCGCCTCGCGGGGTTGCGTGCGGGAGGAGCTGCCGGAACGCCGCCGCGCCTACGCCTATGCGGTGCTGCGGGCCGCGGTCGAGGCCGACTCCCTCGCCGAGTGCCCACGGTTCGCCACCCGGCGGCACAGCGGCCGCATGATCGTGGCACTGCAGGTGTCGGACGAGGAGTCCATCGACACCCCCAGTGACGCCCAGCTGCTCGACATGGCTGTCGCCGTGGCGGACGAGGCCGTGAAGCTGGCCGCGCACGATCCCCTCCCGACCCCGATCACCGTGGTCCGGACGCTCGCGGACGTCGCGCGCCGGTTCGAGCTCGTCCCCGCGGAACGGCGCCTGGTGCAGCTCGCCGCCGCCACGTCGGCCCGGGTCTGGGCCAACGCCCGGTTGGAGATCTATCCCCGCGACCTCGACCCGATCCGGGCGCTGCGGCTGTCCCAGGCCGGAGC
Source organism: uncultured Actinomycetota bacterium (assembly GCA_963780835.1). Classification (GTDB taxonomy): domain Bacteria; phylum Actinomycetota; class Actinomycetes; order Mycobacteriales; family Pseudonocardiaceae; genus Pseudonocardia. The sequence continues at coordinate 45,219 of CAWADQ010000061.1, read as the reverse complement.
GGGTGTACCGGAGGATGGGCTCAGCCCCGCGACGCTCGCCGCCCGCGTGGCGGCGCGCTTCCCCGGGCTCGACCCACTGCCCGACGGGCTGGAGCTGTCGCGTCTCCTCCGCGACGCCGGTGTCGACCTCCGGTGGAACGGCGAGCTGCTGGTGCCGCCGACCTCGGTGACGTCCAGCAGCTCGCGCCCGTCGGACCTGTCGGCCGGGCACGGGACGTCCGCCGTCGTGGTGCCCGGTGGTGCGCCGGAGGCACGGATCGCCCACGTCCTCGACCATGGCGGCGTCCGCCTCGTCACCTTCCGCCGGTCACGCTGGGAGGCCTGTCGACAGCGGGTCGCGGAGGTCGTCGGCGTCGAGCCGCTCGACGTCTCGGCCGCCTTCATCGGCGCGCTGCGCGACGAGGCCGCGGAGCGACGGATCACCGATTTCGGTGTGGTGCTCCGTGCGGACGCCGCCGACGCCGACGATCGCTCGCGGGCCAACCTGCAGCGGTGGTCGACGCCGCCTGGAAACGGTTGGAGCAGCGGTGGGCGGCGCACCAGGTGCTCCTGCTGGACCAGCTGACCCCGCTCGGGCGCTACGCGGGCGGCACTGCAGTGCTGAACCGCGTGCTCGCCTCCGCTCGCGTTGCCGGACGGGACGGCGGGCCGCGCACGGTCGTGCTGTTGTGCCCGGCGGAGGACGGCAGGCAGCCGCCGCGCATCGGCACGCACGCGATCGGCATGACGAGTGCCGAGGAGTGGATCGCGGCGCCCGCGAGCTGGACGGCTGCGGCGGCCGTTGCGTGAGAGCTCGTGCCGCCCCGCCGCGCGGCCGAGCATGCCCGACGACGCTGCAGGCGACTCGGGTCGCCTCGCAGCAGGCGACTGCAGCGCCCTGCGACGATGGGTGACCCGCCGGCGATGAAGCGGCGGGACGGCACGGGGGAGCACGATGATCGACTCGAAGGCGCTGCTGGCGGATCTGCAGGAGCAGGTCCGGCTGCTGGAGGCCGACCTGGCCGAGCAGCTCGAGACGGTGCCCGGGCTGGTCGACGTGCTGCGCGACGAGCACGCCGCCGAGCGCAAGGCCCGGCGGACGGCCGCGGAGTGGCCGCAGTGGCGCGGGGCGCAGCTCACGCAGATCGCGGTGGCGTGGGTGCTGGGCACGGTGTTCCTGCGCTGGACCGAGGACAACGGACTGATCGATCCGGTGCTGTCGGGGCCGGGGGATCGCCTGGCGGCGGCCGAGGACGCGCAGCTGGAGCACTACCGCCACCACCCCGAGCACAACGACGGCGACTGGCTGGCCGAGCAGTTCGAGGTGCTGCGCGCCACCGACGCGGGCCGGCTGCTGTTCGACCCCGAGCACAACCCGATGTACTGGGTGCCGATCTCCCACGACGCGGCGAAGGCGCTGGTGACGTTCTGGCGGGCGCGGCGGCCCGACGGTGCGTTGCGCCACGACTTCACCGACCCCGACGGGGACACCCGGTTCCTGGGCGATCTGTACCAGGACCTGTCGGAGGCCGCGAAGAAGACCTACGCGCTGCTGCAGACCCCGCGGTTCATCGCGAGCTTCATCCTGGACCGGACGCTGACCCCGGCGATCGAGGAGTTCGGCCTCGACGGCCTGCGGCTGATCGACCCGGCCTGCGGCAGCGGCCACTTCCTGCTGGATGCGTTCGGGCGGCTGGTGGCAGCGTGGCGGGAGCAGTCGCCGTCGCTGGACGACTACGAGCTCGCCCGCCGCGCGCTGGACTCGGTGCACGGGGTGGACACCAACCCGTTCGCGGTGGCGATCGCCCGCTTCCGGCTGATGGTCGCCGGGCTGAAGGTCGCCGGGGTGAAGACGTTGGCCGAGGCGGCCCGGCAGCGCTGGCGGCCGGTGGTGGGGTGCACCGACTCGCTCCGCACCCCGGAGCGGCAGGGCTCCTTCGCCGCGGTCGACGAGGCGATCGGGTACCGCACCCGCTGGGAGGACCTGGACGACTTCGCCGACGAGAAGCTGCTCTCCTCGGCCACCTACCACGTCGTGGTGGCCAACCCGCCCTACATCACGGTCAAGGACCCGGAGCAGAACGAGTACTACCGCAAGCGCTGGTCGGCGTGCCACCGCCAGTTCCAGCTCACGGTCCCGTTCGCACAGCGGATCTTCGACCTCGCGCGCAGGCCGTCCGACGACGGGCTCGGCGCGGGCTACACCGGGCAGATCACGTCCAACGCGTTCATGAAGCGCGAGTTCGGCACGAAGCTGATCGAGGACTTCTTCCCGACGGTCGAGCTGGACTACGTGGTCGACACGTCAGGCGCCTACATCCCCGGCCACGGGACGCCGACGGTGATCCTCATCGGGCGGCGGGCGGCGCCGAGCCGGCGGGACGCGGTGCGGGCGGTGCTCGGGGTGCGCGGGGAGCCGTCGCAGCCCGACGACCCGGAGAAGGGTCTGGTCTGGACCGCGATCACCGCCCAGGTCGAGCACGCCGGGGAGCGAGTCGGAGTGGGTGAGCGTGGTCGACCTGCCGCGGTCGCGGCTGGCGAGCCACCCGTGGTCGCTGTCGGGTGGTGGGGCCGGATGTGGTCGGTTGTCTCGAGCTCGACCAGCAAATGCGCGCCGGATGAAGTTCGTCGCATCGAGCTGCTACGGGCGGCACTCACGCAGACGAGGTCTGCGACGATGGCCTTCTATGCGGCCATCGTGAAGCGCCTGGTCAGTTCGGCTCGCGGCGACGCAGTCCCGATCTGCTGGCGACCACGTGCGGGACTGGCGGTCATGACGCTGGGAATCGGACCGTGCTTCCGTCCGTACGATGCCGATCGGCGATTGTGTCGCGAGTGCTCCCGGGAGCGGTGCGCCAGTACTTGTGGCCGCTTGCGAACGCCACTCTGGTCGATCGCATCGACGTTCGGCGGTGAGCACCGTACAGGACGCGCGGCCTGCGCTGGTGGGAGTGGCACGCAGTTCACCAAGCGCGCTATCGAGCTGCCGCTGTCGATCGCGTTCGCGTTCGTGGCGACGCACAACCACTTCGTGCTGGACCGGGGCGGGAAGGTGTTCAAGCAGTCCGCGCCGGTGATCAAGCTGCCAGCGGAGGCGAGCGAGGACGACCACCTGGCGCTGCTCGGGGTGCTGAACTCGTCGACGGCCTGCTTCTGGATGAAGCAGGTGTGCCACGACAAGGGCAACCGTGGCGAGGGCGGCGGCATCAACAAGCGCGGGCTGGGAGCGATTCTACGAGTTCACCGGCACCAAGCTGGAGCAGTTCCCCCTCCCGGCCGACCTCCCCCTCGTCCGCTGGCCGCCACCTCGACGAGCTTGCCCAGCAGCTCGCCGCCACCACCCCCGACGCGATTGCCACGACCGCGACCCCGACCCGCGACCGCCTCGCCGCCGCCCACGCCGAGTGGCACCGCCTCCGCGCCGAGATGATCTCCGCGCAGGAGGAGCTGGACTGGGACGTCTACCGCCGCTACGGCCTCCTCTCCGATGCCGAGGCCGCGGAGGTGCTCGGGGACGGTTCCGCTGAACCGCTGAACCTCGGTGAGCGGGCGTTCGAGATCATCCTCGCCCGCAAGGTCGCGGCAGGGGAGACCGAGACCCAGTGGTTCGCCCGCCACGGCTCCACCCCGATCACCGAGCTCCCCACGCACTGGCCCGCCGACTACCGCCGCCGCGTCGAGGCCCGCATCGCGCTCATCGAGAAGCGCCGCGACCTCGCGCTGATCGAGCGCCCGGAGTGCAAGCGCCGCTGGTCGACCGAGCCGTGGGAGAAGCAGCAGGAACGTGCGCTGCGGCACTGGCTCCTCGACCGGCTCGAAGCCGCGCCACCTCTGGTTCGCCCCCGACGACAACGGCGACGACCAGCCCGTCCTGCACACCGTGCGGACCCTTGCCGACCAGGTCCGCGGCGACGAGGACCTCGTGTCCGTCGCCGCGCTGTGGGCCGGCGACGCGCTCGGCCGTCCCGATGCCGATCTCGCGGAGGTCGTCGGCGCGCTCGTCGACGACGAGCACGTGCCGTTCCTCGCCGCCTACCGCTACAAGCCGGCGGGCCTGGCCAAGCGTGCCGAGTGGGAGCACACCTGGGCGCTGCAGCGGCGGGAGGACGCGGTCGCGGCCCGGCTCGGGTACGACGACGTCACCCATCCCGAGGTCCGCCGGGCGATCAAGGACGAGATCGGCGACGTGCCGGTGCCGCCCAAGTACGCCCCGGGTGACTTCGCCCGCGGCAGCTACTGGAGCCAGCGCGGCAAGCTCGACGTCCCGAAGGAGCGGTTCATCTCCTACCCGGCGGCCAGCCGCGACGGTGACGGCAGCCTGCTGCTCGGCTGGGCCGGCTGGGACCACCGCGAGCAGGCACAGGCGCTCGCCGTGCTGGTGAGCCAGCGGCGTGGCGAGGACGGCTGGCCGGTCGAGCGGGTGACACCGCTGCTGGCCGGGCTGCGCGGAGGTGCTGCCCTGGGTGCGCCAGTGGCACGGCGAGATCGACGCCCGCTACGGCGCCTCACCTGCCGACATCTACGCCGGCTTCCTCGACGGCCAGCTCGCCGAGCTGCAGCTCACCGCGGACGCGGTGCGGACCTGGCGACCCACCGGACGGGTCGATGTCGCCCCGCTGCCGGCTTCCGCGAAACGCCACAGCGCCGCACCGCGACCCGCCCGCGAGCGCCGCGCGTCATCGGCCCCGGATCCGGCCCACGTCGATGCCGTGCTCACCGCCGCCGCGAGCGGTCCGCTGTCCAACGAGCAGATCCGCGACGTCACCGGCCTCGACGCCCCCGGCGCCCGCGCCCTCGCCCAACACCTGGTGGCCGACGGCCGCCTCGTCACCGCCGGGCAGCGCCGCGGCATGCGCTACCTCCTTCCCTGACCGACAGACGAACGACGGGACGAGACCGAACGTGGACAAGAAATTCACCAGCAACGAGATGCCGCTGAGTCAGCTGCTCGACCAGGCCCACAGCGGCGCGCTGCAGCTGCCCGACTTCCAGCGCGGGTGGGTGTGGGACGACAACCACATCGGAAGCCTGCTCGCCTCGGTGTCGCTGTCGTACCCGATCGGTGCGGTGATGACGCTGCGCACCGGCAATCCGGACGTGAAGTTCAAGCCTCGCCTTCTCGAGGGTGTCGAACTGCAGCAGAGCGTAGAGCCGGAGTTCCTGCTGCTCGACGGCCAGCAGCGCACCACCTCGCTGTACCTGGCCCTGCGGTCCGGGCAGCCGGTGCGCACCCAGGACGCACGCAAGAACGAGATGAAGCGCCGCTACTTCGCCGACATCCGTGCGTGCATCGACCCGTCACGCGACCGCGAGGACGCGATCCTGTCCGTCCCGGCCGACGGACTGGTCGCGCAACTTCCGTGGGGAGGTGACTCTGGACGTGTCGACCATCGGAGGCACAGATCGAGCGCGCGGATGTTCCCGCTGGACATCGTGCTCGACCCTGCTGCGACGACGCCTGGCAGCTGGCGTTCGTCGTCGCCGGACCCGAACGAGCGCTTCAAGATCTGGGTCGCGTTCCACAAGGCCGTGCATCGCGCCGTTCCTCGGAGTACCGGGTGCCCACCATCGAGCTCACGCGGGCGACGCCGAAGGAGGCCGTCTGCCAGGTCTTCGAGAAGGTCAACACCGGCGGTGTGTCGCTGACGGTCTTCGAGCTGCTCACCGCCACCTACGCCTGCGGAGAACTTCAACCTGCGCGACGACTGGGACGAGCGGCGAGCGCGGTTCGGCGAACATGCGGTGCTCGACGAGTTCGCGGCCACCGACTTCCTGCAGATCCTCACGTTGCTCGCGACCCGGGAGCGTCGGGCGAACTACCTCGCCGAGAACCCGGAGGACGAGCGTGTACCTGCGGTGTCCTGCAAGCGTCGCGACATCCTGCGACTGGAGCTCGCCGACTACCTGCAAGTGGGCTGACGACGCGTCACCCGCTCTGCCGCGGGTGGTGCAAGTTCCTGCACAGCGAGCGCATCTTCACTGCCCGTGACCTGCCCTACGCCACCCAGCTCGTGCCGCTCACCGCGATCATGACAGCCCTCGGTAACCGGCGGACAGCCACGGCGTCACCCAGAAGCTGCGGCAGTGGTTCTGGTGCGGGGTGTTCGGTGAGATGTACGGCGGCTCCACCGAGACCCGCTTCGCCTACGACCTGCAGGACGTCGTCGCCTGGATCGACGGGGGCGACGATCCCGCGGACGGTGCGGGAATCGCAGTTCCAGGCCGAGCGACTGATGACGCTGCGCACCCGCAACAGCGCCGCCTACAAGGGTCTGTACGCCCAGCAGATGAAGCGCGGCGGCCGCGACTTCCGCACCGGACCAGCTATCGACCTGCATACCTATGTCGATGATGCCGTCGATGTGCACCACATCTTCCCGAAGCGCTGGGCCGCTGCGAACGGCATTCCGGAGGGAGTAGCGAACAGTATCGTCAACAAGACCACCATCGATTCCCGCACCAACCGGAGGATCGGCGGCGCCGCCCCGAGCCGATACCTCACTCGGATCGAGTCGAGCGAGCAGATCGACGCCGAGGACCTCGACGCGATCCTTCGATCGCATGACATCGATCCGCTCGCGCTGCGCGCGTGACGACTTCCAGGCGTTCTTCACCGCCCGCTTCGAGCGGCTGCTCAAGCAGATCGAGGAGGCCACCGGCAAGCCGGTGAACCGCTCGGCGGACGGTCGGACAACCCCTTTGCGCCGATCGAGCAGGATGCCAAGCGCGTGGTCGAAGAGCGTCCGGCGGGTCATCGCCGCCGGTGAGAGCAAGGTCGTCGAGTTCAAGTCGACCGCCTGGAAGAACCTCGAGACCGGTGAGAAGGACCCGGCGATCGAGTGGTCAGTCCCGATTCGGCGAGTAGTAGATGAGTTGATCTCCGGCTCGATCTGTTGATCCTTTCGGGGTCGGATCCGGGTGGTGGGCAGGCCGGGGGAAGGCTGAGTGCCCGAGTGTCGCCTCGGGTGGGCGGGGTTCCGGGAGTGTTGGGGCCGTTTGGCCTGGTCAGGACGTTGCGGGTGGCCGGCGTATGCGGGCGAGGACGGCTTCGAGCAGGTGCCGGCCTGGTGGCAGGCGCAGGCGCAGGCGCAGGGTCAGGGCGCCGGCGTGGCGGACGAGGCGGGCGGGCACGCAGATCAGCCGGTGGCGCAGGGTGCGCCGAGCAGCGTCACGCCGAGCCACGCCGGGCGGTCCAGGTTGCGCGCAGGGTTGAGGCATCGGCAGGCCGGTGGGAGTACTCCTCGGTGACGGCGGTCAACGCAAAGCCCGCGTCCAGAAGGGCATCGAGGACCTCCGCGGCAGTGTGGAAGTATTGGCGGTGCTGCTCGACGAAGGTGTCGCCGTCGGCGGCGCGAATGACCAGGATGCGGGTGTCACATGTTCGGGCGGCTGGATCCACGATGCTACTGATGGTGAACTGCTGCCCGTCCGCGGTCCCGGCGACGACCGGGTTCGCCATTGTGAAGTTCAGCATCGCCGTGGTGTGCAGGTCGAAGACCAGCCAGCCGCCGGGCCGCAGCAGGCGGGCCACCGCGGCGACGGTCGGGAGAACTCGGGTGTGGGCAGGTAGTTCAACGCGTCGAAGGTGGAGATGACGGCGTCGAAGACACCGCCGACCCCCAGGCCGGGCATCGCGCACTGGATGAACACCGCCTCGGGGCCGAGGAGTCGACGGGCGCGCGCCAGCATCGCCTGCGAGGAATCCATGCCGGTCACCCGGTACCCGTACGCGGTGAGGGCGGCCGCCATCAGGCCAGTCCCACAGCCGAGATCCAGCACGCTGTGGACCTCCGCCGGGTCGCCGGTCCACAGGTTGTGCAGGTGAGACGCCCACGCCCGGTGGCAGGGATCGACAACGATCTCGTCGTACACCCCGGCCAGGCGGGCGTACGGCTCGGCCTCGTTCACCCTCACCGCGACCGTGGTTGGGTCAGATCCCCAGTACCTTGGCCTTGGCCGCGGAGAACTCCTCGTCGGAAAGCACACCCTGAGAGTGCAGCGCCGCCAACTGCTGCAGCTTGGCGGTCAGATCATCCTCGGGCGATGCCGCCTCGGCTGGTGCGGCCTCGGCCGGCGCGGCCTGAGGGGCGGGCTCCGCCTCCGCGTACTGTGCTTGCTCCTGGTCGTACTTGCGGGCCTGCCTGCGTGCGATGCGTCCGGATACTGCTGTGGCGGTGCCTGCGACCACGGCGGTCCGCGCGGCCATGCGGAGAAGTCCCATATTCGTTCCTCTCAGTGGATCAACCGGGGCCAGCGTCTAGCCAGCGGTCAGGGCGGCCTGGACGACATCGACGGGGATGCGGATCTGGTCGATCACCACGGCGTCGGCCGCCTGGCATGCCTCCACGACCTTGGCCGCCCACAGGTTCTCGATCGCGATCAGGAGTGCGGAGGTGTTCGGCGGCAGGTCGTCATTGACCTCCTCGGCATCCTCGGGCCCCAGTGCGCCCGGCTGCGCGACGGTGACCGCCGCGAAACGGCCCCGGTCTCGGCGTCGAGATCCGAGATCTCAAGCGTCGTGACGACACCATCGGAGTTCTTGCTGACGAACAGCGCATCGATCACCCGGATCGTGCCGCTGTCCACCAGATCCAGGATCGCGGGAGTGATCCGCCCGTTGAACTTGTTGCCCGGGAAACCGATGAGGAAAATATCGACAGGTGCGACGGCCATGGCGTCTCCTCGGTAAGTCCGCCACCCGGAAGTGTCCGAACGGCCTGTACCGGCCCGACCCTACTCGGGATCATGAAGACATCGCTAGATCAACGGTGCGACCGCTCCCGACGGCGGACTGCGGGGGGCTGAATGCTCCGCCCGTCCCTGAACCTGAGGGACGCCGCCGAGGCGTGCACACACGCCACCCTACGTCGGCAGAGCCGGGGTGTCCGGTCGGCGTCACGCTCCCGGCTTTGGCCAGCGACCCGGCCGTCGTCGGCCGCTGTCTTCAGTGCAGTGTAGTCGTGTTCGTTCTGGTCGGTGCGGGTGGTGGCGAGGTCGGCGATGGCCTCGCAGCGCGCGCTGCGAGGCGGCACCGGGTACCACGCGAGAGGGTTCGGGATCATGACGCAGTTGCCGCGATCTGGTTCTGGTGGACGGAGCAGGTGGAGGCTGGTTGTCGGCATGTTGATCAGGGTTACCGTCTCGGTAGCCGTGCTGCTCGCCGTCTACTACCTCGTCCCGATCAGGAGCAGCAGCGAGGATTCGGACTTGCCGTGGCTGATACTGGAGCTGGTGATCTTCGGGGTGATAGTGGCCATCCAGGTACCGGTAATCGCCAAAGCGAAATATCCGAGGCTACGGGCCATCGAGGCGCTTGCGGTGACCGTCCCGCTGTTCCTGCTGATCTTCTCCAGGATTTATTTGTCGAACTCAGTGACCGATCCCGCAGTATTCACCTCGCCGTTGGACCACACGACGGCGCTGTATTTCACCGTGACGGTCTTCGCCACCGTCGGCTTCGGAGATATCGTCGCGCAGACGAACGGGATGAGGCTGTTGGTGACCCTGCAGATGCTGCTCGACCTGGTGGTACTGGGCTTGGTCATCAGACTGCTGACCTCGGCGGCGCAACGGGGCGTTCAGCGTCGCGATGAACTTCGCGGCGACGCGGACGGAACCGGCCCGCCCAGCGACCCGGTTCCGCCATCCCGATAAGGCGCGGTCTATCACCCCGAGCGGGTTGTCACGGCACTTGAACACCGAGGTGATGGCGCAGTCGCGGGTGATTTACGCGGTGGCTCGCGGGGGAGGGGCGGGGGGTGGTGCGGCTGGTCGCGTGTCGGCAGGTGGAAGTGTCGGCTCCGGCGGCCCGGGGACGGGAAGCACGTTGGTGACGACGAACGCCACGACCACGGCGACGATGATCTCCGGGGTGGTCGACAGCCCGTCCGCGCCGAGCAACAGGGTGGCGAGAAGTGTCGAGGTCAACGGCAGCCGCAGCATCGCGGTGCACATCGCACCGATGCCCATCCCGATGGCCGGCGCCAGGTCCATCCCCGGCAACCCGCTTGCGGCGATGCCGATGGCTGCGCCGATGAACATCGACGGAAACACCGGGCCGCCGCGGAACGCGCTGAGCGACAGGCCATAGGCCAGCGCCTTGCACGCGATCAACATGAACAGGACGCCAAGCGAATAGTCCGCGGCGTGCGCGACCAGTCCGGGGAGCGCATCCTCCCCGGAGAACAACACCTGACTGAAGCTGTTGCCGGTGACCAGCTGATAGCTCATCGCTATCAGCCCGATGAGCAGGCCCAGGCCCGCAGTCACCAGGACCCGGTTCAGATGCACGATCGGGCGCACGGACAGGCCGATCCAGCGGATCACCCAACCGACAAGGGCACCGGCCAGACCCATGCCCAGCGCCCAACCCATCGTGGCGATGGTGGGAACCGTCTGGGGCGGAACAGTGGTCAACGCCAGTGAGAAGTCGCCCAGACCGGTGAAGGAATCCAGGCCGACGAAGATCAGCGCGCCGATGCCCGACGCGAGCAGGCCGGGCAACGCCACCAGGCTCAGCATGGCGCCACCGATCCCGGCCGCCTCCATGATCAGGAACGCGCCGAGAATGGGCGAGCCGAGCAGCGTGCTGATGGCCGCGAAACTCCCGGCCGACGCCATGATGGTCAGGGCCATCGGCGGTGCGTCCTTCTTCACCAGATGCACAGCCAGCGCGGCCAGACCGCCGCCGATCGCGATCAAGGGCGCCTCCGGGCCCAGTACCGCGCCCAGCGACAGCGTGCTGAGCGCGGCCAGGATGACGCCGATCAGTTCCCGCCCGGTCGGGGGTCCGCCACCGGCCTTGAACCCGAAGGCGGGTGAGTGACCGGCATTTCCCGGCAGGTAGCGGATCGTCAGCGCGGTCAACAGTCCACAGAGCACGAGCCAAGGCACCGGCCACCAGGCCGGCGCGGGACCGCCGGTCACCTGGGTCGGCAGGTCGTCGAACAGGTAGCTTTGGATCTTGGCGACCAGGGCCAGGAACCCGTAGGCAACAGCGGAAATGGGAATGCCCAGGATGCCGGACAGGATGAGCGCCGAGAGATAACGCTTCGACCGGATGACGGCGACCGGGTCGGTGTGCGCTGGGCGCCCCGGGCCGGTCCGCCGCCGGTGGACCCGGAGCGGGTTCGGGCCCGCCTGCAGGGCCGCGTGAGTCAGTCATCAGATGTGCCTCTCCTGACGAGATCCGCTCCCCACCCGGAACAGGCCGAGAAGACCGTTACGGCCAGAACAAGGGGTGCACCCCTGCCGCTTGCCTGCGAGAAGGGACCACTTGTCGGCCACGAGGTAGGACCACCTCGGCGGTCGTCGGCCGTGGTGTGCAGGGTGGTCGTCGTGGCGCTGTAGGTCAACGGGCTGGCGGTGGCGCCGCCGTCGGCGGTGATGAGGCGGACCACGCCACCTGACGCAGGTGCTGCAGGAATACATCGAGCACTACAACACCCATCGCCCGCACCGCTCACTGCAACAGCAGCCGCCCACAGGCGCCACGCCCCCACCGTCCCGTGCTGTACTCCGACCACTGCGACGGGATCGACTCGGCGGTCTCGTGCACGAGTACGTGCAGGTCGCATGACGTGACAGGATTCTCGGCATCCACAGGCTCGGGGCTCGGTCGCGTTGCGCACCGCGCTCACCGAGGCCGCCCATGCCGCCGCACGGACGAAGAACACCTACCTCGCCGCCCACCACGCCCACATCCGCGGCCGCCGCGGGTTGCCCAAGGCCATCGGCGCCACCCGCCACGACCTGCTGATCGCCTACTGGCACGTGGTGCACGACCAGGTCGACTACGCCGACCTCGGCCCGGACTGGGCGCAACGCCGCCGCTCCACCGAACACCGCACCCGACGACTCGTGCACCAGCTCGAACAACTCGGCCACACCGTCACCCTGGAACCGAGTGGCTGATCAACGGGCCTTCGGCCCGAGCTTCGCCGTGGTGCTCACCTGATTCACACCTCAGCAGACCAGCCAGCCAGGGGCGGAGTCGGCTCCGACGTCCTGGCACCCAGTCGGCGTCACCCTGTCCCGCCCACGTCCCTGCGTTCCGGGCAGGCCGCAGGCAGGATCGGTCACTCGCCCGCGGCGCTCAACGGTGCGGACGACGCAACCGCCCACGTCGCAAGGCATGGCGCGAGCTCGAGGATGGAGAAGGTTGTGACCGGACCTGGGCAGCAGCGGTCCAAGGCGGAGCTGATCGCCGACATCCGCGTCCGCCGCCGCACCGCGCTGGTGGTCAACGTGCGCTCCGGCCGGGGCCGCTGGCACTGCCCGACCGTGTGCCGGCAGCTGCACAACGCCGGGCTCGATCTGCTCGACCTGCACACGGTCGGCGACCCCCGCCACCGCCGTGGACAGCGGCGCGCAACGTGCCGGTGCTGGTCCACCCGCAGCTTCCGGTGGCACGGGTCTCGACGACCCGGACCATGAGCAGGGCGAGCCAGCACAGCAGCACGTGGGCGCGGATGCGATCCTCGAGCCGGTGGCAGACGGGGCGCAGGTCCAGGATCTGTTTCAGGTCCCGCCAGCCGCGTTCGACCTCGAGGAGTTGCTTGTAGCCCAGCGCGACGTCCTCGGTGCTCAGGTGCGGATCGCCGGTGCGCAGCAGGTACTTCCCGTCCAGTTTCGCGTCCGCGGGCGACCTTCCCCGCGTCCAGGCGTAGCAGGCCCGAGGGGCCACGTGATGCGCCAGCTCACCGGCGAGCTGCCGTTCGACCACGTTCGCTTTGAGCTCAGGGACGCCACCATGCCCTGTGCGCCTGCATCCGACGGCTCCGGGCTCACCGCGTCCCTCGGCAACGCCGCACCACGCCGTCTGCCGTGCGCTCCTGCAGCGAGTCGAGGGGCTTGAGGCGCTGCCCCTCGAACGACCGGACAGCCGTCAGCCCTGGGGGCGGCTGGCCGGTGGTGGGCCTGCCTCTGGTGTCCGAGGCCGGCGCAGCAGCACTCGGACCCCGCTGATAGCGCTCGGGAGCAGCAGGACGATCGGAACGATCGCGAGCGCGGCCACCTTCAGACCGCCGTCGCCGAACAGCGCACGGACCGCCGCCAGCAACGACAGCACCCACACCGCGAGGTAGGCGAGATCAATCCAAACGGGCGCGGCCGCACCCGCGCTGCTGCCCTGCGGCGCAGCCGGTCTTCGCCACGCCGGCCAAGGGCGAGAAGAAGCCCGCGTTCCTCGTCCGCATCAACAGCTCCACGCACGAGCTCGCAGGCCAGGATGCGTTGGACTACCAGCGGAAGCGGTGGCCTTCGTGACTTGAGAGCTCTGCGGGGCACGCTCGCCACCACGCAGGCCGCTGTCCGGATAGGTGACATGTGCGGTCGCTGCCGGTAACGGCGATTGCGATCTCGGCACTACTGTCGCAGCGACGCGGACGACGAGGAGGTAGCTCGGCGGTGACGACCACACCGGTGCAGACCGGGCAGCCGCTGCTGCGCGAGCTCATCGCCATCCCGGAGCAGATCCACCAGGGTGACTTCGTGTTGCGCCTCACCGAGGGCGTGCAGCACATCCAGTCCACCCTGGACTCCTACGTGATCACCCCGCAGCTGCGGGTGGCCTTCGACGAGGCGTTGAGTCTCATCGGGTCGGCGCTGGCGGAGGACCGGTCGAAGGCCAGCTACCTGCACGGATCGTTCGGCTCGGGCAAGAGCCACTTCATGGCCGTGCTCCACGCCCTGCTCAACGGCGACGTCGCCGCCCGGTCGCGACCGGAGCTGGCCGACGCCATCGCCCGGTACCGCTGGCTCGACACCAGCCGCTTCATGCTCGTGCCCTATCACCTCATCGGTGCCGAGAGCCTCGAGGCGGCGGTCCTCGGTGGGTACGTCGAGCACGTGCGTCGCGAGCACCCCGACGCGCCGCTTCCCCCGGTCTACCGGGCCCAGGGACTGCTCGACGACGCCCGGGCGATCTACGACGGGATGGGGCACGAGGCCTTCCTTGCCCGGCTGCCCCAGCACGCGGACGAGGGCTGGGGGGACTTCAGCTCGGCGTGGACGATCGAGGAGCTGGACGCCGCGTTCGCCGCGCCGCCCGACGCGGAGGCTCGCCCAGCGATTGATCAGCGACGTCGTCCCGGTGTTCATGCCGAACTTCGTCGACTCGGTCGCCGGCGCAGCCAACGCCTTCGTCCCGCTCGATGGCGGGCTCACGGCGCTCAGCGCCCACGCCAAGGGGCTGGGGTACGACGGCGTCATCCTGTTCCTCGACGAGCTCGTGCTCTGGCTCGCCGGGAAGATCGCGGATCCGGTGTTCGTCGCACGGGAGACCGAGAAGGTCGCCAAGCTCGTCGAGTCGTCGGATGCCCACCGCGCCATCCCGATCGTCAGCTTCATCGCGCGGCAGCGCGACCTGCGTGAGCTGATCGGCGTGGAACGGACAGGAGCGGAGTCCCTGTCGTTCCAGGATCAGCTGTCCTACTGGGACGGTCGGTTCGCCACGATCACGCTCGAGGACCGCAACCTGGAGCTGATCGCCGAGAAGCGCATCCTGCGTCCGATCGACGACGAGGCGGCACGGCGGATCGCCGATGCGTTCCGGCGCACCGACAACCTGCCCGGCCTCACCCGCGACATCCTGCTGACCGACGGCGACGGCGAGGCGTTCCGCCGCACCTATCCGTTCAGCCCCGCATTCATGCAGACGCTCGTGCACGTCTCCTCGGCGTTGCAGCGCGAGCGGACGGCGCTCAAGCTCATGCAGCAGATCCTCGTCGACCGGCGTGACGATCTGCGGCTGGGCCAGCTCGTGCCGCTCGGGGACCTGTTCGACGCCATCGCCGACGGCAACGATCAGCCCTTCACCGAGAAGCTCAAGTTCGAGTTCGAGCAGGCGCGCACCCTGTACCAGCGCACACTGCGGCCACTGCTGCTCGGCCAGCGCGGCCTCACCGAGGAACAGGCCGCGGGGCTCGCCGAGGCTCCCGCCGGCGTGATCACGGCCTTCCGGGCCGATGATCGGCTGGTCAAGACGCTGCTCCTCGCCGCGCTGGCGCCGGACGTGCCCGCGCTGCGGGGGATGACCGCGCGGCGGCTTGCCGCGCTCAACCACGGCACGGTCACGTCGTTGATCCCCGGCCAGGAGGTCAGCGAGGTGGTCCGCCGCCTGCGGGGGTGGGCAAGCCAGGTCGCCGAACTGAAGGTCGGCCTCGAGGACGACCCCAGCGTCCGGCTGCAGCTCGTCGGTGTGGATCTCGGGCAGATCCTGGACCGCGTCACCCACGTCGACAACCCCGCGAGTCGCCGCCGGCTGATCCGTGAGCTGCTGCTCGGCGAGCTGGGTATCCGCGACGACGGCGCCTTCGAGGTCGAACACACCGTGGTGTGGCGGGGAAGCCGGCGCACCCTGGAGATCGTGTACGGCAACATCCGCGATCGCACCGACCTGCGCGACGAGGTCTTCGAACCGTCCCAGGACGGGCGGTGGCGGCTGGTGATCGACTATCCGTACGACGCCGCGACCTACTCCGCCGCAGACGACCGCGCGCGAGTCACGGAACTCCGCGACGTCCGCACGCGGCGGTGCCTGGCCTGGCTGCCCGCGTTCCTCACCGGCGCCGTGCTCACCAAGGTGGCGACGCTGGTCCGCATCGACTACCTGCTCGGTGGCACCCGCCTCGACGAGGCTGCGACCCATCTCGGCCCGGACGACCGGCAGCGGGCCCGCGACCTGTTGCGCAACCAGGGTGATGCGCTGCGCACGGAGCTGCGGATGGTGCTGAGGGAGGCCTACGGGCTCGCGCGGCCGGACGAGGAGCACGTCCTCGACTGGTCCGACCACCTCGTGTCGCTCGATCCCGCACTGCGTCCCCAGCTGGACGTCGGGCGCTCCTTCTCCGATGCCCTGGCACACCTCGTCGATCAGTGCTTCGGCGCGACCTATCCGAACCACCCGGATCTCGACCCCCAGCGCAAGGGCGCCGTGGTGACCACCGCGGAGCTGCGCATCGTCCTCGACGTCGTCCGCCGGGCCGCGGATGCCGACGGCGGGCGCATCGAGACCGACAAGCCCGAACGACTCCCGCTGCAGAAGCTCGCCCACCCGCTCAACCTCGGCGAGGAGCATGGCGGCCCGTTCGTGCTGTCGCGGCACTGGGAGTCGGAGTTCGAACGCCGCGCCGCGCAGGCCGGCCTCAGGGACGACGACATCCCCGTCCGGCAGCTACGCCAGTGGATCGCCGAGCTCGGACTCGACACGCGCGTGGCGAACCTCGTGATCGCCACCTACGCCGAGCTGGGGCGCCTGGCCTGGGTGCGGGCGGGCCGGGTCGTGGAGCCCCCGGCCGGTGTCGACGACGTCCGCGACGACATGCAGCTGCGACGCCAGCGCCTCCCCGGAGCAGAGACCTGGGCCGTCGCCGTCGAACGAGCGGGTGTGCTGTTCGGCGAGACCCTGGACGCGCGGGTCATCTCGCCGCGATCGGTCGCCCGCTTCTCCCGGATCAGGTCACGGGTCGATCAGCTGCGTGCACCGGCGGCCGAGCTGCTCGCCGTCCTGGAGAGCTCGCTGGAGCGCCTCGGCGTTCCCGCCGAGCCGAAGGCACCACGGCTGCGCACTGCGGAGGTCGGGGTCGAGCTGCTCGATGCGCTGCGCCGGGCCGGTGAGCCCACTGAGCTCGTCGAAGCGATCGCGTCGGTCACCCTCGACATGCCCCTGATCACCCTGAGCCGCTCGCTGTCCAGCGCTGCGCAGGTGACCGAGGCGCTGCGCAACGCCGACTGGCAGGTGCTCGACCAGCTGACCCACGGGCACGCCGACACGAGGGAATTCGGGAGGGCATACGGGAAACGCTGCGCGCCGGTGCAGCGGCCAACGAGGACGCCTCACCACTGGCGAAGGTGCTGACCGACGCCCGCAAGCGCCTGCTTGACCTCATCATCGTCACGCCGCCGCCACCGCAGCCCCCACCGCCGGTACCGCAGTCACCGGTGGCGCCCCGGACCCGAGTGGTGCGGGGACGGCGCGACCGTGCGCTCGCCGAGCTTCACGACCTCATCCCCGAGGACGCGACGGTCGAGATCAGCTACCGGATCCTCGGCGATGGCGTCGACTGAGCTCACCACAGCGGCCCAGCGAGCGATCCTGGAGCGGGTCCGCTCCCAGCTCTCCCGTACCGAACCGCGGGGCGCCGAGATCATCGGCATCCGCAGCCCCGGGCCGCCGGTCTGGGACGGACCGTCCGGATTCGAGATCGACGGGCATGACGTCCAGGTCGCCGCCTGCCCTTCGCTGCTGGCAGTACTCGACGCCCTGTCGCGCCACGTGCCCGGCAGCATCCTCGTGCTGCTCACCGACCGCCCCGAGACCGACCTCGGTGACGCCGTCCTCGCCCGGCTGCACCGCGGGAAGCTCCTCGACGCCGACCGCTACACCCTGCTCGGCGACCTGCTCGCGACCCGCAGGCTCGATCCGCGCATCCGGACCGAACCCTGGCTCGTCGACGCGCTCATCGAGCTCGCGGCCACCGATGCCCTGCCCTCCACGGCCCGGTCCACGCTCAGCCGGTCCCGGGCGATGACGCTGGTGCTGACCGCCCGTCTGGGCGTCGACTCGGAACTGCTCGATCTGCCTTCCCTGATCGGCGTCCTGGACGACGCGCGCGGTCCGCAGCCGATGGCGAGCGCTCGCCGCCGAGGAGCGGGCCGGGCTCACCGAGCACCTCGTGTCGCTTCATGGCGGAGCTGCGGAGGTGCTGATGGCCCTGGCCGTCGCCCGTGATGACGTTCTCGCCGATCTCCTGGTGGCCCAGGCGGTCCTGGCCGCGCCGGCGGGGGACAACGCCGCTGCGGTGGCCTACGGGAGGTTCACCGAGTCCCGGTTCCCCGCCGCGTCCCCGCACCGGGAGGACCTGGCAGCGGCAGCGGAGGGCGCCCTCGAACACGTCGGTGGAACCGCTGTCTCGGCGCGCCTCGAACAACAGATCCGGCGGGCCGATGCGATGCTCGGTCAGTTGCACGCGCCCGAGCTGGCCGTGTACAGCCCCGTGCTGCCGTCCGGCTTCGGTGCACGGCTGGCGAACGCCGCCGCCCACCTGACCGAGGAATCGCTGGCCGAGGTGGCCCTCCACCGGGAGATGGTCACCGAGCGCCACCGTTATGACCGGCTCCTCGCCGCTCTGCGGCTGCGTCGATGGCTCGACACCGAGCCGACCACCGTCCTGGCGACCGCGGCCGAGGGGCTGCACCGCCACGCCCGGAGAGTTGTCGTGGGTGGATCGCGCACTGGCCCAGGTACGGCGCGGCGACCCCGATCCGCGCGTGCAGAAGGCCCTCGCCCGGGCCGCTCGCGACGCCGGAGCTGTGCGGGCAGCGCTCGACGCGGCGTTCGCCGCACGCCTCGCGGCGGCGCCCGAGACACCCGCACAGCTGCTCGCCGTCGAGACGTTCCTGCCTGAGCTCGTGGCTCCGCTGGCGAAGCGCAACCCGGTTCTGCTGGTGGTCGTCGACGGTATGTCGGGTGCGGTTGCGGGGGACGTATCGGACGACCTCACCGATCATCGCCGCGGCTGGAACGAGGTCGTCCGCGCGGCCGACGGTGCCCGGGAGGCGGTGCTCGCCGCGCTCCCCACCGAGACCTTCTTCAGCCGCGCCAGTCTCTTCGCCGCCGCCCTGCGTCCGGGGACCGCTGCTGGCGAGAAACCGGCTTTCGCGTCCCACGGATTCTGGCCGTCCGGAGGTGCGGTGCTCGTCCACAAGTCGGGGATCGGGGGCTCTGACGGGAACGACCTCGGGGCCGAGCTCGAGCAGGCCGTCGGTCCCGACGGGCCGCCGGTCGTCGGGGTCGTCCTCAACGCCGTCGACGATTCGCTGAAGGCGGGACGCCAGTCACTCGATCCGGGATGGCGATCGGAGGACGTGTCCGGACTCCCGCAGCTGCTCGATCGCGCGGCGTCCTCCGGTCGCATCGTGGTGCTCACCAGCGACCACGGGCACATCCTCGAACACGGCTCCCAGCTGCGGACCGACACCAGCGGCGGCGCCCGCTGGCGCGCGGCGGAACTCCCCGTCCGGCCCGACGAGGTGCTGGTCGCCGGTCCCCGGGTGCTCACGCCGGAGGGCCGCGCGATTCTCGCGGCCACCGAGGACCTGCGTTACGGACGCGAAGCGCCCGGCTACCACGGGGGAGCCTCCCTCGCCGAGGTGGCGATTCCGCTGGTCGTGCTGCTGCCACCGGGAACCGATCCGCCTGCCGGATGGACGCTGCGCGCGCCGGGTGGTCCGAGCTGGTGGAGCGGCGACCCGACCGCGGCGCCCGCCCCGGTTGCGCAGCAGAGCCCGCCGGCCCGGCCTTCGGGAGTTCGGAAGAAGCCGGCCGCGACCCAGGCGGAGGCGCTGTTCGACGTTCCCGCGGAGGTGCGGGCGGGCGCGGGCCCCGGGCGGGGAGCCCGACTGGTCACCTCTGAGGCCTTCCGGTCCGTGCATGCCGAAGTCCCGGTCAACCGTGTCCCGGACCCGGCGGTTTTCGCCGCTGTCGTCGATGCCCTGGACGCGGCGGGTGGGCGGTTGCCGGTGGCGTCGGTGATGGCTGCCGCGGGAAGCGGTGGACGCAATGCGCGCGGGCTGGTCGCCGCACTCGGGCGGGTGCTCAACCGCGACAGCTTCCCCGTGATCACGATGGTCGACGCCGACCGCGCCGTGGCGCTGGACCGCGCCTTGCTCGACGAGCAGTTCCCGCCGATCATGACGGGCAGCGTCAGCCCGGCCCGGCGGCGCAGCGTGCTCGCGGCGCTGCGTCGCGGCACCGTGCCGGACAGCGGGCTGGACCTGCTCGCCGTCGGGCTGGACCGGCTCGCGCCCGCGTTCGACGCCGAGCTCGCCGCGTGCCGGACCGGTGCCGCGGCCTTCACGGCCATCCGCGGCGAGTACGGCTCGGGCAAGACCTTCGTGTCGCGGTGGCTGGGGGAGCGGGCGAAGGGTCTGGGCATGGCTACGGCCGAGGTGCAGATCTCCGAGACCGACACACCGCTGCACCGTCTGGAAACCGTGTACCGGCGGCTGTGCGAGCAGCTCGCGACGGCGACCGATGCCCCGAGCGCGTTTCGGCCCGTGCTCGACTCGTGGCTCTACGCGCTGGAGGAGGACGTGCTCGCCGAAGGCGTCGTGTCGCCCGACGACGCCGACGCGCTCGGCCAGGCCGTCGACACGCTCCTGGAACGACGCCTCGCGGTGCTCGCCCGAACCACCCCCGGCTTCGCGGCCGGCCTGCGCGGTTACCGGCGTGCGCTCGGTGACGGCGACGTGGATTCGGCCGAAGGCCTCGCCGCCTGGCTTGCAGGCCAGCCACACGTTGCCGCTGCGGCCCGCCGGTCGGCCGGGGTTCGCGGCAACATCGACCACTTCCTCGCACTCGGGTTCCTGCAAGGGCTGCTCACCGTCCTCCGCGACGCCGGGCACCCCGGTCTCGTCCTCGTGCTCGACGAGGTGGAAACCCTCCAGCGCGTGCGCAGCGACGCACGGGCCAAGGCCCTCAACGCGTTGCGACAGCTGCTCGACGAGCTCGACGGTGGTCGGTTCCCCGGCCTCTACCTGGTGATCACCGGGACGCCCGCGTTCTTCGAGGGCAGGCAGGGAATCGCGCTTCTCCCGCCACTGCAGCAGCGGCTGCACACCGACTTCTCCACCGATGCACGGTTCGACAATCCGCGGGCGCCACAAGTGCGGCTGCTCGGCTTCGACACCGACCGGCTCGTCGAGCTCGGCGGGCGCGTCCGGGACCTTTACGCTGCTGGCGCTGATGCGCCGGAGCGGGTGCGGACGCTGGTGGACGATGACTATCTCGCCACCCTTGCGAAGGCCGTTGCCGGTGGGCTCGGGGGCAAGGTCGGTGTCGCGCCGAGGCTGTTCCTGCGCAAGCTCGTCGGTGAGGTCCTCGACCGGGTCGACCAGTACCCCGACTTCGACCCCCGTCGCGACTATGCGCTGACGGTCTCGTCCGGAGAGCTCACCGACGTCGAGCGCCAGGCGGCCGTGGGGCTCGACGATATCGACATCGACGTCTGAGCCCGTGCCGGACAGCGCATTCGCACGCCTCCACCCGGTGATCCAGCACCACGTGGTCAACACACTCCAGTGGCCGGGCCTACGTCCCCTGCAGGACGCCGCGGTCATCCCCGTTCTCGACGGCGTGGACTGCCTTCTGCTTGCCCCCACCGCGGGCGGGAAGACGGAAGCGGCCGCATTTCCGCTGCTCAGCCGGATGGCGGCCGAGGGCTGGGGAGGAACCTCGGTTCTCTACGTCTGTCCGCTACGGGCGCTGCTGAACAACCTGCATCCGCGCCTGCACGACTACGCGGCCTGGGTCGGCCGGTCGGCGGCCCTGTGGCACGGAGACACCGGGCAGAGCGCGCGCCGCCGGATGCTCCGGGAACGGCCCGACGTGCTGCTCACGACGCCGGAGAGCCTCGAGTCGATCCTCGTGTCGGCGTCGATCGACAGCAGGCGGACCTTCGCCGACGTCCGCGCGGTCGTCGTCGACGAGGTGCATGCGTTCGCCGGCGACGACCGGGGCTGGCACCTGTTGCACGTGCTGGAACGGATCGCCGAGCTGGCCGGCGGGCCCCTGCAGCGGATCGGTCTGTCAGCCACCGTCGGCAATCCGGAAGAGCTGCTCGCGTGGCTGCAAGGCTCCGCCACCGGCCGTCACCGTGCCGTGGTGGCACCACCAGCGACCGCACCGACGAGCGAGGTGCAGCTCGACCACGTCGGTTCCGTCGAGGGGGCCGCGACCGTGATCAGCCGACTGCATCGAGGCGAGAAGCGGTTGGTGTTCGTCGACAGCCGGCGACGCGCCGAGGAGTTGGGTGCTGCGCTGCGGCAACGGGAGGTCGACACCTACCTCTCGCACTCCTCGCTGTCCGCGGCCGAGCGACGGCGGTCGGAGGAGGCCTTCGCCGAGGCCCGCGACTGCGTGATCGTCGCGACATCGACGCTCGAGCTCGGCATCGACGTCGGCGACCTCGACCGGGTCATCCAGGTCGGTGCGCCGCGCACGGTCGCGTCGTTCCTGCAGCGACTCGGCCGGACCGGACGCCGCCCCGGCAGCCTTCGGAACTGCCTGTTCCTCGCGCTGGACCACGATCAGTTGCTGCACGCCGCCGGGCTGTTGCTGCGCTGGTCGCAGGGCTGGGTGGAACCGGTGGTGCCGCCGCCGTCCCCGCGGCACATCGTCGCGCAGCAACTGCTCGCCCTCGCCCTACAGGAGGGCACCCTCGGCCGTCGGACCTGGCCCGAGTGGTGGCACGGGCTGGCGCCCATGGCGGCGGACGGTGCCGAGATCCTGCAGTACCTCATCGACGGCGGGTTCCTCGAGACCGACGGCGACCTCGCGTTCATCGGACCCGAGGCCGAGAGGCGGTTCGGGCGCAGGCATTTCTCCGAGCTGATGGCTGCGTTCACCGCAGCACCGGAGTTCATCGTGCTCGCCGGTCGTGACGAGATCGGATCGGTCGGCGACGACGTCCTGCTGGCCGACACCGGAGGTCGCGCGCGGGTCCTCCTGCTCGCCGGACGTGCCTGGCTGGTGACTTACGTCGACTGGAAGCGACGGCGGTGCTTCGTCGAGGCCACCGATCTGCCCGGGCGGGCGAAATGGAGCGGCGCCGGCGGAGGGCTCTCGTTCGCTGTCACGCGTGGGATGCGCGACGTACTGCTCGGCATCGATCCGCCGGGCGTTCGGCAGTCCCGACGCGCATCGGACGGGCTGGCAGCTCTTCGGCAGCATCACAGCGGCCACGTCACAGATGGGGGGACGGTGTTGCGACGTAGTCGACGACGGTGATGTCCACTGGTGGACGTGGGCGGGGTCGGCGACGAACCGAACGCTGCAGGCGACGCTGGGCGAGCTCGTCGACCCGCGTCAGCGCATCGGCGACGAGGTCCTCCGACTTCGCCACGGCGCCGATCTCAGGGACGTCTCGGCTACCCTCGCACGCGTCGATGAGAGTGCGGTGGTCCCCCCGGCGGTCGATGATCGGGCCGTCGCCGGGCTGAAGTTCTCCGCGGCCCTGCCGGTGGAGCTGGCGCGTGCGACGGTCGGGGAACGTCTGGGTGATCCCGGAAGTGCTCGGACCGTCATGACCGAACCACGGCGCCTGCACGTCGAGGCTGAGTGATCTGCTCAGATCGCTCGTCAGTCGCTCCATGAACTCCTTCGTAGCTCGTCCGGCAGGTTTCTCCCGTCCAGATCAGGCCGCCGAAGTCGAAGAGCTTCTGCAGGGGGTCGACGTGTCGAGGTAGATCCGGCGGGGGAGCGACACCCAGTCCTGGACCGGACCTTCGATGGCCACTGCCATCAGGACAGGGCGCTGTCGATCGTCGCCACGACGCTCGGATCAACGCGAAGGTCGATCAGCGCGATCGCGCCGTCGCTCAGCTCGCCGATGACCGTAGTCACCAGCACGCCGTTGACCGCCCACTCCCGCATCTGGCGCAGCTCATCGTCGCTGGGACGAGGCAGCTCCACCTGACCGGGCTGCAGCGGTACCTGCAGAGCGACCACACAGCAGGTACCCGCGCCACCGGCCAACTCGATGCGCCCGACGAAGGTGGTGCCGTCGGCGTTCTTGCCGGGCCAGCCGTTGAGGTTCGCCCCCGGACGCTCGATGAACAGGCTGAAGGTCGTCGGCTCCGCGTCAGGACTCACCGAAACGAGCACGACGTCCTCGGGCGCTGGATCCTCGCGGTGCACAACTGCCACCGGCTGCACGACGCCGACAGCCCGGGTGTAGCCCGCGACCACCTCGGCAGGCTTGGCCCAGGTCAGCCGCTCCTTACGGCGCTCCTTCATGTGCCACTGCCCGGAGGCGTGCAGGCTGAAGTGCCAGCTCTTCCCATACCCCTCCCGCTCGAGAAAGAGTTCGGGCTGGGTCATGCCTGCACGCACACGCCAGTAGGACGACCGCCGGCCGTCCGTCGTGATCCCGAACGGAATGATCGGGCTGCAGTTCTTCACGACGGTCGACCGTACGGCCAGGGGTCAGAGAGCGACACTGGGTCCGACGGCGCCGCGGCCTACCACGCACGGTCGAGCAGGTCATCCGGGCGGCCCGAGGAGGCCGGGGCGGCCGTTTGACTGCTTTCTGTCAATCAGTTGAACCCGGGCCGTAGATCCATCGTCCTTGGACGGGAAGGCAGGCGCGCGGGATGCGTGCTTGCGGGTGAGGCGGCGGGACGTCGGGGGACGCACCGCAGCGAGAAGCGGAGGAGGGTCACCCAGTCGTCGCACCGTGACAGGGGATGGGCAAGCCGGAAGGGGGCGCACGGATGCTCTGTAGATCACTCACAGCGACGGGGCTCGACGATAAGGCCGAACGTGCCCGGTTCACCTGAACTCTCACGCACGGTCGGTCGTATTCCCGAAGGGCCGGCACAGACCCAGGATGTCGCGGGGTCGGCCGATGCAGCCGGACCGGAGAAAGGTGACGCAGATGGACGGGCACATGGCGTGGTTGGCGCCCCGCCTCGGCGACGGCGCGACGAACCGCCCGATGAGGCGCTGCTCCGCGCCGTCTACGAGGAACATGGGCAGGCGGTGTTGGCCTACGCGAACCGGCTGGTGCGCGACCGGCACGCCGCCGCGGACGTGGTCCAGGAGACGTTCCTGCGGGCGTGGCGGCACCCCGAGGTCCTGGTCCGCGGGCACGGGCGCGTCCGGGGGTGGCTGCTGGCGGTCGCCCGCAACATCGTCATCGACCGGGCCCGGGCGCTGGCGATCCGGCCCCAGGAGGTTCCCGACGTGGCGATCGAGCTCGGTGGGGGCGGGATCGCCGCCGAACCCGACCACGCCGACCGGGTCGCCGCGGCGGTGGCGGTGACCAGCGCGATGGCGGGGCTGTCCAGCGATCACCAGCAGGTGCTGCGGCACCTGTACTGGGGCGACCGCAGTGTCGCCGACACCGCCGCCGACATCGGCATCACCGTGGGCACGGTGAAGTCCCGGGCGCACTACGCGATCGCGGCGTTGCGCACGGCGCTCGCGCGGGGGGAGGGGCGGTGACGGACCTGGTGGGACACGACCCGTCGCCGCTGGCCGAGCGTCGTCGCGCGCAGTTGTTGTCCCAGCACGCCCTCGGTCTGCTCTCCGAGTCTGAGGCGCGGGATCTGGAGGCACACCTCGCCGGGTGCGCGCAGTGCTGCCAGGACTGGGAGGCCATCCGCGCGACCGTGGACCTGGTCGGGGAGAACATCCCCGAGGAGTTCTTCGACACGACCCGCGCCGACCCCGACGACCTGATCTTCCAGGGCACCCTGCGCGCGGTCCGGCGGGAGAAACGCGCGAAGACCTGGCGCCGGCTGCTCCGGCCCCTCGTCGTCGCCGCCGTGGTCGTGCTGGTCGCCCTGGCGGGGGTGCTGGGTGGCGTCGTGGGTCGGGCCACCGCACCGCTGGGCCCTCGATCGTGCAGGCCGAGGGTGCCCGGACGGTGCAGGGCACCGGTGTCGGCGGGGCGTCGATGCGCGCGACCGTCGCCCCGTCCGGGCAGTGGGTGCGTCTGGCGGTGACCGCCGTCCGGGTTCCCCCGCGGGGCACGGTGTCGACTGATGGTCGTGGCTGCGGACGGCCAGCGGGAGCAGGCCGGGTCGTGGACCGTGCCGGCCGCCGGGGGACCCGAGGGCGGGGTGTCGGTGTCCGGGTCTGCGGCCGTGCCCATGTCCCAGGTGCGCGCGGTCGCCGTGGAGACCGATGGCGGCCAGGAGCTGATGTACCTGCAGGTCTGAAGTCAGCAGTCCGAGTCAGCGCAGCACGGGCAGGGTCACAGCGGCTCACGGGTGGCCGCCGCGCACGACACGAGGGTGTTCGGATGCGTGGGGCCACCCGTTCGCCGACGCTCGCACCACGGCTCTCGAGAGGGGCAGCAGCCGATGTCGGCCTACGGTCTGGGTCTCGGCCTGGGAATGACGTCCATCGCCGCGGCCGTGGCGCGGGGCTCGGCGGTCGACGTCGTCCCAGCCGGCGGCGACCCCGCGTCCATGGCGGCGCCGGCGGTGGCCTACGCCACCCACGGCGGCCGGATCGCGACCGGAGCCGACGCGCGCCGGCGCGCGATCGGCAGTCCCGACCGCCTCGTCAGCCGCGTCCTGCACGACGTCGCGAGCAGCTCATCGGTGAGTGCCGGCGACCCCGCTGGACGCGGCCCTTGCCACCAGATCACGGGCCGACGATCCGGTGCGCGCCCTGCGCGCCATGGTGCAGGGCGTGATCACCGCCGTCGCCGCGGGCCAGGGCGGCGACCCCGCCCGGCTGACGGTCACCCACCCGACACCGTGGTCGGTCGAGCAGGTCGCCGCGCTGGCCGACGCCGTCCGGCCGGTCGTCCCCGGCGGTGGCGTGCTGCAGCTGATCCCCAGCGCCGTCGCGGTCGCGGTGGACTACGCCGTGGACCATCCGTTGGCCGACGGGGAGGCGGTCGGCGTGGTCGACGTGGGCGCCACCGGCTTCGAGGCCGCGGTGGTGGGCCGCCGCGGCACCGAGCTGGTTGCTGCTGAGCCCGCAGGTCGCACACGGCGCCTATCGGCGGCGACCAGTTCGACGACGCCGTGCTGCAGCTCGTCGACCGCGCCGCGGACGGCGCCGTCACCGCGCTGAACCGAGGCGACGACCCTGCAGGCCCAGATCGCCCGGGATCGGCTGCGCCGCGACTGCCGCCTCGCCAAGGAGGCCCTGTCCACCGACAAGGCCGCCACCATCACCGCCTACCTGCCCACCGGCACGGTCACGGTCCGTCTCACCCGCAGCCGCGTTCGACGACGCCATCCGCGCCCGGGCCGAGGCCCTGGTCGAGACGATCAGCCGCGCCCTGGGCGGCGTCCCGGCCGCCGCGGGGCTGCAGGCCATCGTGCTCACCGGCGGCTGCACCCAGATCCCGCTGCTGCAGCGACTGCTCGGCCGCGCCGCGAGCGGTCCGCTCGAGGTCGCCCGCTTCGCCGCCGCGCGCGGCGCAGCGATCCTGGCCGCACCGGCTCTCTCGGACGCCCCAGCCGGAACGGCGCGATGAGCTCGACCGCCGAGCAGGCGCCTGTGAGCGAAGTCTCGACGAGGGGAAGCAGCGGGCCAGTTCGCCCGCGGTGCTCGTCAGGCGGTGACCGTGATCCGGACCGCGTCGAATGCGGGCACCTGGTCGGGCCAGGCGCCCATCGGGATGCGATGACTGCCGTCGCCGGCCCAGGCCGCGCACTGCACCAGCGAGCCGGCCGGGAACAACACCGCACCCTGCGCGTCCCGGCCCGGCAGGTGCACCTCGACCGTGTCCGGTGCGGCCCCGCCACCGCCGTCCTCGATCGCCGCGAACGCGGTAACGCGGTCGGGCGAGGGCGCTTGCTGCCCGCTGGCCAGCACCCGGCAGGCGCTGTGCACGTGCCCGCGGGTCAACCCCTGGGCGTCCAGGCTGGCCGGCTCGGCAAGGTAGCCCCCGTGGCTGGCCGGCGGGAAATCGTCGCGCACCAGGTTGCGCACCGACACCTGCAGCGCGATGTCGTCCCCCGGCCGGACCGTGCTCGGGAAACCAACGATCAGCAGCGTCGGGCTGTTCTCCTGGGCGGCCTGCTCCCCGAAGGCGGTAGCCACACAGGCGGCGGCCCCGGTGGGGTGCCCGTCATGCGCCGGGAGACGGTCCCCGGCCGCACACCCCGCCGGCAGCGCCGCGCCGTGCCCCGACCCGATCGTCGCCCACCACCCCAGCAGGGCGAGCACCGCGACTACCGTGCAGACGACCACCGTGCGCACCCGCCCGGCGCCGGTCGGTGAACCTCGCGGGCCCCGATCCCGCCGGCGACTCCACGCCCGCCTGCTCACGCGAGCTGGCGCGGCGTGTCGATCACGAGTGCGGGCACGCTCAGCCCACCGGGCAGCCCGGACGACGAGGGGCTGGGCGGGGGTGGGTCGGGCGCGGGCGCCGACGATGGGACGGGCTCGATGGGCGTCGGCTGGACGCCCCGGTGACGAGCGCGGCGAGCTGGCGGGCCGCCGCGGCGGTGGCGGGGGACAGCCGGTCGAGGTCGAGGACGCCACCCGTGGCGAGGTGGGCATCGAACGGGATGCGCACGACGGCCTGCCCGTGACCGTCCACCGACAGGCAGGGAGCGGGCTCGGCGGGCGTGGCGGGTGGGTCGTGGGCGACGCTCACCGTCACGGCGTCCTGGGCGAGCGCTTTGTGGCCCGCAGCGATGAGCGCGTCCACCGGGATGGCCCGGGGATGGCTTGGCCCGGGCCCGCCTCGCCGGAGTCGGAGCGCACGAACACCAGTCGGTCGGCCCAGCCGAGAAGGCCGCTGCGGGCCGCGGCCGTGAGTTCGGCGCCCAGGTCGACCACGGTCACGTCGTCGCCGGCCGGCTGCTCTGCCGCGCACACCGCGGCCGGGTCGACCGTCCGGACCTCGAGCCGGGCCGCCCGGTCCACGCCGGCGGATGCCGGTGGGGAGAGCAGGCGTGCGGCCAACCTCCCCGGGTGCGGCGTCGCGTCCAGTGCCCGAACCGTGCCCGCTCGGGTTGTGGCCAGGACCGAGCCGAGCAGCGCGGCGATCGTGGTGGTCCCCATCCCGGTGCCGAGTGCGGCGACCAGGATCCGACGGGGCCGCCCCGACGCGACCAGCATGGAGCGGCACCCTGTGTCCGCGGCCGACCCGAGCTCCCTGCTCCTGCTGCTCCGGCTCGGCCGGCCGCTGTGCTGCAGGCACGGCCATCGAGCCGGATTCGACGGTGCTCGTCACGCCCCGTCCTCCGCGGCCGCAGGAGGAGTCGCCCCAGGACGGCGCGCCGTTGTCGACCGTGCCCAGAACCAGGCCCAGGCTCCGCCGCGGCCGGTGGGCGGTGACTCGCGCAGCAGCATGACGGGCGTGGTCCGTTTCGGGTGAACCCTGACAGCGGTTGCTGTCGACGGTAACTGCTGGCGCGGCGCCGCAACACCGTTGCGTGAGGGTTCACCGGAGCGATCCCGCGAGGGTCATCGCCCGCTGCTGGCTCGCGACGGGCCGAGGGTGGAGGATGCCGCCGCCCGATCAGCGACAGCGGGCGAGCAGCGCGAGCGGCGCGACGGGCAGCATCCCGCGCTCGTGCCCCACGCTGTCCTCGTCCCTCGGGCGCCGCTCGGCGCGTGTGCGGCGGGTCAGCATGGCGGCGGCGCGGCGTGCAGGTCCAGCGCATCGGCGTAGGTCCAGCCGATGTCCTGCGGGCCCGGAAGGGTTCGGCGCGGCGCCCACCGGATGAAGACCATGTTGGTCCCGTCGCGGCGGCACGCGGGGTAGGCGACGTCCCGGCCGGGCTCGAGGGTTGTGACGATCGGTGGCGACAGGGAGTCGAGGTTGGCGAACACCGCGGCCTCCCGTACTACCGCCGCCTCCTCCAGCGGTGCGGCCTGCGCGACGCCGGGGCCGAGGACGGCCCCGACGACAACCGTGAACAGGGTCAGGACGGTGCGCCACGCACGGCGCGCGCGGCGGTTCATCGACTGTCCTCCGGCGATCTGGGCGACCGTCCCGGCGACCCCCGCATCGGCCCGCGTCCCCTGCGATCTGGTCGGAGCAGACACGCACGAGGGCGGCGATGGTGATCCAGCTGGCGTCGTATGGTGCGACGGCACGCTGCTCCAGCGTGTCGGCGGCCTGGTTCTGCGTTCCGCCGTCGCGGACTGTGTTGCCGGTGATGTCCCCAAGTGCGAACAGCCCACCTGCGGGGGCGCCTCGGCGAGGGCCGGCCGTTGCCGCAACTCGGCGAGGTACGCGGGGGAGTCGATAGGTGCTCGTGGGTGGGGCGGCGTCGGCGGTGGGGCGCCGAGAACACCACCCAGCAAGGACCGTCCCCAGCGGAAGTCGTGCAGTCATGGCGTAGCCCTTCGGCGCACGGAGAGGGGTGTGCGCCGCGGCCGAGCGGCGCTCGGCCCGCGGGTGAGTGGGGTCAGTAGGCGGAGCCGGAGCCGGAGCTGGACTCGGAGGTGGACTCGGAGGTGGTTGGCGTGTCGGAGCGACCGGCACCGTCCGGCTCGTCGTCCGTCCTCTTCGCCGCGGCCTTACCCGCCGCGGGGGAGCTCGACGGTGGCCCTGTGTCGCTGCTGGTCCCCGCGTCGTCGGTTGGCCCTGCGGCGGTGTCGGAGTGGTTGACCTGCAGCGCGTACACGGTCACCGCGCCGCTGCTCTGGGCGTCTCCGGTGTCGGAGTTGGCCTGGACGTAGGCGCCGACCTTCCAGTACCAGCCGGAGCCCGTGAGCGGCAGTTCGGCTTTCTTCTCGCCGTTGTAGAGGACGTCGACCGTGGAGTCGGCGGCGATGATCCGCACGTGGTACGGGGTGCCGAGCTGGTAGGCCGGGTCGAGGACCTGCTCGGATTTGCCGTCGTCGTACTGGACTATCAGCTTGTGGCCCTCGAGGCGGATCTGCAGGACGTCATCTTTGTTGTCGTGGATCTGCGCGGCGACGACCTCGGGCTTGGCCGAGGGGACCTGGGTGATCGCCTCGCACACGTCGAGGGTGTGCCTGCCGCGGGTGTTGGACCAGGCGGCCTTGGCGCTGCCGTTCATCTCCCGCAGCTCCGAGCGCGGGTAGTGGCTGTTCTTGGTGGTGACGCCGTCGCCGTGGGCGGAGAACACGACGCCGTCGCGCGCGTCGTTGAGCGTGAAGAAGGCGTTGGTGAACTTCTCGAGGTCGGGGTTCTCGACGGTGTCGGGGTCGCCCGCCTTGCCGGTGGGCAGCGTCAGGTACCAGTCGGCGAGGTCGATCAGATCCCCGGGCACCCGAGCCGGCGCCTTGGTGGCCCGCAGCGCAGGGCCGGGGGTGTCCGCGTCCGTCGCCCGCGCTGTCCTGCCCGTCGTCGTCCCGTTCGTGCACCACCGGTGGATGCCGCGAAGCAGGGTTGTCGCCGGCGTCGTCGGTGTCGCGTCGCCGGCGGTCCGACTCGCCGTCCTCGTCCCGCGCCTCGTCGACCGTCGTGGTGGTGGTGACCCGCGGGTCCTCCGCGGTGTCCGCCGAGCTGGCCGCGCCGGCGTCGTGGGCGGTGCCCGGGCCGTCGGGCGTCGGCGACGTGCGCGGGCAGTCCGCCGGGCGTCGGTCGGCGACCACGCCCGTGGGCGCCGCGGCGGTGTCCCGGTTGGCCCGGTCGTCTCCGGTCGTGGCGGCGCTGTCGGTCGCCGTGTCGGCGGCGGCCGGGTCGGTCGCCGGCGCGCCGGCCCGGCACGCCGAGTCCGGCATGTCCGAGCCGGTGGCCAGCGCGCAGGCGGCCGCGCCGGTGTAGGCCGCGAGCCCATCGAGCCCGGCCATCGGCGCCAGATTGGTCGCCACCACCAGTGCGGCGACGACGGCCTGGCCACCCAACCCGGAAAGCCCGAATCTCATCCGCTATTCCTCTCTACGAAGCGACCCGCGCGGCGGGCGGTGCCCCGCGCGAACCCAGAAGCCATTGACAAAAAGGGCGCGCGAAACTGCCGCCCGTCGAGTCGACTCGCGCGCGTGATGTGTTCTGATCAGCCGGTGCGGGACCGCGATACTGGGCGGTCCCGCACCGCTACAATGGCGCCGCGTGTCCGCGGCGGAGGTCAGCAGGCGTCGATGCCTGCCGGTGCCTGCACGTCTGGCGTCTGCGCCCAGCGGGTCACCACGTTCTCCCCGTCGGTGGGGTCGAAGAAGCCCTCGACCTGCACCAACGGCCCGGTGCTGCAGACCGCGGCCACCGCCGCGCCCGGGTACTCGGTGAAGAACACCGCCGGTGCGCCGGGGATGGGGTAGGCGAACAGAGGCGCCCCCGCGCGGGTGAAGTGCGCGTTGCCGATCGGGGCCGGGTCCGCGAACGCCATGCCCGGAATAGCGGTGCCCGGAATGGCCAGCAACATCAGTGTGGCGGCAACGCCCGCCACGGTCGCGGCCCGCCGTCGAGCCGTCGTGTGTCTCGTCACGTCGTTCCCCCGGGTACTGTTGTCTGCGCCGATGTGAGCGTGTGCTCAGACGGGGCACGTGCCGCGCCTCGACATCGGCGCAGCACAATTCAAGATTTTTTCCGAGGGGCCTGGTGATCCTCACCGGCTGTGGGCACGCCGGCGCGGTGATGATCGTCCGGCACGCGATGCGGCTCACCGGCGTGGACCGGCTGCACGGCCTGGTCGACGGGCTGCATCTGTCCGGTCCGGCGTTCGAGCCGGTGAGCGCACCGACGGTCGATGCCCTGGCCACGCTCGACCCGGGGCCCCGCCATGCCCGGGCACCGCACCGGCTGGCGGGCCCAGCACGCCATCGCGGCCGCGCCGCGCGGCGCCTGGGGCGTCGGGAGGTGGAGGTGTGCGCTGACCCGGACCAGCACAGCCGAGTCGTTCGGCCGATGGTCGGGGGCACACTGCGCGGGTGGTGGTGCGCGTCGTCGGGGTGCTGCTGGTGCTCGTCTTCGGGGTTCTCGCGCTGGCGTGGGCCCTGCAGCGCCGGCTGATCTACCTGCCGGCCGGGGCGCCGGCTCCGGCCGCGGAACAGCTGCTCGACGGCGGGTCGGCCGTGCGTGTGCACACCGACGACGGGCTCGACCTCGCCGCGTGGCACGCACCCGCGACAGGACCCACCACGGGAGTCACCGTGCTGGTACTGCCGGGCAACGCCGGCTCCCGGCTCGCCCGCGTCCCGCTCGCCCGCGCCCTGGCCGGGGCGGGGTTCGACGTCCTGCTGCTTGACTACCGCGGCTACGGCGGCAATCCGGGCTCGCCGACCGAGGACGGCCTGGCCGCGGACGCGCGCGCCGCCCACCATCACCTCGTCGGTGAGCGCGGCGTCCGGGCCGACCGGCTGGTGGTCTTCGGTGAGAGCCTCGGCGCGGCGGTCGCCACTCGCCTGGCCCGCGAGCGACCCGTTGCCGCGCTGGTGCTGCGCAGCCCGTTCACCTCGCTCGCGGACGTCGGCGCCCGGCACTATCGGTTCCTGCCGGTCCGCGCCCTGCTGCGGGACCGGTTTCCGGTCCGTGACACCGTCGGCACGGTCACGGTGCCGGTGCATGTGGTGGCCGGCGGCGCCGACGAGGTGGTCCCGACCGCGCAGAGCCGGGCCGTCGCCGCCGCGGCGGGCGCGTCCTACATCGAAGTGCCCGACGCCGGTCACAACGATCCCGAACTGGGCCACGGCCCGCTGGTCGTCGACGCGGTCGTGCGGGCGAGCCGCTGAGCGCACGACACCGCGGGCCGGCGACGGGATGTCGCCGGCCCCGGTGCAGGCAGGGGCTCGAGCGCAGCGCCGGTGCCGGCTTGAGGGCGTCGCCACCGCGGTGACCGATGGGCGCGATGCTGGTCGACAGGCTTGGCCGGCCGGGCCGGTCGGACCCGCGCCGAGCCCCAGCAGAAGCGTGACGACGAGGATGACCAGCTGTGTGACCAGCGGTGCACCCATCGCCTGCGGGTGGCCAGAACCAGGCCCGCGGCCACCGGCGCGGCGAGAACCCCGAGGCAGCGGGCGGGCGCGCCGGCTCGTCGTGGTGGGGAGGTGAGGTGTCGGAACGGCTGGTGAAACTCCACCGAGCGCTAGTGGACCAACCCGGCCTGGTGCACAAGATTTCGTGATCGCCGATGGGGCGGCTGTTGGGTCTACGTGTCGCTGGTCTGCGATCGCTGTGAGCCACTCAGCGGCCGTGTGGGTCGTGTGTCGTTTTCGCCGAGCATGCCTTGGCAGTCCTGGATGGTTTGGCGGCGTAGGTCTGCGTCGAGGTGCGGCAACTCGGCGGCGAGGATGTCGAGTACGACGGCGAGCGCGCGGGCGTCGGTGGCGCTGGCGATGCCGAGGCCCGTGGCCTGATCGGGGTTGTCGCGGAGCCAGGCGGCGGCCCGACGGATAAGGGCCCGATCGGCGGGGTCGCGGTCCGGCTGCTGCGGCTGGGGGTCGTTCGGCATCGTCGCTCCTCGCATCGCGAGCCTCTCGCGGGGAGCTGAGTAGCCACCATGGCACACACCGCGGCGCTACCGCATCGCCAACAGCGGGGCGAACGACCAGCCCACCGCTGCCGGGTTCCTGCAGTGCCGGTCACCTGCGGGCGAGCTGGACAGGGGTGCTGTCCACACCGGTAGCGGCGGGCAACACCGTGGTGCCAACAGGAGACGGTATCGACACTGGCGTCCCGCCGCTGGTGCCCGGCGCCGACCGGCGGTGACGGCGTGGGATGACGGCCTGGAAAGGGACAGCGCGATGACAACACAAATGGCAGCGCAAATGGCAATGCCACTGGACATGACCGCCCTGGAGATCAGTTTCGATCTCGTCGCGCCCAGACGGGAGGAGCTGGTCGACCGCTTCTACCGCAGGCTGTTCACCGATGCCCCGACCACCCGGGCGCTGTTCGCGCACGCCGATATGCGGGCGCAGAAACGGGCGTTGCTCGGTGCGCTGGTCGCGCTCCGGCGGTCGCTGCGTGACCTGTCCTCGATCGCCCCGTTCCTCGCCGACCTCGGCGCCCGGCACGCCCGCTACGGCGTCTGCGTCGAGCACTACCCGCTGGTCGGCGCCGCGCTGCTGGCGGCGATGGCCGAGGTCGCCGG
The DNA here is from genome assembly GCA_963780835.1 of uncultured Actinomycetota bacterium. Classification (GTDB taxonomy): domain Bacteria; phylum Actinomycetota; class Actinomycetes; order Mycobacteriales; family Pseudonocardiaceae; genus Pseudonocardia. The sequence goes on along the minus strand of CAWADQ010000061.1, from coordinate 10,755 downwards.
TCCGGCGTGGCAGCCGGAGTTCACCACCGAGTGGGCCCGCGCCTACCAGATGGTCGCCCAGATCATGATCGACGGCGCCGAGCGGTCCGCGGCCGCGGCATGACGACGACGCCCCGGATCTCGACATCGGGACATCGTTGGATGATCCGGCCGGCCGCGTCGCCGGCCCTCACGGGCCAGGCCGACGCGTGAGAAGCGCTAGATCATGGCAGCGAGGAGGTTGAGTGGTGAGCCAGCGGCTCGAGCATCGTCAGGCACCGGAGCGTCTGGTCACGCAGCGGCTCGTGCTGCGCCGGCCACGATCCGCTGATGCCGCGGCGATCCTGCAGAGCTATGCCGGGGATTCTGGAGGTGACGCGGCTGCTGGCCTGGCCGCGGCACCGCTCGGTCGAGGACACGCTGTCCTTCCTCAGCTGGAGCGATCAGGCGTGGGGCAGCACACCCGCCGGGCCGTACCTGATTCTGGATCGGGAGGATCGGGTGCTGGGCACCACCGGTCTGGACGTCGAGACGCCGTGGCGGGCCGCGACCGGGTACGTGTTGCGGCGCGACGCGTGGGGGCGTGGCCTGGCCACCGAGGTCGCGGTCGCGATGACCCGGCTCGCCGACGACCTCGGAATGATCCGGCTGCATGCCCTGTGCCACCCCGACAACACCGCGTCGGCGCGTGTGCTGGCCAAGGCCGGCTTCCTTCGCGAAGGTGTGCTCCGCCGGCACACCTGGTTCCCGAACATCGGCCGCGACGAGCCGCAGGACGTCGAGATCTGGGCCCGGGTCACTCGGTGACGGGGCTGAACCTGAGTGATGGCATGAGATGATCAGGAGTCACCTCCCGGGTGACGAGAGCGCGGCGGGCGAGGCGGTGCCGAGTGGCCGCCGCCGAATGGCTCGCCGCTCACCCACACCGCCCAAGCCGACGACGAGGCCCACCGCGAGATCCGCGACGAGTACGAACTGCACGACCCGACGGCCACGCCAGCTACCTCGACGAGCGTGACCGCGGCGACGAGCGGGCCGCCCGACGAGTGGAATCGTCCATGCGCGTCGTTGGCGTCCCAGGAGCCGAGGAACCTCAGCGGTCCGCCGCGGCGGGACGCGGCGCCGTCGCCTGGGGGCAACACCGTCTCGCCGTTTCGAGACGCGGTGGTGTCCGCTCGACCGGTTCCTTCCCCAACACCGGCGGCGGCGAACACGCAGATCGGCGGGCCTTTTCGGTCTCGCACGTCCGGGTGTGTACATCGTAAGCTTCACCAACTGTATTGACGGTCTGAGGCGGTCGGCCGTGACAAGTCCAGCGCGGGTGCGCGAGCCCGAGGTACTCGCCGAGCAGATGGCGGCGTTGTGCGCGGCGAGCAAACGGACGCCGAGTCAGTTCGCCTTGGGCGCGCTGCACGCGCTTGAGTGGCTGGCCCACGGTGGCCCGGGCCCTCTCACCACCGGCGTCGCCCAGCAGCCGGTGACCGTCCGCGCCGTGGTGCACGAGCTGGCCGCGGCGGAGGCGGTGATCTATGGACGCCGGCAGAGCCGGCGTGAGTACGCGCGGGGTGTCGAGCATGCGCTGATGTGGGCGCAGTACGCGACGGCTGCGCCGCCGGCGCCGCTGGAGTCGCTGGAGTCGACGACGTCGGCTTCTCCTCGAACCCGCATTGGAGATCAGGCACGGGGGTAGCTGCTGGGCTGCCGGTCCGCGTCCAGCGGGAACGGGCGGGCCATGCAGGAGCCGGCCCCGATCCGGGTGACCGTCAGGCGTCGTACTTTCTTGGCCGCGGGGCATACGTCGATAGAGGGGCGTCGATCCCGGCCCCCGCCCCGATGGCGTCGAACGCACCCGGGGTGTCGGGATCGGAGTGCCCGGGGCGGCGCAAGGGGCGACGGGCCGGTCTCGTCTGGGTCGTGCGGGACCGCGTCGGGCTGGAGTCGGCGGGCCTGCTCGGCCAGCTCGCGCAGTGAGCACGGCCATGGCTCGTTCGGGCGGCCGGTGCCCGGCAGGGTGCAGCCGCGGCACCGGTTGTTCTCGTCGGGCACGTGCTCGACGATCAGCCGCTGGACAACGTCGGGCATGCCCGCCAGGAGCTCGACGAGCTGCCCCCAACGGGCAGAACGCGGCTCGGAGGGGTCACCAGCGCTCACGTAGGGTCGGCTCCTCGGGTGGCACATGGAGTGAGACGACCGCGACAGCCCGACCGCTTCGCCCGCACGCCTCCGCTGTCAGCGGCCACGAGATCCTGAACGCAGACGGCCAAGTTCTTGAACGCTGGCGGCCAGCAGAACTGAACGCTGACGGCCAGCGGATCTGCCCGACACGATCTTGACCGTTCCCTGCCGGTTACCGGGCGGGGGTCCCCTCCTCGGGTGGGCTGGGCGGTGCCAACCGCACCCAGCCCCGAGGAGGGGACGAGTGAAGTCTGCCGAGGAGATCATGGAAATCCTAGAAGGGTTCGACCTGACCGCGTCCTACCGCGACGCGGCCGAGCTGGCCGGATGCTCGCCGAACACGGTGGCGAATTGGGTGGCCCAGCGTGATGCCGGGACGTTGGTGCCGGGCCGGGCGGCGCGCCGGCCGAGTGTGATCGACGAGTTCCTGCCCAAGCTCGAAGAGCTCGTCGAGCGGTCCAAGGGCAAGATCCGCGCCGACGTGGCGCACGACAAGATCGCCGCGATGGGGTTCACGGGGTCCGAGCGGACCACCCGCCGCGCGGTCGCGGAGATCAAGAAGGCGTGGCGGTCGGGACGGGCGCGGGTGCACCGGCCGTGGATCCCGGAGCCCGGGATGTGGGCGCAGTACGACTTCGGTGACGGCCCGCGTATCGGCGGCGCTTCGACGATCTTGTTCTGTTTCTGGTTGGCGTGGTGCCGGTTCCGGGTCGTGGTTCCGCTGCTGGACAAGACCACGCCCAGCGTGTTCGCCGCGATCGACACCGCGCTGCGCACGGTGGGCGGGGTGCCGACGTATCTGCTGACCGACAACGAGCGCACCGTCACCGTCGAGCACGTCGCCGGGATCGCGGTGCGCAACCCGGCCACCGTGGCGTTCGGCCGCCATTACGGCCTGACCATTGCTACCTGTGTTCCGGCGGACCCGGCCTCGAAGGGCGGCTCGGAGGCGAGCGTGCGGGTCGCGAAGGCCGACCTGGTGCCCACGGACGCGAACCTGCTTCCCGCCTACGGCAGCTTCGCCGAGCTGGAGGCGGCCTGCGCGCAGTTCACCGAGCAGGTCAACGCCCGGCCGCACCGCATCACCCGCCGTGCCCCGGTCGAGATGCTCACCCAGGAGCAGGCCCGGCTGCACCCGCTGCCCGCGACACCGTTCACCGCCACGTTCGGGGTGACCCGCACGGTCGCCGACAACACCCCGATGGTCACCTTCGAGCACGGCCAGTACTCGGTGCCGCACCGGCTGGTCGGTGAGACGGTGTGGGTGCGCCGCCACGGAGAGCAGATCGTGATCGTGCACGTCGGGCCGGGTGGCCCGGTCGAGGTCGCCCGCCACCAGGAGACCACCGCGGGCAGCCCGCGGGTCGTCGACGCGCACTTCCCGCCGGCCCCGGCCGGGGCGCTGGACCGGACCCCGCGACCGCGCACCAGCAGCGAGGCGGCGTTCCTGGCGCTGGGTGACGGCGCGACATTGTGGCTGACCGAGGCCGCCGCCACCGGCGCCGGCAGGGTCCGGGCCAAGATGGCCGAGGCGGTCGAGCTGGCCCGGCTGCACGGCGACGCCGTGGTGGACCGCGCACTCGGGCAGGCCGGCACCTCCGGGCGGTTCGCCGAGGGCGACCTCGCCGCGATCCTGTCCCACCAGGCCACCGCTCTGCCCGGCCCGGCCGGGCGGGCCGGCGAGGGCCACACCCTGGCCCAGGGCACCGCCGGGTGGGCCGGGTTCGGTGACCCCGACCTCGGCCAGACCGGTTTCGGCCACACCGATTTCGGAGAGACCGAGGTGACCCGGTGAGCCGCACCCAGAGCAGCCGTGCGCGCGAGCGATTCACCACCCTGGGCGCCGATGAGCCCGACCAGCTGATCGGCGTCGCTGCCGGGGAACTGCTGGAGTGGGGCTGGCTGATCGGCGCCCTGGCCGACTGGCTCGCCGACGCCCCCGACAGCACCGGGGCCGACGCCGTCGCGACCGAGTTCACCCGTCACTTCGCCGGGCACCCGACCCGCGAGCAGGCGGCATGGATGGGCCAGCACATCGCCGAACGGATCGCCGCGTTGCTCGACGGGGATCGGGGCCAGCCATGACCACCCGGACCCCCACCCCGCCACCATTGGACGACGCGCTGGAGGCACTGCTGCGGCGGATGCGGCTCCCGCACATCCGCCGCGCCGCCCCCGAAGTCCTGGCCACCGCGAAGGCGCAGCGCTGGGACCCCGCCGAGGTCCTACGGGTGCTGCTCACCGAGGAGGTCGCCGGCCGCGACCGTTCCTCGTTGGCCACCCGCCGGGCCCGGGCGGCGTTCCCGACCGGGAAGACCTTCCAGGCCTGGAACGAGGCGACCTCCTCGATCCCCGCGCCGACCCAGGCCGCGCTACGCACCCTGGAATGGATCGGCCGCGCGGAAAACCTGGTGGTCTGCGGGCCGGCCGGCACCGGCAAGACATTCCTGCTCGAGGCGCTGGGCCAGGCCGCGGTCGAAGCCGGACGCCACGTCGCCTGGTTCACCCTCGAAGCCCTCGGCGTCCTGGTCCGCCGCCATCGCGCCGACGACTCGGTCACCAAGGCGATCACCCGGATCCTGCGCGCTGATTTGGTGATCGTCGACGATATCGGGCTGCTCCCGGTCGGCCCCGACGCCGCCGAAGGGCTCTACCGCCTCGTCGACGCCGCCTACGAGCGCCGTTCCGTCGCGGTCTCGTCGAACCTGCACCCGTCGGGGTTCGACGAGCTCATGCCCAAGACGCTGGCCACCGCCACCGTCGACCGGCTCCTGCACCACGCTCACCTGTGCCAGACCAGCGGCGAGAGCGTGCGACTGTCCCAAGCCCTCACCGGCGCCGGCGTCGTCGCCCTGGCAGGCCCCCGATGAACCCCACCACCACCCGGCTCGGGGTGATCTACGAATGCCCCGACTGCGAAACCCGCTACCTCGACGAGCGCCGATGCCCGGACTGCAACCTGTTCTGTCGACGCATCGACACCGGCGGTCACTGCCCCTACTGCGACGAACCCGTCGCGATCAGTGACCTCGCCGAGCCCACCACACCCACCACACCCCAGGCGGTGATCATGACCACCTGACCGAGCGGCCGGGTGGCCACCACCCCTCCGGGCAGATCCGGTGGCCACCACCGTTCAGTTCTGTTGTCCGCCAGCGTTCAGGTCTCACGTCCGCCAGCGTTCAGATAAGGGGGTGAAAGCCCTCACCTGACCCGGGCGGCCGGTGGCCACCACCCCTCCGGGCAGATCCGGTGGCCACCACCGTTCAATTCTGTTGTCCGCCACCGTGCAGGATTCACGTCCGCCAGCGCTCAGGTCGGCATGTCCCTTGACAGACCGGCTACTCGGACTGGGGCACGAGGGCAGCGCCGGTGAACTCCAGCTGCCTGGTCACCACCCTCGCCGCCGCCTCGGTGTAGGGAGCCCGCTGCTCTGCGCTGAGCCCATGGTCGAGGAGCGCCGCGCGCAGCGCCCCGTAGACACCCTCCAGGCGGTGGTGCTCAGCACCCGCCCCGGGAACTGCCTCGGACCGCACCGGGGCGCACTCAGCAGCGCAAAACCGCACCTGCATCGGGGCCGTCGGCAAGATCCTCAGCTCCTCGACGCTACCCACGTCCCGCGAGCAGATCGTGCAGCGCAGGTTCTCCGGTGCGGTCATCTCGGCTCCTGTCGGTCGATCCGGCCGGGGGCGCTCGCCCCACAACCGGGCAGCGCTCCACGCTCGCAGAGCGTTATCAACCGCCGGTATCCGGTGGCGCCGCGTCTCCAGGCGGGCGCTTCAGCTCGCCAACCGGCCCGCGCGGGACGCCGAACGGCCCGCACAACCCCCGCACTGGGCAGACATCGGGCGCCGCTCGCCGCTCCTGCCCTCGGCAGCTACAACCCGTTGGCCTGGACGCGGGCGACGTGCGGATCGGCGGGATCGACGACCCCGTCTCGGAGATGACAGCCCTGCGCGACCGGGAACCTGAGGCGCCCGAGCCGCACCCCGACGCGGTCTTCGCTGGCGCCGACATCCGCATCCTCCGCTGCCCGGTTCGGACACCCCGGGCCAACGCGATCGCCGAACGCTTCATCGGCACGCTGCGCCGCGAATGCCTCGATCACCTCATAATCACCGGACCCCGGCGCCTCAAACAGGTCCTGCACGAGTTCATCGAGCACTACAACACGCACCGCCCCCACCGATCACTTGATCAGCGCCCGCCCGCAGGGCCTACTCCCCCGCCCTCCGGCGCGACCATCCAGCCCCTCCGACGCGACCGGCTCGGCGGTCTCGTGCACGAGTACGTGCAGGTCGCATGAAGTGACCGCATTCTCGGCACCCACAGGTCGTCTCCTGGCCGGTGGGTCCGGACGTGGACGGGTCGGCCGCGCGATTTGGTGTCTGCCTGGCCTGGGGGGCCGTGGCATGAAGCGGGCGCGGGGTGCCGTGGCGCCGGGACCCGCCGGCCCCGGCCGTCGACGCGGCGCGGTTCCAGGACGAGACCGCCTTACCCCCGGTTGGGCAGCTGCTGGCGTCCCGAGATCTACTCGGCCTGCCCGAACGCCCTGATCTCGGTCAGCTCCTCCGGTGTCAGCTCGCGTGGCTGCTCGCCGCGTTCCACCTTCGCGCTCTGCACCTCGTGCCGGATCTCCTCGACGACCTCGGGGTTGGCCAGGGTCGTCACGTCCCCGACATCGGCGAAGTTGGAGATGCTCGCGATGACCCGCCGCATGATCTTGCCGGAGCGGGTTTTCGGCATGTCCGAAACGATCCACACGTTCTTCGGACGTGCGATCTTGCCGATCTCCCGGTCGATGGCGTGGCTGACCTTCTCCTCGATCTCCTTGCTCGGGGATAGGTTGGGTTTGAGCGCGACGTACATCTCGACGGCCCGCCCCCGCAGCTCGTCCATCACCGGCACCGCGGCCGCCTCGGCCACCTCCTCGACGGTGAGGCAGGCCGATTCGATTTCCTTCGTGCCCAGCCGGTGGCCCGCCACGTTGATCACGTCGTCGACGCGGCCGAGGATCCGGAAGTAGCCGTCCGCGGCCTGCACGGCGCCGTCGCCGGCGAAGTACGGCCAGTCGCGCCAGTCCGTGCTCGCCCGGTTCCGGCAGTACTTCGCGTAGTAGATGTCGACGAACCGCTCGGGTTGGCCCCAGATCGTCTGGAAGATGCCCGGCCACGGGTTGCGGATGCAGATATTGCCGGCCTTGCCGCTGCCGGCCTCCACCGCGACGCCGTCCTCGTCCAGGATCACGGGGTAGATGCCGAGCACGCCCGGTCCGCAGCTGCCCGGCTTCATGGGTTGCAGCGCGGGCAGGGTGCTGCAGAGGAAGCCGCCGTTCTCGGTTTGCCACCAGGTGTCGACGATCGCGGCCTCCCGCTTGCCGACGGCTTCGTAGTACCACCGCCACACCTCGGGCTCGATCGGCTCGCCCACCGTGGTCATGTGCTTGAAGTGGATGTCGTAGGCAGCCGGCTCGTGCGGGCCGAGCTTGCGCAGCATGCGGATCGTCGTCGGCGCGGTGTGGAAGATGTTCACGCCGAGCCGTTCCGCGATCCGCCAGAGCCGTCCGGCGTCGGGATAGGCGGGCACGCCCTCGTACATCACGCTCGTCGTGCCCAGGGCGAGGGGGCCGTACACGATGTACGAGTGCCCGGTGATCCATCCGATGTCGGCCGCGCACCAGTAGGTGTCGTCCGGGTGGATGTCCTGGTAGTACTTCGAGGTTCCGGCGACGTAGGCGAGATACCCGCCGGTGCTGTGCTGGCAGCCCTTGGGCCGCCCGGTGGTGCCGCTCGTATACATGAGGAACAACGGCGCCTCGGCCGGCATGGACACCGGTTCCACGATCCGGCCGCGGTAGTCGGCGAGCAGGTCGTCGACGAAGAAGTCGCGGCCGGGGACCATCGGGCTCGCCGAGGCGTACTCGCCGGGATGCCGGCGCCACACGAGCACCTTCTCGATCTCGTGCCCGAGCCGCCGGGCGGCCTCCACCGCCTCATCGGCCTTCGACTTATGGTCGATGAGCTCCCCGTTGCGGTAATAGCCGTCCATCGTGACCAGAACGCGGCTCTGCGAGTCAGCGATGCGGTCGCCGCAGGCTGCACCGCTGAACCCGCCGAAGACCTGCGAATGGATGACGCCCAACCGGGCGCAGGCCAGCATCGAGACCGGTAGCTCGGGGACCATTGGCAGGTGGAAGGTGATGCGGTCCCCGGTCTGGGTGTCGCAGACACCGCGCAGCAGCGCCGCGAACTCGTTCACCTGGCGATACAGCTCCTGGTATGTGATCGCCTTGGTGGCCTCCGCCTCCGGCTCGGGCACCCAGATGAACGCTGCCCTGTTCGGGCTGGTGGCCAAGTGCCGGTCGACGCAGTTGTAGCAGGCGTTGAGCCGGCCGCCGACAAACCACTTCCAGAACGGCGGGTTGCTGGTGTCGAGCGTGGTGTGCCAATAGGAATCCCACGTGAGCAGGTCGGCGTATTCCTTGAAGCACTCCGGGAAGTGCGCCTCACTGAAGCGTTCGAACAGGGCGGGGTCGGAGCCGTTCGCCTGGGCGACGAACTTCGCCGGCGGACGGTAGTATTCCTCCTCGCGCCAGTGCACCGCGATCTGTGCTTCGGAGACCTGCGCCCCCTGCGCTGCTGCTGTCATCGCTTCCTCCCAATCAGACGGATGGATCCCTGTAAGGCGGGCTCAGAGGTCGTCGAATAGACCCGAGCACACGCCGAACTCGTAGAGCCTGACGTGAGACTTCGACCTGGGCAGTGAACGCTGTCGTGTCCCCGCGCGACAGCGACATGACACAGAGGACATCCGTCAGGCACAGAGCAGACGCCGCGACGGCCGTGAGGTCCTCCGGCGCCGACGTCTCGGCCCGCCTGCGCAACCGCAGGGCCTCCTCGACCGTGCCATCGGTGGTCGCGACCGCCGCCACATTCGACAGCAGCAGCGACAACTCACCGATGAGGTACTGCCGAGTCACCACCATCGCCACCAGCCGATCGCGCAAACGTCGCCGGGTCACGACCGACGCCGACGCGCAATCAGGCCCTAACCGATACAGCGGCCGGCCTCGCGCGGTTCAGCCGTGACACCGGAGCTGGCCCCTCCGGAATGCAGACGCCGGACGTCGGTCAGCGTTCGACTCACCACCGCCAGCGTGCCCGGCGCCCCCAAGCCTCGGGATCGGCGATCATAGCGGCTCCCGGTTCGGAACGCCATGGGCAGACACCGGCCGTTAGCGGATTGGTGCAGCTCGCAGCTCGGCGGGGGAAGTGATCGCCGACTGAGGAAGTGAACATCCACTTCCGGCTTTCCGGCTCACTGTCCCACGCCACGCACCGGTTTCCGACTCGCTGCTCTCGATGAACTCCTTGAACTTCTCGAGGTCGTTCTGCGCCTGCCGAGAGACGATGTTGAGCCAGTCCCCGACCTTCTCGACAAACCCTTCCGGGTCGTACTCCAGGACCAGCCGCACCCCCGGTCCGGTTCGTCGCGCTGTGCCCGCGCGGCGCGGAGCCGAGCGCTCGCGCACCGTCCACCACCTATGACGCACATGGTGCGCGTCCCCCTGACCCCGTCGGACCGCGAGCGCGGCGTGCGGCTCGGGCGCCTGCTGAGGCAGGCGCGGGCGATCGCAGCATCGCCGACGTCGCGAGTGCGGCCAGGATCTCCGCCGAAACCCTCCGCAAGATCGAGACAGGACGCATCCCGACCCCGACCTTCTTCACGGTCGCGGCCCCTGGCTCTCACGTTGGGACTGTCGCTCGACGCAGTGGGGACGCGACGGACCGCCCGGCGCGGGATGACCCCGCCGCCTGACGGCCCGGGCTCCCCTCAGCTTCGCGGGCCGACCTCCAGGACGGTGCGCCCCCACGTCGCCTTGAGCACTCCCGCGGCCGCGCAGTACCAGGCGCCGAACGCGGTCAGCAGGCCGAGCCAGCCGCCGACCTTGCCCAGGGCGGCGATCCCGGCGAGATCCGCCAGGGTCAGGCTCAGGAATGTCAGCGACAGCAAGACGAAGACGGTGAACAGCGCCGACGTGGTGCGCCACGCGGCGACCGTCATGTAGACCGTGAAAATGGTCCACCCGAGCAGGAAGACCCCCGCGCCCTTCTTGGCGTCCGCGCCCGCTGCTGACAGGTCGGTGTGACCGGCGAGGTACCAGAACGACAGCCAGAACCCCCCGTACGAACAGAACGCCGCGGATCCGAAGGTGTTCCCCTTCGCGAACTCCCACAGCCCGGCGAAGACCTGGACGATGCCGCCGTAGAACAGGGCGAGGCCGAACACCACCCCCTCGACGCTGACCGGCAGGAGACCGGCGTTCACCGAGGACAACACGAAGGTCGTCAGGGCGAAGGCGGCCAGGCCGAGCGGTGCGGGATCGGCTATCGCGGCCACGGCCGGAGGGCGAGGCTGCGGTGCCGCCTCCTCACGAAGAATCTCATGCGTACTCATGACCATTTCCTCTCGCCTACGCAAGATCGGCGAAGCGCAGACGACCTCGGTCGACGGGCGCTGGCGACCTTGCGATCGGGATGGGCGAAGGTAATATATCGAGAAGCGCGAGCGCAGAACGATCAAAATGCCGAGGTCAGGACC